>NZ_JADPKX010000045.1:0-112743 GCF_023074155.1 Bradyrhizobium sp. 134 | reverse complement strand
CGACAGCGTGAGCAGCACGACGATAGCGGCGGGCGGAAGCACTAACATCGACTTCTGGGTGGTGAATTTTGGCAAGGCTGCCGCCGCCGCGTCGATCTCGGGCCTCTATCTATCGACCGACGCAACAATCACGACTGGAGATACGCTACTGACGACTGTGGCCTCGCCAGGGCTGTCGGCGAACGGGGCGACGGGCTATTTCGATCACCAGACGATCTCGCTGGGGCTGCCAGCCAATCTGGCGCCCGGCACCTATTACATCGGCGGAATCGCGGACTACAATAATGCAATTTCGGAAAGCAATGAGGCCAACAACAATCACAATGTTACGCAGATCACGGTGACTGCGCCGGCAAAGCCCGATTTGACCGCGTCGTTCGACAGCGTGAGCAGCACGACGATAGCGGCGGGCGGAAGCACTAACATCGACTTCTGGGTGGTGAATTTTGGCAAGGCTGCCGCCGCCGCGTCGATCTCGGGCCTCTATCTATCGACCGACGCAACAATCACGACTGGAGATACGCTACTGACGACTGTGGCCTCGCCAGGGCTGTCGGCGAACGGGGCGACGGGCTATTTCGATCACCAGACGATCTCGCTGGCGCTTCCCGCCAATCTGGCGCCCGGCACCTATTACATCGGCGGAATCTCGGACTACAATAATGCGATTTCGGAGAGCAACGAGGCCAACAACAATCACAATGTTACGCAAATTTCTGTTATTGCCGCATCGTCTCAGGTGCAGGACACGACTGGCGGCAGGGGGGACAACCCCGACTCCGGATTTCATTTTGTCGACCCGACAGGACACTTCATTATAGTCTGACCTCTTCGGGGGCCGATGACGGGTGATGGTCGCGGTTTGTTGCCCCGACTCAACTGCGATGACCAACGGGTGGCCGAGCTATGTCTCTGATCTATCGTTGATATGCAGCCTGAGAGCCGAATGAACGTCCCCGGCCGCCTTCGCCGCCTCATTCGTGGCTGGTCTGCGAATGTCGTCCAGATGCTGCTTGCCCTGACCCAGCAGCTCGTTCTGATTCCGGCGTTTTTGCATTTCTGGAGCAGTGACACACTTGCGGCCTGGCTCGCGCTGTATGCGGCCGGAAGCCTCGTTGTCGTCGCCGATGCCGGCCTGCAGCTTCGTGCCATCAACCGCTTTCTCGCGTTCAAGGCCTGCGTCGATTCCGATGGACGCACGGCAACTTTCTACGCGCGCATGATGCGGCTCTATCTGGTGATCGTCCTGGGACTCAGTGCCCTGCTGATTGCGGGAACCGAGCTGTTCCCGCCGGCGGCAGTCCTCGGGTTTCACGAAACGCCGAGCTTCAATGTCGCGATGATCGTCATCACTGTCGGCACGCTGCTCGCTCTGCCGGCCAATCTCGTCTCGGGGCTCTATCGCGTGCGCGGCAAATACAGTCGCGCGGTGTGGTCGCAGAATGTCGCGCTGCTAGTTGGACAGATCGGACAGTTCATCGCGGTTGCATGGCTCGGGAGCCTGCTTGCGGTCGCGATCACTTTCGTCGCGACGCAGATTCTGTTCGCGTTGTTCTTGACCGTCTACGACGCCCCGCGCCAGTTGCCATTCCTGCGGCGGGGACGCGCGATCGCCTCACGGTCCTGGCTATGGAACGCCGGGCAATTCCGTCTTGCGCTGCCATTCGCCGTGGCCAATCTGACGGAGATCGCGCTCGCCAATGCGCCGATGCTGCTGGTCAGCGCGATGGTTGCCGATCGCGTGGCGGTCGCGCAATGGGGCTTGATCCGCGTGATCTCGAGCTTCCTGCGCGGCATCAGCATCCAGATGACATTGCCCATCGGCGCTGAGCTCGGCCACGATTTTGCGATCGGCGACTTGGTACGGCTGCGCGGCCTCTACGCTTACGGATCGCTGTTCATCACCGCGATGGCCAGCTTGATCGTCGGCGGGTTGCTGCCGTTCTGGCCGGATTTCTTCACATTGTGGACGCATGGCAGTATTCCGAACGACGCCGCGCTCACCGTCACGCTGCTGATAGGTTCGGCTGTCGTTGCGCCTTCCCTGATGGCCCTTAGTTTCGCCAATCACAGCAATCGTGGTAATCTCCTGGTGCGGACCAAGGGAGTACAGCTGGGAGTTTTCCTGGTGTTGTCTGCCGTGCTGATTCCCCGGCTCGGTCCGCTCGGTGCCGCAATCGCGATCGTTGCGAGCGACCTGCTTACCCAGTTCGGAATCCTGACGCTCGTGATCGTCTGCCAGACGCTAAGCCATCCGGTCCGCCACGTTGTGGTCCTGATCTCAACCATGGCGACGATCGTGCTCGGCGGATGGGGTCTTGGCGCAGCAATCCGGGATGTCGTGCCGGGGGCGGGGCTGCTGCCTTTCATCGCGGAGTGTGCGATCTGGCTGGTCGTCGTTGCCATCGCGGCCAGTCCGCTTCTGATGGAGCGGGTGCGTGCGCGGGTGCTGGCGGCGGTGCCGAACTGATTTAGCACATCCGGCCAATCGTCTTTCCTGCTCCTGTGGAAGTCAGTAGATCTGGGGATAGCGGCGGTATCGAAGCCGCATCAGCTCCCGGGCGAGCTGGCGATGACCCTCGTCAATCCGCTCGGCGAAAAAACCGAGCCGCTCCTTGCCGGCCGCGGCGAGCCGGCTGCGCTCCTCCGCCGAGCCGACCTTGACGATGGCCTTGGCCAGCGATGCGGGATCGTCGTAGTCGAACAGGATTGCGGCATCGCCGGCTTGCGCCTTCAATGCTTCCGGATAGATTACGGGCGTTCCGACCGCCCAAGCTTCCAAGGGCGGGAGGTTGGTCGGGCCAAAATAGGTAGCCATCACCATCGCATTTGCAGCCCGATAGAGAGCGGCAAGCTCGGTGGAGGGGACGAAGCCAAGGATACGGACGGAATCTTCAAGCTTATGTTCGGTGACAAGTGCCTCGAAAGTGGATCGTGCACCAGGATCTGAGCCGCACAGCACCAGCCTATGCTTGTGCCCTTGATCTCTCAGCAGGCGCATGGCGAGCAGGATGGTCGCATGGTTCTTATGCGACCAAAACTGTGCAGGGTAAAACAGATAGCCTGGCTCCAAGCCGTATCTGCTTAAAATCGCAGAATCCTGTTCCCGTGTTGCCTCGTCCGCGTTCGCTCGGGTGACGTAAGGTGATGGCGAAAGAGGAATGCAGACGGCGCGGTCCCGCGTCATCGCATAACGAAAACATAATTTATCGATGAGCTCGTCGGCGTTCGTGATGACAAGGGCGGCTTTAATGCAAGCGCTGCGCCAAACGATTTCACGTCGCTCGAACTGGGCGAATTCGCGCACCTCGTCGAACTCGGGGCTGTCGCGGAAGCAACCGTCGAAAACCGTGATGATGAACGGCAGCTTGTAGAGCACCAGATTCCAGTTGGACGTGGTGGTGAAGTAGACGATATCGACCTCAGCGTTCCGGAGCTTTTTCTCGAACGGCGCGCAGGCGCGCAGGCTGTATTGCAGCAGATCGAACGGTCCCAGATATTTGAGGAACAAGAACAGGCGGTCGAGCCAGTTGAGTTTCAGATACACGCTGGTGATGCCGAGCTCGGCAAGGATCGCAACGTTATCGCGCAGCGTCGTGAATACGGTGACCTCCAGGCCGACGGTCCTGGCCCAGTCGTGCATCCATATGATGTCGGTGAGCGACTGCTGGAAACCGCCGCCGACGTCGAGCGGAAGTTCGAGGAACACACCAATGTGGTAGCGTTTCATCGTTCAGCGTCCACTCGTGTTTGTGGCTTCGGCAGCAAGTGATAGCGGCTGGTCAATCGAAACCCGCTGGAGTCTGACGTCGTGTCGACTTTGAATGGACACCCGTAGTACGTTCGGTGTGATTCGTAGGCAGACCACCTTGTCAAACGATCCTCTTCGTCAATGAGTATGTGGTTCACGCGAATGCTCGAGCTGATTTTCGACGCTTTGGGGTTGTGCGATCCGGCGCGAATTGAAGCGTCCCGTACTTGATCCGCTGGATGCGCGCTTGTTGAGAATGATCTTAGGTAAGGTTGCTCGCCGAATCTGAAATGACCAACGTATGCCATCCAGGCCCTTAAATAAAAAAGGCGCCATTAAACTGACATGGCGTCTATCAAGCGCAGGCACTTTGGCTATTTTGATTCGTACCGTCAAGGGCGAAGGACTCGCGACTTTCAGCTCACAAAGCGAAGAATGTCCTCGATCCGCCGCCTGAATGTATGGGTCGAAACTGTCCGCGCCTGTCCTGCGGCAGCAATTGCGCAGCGCTCGTCTTCGTTCCCAAGGTAGCGATCGATCAGCGTGAGACAGTCGTCGGCCGTGTGCCAAGCCGCGACCTCGCTGCCTATATCGAACAGTGTGTGGAGATTGTCCTTGAAATCGGTCAGCAGGAACGTGCCGGCGCCGGTCGCCTCGAACAGCCGCGCGTTGCCGGCCTCGCGGCCAGCCTGATCGATGTGCGAATTGAGCGTCAGGCGCGAGGCCCGGAGCGCCTGGTACATCTCCACGCCCCAGACCTCGCCTTGATAGCAGCGGTGCAGCGGCGACGAGGCGGGCAGGTTCTGCAGGCCGCTGCCGTAGAGCTTCAGGTCGTATTTCCAAGCCACCGCTTCGAGCTGTGCGACCCGCTGCTGGTGATCCGCCGACACCGCGCCCACGAAGGAGATGTCGATGCTGCGCTCGGGCGCCGGCGGAAGACGGTCGAGGATATCTGGTTCGAAGGCCAGATGGACCACCTCGGACCTGACGCCAACGCTGCGGAAGGACTCAACGACCCGGAGAAGCTGCGAGATCATCAGATCATAGGCCGACCAATCCTCGCCGCGCGAGGGGACGATGCCGACCTGCCCGATCAGTATCGGCCGCCCGATGCCCTTGATCTGCCGCGCCAGGCGCGCATCGATGTGGAAGACGTCCTGGTTCAGGACGACGTCCGGCTTGAATCCCTCGATCTGCGCCAACAGGATCTCTTCCGCCTGCGCATCGAGCCGTGGGCTCAAGCCCACTTTTCGTGCCAGTGGCCTGAGGATCGGCTTGAATGGCGCGATCATGCGTTGAAGCGAGCCGGGGATCGCTCGCCGTTGAGCCTCGTTTCCCGGCTCCGGTGGCTGTTCGAAAGCAAGCCCGTGTTCGCGCGCCCAAGCTGCGCGCATCCAGGGATTGTTGATGTGAATGTCGGCGGCGACATGCCCAGCGGCCGCGAAGTTGCGTGAGTAGAAATCGGCAACGCCGAACAGGCTGGCATTGCGCGCCGCCATCTGCGTCGCGTAAGTCGCGCGGGCAAGATCGGGCGTGCGACGGTACAGCCAGGTCAGAAAGCGTGGGTAGTCGGCGTTGAGGATGAGGACGCGCATCGCGTTAATCCGCTCGTTCGGTTGTGTCTCGCGGCATCACATACCACAGGAGAAACAACACGACGGCTCCATGGGTCAGCATCACAGTCGTGAATGGCACGTTCAGCAGGGTCTGCGGCAACAGTGCCGAGGAAACCAGAACAATGCGCTGGGATGCGCCCGCGGACATGCCGTTGGCGATGGCGACGACGATGCCGCATACGAGTGCAGAGATCGGGGCAAGCAGCGGGCCGACCGACGCAACGCCTTCGGTGGCGAAGAGCGAGGCGTTCATGTAGCCACCGATGCCAAACCAATTGTAAATGACAACTGCCAGTGGCTCCCGATAGTGGCAAGGCATGATTGGCTTCAAATAGCTGATCTGACAGAAGTGCGTCTGTTCGTGGTTGAAAAAGAACGCGTTGTAATAGTCCATCGCAAGCGAGGGTATGGCCACCATGCGAAGGTTCACCAGCTGGAATACCGGCATCGCGGACCGCTCAGGCAATAGGCCGCTCTGGTAAAGGCTGAACAGAACCAACCCTGTCGCAGTCGGGAGCAGGAGGGACAGGATGACGGTGAGCCGCAAGCCGATGAACCGTGTCACCACGAACATGAGGACGAGCCATGCCGGGGCAAAGAAAGCCTGCTTGCTCAATGTGACCGGATAGAACAGCAGCAGCAGGATGACGACGGCGCCGGCCCGCCAGAGTTTTCCATGCACGGCGTAGCATGCGAATGCGAACGGCAAGAGGGCCGTCATTGTGATCCCAACCAGGTAGTTCACCAGTGCCGGTGCGGTCAAAGCTTCGCGATACGTGTAGATGTCTCCGAGCGAGACCAGCCTGAAGTTGTAATACGCCCCGATCGCGGCGACGGCGGCCCCGATCAGAACGATCCAGCCCAATAGCCGCTCTAAAGCCTGCGGGGACAATTCCAGCAATCGCGGCAAGGTTGGCTGGTGAAGTGCTGGCAACAGGAATGCCACGGCGGAGGCCGCCGCAGAGAGGCCGCTCAGGCGATGGTTGTAATCGAACTCGGTGAAGTTGTTGAGCCAGAGATAGCCGGCAATCATGACGAAGAGGTAGTAGCCGGCAAAATAGCCGAAGCTGAACCGGGCGCGGACGAACAAGATGGTCAGGACGGCGAACGCTGCGACCGTAGCAATCGCGGTGGGTAGCCTCTCGTTGTCGAAGATAATGCTGTAGACCGGGTAGATGCGCGCCACGCAGATCAGCGAGATGCTGCCCAGGACCAGGTGGCACAGGATGAGCAGCGCTACGCCGCGATCGTTGCCGCGCAAACGAAATCCGTCCGCGGCCCTGTGATCCGTGAAGTTCGTGGGAGGCACCATGTGGCGGATCGGATATCCCATTTGAGGAACGCAGGCAATGTCCAAGGCACGCCCGAATGGGGATATTGAACTGTCTAAAGCCTTGATTTATTCGGGCTTTTGTTAATATAGGTCAGCCTGACCGGTGCGCTCAGACCCTTTCGTCACGAGCCATCAACGGGAAAGATCGAGGTCTTATGGTTAGGTTCGGCCTGCTCGGATGCGGGCGTATCGCCAAGCGCCACTCCGAGATCCTCGGCGGCGGCATCATTGAAGGCGCTCGCCTTGTCGCGGTGTGCGATTCCGATCGCGCACGGGCGGATGCGATCGCCGCGAAGTTCAAGGTCGCCGCGTATGCCGCTCTCAACGAGATGCTCGCACGCGACGACATTGACGCTGTCGCGGTGCTCACGCCGAGCGGGATGCATCCGCAGCATGCGATCGCCTGCGCGCGCGCGGGCAAGCATGTGGTGGTCGAAAAGCCGATGGCGCTGCGGCTGCAAGACGCCGACGACATGATCCGCGCCTGCGATGAAGCCGGCGTCAAGCTCTTCGTCGTCAAGCAGAACCGCTTCAACGTGCCGATTGTCAAGGCGCGCGAGGCGCTCGATGCCGGCCGCTTTGGAAAGCTCGTGCTCGGCACGGTTCGCGTGCGCTGGTGCCGGGACCAGGCCTATTACAATCAAGACGCTTGGCGAGGGACCTGGGCGCAGGACGGCGGCGTGCTGACCAACCAGGCCAGCCATCACATTGACATGCTGGAGTGGTTCTTCGGCGACGTGGTCAGCGTTCATGCGCGCAGCGCGACCGCGCTGGTGAAGATCGAGACCGAGGACACGGCGGTTGCTACGCTGAAGTTCCGCAATGGGGCACTGGGAATCATCGAGGCCACGACCGCGGTGCGTCCGGCTGATCTCGAGGGGTCGCTCTCGATCCTGGGTGAGAAGGGAACGGTCGAGGTCGGCGGCTTCGCCATGAACCACATCCGCCACTGGCGTTTCGTCAACGAGTTGCAGTCTGACAAGGAGGTGATCGAAAAGTTTTCGGTCAACCCGCCGAACGTCTATGGCTTCGGCCACCAGGCCTATTATCAGCAGGTCGTCGAGTGTCTCGCTGACCGCGGCGCAGCTCTGGTCGACGGGCTGCAGGGCCGCAAGAGCCTGGAACTGATCTCGGCGCTCTACGAATCGATCGAGACGGGGCAGGAGGTGCCGCTTCACTTCGTGCCTCGCCGCAGTCGGCTGGGTGTTGCTTCGTGAGTGGCCCCGAGCGCCATCAGGTCGGAATGCGAGACGTCAGCTTCGGTATCGGCGTCAAGATCGTCGAGCCCTGCAATCTCTACGGTTGCACGATCGGCGATGACTGCTTCATCGGCCCCTTCACCGAGATCCAGAAGGATGTCGTCGTCGGCGCCCGCACGCGCGTGCAATCGCACAGTTTCGTCTGCGAGCTCGTCAGCATCGGTGAGGACTGCTTCATCGGCCACGGCGTGATGTTCATCAACGACACCTTCGCGGGCGGTGGTCCGGCGCGCGGTCGCAAGGAGCTGTGGCGTGAGACCCGGATCGGCAACAGGGTGTCGATCGGCTCGAATGCCACGATCATGCCGGTCACGATCGTGGACGACGTCGTGATCGGCGCGGGCTCGGTGGTGACCAGGGACATCACCGCGGCCGGAACCTATGCCGGCAATCCGGCGCGCCTATTGACCTTGCGGAAGTGACTGATGGCCGTACCCTTCGCTGATCTCCAGCTCCAGTACCAGAACATCAAGGGCGAGATCGACGCTGCGATTGCGGTTGTCATCCGCGACAACGCCTTTATCCGCGGCCCATTTGTCGATGCGTTCGAGCGCGACTTTGCCAAGGCCGCATCCGTCAAGCACTGCGTCTCCTGTGCCAACGGGACGGATGCGCTTTATCTGGCGATGGCCGCGCTCAAGGTGAAGCCGGGCGATGAGGTGATCACGACGGCACATTCCTGGATATCGACCTCGGCAATGATCACTCACGCCGGCGCTGTCGTGAAGTTTTGCGATACCGATGGTGTGACGTTTACGATCGATCCCGCGGCGATCGAGGCTGCGATCACACCGCGCACCGTCGGCATCATTCCAGTGCACCTCTATGGTCAGCCTGCCGAGATGGACGCGATCATGGGAATCGCGAGCAACCATGGTTTGTGGGTGATCGAGGATTGTGCCCAGGCGCATCTGGCCCGCTACAAGGGGCAGATGGTGGGAACGTTCGGC
This sequence comes from Bradyrhizobium sp. 134, assembly GCF_023074155.1. Classification (NCBI taxonomy): domain Bacteria; kingdom Pseudomonadati; phylum Pseudomonadota; class Alphaproteobacteria; order Hyphomicrobiales; family Nitrobacteraceae; genus Bradyrhizobium; species Bradyrhizobium sp. 134. Next base: position 103,834 of record NZ_JADPKX010000045.1, on the reverse strand, counting down.
GCGGCCGCAACCTACTCGTTTTATCCGGGCAAGAATCTTGGCGCGATGGGCGATGCCGGCGCCGTCGTCACCAATGACGCCGGGCTTGCCGAGCACATGACGCGGCTCGCGCGTCACGGCGGCCTGGTGAAGCATCAACATGAGATCGAGGGCGTCAACAGCCGGCTCGACGGAATGCAGGCCGCGATCCTGTCGGCAAAGCTTCCGCATCTGGCGGCCTGGACCGAGGCGCGGCAGCGTGCGGCCGCGGTCTATGATTCCGGCCTCAACCGGATCGAGGGGGTGAGCGTACCGCAGGTCGCGCCTGGTCGCCACCACGTCTATCACCTTTATACCATCCGGCATCCGCGACGAGATGCGCTGGCGGCTCACCTCAACGCTAACGGCGTGCAGACCGCAATCAACTATCCGACCGCGCTGCCGCTGCTTCAGGCCTACGCGCGATTCGGTCACACGGCGGCGGAATTTCCACATGCATACCGGGACCAGACCAGCATCCTGTCGCTGCCGATTTTTGCCGAAATCACGCCCGCGCAGCAGGAGAGCGTGATCCGGCTCGTGCGCGAATTTGCATAGCCCCGGTGGCGCGCCTGTCGCGCAAGAGATTTGTTGATCTTTCTCAAAGACTTGTGCAACAGGGACGGTTGTATTTCGTGCCGGGGTCCCGAGCCCATTGCGGGCCTGCAGTGCATTCAAAACTGGCCTCCAGCGGCGGGAATGATTAGAAGCTGCCGTATCAGGTGGGCAGGCAGGTTGGGTGGCCTGCCAGAGGGGAACCGGAACTTTGCGAAAAGTACTTTTGACGGGTGCGGGTGGGTTCATCGGATCGCACCTCGCCGAAGAGCTGGTCCGACGCAATGTCGCAGTGCGCACGTTCGTGCACTACAACAGCGCGGGTTCGTACGGATGGCTCGATTCCTCGTCGCCCGAGATCCGCAAGGAGTTTGACGTCTTCGCGGGCAATGTTTGCGACCCCAACGGCGTGCGAACAGCGATGAAGGGATGCGATGCGGTGCTGCATCTCGCCGCGCTGATTGCCATTCCCTATTCGTATCACTCGCCCGACACGTATGTGGAGGCCAACATCCGCGGCACCCTCAACGTTCTGCAGGCAGCGCGCGATCTCGGCGTCGAAAAGGTCATCCATACCTCGACCAGCGAGGTCTACGGCACCGCGCAATTCGTTCCGATCACCGAAGAGCATCCGCTGCAGGGCCAGTCGCCTTACTCCGCGACCAAGATCGGCGCCGACCAGCTTGCGTTGTCATTTGAGCGATCGTTCGGCACGCCGGTGATCGTGGTGCGGCCCTTCAACACGTATGGCCCGCGGCAATCGGCCCGCGCGGTGATCCCGACCATCATCACCCAGATCGCGGCAGGCGCGCGCAAGATCAAGCTCGGCAGCATTCATCCGACCCGCGACTTCAACTTCGTCGCGGACACCGTCGGCGGCTTCCTGGCGGCGCTTGATTCCAAGGCCGGCAAGGGCGAGGTCATCAATATCGGCAGCGCCTTCGAGATCTCGATTGGCGACACCGTGAACCTGATCGCCGAGCTGATGGGAGTCGAGATCGAGATCGAGCATGACGACGTTCGTGTGCGCCCCGAGCGCAGCGAGGTCGAGCGGCTATGGGCCTCCAACGCCAAGGCGCAGAAGCTGCTGGGCTGGTCGCCGCGTTTCGGCGGCGTCGACGGCCTTCGTAGGGGTCTTGAGCAGACCATCGCCTGGTTCACCAAGCAGGACAATCTCGCCCGCTATCGCGTCAATACCTACACGTTGTGAGCACCATGAGCATGTCCTCCGCGCAAGCGACCCCGAATCGTCCCGCCATGCTTGACGTCAAGCCGGTGCTTGACGCCGTCGATGCCGCGCTCGGCTCAGCCCAGCGTCCGGTCGAACTGCATGAGCCGCGGTTCGGGGGTCGCGAGCGCGAGCTGGTGCTCGACTGCATCGACACCAACTGGGTGTCGTCGGCCGGCAAATACGTCACACGTTTCGAGGAAATGGTGGCGGAGGCGACCGGCTCGCGCCACGCGGTTGCGATCGTCAACGGCACCGCGGCGCTGCATGCGGCGTTGGTGCTGGAGGGCGTCGAGCCTGACGACGAGGTGCTGCTGCCTTCGATCACCTTCGTCGCCACCGCCAACGCCATCAGCCATGCCGGCGCGGTGCCTCACTTCGTCGACTCGACCTGGGACACGCTGGGGCTCGACCCGCGTGCGCTCGAGGCCCATCTCGATGCAATCGCCGTGCAGCAGAACGGCGCCTGGGTGAACAGGCACACGGGGCGCCGGCTTCGCGCCGTCGTGCCCGTGCACATTTTCGGGCATCCCGTCGACATGGCTGCGCTCGGCGCGGTTGCGGCCCGCTACGGCCTCGTCATCGTCGAGGATGCGACCGAGTCGCTGGGCTCGCGCCTGAACGGCAAGGGCTGTGGCACGTTCGGCCATTCCGCGGTGCTGAGCTTCAATGGCAACAAGATCGTCACGACGGGCGGCGGCGGCATGATCGTGACCGACGACGAGGCGCATGCCCGCCACGCCCGGCATCTCACGTCGACGGCAAAGAAGGCCCACGCCTGGGCGTTCGAGCATGACGAGATCGCGTACAACTACCGCCTGCCCAACATCAATGCCGCGCTCGGCTGCGCGCAGATGGAGCGGCTGGGGGGAATGGTCGCGGCCAAGCGTGTCCTCGCTCAGCGCTATCTCGATGCCTTCCGTGATTTTCCCTCGGCGCGCATCTATCGCGAGCCGAAGGGGTCCGAGAGCAATTATTGGCTCAATACGCTGGTGCTCGACCGCGACTATGCCCCCGAGCGCGACCGCTTGCTTCAGGCCCTGCACGGCCACGGCATTCGTGCACGCCCGCTGTGGACGCCGATGCACCTGTTGCCGATGTACCGCGACTGTCCGCGCGCGGCGCTCCCCGTGGCCGAGGACATGAATACCCGCTGCATCAACTTGCCGAGCAGTCCGTTCCTGGCGGAAAGCGCGAACGAGCGCTGATGCCCCGGATCGTTTTCTTCACGATTCACAGCACGACGGCCTGGTGGAAGTACCTGGCCTCGCGCATGGAGTTTGCCGACGCCGTCGTGCTCAGCGATCTGCGCGAGGACGGCGACCATTCGCTGGTCGACGACTTCTATCGCTTCGTCGACAGGGGCGATGCCGCTGCCGCGGCATTCGACCGGTTCGGCCAGGACGGATGTGCCGATATCATCCTGCGCTGTCGCGTGCTCAGGAGCCTCGATCGCGATGTCGCGCTCAGGATGATCGGCGGCATGACGCAGGCGATCGAGCAGGCTTTTGACAAGCTTGCCCCCGAGCTGGTCATGACATTCACCATCGACCGCTACGTCATGGACGTGATGGAGCGCATCGCGCGGCGGCGTGGCATCGACTTCCTGGAGATGACGACCTCGATCATCCCGGATCAGGTCATGCTGATGCGCCGGGGAAAGCCGGTCTGGTTGCGCGAGCCGTCCGCGGAGGACATCGCCGCGGCCGTCGGCCAGCTCTGCAGGGAGGATTTCGCGCCGGCCTATGTGCGTGACGCCAAGCGTTTTTCGCTCGCCAGGTTCTGGCGGATCTTCGGCTACTATGCACTGCGCGGGGCCTACTTCAACATCTGGCGGTTCATCAAGCGCGATCGCTACAATTGCCACTATCTCGACGCACTGAAGCGGCTGAAGCACAAGGTGCGTATGCGCGACGTCGCCGTGGTCGGGTTGCTCGATCACGGCTGGGACAAGCGGCTCGCCGGAGTCGAGCGCGAGCGCCGGGTATTCGTCGGGCTTCAGCTCTTCCCCGAAGCTTCGATGGACTACTGGCTCGAATCGCAGGGTATGCTCGCGCATGACGACGTGCTGGTGCGCTATTGCGAGGTGCTCGGCCGTGCAGGCTACCGCATCTTCGTCAAGGACCATCCGCTGCAATTCGGTTTTCGTCAGCGCGAGCTGTTGGAGCGCCTGGCGAAGCTGCCGGCCGTTGTGCTGGTGCCTTACGACGTGCCTGCGAATCTGCTGATCGGGAAGTGCGCGGTGTCGGTCACGTTCACCGGTACCATCGGCTTCCAGGCGGCGCTCGCCGGGTTGATTTCCGTCGCGACCGAGCCTTACTACGCAACCGAGCAGCACTTCCTGCATGTCCGCGACACAAGCGAGATCGACGGTCTCGCCGAGCGGCTTGCAAAATGGCAACCGCCTGACGATCTCGCCGCGACGCGTCGCGCAATCATGCGGCACCTGGCGTCGATCAGCGTCGAGGGCGACTATTTCGGCTGGCGCAAGTTCGATCCCGAGAACGAAGCCGTGCGGGCTTCAGTCGAGCCGCTGGCACGCTCGTTGAACGCGCACCTGCCGCAATTCATGAAGTCCTGCAAGGCCGTCGCTTGACGATCCCGCGGGGAACGCACTTGCAACCGATGTCGTCGTCCGGCGGAGATGGAAACAGCGCGATGCGACTTCGTCTGCTTGATCTCGTGACGCGTCCGGCGGTTGCCGGCACGGTCGCGGCGCTGGTGCTGCGCGCGCTGACGCTGGCGAGCCGCTTTCTGCTGTCGTTGCTGCTGGCGCGCATGTTGTCGCCAGCGGAAATGGGACAGTACGGCCTCTTGACCGCGACGCTGGCCTTCGCGCTGCTCGCAGTCGGTCTGGAGTTCTACTCCTACACCTTGCGCGAACTGGTGCCGGCCACGCCTGAGCGGCGCGCGCGCATCATCGCCGACCAGATGGTGCTTGGCACGGCCGCGCTCGTGGCGGTCGGCATCGTGGTTGCCGTCGCGATCGCCGCGGGCTCCTTTCCGGCGCGTCTGGCGCCGTGGTTCATCCTGATCCTCGTCACCGAACACGTCTCGCTGGAGGCGACGCGGATCCTGATCATCACCTGGCGGCCGGTGAGGGCCTATATCGGCGTGTTCCTGCGCGGCGGGATCTGGGTGTATGCGATCGCCGTTCTGATGTTCGCGGCGCCCTCGACGCGGACGTTGGAAACAGTGATGGTCTGGTGGGCGCTCGGTGGTATGGCGGCGATTGCCTTTTCTGCGTTCTCGCTCTCCGAATTGCCGTGGCGCGAACTCGGGGGATACCGGCCGGACCTCAAGAACATCCGGCAGGGCCTCTGGATCGCGCGTCCCTTCATGCTGACGGCCGGGGGAGCGCTGGTCATTTCCTATGTCGATCGCTTCGTCATCGACGCCTTCGTCGGCCGCGATGCGCTCGGCATCTACACGTTCTATTCCACGATCCTGATCGGCCTGCTGTCACTGGGCGCCTCGGTGTCGCACCAGTTCCTGCCGAAGGTTATTGCGGGCTATACGGCGGGCAGGGATGCCTATCGCACGGCGCTGCGCTCGTTCTTCTGGTCCATGCTGGCACTCGTCTGTGCCACGATGATCCTGTCGGCCTTTGCGATGAGGCCCATGCTCGCGCTGCTCGGGCTGTCGACTTACGCAGCGAGCATCGGTGTGTTTTACGCCATGCTGCCAGGAATATTCCTGCGCATGCTGGCGGATGTTCCCTCCTATGCGCTCTATTCGGCGCGGTCGGATAAGTATCTTCTGATCTGCAATCTCGGTTCCGCCGCGGTATCGACGGTGCTTAACGTGACGATGATCCCCGTACTCGGCATCTACGGTGCGGCGCTTGCCGGCGGAATCGCCAGCGCGGCGCTGTTCGTGTCCCTGACCGGCTTTGCCGTCCACAGGATGCGCGAGAGCTTCAGGGAACCCGCCGCAACCGAGACGGTCGGCCTTCCCACCGATCCAGACATGCTCTACCCCTGAGGGCGGTTCATAGGTAAACGTCAAGACAATCTCACGTCTTAACCCGAGGGGCGCTTCTTGGACGGCAAATTGCAGCAGCGGCTGCTTCCGTTGGTCGGCGCTCTCGCGTCGCCCGCGATTCTGATGACCGTAATCTGGTTCGGGGCGCTTTTCGCTGTCGCCGTCGGGCCGATCGACTATCCGGGACAGCCGTCGATGGCAGTGCTGACCGTGGTTGCGATCGGGCTGGCGGTCTTCTTGCTGTCCTATCGGGGCGGCAAGCTAGCCTTCGATCGCTGGTTCGCAGGCCACGACCGTTCCCCGCCGGCCTCTGCACGACTGCTCAACAACGTCACCTTAGCCGCGTCGCTGTTCGGCATCGTCGGCATCGCGCTGGTGGCGCTTGACCGCACGTTCCTCAGCGGCGTGAGCAATTCCAGCTATGCCGAACTGCTCCGTTGTGCGCCTGGGCTCGTCGACACGGTTGCGATCAGACGCACGCCGCTGCTCTATGGCGGTTACGTGATGTTCTCGTTTGGCTTCGCCTCCCTCGTGCTGTTCTTGCTCAGGGGAGAGGAGATCAGGGGATGGGCAGCGGCATTGGCGCAACTATCCATCATCTCGCCGGTCGGTTATGCGCTGCTTTATTCCGGACGCATGCCGATCCTGTTCGTTCTCGTCTTGGTCGCGATGGCGATGCTGGTGCGCCTCGCACAGGGACGAACGCTTCTGCCGCGGGGCCATTATCTCCTGCCCAAGACCGTGATCGCCGTGGGCGTGTTCGCGGTCTATTCGAGCGCGATCTGGTCCAGCCGGCAGAACTTCTGCATCCTGATGTCGCCCCTGATCGCCGAATTGCAGCAGGAGACAAACCAGCTCGACACGGCCGCGGCAGCCGGCGCGCCCGCGGCATCAAGCAAAGCCCACCGCTCCAGGCCCGCGGAGGCGATCACCGCAGCCGAGCTCAACAAGCGCGTCGCTGAGACGAAGGCGGTACCGTCACAGGCCACCGGTACGACCTCGATGGAAGCCGTTCTGGCCACGATGCTCGATGCCTGGAACGTCAAGCCGCGCGGCTATGTTGCGTCGGCGATCCAATCTAGCCGTGTGTCGGCGCGCAGCGCGATGATTGGGTTGAGCACGTATTTTTATCTGACACACGGCGTGCGAACGGTCGATATCGTCTGGAAGTCGCGCGACAAGTTCACGCCCCAATGGGGCGTTTACGAGATCGGCGCGCTGTCGCCTTTGCTGCGGATATTCTTCCCGGAGAGCGATCAGGTCGCAATCATGGAGGCCGAACTGCGGGAAGCGCTGATCTATGGCTTCTTTCCGAGCGTCTGGGCCGCCGCCTTCATCGATTTCGGCCTTGTCGGCGCGATCGTCTACGTCGTGATCTGGGGAGGGGTGGCCGGCTGGAGCACGGCAGGAAGCCGGCACTCCGGTCTGATGACGCCGCTGCTGCTGCTCGTGTTCGCGCTCGCCAGCGTCCTGCTCAGTCCGGTTCAGGGACCTCTCGGCGTGGCCAATTCGGCCCTGGTGCTGGTGTCGATGGTGGCGACCGGGCTGGTGCTGGATCTCGCCAGGCTGCGCGCGAAGGCACCACAGGAAGCCGGCGGAGTCGGGCTTAACAGGCCGGCGACTTGATCTCAGCGCGCGGAGATGTTGCGCAGCCAGGCAACGGTTGCTGCGACGCCTTGCTCCATATCGCACGGAAGCGGGCCGCAGACCGCGGCGGTCTGTGCCAGATCGAACTGATACTGCGTGAGCACGTTGTTCAGGCGAAACGAGTTGAACGGAAACCGCTTCAATCCCATCGCGTTCACGGCGTCGCCGCAAAGCGCCAGCGTGTGGGCGACGCCGGTCGGCAGATGCGGGATCGGACGCGAACCGAAGGCGCGTTGGAATGCGTCGCTCCACGCGATCAGATCGATCGGCGTGTAGTCGGCGAGATAGAACGTCCGGCGGTGGATCTGCTCCGCCGGAACGCTCAGCAGACGCCAATACTGGAAGGCGATGTTTTCGATATAGCTGTAGGACTTCCAGAGCGGGTCGTGCCCGACATGGAAATAGTGGCCGCGCTCGATCATGTGCAGGAAGCGCTGGTAGTGCGCGCTCATGCCGGGGCCCCAGACGGTCGTGGGGCGCACCAGGCACCATTCGCGCTCTGCGCCGTCGGCGCTGCGGACGATCTCCTCGGTCCGCACCTTGCTCTTTCCGTAGAGCGTGTCGGCCTTGTAGTCGGTGTCGCTGGTCGGCACATAGCCGACGCGGCAGACGAGCTGCGACGAGGTCCAGATCGCTCGCCGCACCGACGGCGTGCGCCGCACGGCCTCGACCAGGTTTTCGACGCCCTCGATATTGGCGGTGTAGCCGGCAAGGTCGGTCTTCTCGTCGAGGTCGATGCGGGCGGCGAGATGAACCACCCCATCGGGTGCGGCGCCGGTGACGGCTTTCGTCAGGCCGCCGGCATCGAGGATATCGCACACGATATCGGTGGTCTCGGCCGGAACCTTGTCGAGCCCCACGACCTCGCAATGCTCGGCGCGCAGTCGCCGCACCAATGCCTGGCCGATGAAGCCGGAGCTTCCGGTCACGAGTACTTTCATGCTGATGTCGCTGTCTTTGCCGACGGGGCGGTCGCTTGACCGGCTTGCCGGGCTGATCTACCAAACCGACCAGTCGATTGCAAACTGTCGCAAATTCATTGTGAGCAGGGGCATTTTGCGATCGCGATCCTCCACCTCGGCTTCTGCCCAACCGGCGCTCGCTTCATGAAGGCATTCGTCTCTGCCGCGTTTCAGGCCATCAATAACGTCCTGGAACCGATCGGCCTGCGCCTGATGCGTACCAACGCGCCGGTCAGGAATTTCAGTCTGTTCTTCAAGCATCTGAAGTCGCTCGGCTTCAATGTGAAGACGGTGGTCGACGTCGGCGTCGCATTCGGCACGTCGCCGATCTATGATGCATTCCCGCGCGCCAAATACTTCTTGGTCGAGCCGGTGGCGGAATGCCGAACGCTGCTGGAGCAGCTCAAGCAACGGCTCAACGCCGAGTATTTCCTGGTCGCGGCCGGTGCCGAGAACGGCGAGATCACCTTCAACGTCCATGACGACATCTCGGGCTCCAGCATCTTCGCACAGGTCGAGGGCAAGGCGCTCGACGGCGAGGCGCGCAAGACGCCGATGCGCCGGCTCGACTCGCTGTTGCCGGAGACGCTCGAGCACCCGGTGTTCCTCAAGGTCGATACGCAGGGCGCCGAGATCGAGGTGTTGAAGGGGCTCGGCACGCGGATCAGCGAGATCGATCTCATGATCCTCGAAACCACCATGATGCCCATGCGGCATGGCATTCCGCAATTCGCCGACGTCGTGCGCTTCTGCGACGACGCCGGCTTTGCAGTCTACGACGTGCTGGAAGGGCATATGCGCTCGCTCGACGGCGCGCTTGCCCAGATCGATCTTGCTTTCATCCGCAAGGACAGCCCGCTGCGCAGCCAGGCGGCTTATTTCAGCCCCGAGCAGCTTGGCGAATATCTCAAGCGTCCGAGCAAGCTGCAGCGGCAAGCTTGACGTCAGATTTCCGCGAGCAGGATGAACAGGCAGCGGCGCTCGCCCTTGTTGACCATGCCGCCGCGATGCATGCCGTTGCCGTCGAACAGCACGCAATTGCCGTAGTTCGAGGTCGCGGCGAAGTGGCCCTCGCGCAGGCGCGCCACGTCGGGCGAATTGTCCGGCAGGTCGCCGCCGAAGTCGGCCTTCTTGCGCAGGAAAGCCGGCAAGGCCATGAACTTCTTGCGCGCGTCCGGCCGGCGGCCGGAGAAGCCGGAGAAATCGTTGGTGCGGCGGATCATGCCCTCGAACCAGCCGATCTTCGCGTTTTGGCTGCCGCGGATGTAGCAGAACGGGCCGCCATCCGGGCCGATGTCATGGACGTAAATCGCGCATTTCAGCATGCCGTAGGTGGCATCGATGTGCAGATAGCTGCCCCAGGGGTCGGCAAGCTGCGTATCCGGGAACACACGCTTCCAGAATGCTAGATCTTGATCGTTAATCTGCGCATTGACGTGCTTCACGCCGGCGGGGCGGCCCAGATAGGCGCTTGCCGCTTCCATGATGCCGTAGCGCTTGAAGATGGACTCGACGGTCGCGAACGCCTGCGGATCGGCGGAGCGCGTGCACCAGTAGACGTTGTCGTCGAACTTACGCTTCTCCGGCGAAATGTTGGCGCGGCGCTCGTCGAGCTTGGCGAAGCCCGGATTTGTCACGTTGCGGATCTGCTCGATCTCGTCGGGTGTGAGGTTCAGGCAGACGATGCCGTCGGATTTGATCTTGTTGAGCAGCGCCGGGTTCACCGGCTTCGCAGGACGGCGCGTACCGGTCAGCCAGCTGATCGCGCGGCTCGCACGGATTCTCGCGAACATCGAGACGTAGCGCAGCGCTGTCCGCGCATTGAGACCGCTGAAACCAGCCTCCTTGGTGAGCAGCGGCATGTTGTCGTAATCGACGATGCGACGAATGGTGACGAAGGCGAAAGTGCGCGCAAAAACGTTCAGGGCATAAAGCCGCTCACGCAAGGTGGGCTTCGGGAACATGCCGCCATAAGCCGGGTGCGCATCATAGTCGATCGCAGGAATCGTGTTGCCGCGATAGGGCGGAATCGGAAGTTCACCGATCTCGACGGCGCGGGTCGCCGGCGTCACGTCGGAAAGTGATTCGATCGTCGTCATGTCGCGTTCTCCCGGAACGAGCGCCGTTCGTCTCCGGCGCGCCCCCATTTATACAGCCTGGGGTGCTGCGCAGGCAACAATGGACGGGACTTATACGGCCAATCCAGAGGGTTTCGGTGGAGGTGCTAAATCATGGAAATGCTTGGGGAAAGCGCGCCGAAGCTCGATCTTTCGAAGGGTTCCGGCAATGGCCTCTGAGGCCCCGCCGCGGCCGTAGGGCGGATCAACGCCCGGATCGGGCTGGAACCGGCCGTCGAGGACACGTTGGAGACTTGCGAGAACGGCAGCCGAATCGGCCGGGCAGTCGATGATTGAGGCGGCGCGCAGCCGGCCCTTCTGGCGGTCGCCGATGTTGATTGAGGGCACGCCGACGGCCGGCGCCTCCAGGATACCGCTGGAGGAATTGCCAACCACGGCATCGGCGAGCCGCAGTGCAGCCCAGTAGCGTTCACTGCCGAGTGAGGCGAAAAGGTGAGCGCGTCCGGGTCGCGCCGCGACAAAAGCCGAGATCGCGTCATCGATCGCGCGATATCCAGGATCGGCGTTGACGCCGGTGAAGATGATGCTGCGGTCCTCGACCTCGGCGAGCGCGCCAAGGGTCGCGGCAAGATTTGCGGCGTCCGCCTCGGGCTGCGCGGTGGTCGGGTGCAGCGTCACCAGCAGGAAGCGCTCCGGACCGCCGATGCCGAGCTTTGCGAACAGCTCGGCGCGGGTCAGTGTCGGCGTGCTGTCCGCCAGATCGAGGCCCGGCGCGCCGACGTTGAAAACAAAATCGGACTGCTCGCCCATCTGGATCACGCGCTGGCGATAAGGCTCTGCCGCAACGAAATGCAAGCAGGCCATTTTCGTGATGGCGTGCCGGATCGCATCGTCGAATGCACCGGCGGTGATCTCGCCGCCATGAATATGAGCGATCGGAATATTGAGCAAAGTTGCCGCGACCGCGGCGGCCAACACCTCGTAACGATCGCCCAGCACAACAAGGATGTCGGGGGCGAGCTTCGGCAGCACCTCGGCAAATCCGGTTACGCCGATGCCGGTGCCGCGCGCTACAGACTCGGCGCGGTCGTCGGCGAGCGCGAGATCGACTTTCGCGGCGATCTGAAAACCGTCAGCCTCGATCGCCCGCCAGGTTTCGCCGAAGCGCGGCACCAGATGCATCCCGCAGGCGATGATGCTCAGCGCGACGTCGTCGGCCGCCTTTAGCCGCGTCAGGATGCCCCGCAGCAATCCGTAATCGGCGCGCGAGCCCGTGACGACAGCGATGCGGCGGCGTGCGCTCATGTTCGCTGCTGCCACCGCGAAGCATCGAGCATCCCGTGCTCGATGACGTAGGAGGCATAGGCGAGGTCGGCCGCACTCTCGATCTCGATGGAATGCATGCGATCCATCATGATGCCGTAACTCGCGGACGGATCGGCGTAGATCTTGCGATGCCTGCGCATCGCGTCCCAGCCGACCAGGTAGAGTGCGCCGTTCATGGTGACTTCGACGGCCTGATCCTGCCGTCGCTGCGCCGTCGTGGTCAGCATTTTCTCGACGATGCCTCCGATGGAGCCGTCCTTGCCGAGCGTCCCGACGAAGATCGAGGAGACCTCGGTCTCGCGCATGCCGACCACGAGGCTCGCTTTGCGCGCGGCGAAAAGGTCGACGGCCTCGTCAAAATGCGCCGGCGTGGCGAAGGGCGAGGAGGGTTCCAGCAGCATGATCGCGTCGTAGCGCCGCTTCTCGTGCGTCTCGATCCAGTCCATCGCGTGCAGCACCACGTCGTTGGAGGAGGCGGTATCGGTCGCAAGCTCGGCCGGCCGCTCGAACAGCACCTCGGCACCATGCCGCTCGGCCTCGGTCCTGATCTCGGCGCTGTCGCTGGAAACGATCAGGCGCGAGCAGTAGCGGGACTGCCGCGCAGAGATTGCCTTGTAACCGGTCAGGCTGAGGCCGCCGATCTCGCGCAGATTCTTGCCGGGCAGACCCTTCGATCCACCGCGGCCGACCAGCAGGAACAATATCTCAGGCGTTTGCGTCATTGGCTCTCGATGATCCGGCTTCTGTGTCCTTGCGAATCGGCATGATTCGTCGTCCAGCGGGACACCCGCGGGGCCTTTGGACACGCCGCGAGCCGCCCGCCTGCGTTGCTTTTACCAGCGTGCTCGACTAAGACAACCGCTTGATTGGCGGGCGATTTCGCTGCGCCGCGCGACGAAACCCCATGCACCGCCGAACCCTGATCATTGCTGAAGCTGGCGTCAACCACAACGGCGACCGCGCGCGCGCGCTGGCGCTGGTGGAGGCAGCTGCGCGGGCCGGGGCCGACGTGGTCAAGTTTCAGTCGTTCCGCGCCGACAAGCTCGCGACAGCCGAGGCCGCGAAGGCGAGCTACCAGCAGGCGACGACCGGGAAGGCACAGTCGCAGCTCGACATGCTTCGTGCGCTCGAGCTCAGCACTGACGACGAGGTCCAGATCGCGGCGGCCTGCGCGGCCGCTGGGATCACCTACATGTCGACGCCGTTCGACGCAGACAGCGCCACCCATCTGGTCCGCCAGGTCGGGGTTTCAACGTTGAAGGTCGGTTCAGGCGACCTGACCAATGCGCCGTTGCTGCTGCATCTGGCGCGCTTCCGCCTGCCGATCATTCTGTCCACCGGCATGGGGACACTTGCCGAAGTGGAGCAGGCGCTCGGCGTCGTTGCCTTCGGCTATCTCCGCGATGCATCGGCGCGGCCGACGCCTGCGGATTTCGCAAATCTCCTGCTGGATCGCGCGACCTGGACAGAGTTGCGCGCAAAGGTCACGCTGCTGCATTGTACGACCGAATATCCGGCTGATCCGCAATCGATCAATCTGCGCGCGATGGCGATGCTAAACGGTGCGTTTGGCCTGCCTGTCGGCTTCTCCGACCACAGCCGCGGTATCCACATCGCGTCGGCTGCGGTGGCGCTGGGTGCAACCGTGATCGAAAAACATCTGACGCTCGATCGCAATTTGCCGGGGCCCGACCACCGGGCCTCGATCGAGCCGGACGAGATGGCGGCAATGATCGCCGCGATCCGCGACGTCGAGACAGCGCTGGGAGATGGTCGCAAGGTGCCGGCGCCGGAGGAGATTCCAAACCGCGTGGTGGCACGCCGCAGCCTCGTTGTGCTCCAGCCGGTGCGCGCCGGGGAACGCTTCACGGAAGGCAATCTTGGCGTCAAGCGCCCGGGCAGCGGTATTCCGCCGATCGAATATTGGAGCTATCTCGGCAAGACCGCCCAGCGCGACTACGCGGCCAATGAGGCGCTGGAGCCATGAGTCTGATCGTGCTTTGCGCCGGCGGTCACGCCCGTGTCGTCATCGAGGCGTTGCTGAGCCGCGGCATACGTCCGATAGCCGCGGCCGACGCCGCGCGCATCGGCGAGGTTATTGGCGGCGTCCGGATCACGGTATCGGACGACGACGTCCTGAAAATGTCCGCTGATGAGATCGAGCTCGCCAATGGTCTCGGCAACCGCGCCTCGCGCCGCAATTCCGGATTGTCCGACCGGCGCGCCCTGTTTGAGCGGTTCGCCGGGCCGGGCTACAGATTTCCGGTGATTGCGCATGCTTCCGCCGTAATCGCCTCCGATGTACAATTTGGCGACGGCGCGCAAGTGATGGCCGGTGCCGTGATCCAGCCCGCGGTGCGCATCGGACGGAACGCCCTGATCAATACGCGCGCAGTGGTCGAGCACGATTGCATCGTGGGCGATCACGCGCATGTTGCTCCGGGGGCGGTGCTGTGCGGGGGCGTGTCGGTAGGCGAGAGCGTTCATATCGGCGCCGGCGCCGTGGTGCTGGGCAGCATCAAGGTGGATGCCGGAGCCGTCGTTGCCGCGGGCGCGGTGGTTAGAAAGGATGTCGCGGCCGGCGGATTCGCCGGCAACGAATAGGATGAGTTTGTCATGAAGGGTGCATTCGTCGTCGGTGAAGGTACGCCATTGATCGAGACGCTGCGGCGGATCGATCAGGGCACGCTGCAACTCGCCGTCGTCGAGCGCGACGGCAGGATCGTCGGTACCGTCACGGACGGCGACGTACGGCGTGCGCTGCTGGGCGGCGTCAGCCTTGATGCTGCCGTCAGCCTCGTGATGAACCGTTCGCCGGTCACGGCCTCCGTCGGCATCTCGAATCCCGCGGCGCTCAATGTCATGCGAAAGCATTCCATCCATCAGCTTCCGCTGGTCGATGCGGAGGGACGGGTGGTCGAGGTCAAGCTGATCGACGACCTTGCGCTCGCGCAACAATCCGATCATTGGGTCGTGCTGATGGCCGGCGGCCTCGGTTCGCGGCTGAAACCACTCACGGACGACATTCCCAAACCGCTGATCCGCGTCGGCGACAAGCCGATCCTGGAGACCGTGCTCGGCGGTTTCGTGAAGGCCGGCTTTGGCAAGTTCTTCATCTCGGTCAACTACAAAGCCGATATGATCCGCGACTATTTCGGCGACGGTTCGGCCTGGGGCGTGGAGATCGACTATCTCCAGGAAAGCGAGCGGCTCGGCACTGCCGGAGCCTTGTCGCTGCTGCCGGAGCGGCCGACGCAGCCATTCTTCGTGATGAATGGCGATCTGCTGACGACGGTGAATTTCGAGCAGATGCTGAAATACCATCGCGAGCACCAGGCTTTCTCCACGGTCTGTGTGCGGGAGCATTCGGTGACCGTGCCGTTCGGCGTGATCGATTTCGACGACCATCGGCTGCTCGGCATCCGCGAAAAGCCGACGCAGAAATTCTTCGTCAATGCCGGCGTCTATCTGCTCGACCCCGGCGTGCTGGATCATCTCGATGCCAACGAGGCCGTCGACATGCCGACGCTGATCGAGCGCACCATCGCGAAGGACAAGCCTTCGGTCGTGTTTCCGCTGCGCGAGTACTGGATCGATGTCGGCCGCCTCGACGATCTGCAGCGTGCGTCCGACGAATTCCAGAGGATATTTGGATGAGCACCGAACGCTCGCTCCGCGAGATGATGTCGCTTAACGGCCGCATCGCTGTTGTCACCGGCGGCGCCGGCCACATCGGTCGCGCGATCGCGGCAGGTCTCGCCGAACTCGGCGCCGCCATCGCGCTGGTCGATATCGCGGCGTCCGCGGGCATCGAGGCCGCGGCGAAGCTCGCCGCCGATTACTCCGTCAAGGCTACGATGTTCGATTGTGATTTCGAGCAGGGCGACGCCGTAAAGGATCTGCCGCGCCGGGTGCGCGAGGTCTTCGGGGGCATCGACATCATCGTCAATTGCGCAGCCTTCGTCGGCACCAGCGGGCTCGAGGGTTGGGCGGTGCCGTTCGAACAGCAATCGGATGCGACCTGGCGCCGGGCGATCGAGGTCAACCTCACCGCGCCCTTCGTGCTGATCCAGGCCGCGGCGGAGGACCTCGCCAAATCGGGCCATGGCAGTGTGATCAATATTTCCTCGATCTACGGCCTCGCCGGGCCCGACTGGCGGCTCTACGAAGGAACGGCGCTCGGGAACCCGGCCGCCTATGCCGCGAGCAAGGGGGGGCAGATCCAGATGACGCGCTGGCTGGCGACCACGATGGCGCCAAAAGTGCGGGTCAATGCGGTCGCGCCCGGGGGGGTCTTCAGGGCCACGCCGGAGCCGTTTTTGAGCCGCTATGTGGCCCGGACGCCGCTTGCCCGCATGGCACGCGAGGACGATATGAAGGGCGCTGTGGCCTACCTTGCGAGCGACCTGGCAGCCTACGTCACGGGCCAGTGCATTGCGGTCGACGGGGGGTGGACGGCGTGGTAAGCCAGCAGCAAATCATGCAATTGCAGGAATTTCCGAAATGTTGAGCTGTAGTAAGTGCTTACTGCCGGAAACGGCAGAGGCAACATCGTTCGACGAGACCGGTTCGTGCAGCGTCTGCGCCCAGATCGAGGTCCGTGACACCCAGATCAATTGGGACGAGCGCCACGCCCAGATGATGGAACTGGTTGCGCAATACCGTGACAAGGGTCTGTACGACTGCATCGTGCCCTATTCGGGAGGCAAGGACAGCGTCTTCCAGCTCTGGTACGTCGTCAAGAAGCTCGGTCTCAAGCCGTTGGTGGTGCGCTTCGACCACTGGTTCTACCGTCCGCTGATCGAAGAGAACAACACCAGCGTGTTCAAGCAGCTTGGCGTCGACGTGCTGAACTTCACGCCGAACTGGCATGTCGTGCGTGAGCTGATGCTGGAATCGCTGAAGCGCCGTGGCGACTTCTGCTGGCACTGTCATACCGGCATCTATGCGCACACCATGCAGATCGCGATCCGCTACGAGACGCCGTTGCTGTTCTGGGGCGAGAGTCTGGCCGAATACCAGTCGTTCTATTCCTACGACGAAATGGAAGAGGTCGACGAGAAGCGCTTCAACCGCGCGATGAATCTCGGCATCACCGCCGACGACATGTACGAGTTTTTGGGGGGCCGCGTCGCCAAGCGCGACCTCTATCCCTTCGTCTACCCGCCGCGCAAGGAGTTGATGCGGATCAAGTGCCGCTCGATCTGTCTCGGCAGCTACATCAAGTGGGACACCAAGAAGCACGTCGAAATCATCAAGCGCGAGCTCGGCTGGAAAGGCCAGGAGGTCGAGGGCATTCCGCCGGAGTACGATTACGAGAAGATCGAGTGCTTCTTCCAGGGCGTGCGCGACTACCTGAAGTACATCAAGCGCGGCATGGGCCGGACCAACCATCTCGCCAATATCGACATCCGCAATAAGCGCATGACCCGCGAGCAGGGGGAAGCGCTGGTGCGCGAGTTCGACGGCAAGCGGCCGCCGAGCCTCGATCTGTTCCTCGACTATCTCCAGCTCACGGAGGAGCAGTTCCTGGGGATAGCAATCAAGCACGAGGTCAGCCCGTGGCAGTTCTCGCCGAATACGGTCGAGCCGGGTCGCCGCATGCCGGACATGGACAAGTGGAACAACACGCAGGTGCCGTGGCCGAACCATCCCGGCGTCGAGATCGGCGGCGGCAAGGGATAGGCAAAGGTTGATGGGAGGCGCGGAGACCGCGCCCGGGGGAGCAGGCGATGTCAGGCGTAGCGATCGTCGATTACGGCATCAACAATGTACGCTCGGTGAAGAACGCCGTCGAATATTGCGGCTTCGATCCGGTCGTGACCCATGACGCCGACGCGATCGCGGATGCTTCCCACGTCATCCTCCCCGGCGTCGGCGCGTTCGGCGACGCGATGAGCAACATCCGCGCCCGTGGCATCGACGAGATGCTGGAGCGCCAGGTCCGCGAGAAGGGCAAGCCTTTCCTTGCGGTGTGCCTCGGGATGCAGCTGCTCGCCAACACGTCGGAGGAACATGCCGACGACGGCGTGGCGCATCGTGGGCTCGGCTGGTTCGATGCCGACGTCTGGCGGCTGTTGCCGAACGATCCCGCTTTGAAGATCCCGCATATGGGCTGGAACATGGTGGCGAAGGAGCGTGACCATCCGATCCTCGCCAACATCCGCGAGAGCAATCTGGCGTTCTATTTCGTGCACTCCTTCGCGATGCGTTGCAGGGATGCGGGCGACGTGGTCGGCTTCGCCCAATACGGCCAACCGGTGACCGCGGTCATCGCGCGGGACAATATCGCCGCCACGCAGTTCCATCCCGAGAAGAGCCAGGACACCGGGATCGAGCTGATGAGCAATTTCCTGCGCTGGAATCCCTGAAGCCTTTGCGATGCTGAAGAAGCGCCTCATCCCGAAATTTCTGCTGCGCGACGGCAGGCTCGTCAAATATGTCCGCTTCTTCGAGAACGAGCGCGTTGCTGGCAATCCGGTGACGACGGCGAAGGTCTATAACGACTACGGGGTCGACGAGTTGATTGTGCTCGACATCGTGCCGAGCGCGGCCTCGCGCGGCCGCGTCGTCGACATCATCGAGCGGATGTCGGAAGAGATCTTCATGCCCTTCACGGTCGGCGGCGGGGTCAAGACACTCGACGACGTCAACATGCTGCTCCGTGCCGGCGCCGACAAGGTCTCGGTGAATTCGGAGGCGGTGCGGCGCCCGGAATTTCTACGCGAGGCTGCACGCACCTTCGGCGACCAGTGCATGACGGTGTCGATCGACTACAAGAGGATCAGTCCCAATCACGCCAGCGTATTCATCGACGGCGGCCGCGAGCATGCCGCGCTCGATCCGCTCGAATGGGCGCAGCGCTGCGAGGACCTGCATTGTGGCGAGGTGCTCCTCGGCTCGATCGATCGCGACGGCACCATGAGCGGTTACGACCTCGAACTGATCCACAAGGCGGCAAGCGTCCTGAGCGTGCCGCTGATCGTCTCAGGCGGCTGCGGTTCGCTCCAGCATGCGATCGACGCGCTCGAGGCCGGAGCGTCGGCGGTAGCGATCTCCTCGATGTTCCTCTTTACTGACCACAGCCCGATCAAGCTGCGCAGTCATCTGTTCTCGCGCGGTCTGGACGTGCGCGCCAGCTTCTCGAGCAGGAATTAGGACGATGCAGCTTTCGCTGGCCCGTACCGATCTTGTCCACTATGTGCGAAAGCAGTTCGAGAACTTGTTTCCTGATGGCGCACACCTCGGCGATCTCCCGAAATTCGTTGAGCTTGCGCTCGGCCGGATCGATCATTGCTTTTCGCGGGTGCGGCTGAAGGGATTCTTTGCGAACGGCGAGGCGCGATTCTCGCACTGCCACTCCGACCAGTACGCGATCTTCCTTTACTATCTCGCCAATTCGGCCTTTCGCGAACGGCCCGGCCACCCCATCGCGGACAAGGCCTACGCCTTGAACAAGGCGCTGCACGCGCTTGACGCGTTCTACGAGGTCGAACTTCCCGACGTGTTTGCGGTCCAGCATCCGGTGGGCACCGTGCTCGGTCGCGCCACCTACTCGGATTACTTCATCTGCTACCACAATTGCACGGTGGGCGCGAACCTCGACATTGACTATCCCTCGTTCGGGCGCGGCATCGTGATGTATGGCGGCAGTCGCGTCATCGGCAAGACCGAAGTGGGCCAGAACTCTTTCGTCTCGACGGGCGCGATCGTAATCGACGGCGGCACGCTTGCCGCCGACAGCGTCTTGCATGGTATTTATCCGAAGGCAGCGCGCTCGCCGACGTCGCGCAACGTGGTGCGCGATATCTTCGGGGTGACGAGCTGATCAGGTCAGACGCTTGAACCCGGAGTGAGCGACGGGGCCGCGCAGCAATTGCCTGACGGCCTGCTGATCCACCGCCGTGCGCAGCTCGCGGAATACCTCGCCCACCGTTTCCAGGTAACGGTCGATATGGGCGTCGGTGTGCGACCACATCGCGTAGAACGAGCCGGTGGCGAGGATGCCGCGGTCCAGCATCATCTGCGTGAACAGCGTGCGCACCTCCTGCGCGTCGGGCAAATCGAAGGCGAAATGGCCGAGCGGCGAGATGCCGAAGACATGCAGCGGCAGGCCGGTGGCCTGTGACGCCTCGGTCCAGCCCTTCTGGATGCGCGTGCCGATCCGCATCAGATGCCGCGCGACGTTTTGCTCGCGATGCTTGCGCAAGGTGGCGAGCGCCGCGACCGGGCCGACGCGCTCGGTCCATGCCGTCGAGCTGACGAAGGTTTCCTGCGCAGCGTCCATCACCGAGGCGCGGCCGATGATCGCGGCCATCGGGAAGCCGTTGGCGATGGCCTTGGCAAACACGGCCATGTCAGGATCGACGTCATAGGCGAGATGCGCACCGCCGGAATTGATGCGGAAGCCTGAAGTCACCTCGTCGAAGATCAGTGCAGCGCCGCAGCGGTCGGCGAGCGCGCGGATACCCTTGATGAAGGCCGGTTCGGGCTCACTGGAGCGCACCGGCTCCATCACGATAGCGGCTAGCCGTTCGCCATGGGCGGCGACGATCGCCTGGATCTCGTCGAGCTTGTTGAAATGGAATGGATGCATCAGGCCGGCGAGACTACGCGGCACACCCTTGGTATCGAGGCCCGGCAGCAGATGGCCGTCGAGCGCTGTCGTCTCGCCAAGATTGGCGCTAAGATACCAGTCGTGCCAGCCGTGATAACCGCAGAACGCCACCATGTCGCGGCCGGTCGCGGCGCGCGCGATGCGAACCGCAATCGCCATGGCCTCGCCGCCGGCGCGCCCGAAGCGCACCATGTCGGCCCAGGGATGCAGCTCGACCAGGAGCTCCGCCAGCTCGATATCCTCGGCGCAATTCAAGGTCGACATCGAGCCCATGTCGATTGCCGACTTCACGGCGGCGTCGACGTCGGGATCGGCGAATCCCAGAATGGTGGCGCCAATGCCGCAATAGCTCATGTCGAGATAGGTCTTGCCGTCGAGGTCTGTGACCTCGGCGCCCTTGGCCGATTTGAAATAGGTCGGCCATTGACCGGGAAGGAACATCTCTGGACGCTTCGATAGCAACTGGGTGCCGCCGGGCATAACGGCACGGGCACGCTCGTAGAGCGCTCGAGCGGAATTAGACATTGCGCTTCTCCAATACGGTCGTGCGATCTAGATCGATACCTCAAAGCGACACCGGCTTGCAAGGAGCTCTGGTGCCTTAGCAGAAGGGGCGCGTTGCAACGTTAAGGTGCCGCAAGCCGGGCAGGTGAAGCGCGGCTCAAGATCCGATAGCCGCAGTCGTCAGACGATCCATCTGCGCTCAGGACCGCGTCGTGGCCGCAGCGATAGTCGGCGCTGTTAGCGAGGACGTCGCGCTCGTCCATTGCGCGCATCTGCCGAGAGTGATCCTCACCGGGCAACCGTCAGCGCGTGCCTGCCGGAGTCGAGTTGAGATCATCGCGTCATCGACGACTCGCGATCTCGTCGGCGGAAAGTTGATAGTTCCCCGGCAATCCAATAGCGCATCAATGCGGATGCTGAGGCCCACTCACGGGCAGTGGTTCATCTCGCGAAGCTCGACCGCGAACCTCGGACGGCGGGCCGACGCTGCCTTTAACCCAACTGGCTTTTCTCTCACCAGTCATGGTTTCCGGCGTTAGTGCGAGGATATTGGGGGTTGCGTGTCTCAAAACTAGGACCATTGCGTGAGCGCCTGATTACGGTGTTTAAATACCAACTGGTGAGAATTTAGTTCGCGTCTTAGAGATTTTATGTTCTTGAAATGTTCTAGTGATACGCCACTTGATCCATCGGATCGTTGTCCTAGGGAGTAGACCGGAACCGAATGCGGAGGCCGCACTAAGCGGTTGTCAGCGCCAATTGAGAGCGGTGGAGGTCAGCTGAACCGGAATTGGCATCCTACGGCATTATTTGGGCGATCCGCGAGGCTAGAGTTTGGGCCAATCCAGGCCCTCCAACCCTCTCGATTTTACGGAGGAAGTGTGTTCTTAGAGCCCAGTCCCCCCGGCTGGAGTCGCGGAACTGGCGACTGCCTTCAACCCCTGAATGATGGGCCGACCTATGTTTGTAAAGAATTGCCGCATGTGCGCGAGCGAGCGTCTCGCGCTCTTTCTCGACTTGGGAGAGATGCCGCCGGCCGACCAGTTCCTGCACAAACACCAGCTGAGCGAGCACCGGGATGCGTACCCACTGCAGGTCGCGGTCTGCGAAGACTGCGGGCTGATCCAGCTCAACTATGTCGTGCCGCCCGAGATTCTCTACTGCGACGACTATCCCTATGAATCCTCAACCACCTCGGCCGGCCGCCGGCATTGGGGGGAGTTTGCTCGCACCACGACGCGCCTGCTCGGGCTAACCAAGGATGATCTGGTCGTCGATATCGGCAGCAACGTCGGCGTGCTCCTGCAGATGTTCAAGGGGGAGGGCACTAAGGTGCTCGGCGTCGACCCGGCCGCCAACATCGCGGAGATCGCCAACAAGAACGGCATCGAGACTGTCGCCGCGTTCTTCAACAGCGAAAGCGCCAAGAAGGTCGTTGCCAGCAAGGGGCAGGCCTCGGTCATTACCGGAACCAATGTCTTCGCTCATGTCGGCGATCTGCATGATTTGATGCAGGCCGTCTCTATCCTGCTCGCCGAGCGCGGCACCTTCATCATCGAGGCTCCTTATTTCCTCGAACTGCTGCACAGCCTCGAGTACGACACCATCTATCACGAGCACCTGTCCTATCTGTCGGTGAAGCCGCTGGTGCGGTTCTTCAAGCAGTTCGGCATGGAGATATTCGACGTGCAACTGCGCGACATCCATGGCGGTTCGATCCGCCTGTTCGTACGCAGGATCGGCGTCTCGTCCAGCCCGGTCGCTCCGATCGTCGAACAGATGCTGGCCAACGAAGAACGCGAGAAAATCTACGAGCTGGATACCTTGCGGAAGTTCGCGCAGGGCGTCGCCAACAACCGCCTGGCGCTTCGGGCGATGCTGACCGGCCTCAAGCAAAGCGGGAGCAAGATCGTCGCCGTGAGTGCGCCGGCAAAGGGAATGACTCTGCTGAATTATTGCGGACTGGGCGGCGATTTCCTCGACTTCGTCACCGAGAAGTCGAGGCTGAAGCTCGGCCGTTACACGCCGGGGATGAGCATTGAAGTCGTTTCGGACGATATGTTACTGAAGCACCAGCCTGATTATGCGCTTCTGCTGGCCTGGAATTTTGCCGAAGAAATCATGAACAATCTGAAGGAGTTTTCAGATCGGGGCGGCAAGTTCATCATCCCGATTCCGACGCCCAGGATCGTCGGCTGACATCTTTCCAACTAGTTCCTGCCAGGCAACTCAACTTGCCGTCGGCAGCAGGGAGTCATGAGATGAATTTAAAAAAGCTTCCGATTTCCTTTGCGGATACGCGCGGGGAAATCATCGACGTGCTGCAGCGGGAGCCCATCGAGTATGCGACCATCATTCACAGCCGGAAGGACGCGGTTCGCGCCAACCACTATCACAAGGAGACGTGGCAGTGGCTGTACGTGCTGTCGGGGAAGCTTCGCACCGTTTCGCAAATGCCGGACCAGGCGCCAGTCGAGGCGATCATGGGGCCTAACGATCTCATCCTCAGCGTTCCCCACGAGCGGCACGCTTTTGAGGCGCTGGAAGACACAACCTTTCTGGTGCTGACGCGCGGCCCGCGCGGCGGCGAGGAATACGAGAAGGACACCTTTCGTCTCGACATCCCCCTGATCGCACCGAGGTCGTAATGGAAGCGGCCCCGTTCATTCCAGTCTCCGAGCCCCTGATCGGAGACAACACGGCTCCCCTCGTCAACGAGTGCATCGAAACCGGATGGGTTTCTTCGGAAGGGCGTTTCATCCAGGAGTTCGAGCGGAAATTTTCGCAGTTTTGTGGCGCCGCGCACGGTGTGGCGGTCAGCAATGGCACCACAGCCCTTCAGGTCGCCATGAAGGCATTGAGTCTCGAGCCCGGCTCCGAGGTCGTCATGCCCTCCTACACCATCATCTCCTGCGCTATCGCGATCCTGGAAGCCGATTGCGTGCCGGTGCTGGTGGATTGCGATCCCGAAACCTGGTGCATGGATCTCGATCAGGTTGAAGCCGCGATCACGCCGCGGACGCGCGCGATCATGCCGGTGCACATGTTCGGGCATCCCGTCGACATGCGTCGCGTCATGAAGCTTGCCGCCAAGCACGATCTGCGCATCATCGAGGACGCCGCGGAGGCTCACGGTGCGGAAGTCGAGGGCCGTCGTGTCGGCAGTTTCGGCGACATGGCCTGCTACAGCTTCTACGCCAATAAGATCGTGACCACAGGCGAAGGCGGGATGGTCGTTACCAGCAGCGACCACTATGCCGGCCGGCTGCGCTCCCTGCGCAACCTTTGCTTCCGCCCGGAGCGACGGTTCTATCACACCGAAATCGGTCACAATTATCGCCTGACCAATCTGCAGGCTGCGATCGGCGTGGCTCAGGTCGACCGCGTCGAAGATCATATCCGGCGCAAGCGAAAGATGGCCGTCGCGTATTATGAACGGCTGTCCGATCTGGCGCAGATCAAGTTGCCGATCGAGCGGGAATGGGCAAAGAACGTCTACTGGATGTATTGCCTGATCCTCGCCGATGACGTTGGCTTTGACGCCGTCGAGTTCGCGAAGCGCCTGCGTGCAAAGGGGATCGACACGCGGCCGCTTTTCCTCGGCATGCACGAGCAACCGGTCCTGCGCGAACGAGGCCTTTTTGCCGGAAGCAGCAGCTATCCGGTGACGGAGCGGCTGGCGCGCCGCGGCCTGTATGTTCCCTCTGGACTTGGCTTGACCGAGGCGCAGATCGATCGCGTCAGTGCCGCGGTTCGTGAGGTTCTTTCGTGACAGGCGTCTTCAACGACTCGTATGCGGCGACCTATGACACTGTCTACGCCGAAAAGAACTACGCCGCCGAATGCGAGGCGGTGGAGAACTTAATCGCGAAATTCAGGCGCGGCGAGATCAGAAAATTGCTCGATCTTGGCTGCGGAACCGGCAAGCATGCCGTGATCTTCGCAGGCCATGGTTTCGACGTCACCGGCGTCGATCAATCCGAACCGATGGTGGCGCGCGCGCGCGATCGCGCATCGCACATGAAACTTGGCGCCAACCCGAAATTTTTTTCCGGCGATATCAGGAATTTCTCGGGCAAATCACCGTTCGATGCGGCCCTGATGAATTTCAATGTCATCGGTTATATGACCAGCAATGACGATGCGCTGGGCGCGCTCGGCGCGGCGCGGAAAAATCTGCGGCAGGACGGATTGCTGATCGCAGATTTCTGGTACGGGCCAGCCGTGGTCGTGGATCCGCCGGGTGAGAACACCCGAAGGTTCGAGTCTGGCGACGCGGTCGTCGTCAGGTCGTCTTCAGGCCTGCATCTGCCTGACAGCCAGCGCTGCGAAATCACGGTCAAGGTCACGCGCTCGCAAGATGACACGGTCCTTGAACAAGCAGAAGAGACCCATCAGGTTCGGTATTTTTTTCCGCTGGAGCTCGAACTGATGCTTCGGATCAGCGGATTCAAGCTGCTGGCGCTGACCGGTTTCCCGGACATCAATGCGCCCGCGAGTTGCCGTAAATGGGCTGCAGTGATGGTCGCGGTCGCGGTCTGATGCTTTTGCCGAGCAGGCCATTTAGGAAAGCGACCGGATCTCTGCTCGTCGACAGACTCGACTTACTCGTGCTTACGGTAGACCTCGAACGTCCGCTCTCCGACCGCGAAGCTGGCCGTGAGCGCGAAATGCTTAGCCACCACGTCGCCGAACGGAATGCCGTCGCGCACTGTCCCGACAAGCGTGTCGCCATAGTTCTTGCGGCGCTCGATCAGCAGCGTCTGGTAGTCCCGGGCCAGCGCTAGCCGCATGCTGGCCTCGCTCCAGAAGCCGGCTTCCCAGATCACCGCGTTGACCCTGTCGCGCTGGTCGTTCGTCAATCCGGTCTTGGGCTCGCGTAAGACCGTGGGCAGGTACAAGGATCGTGGCTCGATCACGCCGCCGGCCAGCCAAACCGCTTGTGCGACCTCGACCCGATCGCTCAGGACGAAAACGCGGCCTGTTGGAGGGAGGCACGGCCGCAACTGGCGCGAAATCTCCGTCGCCGCTGTCCGCAGTTTTTCAGTTTGCGGGCGCAACAGAGTGGGGAAGGAAGGAAAGACCTGCATCACTGCGGCTGCGATGCAGAGGCCGCCGAGCGCGACATAGACTAGGTGGCGATTGCGCCCAAGCCTGGATATCTCCCCAATCAAGGCCGCCGCGGCGAGCGCGCCAACTGGCAGAAAGTAGTTCGTGTAGGGAATAATGCAGTCGACGCAGTAAGACAGCGACAGCATGTAATGCAGGATGGCGGTGATCCAAAAATAAGCGAGGATCAGGTCGATCGGTTTCAGGCGACGGTCCTCACTCGAGCGCCTGGCTGAATAAATCCGCAGCCCGATCATCGCCAGCGTGATCACGGACACAACAAAATACGGCCGAAAAAAATATGAGTTGAAATAGACAGGGATTTCACGGAGCCGAACCACGGGGTCCAGCGGTGACACCGTAAGCGGCAGGAGGTTGGAGGTTGGGGCCGCCGGCACCCCCAGCGCCATTGCAATCTGCGCCAACCCCGGCGTGTCCAGAACGACATCCACCAAACCACTTCCGAATATCCAGAGTGTTGCCATGGATGCGGCGAGGAACGTCAGAAAGCCGATCGTGAAGCACTGCAGCTTGCGCCTGGGTTCGATCAGGAGGCTCCAGCCGGTCGGGATCATGGCAAACGGCAGCATGTCGGGCCGAGCGAACAACAACGCCCAAAGAATAACGCCGGCAACCGCATAGGCGATCCGTCGTGCGTTTGCAGCGAGCAGAATATGGATCATCGCCAGCGACAGACAACTCACCATCGCATAGGGCGTAGCGGTAGCAAAATAGGTCAGGGTTACGGGATACCCCACGACGAGGATGGCCGCGCCAACACCGGCAAGGCGAGTACGGCCGATCCGCGCGCCGGCCAGGTAAACTAGCACCAAGCATCCGATTGCGAACAGGAGCATCAGAGCGCGGCCGGGAAGATAACCGGTGCCGAACAAGCGCTCCATCGAACCGACGGAGTAGAATGGCAGCGGCATGTACCAAGTCGGATCCAGCGCAGAATAGGGTGCGATCTGACCGGTAAGGTACCAGTAGCCCTTCATCAGGTACTTGCCCTCGTCCATCCAGGTGTCGAGCGTAAGGGCATTGAATACGAGCTGGCCAATTGCAAACAGCAGACAAGCCAGCAGCATCCAGCGGGCGAGACGATTGTTGGCTTCTCCGACAATATCGACGGCCGGATGCGATGTTTGGTCGCGTGCCTGCATCGTCAAATCGTCGCAGCTGGAAGGTCGACAGTCGGTCTTAGGCGCGAGATCATGATGGATTCGATATTCCGTCCGTGGCAGATGGCGCAGGCACCGCGTCCCGAGCGTGTAAGCGATGCCATTCGAGAATACTTCCGATGACCGCAAGCAGGCAAGTGACGGCCACGACAAGGGTCGCAAGCGCCAGTGCATCGACCATTGAAACATCTTGCAGACGAAGCAGTGCCACCAGCGCACCTCCCGCAGTTACTTGGCCGACTGTGATCGGAATGAGCCCCGCAATGCTTACCAGTCCGGCGATCCAGCACCAATCGGCGAAGTCGATTTTGATGCCGATACCGACCGCCAGAACAATGAATGTCAGAACGTTGACGATGTGCACCAGCGCCCCGATCGATACGCCCATCACCACCCGCCACCACTGACTGACCGCCACATGCCATTGCCGAATAGCGTTCCGCAATTCCCTGGCGAGTGCGACCGAATAGCCGTTCGTCGAACCTTCGGTCCACGTCACAACGCGTTCGGCCCAACGGAAGACAGCGTCGTGACGCAGCGCAATCAAGGTCCCGATCAGCAAGACCAGGCTCGCCAGCGCAATGTGCTGAAGTCTCGGTGGGTAGTGACTGGAGGACATCCCAAAGCCGATCACCGAGACAGACAGCATCCCGATGAAGGATGTCAGCCGATCGGTGAGGACCGAGACCGCCGCACCGCTGACGTTACCCGAACCGCGGGAAATCAGGTAAATCTTGGCGGCTTCTCCGCTAGCCTGTCCGAGAAAGAAAAAGCTGTAGAACTGACCGATAAGGGCGGCCTTGAAAAGGTCCACCACCCTCAGCGCAGGGATAACAAGCTGCCATTTGACCGCATTCAAGCCGACGGCAAGCATGGATAGCACGAAGGCCGCTGCGTCGCAGGCAAAGCCCGAGCGAGCCACAACCGCATAAATTTCCCTGACATCGCTGAGCCAGACGACGAGCCCTATGGCGACCGGGATGATCACGAATTTCAGGATCGATAACAACCTTCGCATCAATGATCCGGGCCTTTGAGATGTTCCGCCGCGGCTTGAGGGCGCGCATCGAGCTTCAATCCGATCAGCGTTCGAGCCGCACCAGCAGCGTTCTTACGCGCCGCGTAATGAGGGCGATGATCGTGGCGGTAAGCAACAGCGCCACCAGCGGAAACCCAAGCGGTACGCCTGAGGACCCATCATTGAGCAGGGAGGCCCTGCCGGTCGCGCCAAGAAAGGAAAACAGGAATACCTGCGGGGCGCTGAAGACAAAGGTCGCGATCGAATAACTGACGATGTCGATCTTTGTCAGTCCGAACAGATAATTCTGCAATGCGCTGGGAACGGGTGCCCCGAGGCGCGAAAGAGCGATGATGCGCCAGCCCTCTTCGTCCACGGCCTGCGCGACAACCTTGAGCGTCGGCCTCGTCTCCAGCTTTCGACGGAACCAGTTTGCAGCGATGTATCGCGACGAACAGAACGCAAGGATCCCGCCGACGGTCCCGCTCAGCAGAATGATTGGAGCAGCTGCCATCCCGAACGCCACGCCCGCCACAATGATCAGCACGGTGCGAGGAAAGACTATGAAGGCGGTCAATAGAAATACCAGGCAAAGTGCCGCCGCGGAAACCGGCGTCAAACTACCAAAATGCTGAAGCCAATTGCTAAGCGCTTCCGTCATCAGACCAGTACTAGCCCGGATCCTTCGCGGCCCGTGATGGGTTGCTGGAGCGATTGCCGCCGATTTCGCAATAACCCGTGTATTCTCGCACCAACAGGGCTTATTGCAGCCTGACCTGAACCAGCCCCAAACGGAAACCGCAGTAATACGAGCGATCCTCTAGCAAATCAAAATAGCCCTGGCTATAGGCGCCTTCAGGACGATGGGCGGCAGGCTAAAACTAGGCAAATTTGCCTGAGACGCGAGCCTAGGGCCACTAGGTGATGCGTTCCGGCCACGGACGGCTGAGTCGCTATTCGGAGCCCCCGCGCGGTACTTCCCTCTGTGGTCAGATTAGGATAGGCCAAGTCCCTTGGGGGCGTCCCCGCAAGGGGAAATGTTCTTGACAGCCCGGGAGGCGCAGACGGCCTTCGGTCACCGCGATGCCTCGGCTTTCATTCTTTTGCAAAAAGCGAAAATGGATCTGCCAGGTATCCTGGTTCGCCAAACCAGATGCTTTCGATCTCGACTACCGTTCTGAGGGACAAAGATGACGAGCAATGTTGAGGTGTCCATCGAGCCACGGTTGAGCGTCGTCATCGCGGTCTTGAATGAGGAGAACAACCTCGCTGCGCTCATCGATGAGATCAACGGCGTCTGCGATGCGCGCGGCTGGGTGCGCGAGATCATTGTGGTCGACGACGGCTCGACCGACAACAGCGCGCGCGTTGCGGGATCGATGGCGAACGTCACGGTTTTCCGCTTTCGGCGTAATTTTGGGCAGACCGCCGCCTTCGACGCTGGCTGCCACGCCGCCCAGTACGAATACGTGATCACCATGGATGGCGACGGGCAGAACGACCCCGCCGACATTCCCAGTTTGATTGCGCATCTGGAGGCCAACAATCTGGACGTTGTCTCGGGCTGGCGCGTCCAACGGCAAGATACGTTTGGCAAGCGCTTCGTCTCGCGCGGCGCAAACCTGCTGCGCAAGGTGTTCCTCAACGACACTATTCACGACAGCGGTTGTTCGTTGAAGGTCTACCGGCGTGAGTGCTTCGACAACGTCCATCTGTACGGTGAAATGCACCGGTTCATCCCGGCGCTACTTGAAATGCGGGGGTTCTCCGTCGGAGAGTTGCCCGTCAATCACAGGCCGCGCCGGAGCGGGACGTCGAAATATAACGCGGTCCGGACCATCAAGGGCCTCGCCGATATCGTGCTGCTCTGGTTCTGGCGCAGCTATTCGGTCAGGCCGATCCATCTGCTCGGCGGCATCGGGGTTCTGTTCTTCCTCATCGCGGCGATTTTCGGCTTGCGCACGGTCTGGCTGTTCGTCACCGACAGGAAGTTGTCGAGCACGCTGGAGCCGCTGCTGACTGTCTTCAGCTTCATCGCGGGGCTGCTGTTCGTGTCGCTGGGAATCCTGACCGACATCCTGATCAAGATCTACTATGCGATATCCGCCGAGCGCTATTATTCGGTTCGCGAGATCGTCAAGAACGGCGCGATTATGAAGGTGACGGATGCCCCGAGCAAGCTGAGCGAAGTGCGTTCCGGGCGTGCGTCGACGGACGCCTTATGATTGCACCCGGCACACAATCAATCACCCGCGACGTGTCGCCGTTATCGGCTTCGTTGAACCAGGTCGGCATCAGCGCATTTCCGTTGTCTATGGGACGCGACACCGGACGCGGCCTAGAACGGGTGATTGCGGAGTTGGTCACAGGCCTTGATGCCATTGAGCAGCCTTACGTCTTCCACGATCGCGGCATGCTCCTCACCGAAGCCGCGGTGCTTAAGCAGGCGCCGAATTTCCTGTGGGATTTGCGCGGCGTCCAGCACGACGTCTGGTTCGGCGTCTATTCGGTGTCGTCGATCTTCACAATTCTGGCGCGCAAGCGCCCGGTCGTCACCGGGGTTTACGATCTCATTCCCTTTCTGGCGCGGGGTTACGACAATTTCCTGAAATACTCCATCAAGCGCCGCTGCATCGAATTCGCGTGCCGGCATAGCGACGGACTGATCGTGCCGTTTCCATCGACGGCCAAACAGGTGGTCGACATGTTCGGCGTGCCGGCGGATCGTATCGGCGTTATCCCGCTTGGCATCGACCACAGTAGATTCTGGTGTGATGCCGCGATTCCTAAGCGCAAATTCCGCATCGGGTTTTTGGGCGAAGCCAAGCGGGCGAAGGGTCTCGATGCCGCGATCCTCGCCTTTGGCGACATTGCCAGGCAGAATCCGGATGCGTTCCTCGCAATCGCAAGCGGCGGCAATGAACTGGAGGAGATGAAGGATCTTGCGCGCAAGAACATTCCGCCGGATCGATATGAATTTGTCGGCTTCGTGCCCGAGGAGAACATAAGGCAGTTCTATTCTGAGTTGGATCTGTTCTTGTTTCCCTCCAGGTATGGATTCGGCCTGAGTGCGGTCGAGGCCATGGCCTGCGGAACGCCGGCAATTACCGGTCGTACGCTTGATTCGACGGAATTCTTTACCCACGAACTATCGTTAGTCGATCCTGACTCGCCCTCGGAACTCGCCGATCGTATCTCGCTGCTTCTAAATGACCGCGAGCGCTACGCCGAGCTGCGGCAATGGGGGCTGCAGCAGGTCCAATCGTTGTCGTGGACTCGCATGGCAGAAAAGTACGTGGAGTTCTGGAAGGAGATCCGCTCCCGATACACATCCCGACTTTAGCGTTCCGGCGGAAACTAACCGGCGGCCGCGCATGCGGTAGTTTGCGCGTCAGGAATTTTCGGCACCTCTAAGGTTTAGCATCATTGTCATCAACAAATTCAGTGTCGCCTAAAACAAAATCGAACGATGTTTTGCGAATACTTGCCACGGTGGGGCTCCTCGCCGCGACGCTGGTGTCGATTGCCACCTATTTTTGGGGCCTCTCCCAATACCCAACTGCAGATCAGACCTCGACTTTGAAGCGGCTCGGTGCATTTCTCGCCGACGTGAGATCCATTCAGTTGAGCGATGGATCTCTTATCTCCAATCTTCTGATTGCCTACCCAGGAGAGTGGCTGAACTCGATCCTGAGCCGTTTGTATCAGCTCAACGATCTGATCGTCTGGGACATTCACTACACGCCAATCTTGCCGTTTGCGTTTTTCCAGGTCGTCGTTGCACTGGTCTTGATGGCTTATCTGGCCTCGCTCGTCGTGAGGTTGGCCGGCGCGTCCACCTGGAGCTCAAACGCTTTTCTGTTCACGCTGCTCGTCGTCATGAACTTTCCGATGCTCAAGGGCATCGCAAAGGTTCTCAAATACGACATTCTGTCTACGTTATTTGCCGCCATCGCCATCCTTCACTACGTCGGATATCGCGCATTTGGGCGCAATGGCGTGGCCGTGATCGCGATATTTTGCGGCCTCGCCTATCTGGAGAAAGACACCTCGCTCTCGATCACGATCCTGATTTGCTGGCTCGAGCTGATGTTGATACCGCTCTTGGTGCCGGCGCCGCGCGAGGCGGCGGCCGCGGCGGGACGATTTTTGGTGATCTTCGGCCTGACCGTTTTAGGAACGTGCGTGTTGCTGGTGCCAAAGATCTGGCTCAATCCGCTCCAGATGCGCTCAATCTTCGCCAGCGTGCCGCTATATTTCGTCAATATCAAGCCGTCCATCGCGCTGCTGCCGTTCGTGGCCCTGTTGCTGATTTACCTGGGGCTGCCGGCAATCCGTAAGCGATGGCCGGCGCTAGTGCCGTCCAAGATGCCGGCGCAAGTCGCCACGATATTCTTTTTAATCATTTCGCTGACTGTCGTGGCACTTGGCGTGTCGGCAATATTGTTCCAGCAGAATGTTCTGTTTGATCCGACAATCGTCGGCAACGACATCGATGTTGAAGCGCTTCGCGCGCAATCGATCTACGTGGCCAGGCCGATTGCCTACAGCGCCATCACGACGATGGATCACAGCGCCATGCTTCAGCATCTCAAGGAATTCTGGAGCATGGCGCGAGTCATCTTCTATACTTTGCCAGAGATCACCCTGGTGATGATCGTCGCCGCCGCGCCATTGTTCCTGTTTTTGGCGCGAAGAAATCGGTCCGTGCTTGATCTTCACATGATACCGCTAATCCTGGTTTTGTTCTTCCCGGTCGCGATGCTGAGCGCGTTTAGCTTCGCGGACCTGCCGTTCGAGCCGAAATACCTCGTTTTGGTAAGCCTGCTACTGACGATTTTCGGCGTCTATCCAATGTTGGTATGGTTCGAGAACATCAACACCGCGACCACCGCTGCGGTACAGACAACTGTCGCCGCTCTGATGGTGCTGGTCGCACTGTCGGCAGCGCCGTCATATTTGCGATACAAGAACGTGGTGCGGGACCGGGCGCTGGACAATGCCGCTGCGCTAGACATGAATCGCTACATCTGGTGGACGTGGCCTGGCTGGGGTGAGACCGCTTACCCAATGAGCCGGTACGTCGAACAGAACGTTACGACCAAGCCTGTGACGGTCGCGTTCGATTACTGGGCGCCGTTCTATCGCGCACCGGGACTGATCTGGCTGGAAGCTGATTTTGCGAAATGCCAGTCGATGGATGATCTGAAGAAGCGATTGCAGGAAATGGAGGAGCGGTCCGTCGACTTTCAGATCATTAGCAAGAACATGAGCAACAGGCAGTGGTGCTTGAATACCATCCTCGGCAGGATAAAGGATAAGGCAGTGTTCGTCGATAGTCAGCAGGGTTTCGAGTACGGCTGGCTATTCCGATTCGGCGATGTCCTTGAGGCGTTTCCTCACTAGGTTCTTAGAAAAATGCCGGACTTTGTCCGCTTCGGAATGATGGCTTGCTGCTTCTCGCAAGGGCGGCGCTAGCCAACCAAATGCTGCAGCGACAATCCATACCGTTGGGCCTCGGAACACACCAAGTCGCCGTTCGCGACGATCTCCGCGAAGATGCGCGCCTTATCTCCTTATCTCGTCGCTCCAATTTCGCTGACGGCGGGTCTCGGTGAAGACCTCAACCCGCCGCACCGGCTCGGTAACAGCGTTATGCATTGTGTCCATTCTAAGCTAACGGTCCGAAGAGACCGCAGACTCACAGAACACTCCGCCATCTGGTAGAGCGCTGAACAGCGCTTACTAGGTAACCATCAGCCAATCATCGAAATGAGGAACCCGCTTCGCGGCGCCGCTGCCCAGATCGCGACGCTCGCCGCGCCTCACATCCACGTTAGCTGGGAGCGGCGGATCGGGGCGGCTGGATCAACGATTCCGCAGCGCGAAAGGTCATCTGCGGCCGCACACGTGCAAACTAGTCAATCACCCCCGCAGAGTGGCGCACACTTCGTTCATGGTGCATCAACCGATTTCTTTGACTTCGAAAAGCCGAAGGCAACCCAACCGCACGTCATCCCTTGCCAAATATTCTTCGGCAGCCGAGAGAAGATCGTTCACAGCCACAGCATTGTGGCCCTCAGCATTGGTACTAAGTACCAAATGAGTCTCCACCACCAAAACTCTCTTTAGCCGCCAGCTGTCAGTTCTTTAGCTTCCCAAGCAACCCTAGCGTGCGGATGATTGAAGCCCATCAGCAATTGTCCCAACGTTCTCGAGCAAATCCCATGAGCACGCGGTCAGCCAGAATGGATTAAACGTCAGCTCCTAACAGTGCAGTTACCCTATCGCGCGCGAGTCAAGTACCGGCCTAAGCCCGTGACCCACCAGGAGCGCAGACATCGCGGCCATATTTGCTTGTCGTAAATCGTATCGAGTAGCGCTCGTCCCTTTCGACACTTCGTGAGCTGAGTATCTATCCTAGGACCTCTCATGTCAGCAACTGCAGAGAAGCATTTTGCGACATTCCTAATCCAACCAAGCTCACCCGTTAACTAGAATGTCTTTCCCGGTAGACAGCCTGCTACGCAGGGCTCAGGATTAGAAGACTGGTCGTTGAGCCTTTGAACAGGTACATACGTCTGCCGTTCGCACTCCTCTACTATGACCGGGAGTCTCGAGCCTTTGTATTTATCGCCGTCGAAGAAGACGGCGTATGGCGATTGCTGCTTACCAGAGGATGAAGCCACCTCTCTAATACAGACCATGGATGATCCTGGGCCGTGATTAGTCTTGCGCACAGTGGACACTTCGAGCGGACCTGTAAAATGCGCACTATTGGCTGCTTGTGTTACTCCTATCCGCAGCGCATGGTCCGTCACTGGATTTTCCGGAGGAGCCGCAGGAGGCGCAACTGAACTGTCTGTCCAGACCGAGCAGGCGGACAGAAGAAGACATAGCAAGGGAAAGTAACGCATGGGATCAGTCATTGCCCTAAACAAATAAGCGCAGCCATCGCTTGGGACAAGCGCGCCGCAAGCGTCCGCTAATCTGGTTAGGGATATCCGCGCCATCGGCGTGTGTCACTCAATGGATTGAAGGACCACGATTGCCGCATATGAGAGCACTCAAGGATTTGCTCGATAGGAAGCCCCGCCAATGTGATCCGGTCCGTCCAAGAGCAATATCCATTACGATGCCATTACTCAACTATAACGCCGTTGCGGGTAGCTTCCGACGGAACCTCGGCGGAGGCTGCGAGTCCTGGGATGCTTTTCCATTTCTGGCGCCTTGCACCGGGGTCGCGGCGCTCGGCGCGATGAGATTGGTGATGGGGAGGCGTGGTGGATGCAGCCGGTACGTGGCTAGCGCCGGCGTTGCGCTTCGTACGGGTCACGTGCGCCTGGATCAGTCACCCGATAGACGCTCCCATTCGTGTTCGGGTCGGAGTTGTCGGATGCTGAGAATACAAGGACCGGCGGATCGTTGCCTGTCTGAAGGAAAATATATCGGCCACCGCCCAATGCAGAGACTTCGGCTTCTGGGATGTGCGGCGGCCCGAGCGCCAGACCATTCTCAGTCAATGCCAGCGTCGCGCGGCGTAGGTCGTTCGGGATGTCTCCTTTTGCTCCCGCAATCTTATGGTAAGATAAATAAGCGTTGGGGCCAATCTTGGTGAAAGGTCTGTGTAGCACGTCGGCATCACCTGATGGTTTGTACGTTGCATCAAGGTGAAACGCGATTGGAAGGTACGCCGCGGTCACTACGAATGCCACTATGATAGGTCTCATACCGGTTGTATCCCCGCTAGGACTGTCAGGTTGTGCAGAGCTATACCGTCTGGTCGTTGTTGTCTATTTTCTCTGCGGGTCTGAAGTGTTCTCAGGCAAGCGATCGATCTGATGCGACTTCCGAGTGCATCAGCTACTTTGCAGGCGTGAGGTCGCTCAACGGCGTGCGGCCTGGTCGACTTCGTTCAAGGCCTGCCGATAGCGAGCAAGTGCAATGTCTTCGCGATATTTCTCGGCGATGCCGGCCGCACGAACGCCCTTGTCCTTCGTGGCCTGACGGTCGCCGGCCGCACGGCGAATGGTGCGCGCAAGCTCGGCTGGAGTTTCGGGAGGAACTACCCATCCAATTGCCGCTTCTACAACCACGAGCGCGCCTTCGGAACTGGCTTCGGAGGTGATGATGACGGGTCGCCCGATCGCCAGGATGTTATAAAGGCGGCTAGGGACCGATACGCCAGCGACGTGCCGACGATAAGGAATAACCCAAAGATCGGCCGCAGACAGAAATTCTAAGAGTTCATCTTCGGGAACGGGTTTCAGGATCGTGACATTCTGGAGTCGGTCCTTGGCGTAGAGGTCGTCGAGCGTGGCCCAGCCAACGCCCCATCCGGACAGGATGAAATGAATCTCCTTCTGGTCTTGCAAAAGGCGGGCCGCTTCGAAGACCGTGACGGGATCGTGTGTGAAGCCGAGATTTCCGGAGAGGCCGACGATAAATCTGGACGAATCCGGCGCACGGAAGCGGCTGGCCGGGTCTATCTCTCGATAGCCAATGGGGAGCAGCGCCCAGTTCGGAATGTAGCGAAGCTGCTCGGGGGTGACACCGCGATATTTTTCGATCAGCGGCGGCACGTCGCGCCCGATCACGACGATCGCATCAAGGCGCCGGAACAAGAGCATATTGGCAAAGTGAATGAGGCGGACCGCGAGCGAGTTCGAGTGGACTATGCCGGCCGCCTCGAGCGCTTCCGGGTAGAGATCGTATATCAAAAGCATTGTCTTTGCTCCGCGCAATCTGGCGGCGAGGAGCACAGTGTAAGGCAGAGTGAACGGCGTAGTGACGCAGAACACGATGTCTCCCGACCTTGCCCGCCGCAGGACTGAGAAGAACATCTGCGTTGCAAGAAGACATATCGCTGCCGCCCGCTGGACGATCGCTGACTTGCGAGGATTCCAGTTCTTGATTTCAACGACCTCGGGCTTGCCGGTTTGGCCGATCGCGCGCGAGCCCGGCGTTGCCGAGATCACGACGACCTGGCGATCCCTGGCGAGGCTCTCGGCGATCCTTCCGATATAGACTGCCGTTGTGGTCGTGTCAGGCGGATAGAACTGTGCCGCGACGATCAGTTTTGAGGAAGTGGTCATATGCAACGTGATCCTCGGCGGTCAGTCGTGCGGCTTATGGCCGTTTGTCTGGCTTTCCGCCCGATACGCCTCGTAGACGCGCTTCAAGCCATTCTCGAGCGAAGTCGTCGTGTGCCATCCGAGCTCGTCGAGCCTGCTGACGTCGAGCAGCTTGCGCGGCGTGCCGTCGGGGCGCGAGGTGTCGAAACTGATCCCGCCGCGATAGCCGACGATTTTGGCGACGACGCGGGCGAACTCGGCGATGGTGATGTCCTCGCCGGTGCCGATGTTGACCAGATCCGCGCCGGAATAGGTCTTCATCAGATGCACGCAGGCATCCGCCATGTCGTCGACATAGAGGAACTCGCGCCGCGGCGTGCCGGTGCCCCAGACGGCGACGCTCTTGGCGCCCGCCAGCTTCGCCTCATGGAAGCGGCGGATAAGCGCGGCGACGACGTGGCTCAGCTCGGGATGGTAGTTATCCCCCGGGCCGTAGAGATTGGTCGGCATTACGCTGATGAAGTCGCTGCCATACTGACTGCGATAGGCCTCCGCCATCTTGATGCCGGCGATCTTGGCGATCGCATAGGGCTCGTTGGTCGGCTCCAGCGGGCCTGTCAGCATCGAGTCCTCGCGCAAGGGCTGCGGCGCTAGCTTCGGATAGATGCAGGACGATCCCAGAAACATCAGCTTCTCGGCGCCGTTTTGGTGCGCCGCCTGGATCACGTTCGCCGTGATCGCGATGTTGTCATAGATGAACTCGGCGCGCAGCGTGTTGTTGGCGACGATACCGCCAACCTTGGCCGCAGCCATGAAGATCACTCGCGGTCGCACCTTTGCGAACCAGTCGAACACTTGGGCCTGGTTGCGGAGATCGACTTCACGGCGGTCGACGGTGACAAGCTTGACTTCTTCCCGCGCCAGCCGGCGAACGATCGCGCTGCCGACCATGCCGCGATGGCCAGCGACGTAGACGCTTTTGCCCCTCAGCTCAAACGGTACGCTTGCCATTTGCGACATCCCGCTTGGCCTCAGCTAGATCGCTTGCCATCATCTCTTCGACGAGTTGCGCAAAGGACCGCTTCGGCTTCCAGCCCAGCACCTGACGCGCCTTGCTGGAATCGCCGATCAGCAGATCGACCTCGGTCGGCCGGAAATAAGTCGGGTCGATCTTCACCAAAGTCTTGCCGCTCTTGGCATCGACACCGATTTCGTCCACGCCGGCGCCGCGCCATTCGATGCTGCGGCCGACATGCGCGAAGGAGAGCTCGATCAGTTCGCGCACCGAGCGCGTCTCACCGGTGGCAAGCACGAAATCATCGGGCTTTTCGGCCTGCAGGATCATGTGCATGCCCTCGACGTAGTCCTTGGCATGACCCCAGTCTCGCTTGGCCTCGAGATTGCCGAGATAGAGCGTCTCCTCCAGCCCTACCTCGATCCGCGCCACGCCGCGGGTGATCTTGCGGGTGACGAATGTCTCGCCGCGGATCGGGCTCTCATGGTTGAACAGGATGCCGTTAGTGGCAAACATGCCGTAGGCTTCGCGGTAGTTCACCGTGATCCAGTAACCGTAGAGCTTGGCGACGCCGTAAGGCGAGCGCGGATAGAACGGTGTGGTCTCCTTCTGCGGGATCTCCTGCACGAGGCCGTAAAGCTCCGACGTCGAGGCCTGGTAGAACCGCGCCTCCTTCTCCATACCGAGGATGCGGATCGCCTCCAGTAGGCGCAGCACGCCGATGGCATCGGCGTTGGCGGTGTATTCCGGGCTCTCGAAGCTGACGGCGACGTGGCTCTGGGCGGCGAGATTGTAGATCTCGGTCGGCCGAATCTGCTGCACTAGGCGGATCAGATTGGTCGAATCCGTCATGTCGCCATAATGCATTAGGAACGGCACGTTTCCGACATGCGGGTCCTGGTAGAGATGATCGACCCGCGCGGTGTTGAACGAGGACGAACGCCGCTTGATCCCGTGCACGACATAGCCGAGCGAAAGCAGGTATTCGGCGAGGTAGGCGCCGTCCTGCCCGGTAATACCCGTGATCAGAGCAATCCGTTGTCCGGCATCTTTGACATTCATAGCTTTACCGAAGTGTCGCCCTTTTTGTAAACTGCAGTGTGCGCATCCACTCTGTGCGTCCTTACCCTCGGCTCCAGAGGAGCGCAAGAAAATTAGACAGTGTTGTCAACGGACTACGTGGCTCTAGATGGAGGGAACCGTTGCAAAGGCGTTCCGCCTGGCCGCAAAATGCACAGCGCGTACTTGACTCCCCCGTACCACCAGATAGTTCGTCCGTCGAGCGGGATCTCAGGCACTTTCTGATGGCTCGTTTCCAGTTCATGGAATTGTTTGAAACCTAGGGATATCGCTTATGGCCTTCAATCATCCGAATGCTCGGGCAGTTTGGGAAGCCAAGGAGCTGACGGCGGACGGCATCAAAAGGGTATTAGTCTTGGAGACCTATTTGGTGCTTACCCCCAGTGTAGACGGCCATGACCATGTAGCTGTGAGCGATCTTCTCTCGGCGGCCAATAGATATTTGGCTCAGAATGCCACACAGTTGGATTGCGTTCGGTTGTTCGAAATTAAGGAAATTGGTTGACCGTGTGGACTGTTCATATGACAGCTTAGGATTCTAGTCCGCTGGCTCGCGAAGGGCGGCCGTAGACGCGCAGAACACCGACTCCTGCAGCTTGGAAGTCTCAGCAACGTGCCATGCGATGAAAATATTAGACGTGCACGGCTATCTCCCGTAAGCAAACGTAGTATCGGCCTGGCCCGTGGTCCGTGGGGCGGAGATTTCAACCGGCTGCGCTAATTTCTGATCCTTCACGGAGGTGCCGACGCCTTTTTGGATGGCCTCTTCACTAGGCGGCTGAAAGGGCTGGACGGCAGGGGCGGGGGCGCAGAGGCTTCTACCCAGATTGAAGAACAGCTCGATAAGAGCAAACAAAAAAGCGGCGTGTAAACTTTCACTCCAGTAACTCCACTCTCTAGGACCGAGATAAGTCCAGACGTGATCAAGTTCATCTTCCGGATCTTACGGCTCTATCCGCGACCAATCCCTGCATAATGGCTGATCAGGCTTGGTAGGCTTCAGCTTCATCTTGAAGCGGAAGGGTAACAGTGGTCAATATCTGCCCCCAGGCGCACTTTGCCGGGTTCGGTCCACCTTTATCCCGCCTTGAGCGAGCACTTGGACGGGCCGCGTTCGGCAAGTGCCTGACCACTGTTAAAAATCAAAGCTGGCCGGTTCACACTGGCGGCCTTGCTTATTCAATTTGCGCCCAAACGCGCGGTCTTGCTCTCCCTACTAACCAACTTGACCGCTACTAACGAAGTTGACCGCTATCAGCGAAGGCGCACCGTGCCGCATCTGCGCGTTCCAGGAGGACGATTGTCATGGAGCAGACTTTCAGCAGCGGAGACCTTTCCTCCACCCCAGGTGCAGTCGGGCCATTCTGAATTGCTGGGTACTCCCTTGATTAATATGGAGTCGGTTTTGGCCGAAAATTCAGAATGTTCGTTGAGCCGGTTGAGGATCCTGTCTGATTTTGATTCCGCGTTCGGAGGTTCGTTCCTCACCGCCCGGCCAGGGTCGCAGCGATACGGAGTTTCTCAAATTTTGGCGCTGTTTTTCTGAGGCCTGCCGGAGGGGTTCACCACTGCCCTTCGTACCCCAGCGAGGAAATCACGCCAAGAACGCCAGATGTGCGCCGTCACATTAGCTCCTCCTGCGCGCCGTCACATTCGCCTGAGACTGCGAGGCGGCGCGGTGGGCCGGAGAGCGACCTTACTGCGGCGCAGACGATTGCATCGCAGCCGATCTGTTTAATGGATCTAACCTCCATACCTTCATCGATCGCTGTTAACTGCTTAATCCGTGGGCTAGGCCCTCAAGATCGAAGCCGGTGTCACTACCATCCGCCGCGACGCGGATACGGCGATGATCGTGGCCATGGTCCATGTGCTAAAGGCAACTTGGTGGTCACCGGCCGAATCGTCAGCGTCTTCAAGATCCTTGTTGAATGAAAGGCACGCTAGACGGTATTCGGTTTTACGATCTCGATGCATCGCTGAATTGTTCCTGAAGCGGCGAATTGTACCTCGTTCTTCATCGTAACTGTGGTTGAGCGCGGACGAAGTTAGCCGGATCCTGCATTCGGCGGCGGCTATTGATCTCCTTTAGCAAGAACAGCCGTCTCAGCTGTGCCGCGTTCATTAACGTTTCGAACAAGGTGAAGATCTCGCGGGCCTGCACGTAAACTTCCACGCTAATGGCGTGCTGATCGAAGCCATATGATGCCAGACGTGCTTCAATCTCGTCTGCCGCGATGCGGTCGAGCCGCCAATCGAGCGCGTTCTGAATGATGTAGTGTTCGGCGTCATTTTCGAAGTCGGGCACGATACCGGGCACGTCTATCCGACGAAGCGTCATCTCTATTGCATTTTGTCGATATGATTCCAGCAGCTTGTGCCGCAGAATTCGATAGCGCTGCATCTCCCAGGACAGCTCCGCAACATCAATGGCAAGCAGCCACTCGATGGCCGATTGGGGGGCTATGTCGCGGAAGATGACGGTCTGGAGCGCGCGATAATGGTCGATGCTTTCTCCAGGCAGAAGTTGCGGAGCGGGACACAAGGCCTGAAATTCGGCTGGAATCGCGGATGTGGTTGCGGGCGTGGCGTTGCTCAAGGGGCCATTCATTGGCGTGTGACCTCCGGCCGGCCCTGCGATGTGGTGTCGAAAGTGGCCACAGTAGGATTGGCGTGGTCATGAACAGGGCTGGTTGCCCATAATTCGTTCGCGACAGGCGAGGGCGATATCTGCATATCGGCCCACCACGCCTTTTCGTTGCCATGCCGATGCAGGGCCTGGTGATGAGAGCGGCATAAGGGCGCGGTGAATTCGTCGCTGACCTTGCGCCCGAGTGCTCGCGGCTGGGCGAACTTGAGGTGGTGGGCATCGGATGGAGCCTGCTTGCAGACCAGGCAAGGCTGTGCCCGGATAAAAGCAAGGTGGGCCTTGCTCCGCTTGCGCGGGGGCTCTTTGGGGAAGGCGAGGCCGCTCCCTGGCTGATCCGCCGGCCCGTCCGAGCGTGAGCCTGGGATAGCGGCTTGGGAGAGGGAAAGTTCTTCCGCCGGTTCTTGTCCGGGGGCGCTCTCAGCCTCAGATGATGGTAGATGAGTTTCGGTCTCAAGGCGGGCCGTCTCCTCGAACCTCACCAGATAGGCCGACTCAAGCGCCCGGGCATCCGCCTCTAGCAGGGTGTTTTTCAAGGGAAGGCTGGCTTTGGCCCAAGCCAAGAGGTCGTCAGTATTCCCCGCGGCCGCCAACTCGGCCAGCAGCCGCTCCCGCA
This sequence comes from Bradyrhizobium sp. 134, assembly GCF_023074155.1. Taxonomy (NCBI): domain Bacteria; kingdom Pseudomonadati; phylum Pseudomonadota; class Alphaproteobacteria; order Hyphomicrobiales; family Nitrobacteraceae; genus Bradyrhizobium; species Bradyrhizobium sp. 134. The sequence goes on along the minus strand of NZ_JADPKX010000045.1, from coordinate 61,175 downwards.
GCTCAGCCGATTGCTGAGGTTTCAGGACAGCCGGTCGGTTCAAGACGGCTTTGGCAGGCTTTCCCTTTGGGCCGGGAGCCATTTGCGGCTCGGCGGCAGTGGGAGGGCCGGCGATTGCATCGGGAGCGTCGAGGTCGTCCTCACCGGCAATGCCAACCAGAGCAAATAGGGCGTAGCGACGGGCATAGGTCAATGAGGCACCCATCCGATGTGGCGCCTCGATTTCCTTTGCCGCGCAGACCGGCCAATCGGAGGAGATCCATTCGCCGGACGCATGGGCCAGCAGGGTCGTGAGACGCACTTGGCCGCTGCTGGAGTCGATCCTTGTGGTCTGGACGGTTGCGATCTCCTGCTTGCTGAGGGTCTTGCGGACAAGGTCTAGGCCGGAGGCCAAGGAGGCGTAGCGGAAGGTCCGGTCGTCCTCCCGCGGGAAGGGGGACCGTATCACCGCCGTCAGGGTCTTTTCCGGGTTGGTTAGCTCGGCCTGCGCCCGGGCGAGGGCGCCCGCGATCGCCCCGATCCGCTCACTGGATTGATGCATCGGAGGCCTCCACAGCGAGAGCGTCGAAGCTGATGGCCCCGGACTTGGAGCGTTTGGCCTTGATCCCGTGCCCGCTTGCCTCCTTGACATCCTCGGGCACGAGCTTCTTCAACTCAGCTTTGGAGAGCTCGTGCGCCCCGTGGGCGTCCTTGGTGCGGAGATAGGTTGCCGCGAACTCGCCCCAAGCATTGGACGAAGACATATCGACGACTTTAACGGCCTCCAGCCTTGGTCGCGGCGTTTCGATGTTGAAGAGCAGAGGCGCCTCGCCGCTCTGAACGCAGCGCCAGAATTTCTTCTCGGCGGTGAGGAGCAGATGCTGATAGAGCGGATCGGCGTGGATTTTGATCTCAACCCATTTGCCACCGCCGGTGATGATCGAGAGAACGGCGCTGCGGGACGCTGTGACCCACATGTTGTGCTGCAGCTGGGCCATATGTTTCTCGGCCGCGGCTTCCTCTGTAAAGGCCCAAGGCAGCATGAACTTGGCCTCGAACACCGCTCCAGTCTGCTCGACCATGCCATCGAGTGTTGCCGCCATCCATTTGTGCACCGGATGCCGAACCCTCTTCTGGATGTCGGAGATGGTTTGTCCTGTTGAGCGGTGGTACCAGGCGCGATTGAGGACCTCTGTTATCGTGCCGAGCTGGACGATGAGATTATCCGAGAGATCTTCTGGTGCGACCTCTCCACGTTTCTCTTGCCAAAGGCGGATGAGCTTGTCCTGATCATCACCCATGATGACACGTGCATCCGAGCCGCCGATGAAGTGGCGGCGGTCATTGGGGTTGAACCTGATGATGTGATTGGGCGCATCGGCGCCGTTTGTTTGAACTGTTGTCACCGGTATCTCCTACGCAAAAACAAGCGGCTTCATTTGCCGCACTGCCTGAAGCCCCGCGTCCGCGAGGCGAGATACCGGCGCTAGGATCGCAGGTGGCGCCCGGTCGAATCAGTAACGCTCCAATCGCGAATGAAGGCCAGTCCTTTCTGCAGCAACAATCTTGCTCGTTTTAGCGACAGGAATCGCTCTTGTTCTCACGGGCTTAGGGCAGGGACGGGACGAGGCTGACCGGTATAAACCGACAAAACGAAGCCAATTCACGCATGAACCGCAAAGACCTGGATACAAAAGGCGCGCTCGCCGAGAACGATTGTCCGGTCGCATGACATGTTGAAATGAAGCCGTGATTGTCGGAAGATCGTGGGTATTGCCTCCAACTTGGGCCCCTGAGACTTGAAGCATCCGGCAGTATTTTTCGATCGTGATGGCGTCCTCAATGAGGACGACGGCTACGCTTTCGATCCCGGCCAGATCCGGTGGGTGGAAGGAGCGCAAGAGGCCGTCAAAGCAGTCAATGACGCCGGGTATCTTGCGTTTGTCGTGACGAACCAATCAGGAATCGCGAGGGGGTTTTACGAGGAGCGGCATGTTCGCAATCTGCACGAATGGATGTCGCGTGAACTTGCTATGGTTGGTGCGCGTATCGATGCGTTCGAATTCTGCCCCCATCACCCCGATGGTCTGATTGAGCGTTACCGTGTCCTCTGTAGCTGTCGTAAGCCGCAGCCGGGCATGATCAGAGCCCTCCTTGAGCGGTATTCGGTGGACATCGATGCTAGCTTCCTGGTCGGTGACAAGCAGAGCGATCTTTCTGCGGCACACGCGGCCGGAATAGCCGCCTATCTGTTTGATGGATCAAACCTACATACGTTCATTGCGCCGTTGTTGCGGGATCCGTCGTATCCTCCGTCGCATCGCCGAGGCGCGGTAACCGAGGATTGAGGCCGTGGTCTTCGCGATAATGCGGATCGCTCGACTGCGAGATAGTGAAATCAAGGAGGCAAGTTGGCGTCAAAGCGACAAATCGAAGCCAATCGCGCAAACGCAGCGAGGAGTACCGGGCCGCAAACAAGCGTCGGCAAAACAGCATCGAGCCGCAACGCCTATCGGCATGGCTTATCTCGTTGGGACGAACCCGCCGGTTCTGGTTTCGATGCAGTCTTTGCGGAAGGCTTCAAAGGTACGGACATGCATGTCGCAGTCCAAGATTTGGCTCAAGCTAGGAGCCGCCAGGATCGCCTGCGAGCTCTTAGGTTAATTCTGATGTTGGCGGTGATCGAGGGCGCGGAACCAAAGCAAATGAGATATTTGTCGAGCTTGGAACGGTATGAGAAGGCTGCTCTCTCGCGGCAACGGCGGGGGCTCAAACATTTGAAGCGGAATGCCGGATGAGAACCACGAGCTGAGTAGGAAACTGGCAGTGTAGGGTCTCAGGCCGGAGAGCGTCGCGCCGATTGGACGGGCTGCTAGTATTCAATTCTTGGAGGCTGCATGAATTACATGTTCCCACTGCTGGCTGTCGCGATCACCATCGGCCTGTTTGTGCTCTACGCGACGGTGCGGCAGAACTTGGGTCGATCCCGCCGCGCGGATGAGGTTCCTCATTGGCCGGATTCGAGCCTGAGATAGCGATCGAGCGTCCATTCACATGCGCAGGGGCATCGAAAAAAAATGCGCTTGCGCCGTCGGGCAAAGGAACAGATAGAGCCTCCTTGGAAGTAGCCGTTTTCGGTTGAGGAAAAGATGAGACGAGCGCTTGCCATAATGATGATGCTACTCTTGCCGACGTCCCTGAACGCCGGATCAACGATCGTGGGCGCGGGCTCGCAATCTTGTACCGCTTGGCTGAATAGGAAGAAGAACTTAGTCGTAAAGGCAGCTTTTGAATCCTGGGTCGTGGGCTTCGTCAGCGGGTTAAACGTGAGTGCTGAGAGGGACATTGTCGGCGGCGGCGACTTCTCCGCGATCGTTGCTTGGATGGACCGGCGCTGCAAATCTAATTCTTCAGATCAAATTGGAGTTGCAGCTCTGGACCTAGCGATGGAATTGGCTGGTAACGCGGCGAAGCGCTGATCTGCTGGACACGCCAGTTGACGCTGAGGCCGCTAACGTCCTTAGCCTGGCCGTGAATCACGGAGACACATGTGCGGATCAAGCTACCCGAGACAGACCTCAAGTCAGCGCAAAGCCTTGGTAGCATTGAGCTCAAAGACGAAGGCGGCGGACACGTCGGCCAATACTTCTTCGGAAAGGGGCACGGCCGGACGGTCTTCCTATTCGGGAAGTACAAGGGCACGTTCAAGACCCACGCTGAGTGCCAAGCCTTCATCGATGGCGTGATCGCTGTGATCGATGGCAACCGCGGGTCCCGCGGCGTGGCGACTAGTTGAACCGAGTTGAGCGACTGGAAGCTTGCGGATGTCGCGCTGCCTACTCTGAAAGCCAACTGAAGGTTTGCGCAACGTCAGACTTTGCAGCTTCACGTCGGTTGACCTGCGACCTGCGACTGTATGAGAAGCCACATCGTCATGGCCGCGGCAAGACCCGTGGCAATTAAATACGCGGGCGACATGTTCCACCCGCTACCTGCGAGCACTAAATAGCTCAGCAATCCTCCAATCGAAACGGTGAAGCCAAGCCAGGCAAGCTTTGGGAAATGAAATCCACGTTCGCCGCGCCAAAGATCAAGCACGAGGTAGAACACGAGAAAGGTGTTGCCGAGCGCCGCCGGCAGCAAACCCATGATGATACCGCTCTCGAATCCAAGATAGGATAACACGCCGTCAACCTGAGCAATCACGGCGAACGGCAAATAGCGCGGATTGATGCAGGCCAAGGCGATAGACGCGAGCTCAAAGGCATAGAAATAACGCTCATGCATCTTCGGAAGCAAGTAGGGCATGAGCATGAGCGAGACGCACGCGGCGAGCAGAATGAACTCTGGGCCCGTTCGTTTGGAACGCGCGATGAACATTGACAAAGCAAGTCCGCTCACAGCCGCAAGCACCAAGCCGATGGCGACTCCGATCTCGTACGGTGTACCCCCAGCCAATACCCAGATGTTCGCTGCATTCATTGTGAGGCGATGGAATGTGTGAGCTTGCTCTAAATAGACACCCGCTACGGAGGCTAAGGATCTGCCAGCGACGAAAACCGGAATGGCGAGAACCACGTAAATCCCGGGAACAGCGGCGAGCCATGCTGGGTGGATCCTGCGGCGCATTAGCACGCCCAACACTAAGGGCCCTAGAAAGACGCCCTGGGCCTTCACCGAAACCGCCGCCGCGAATGGCAAAACGCCATTTCGGTCCCGCATGAACAGGGCTACGGAGACCAGCGTGAAGAACGTCCAGATCGAATCGGCCTGTGCCCACATTGCGCCGTTGAAGAGCACCGTCGGCGCCAGCCAAACAGCGCAGAAGGCCAAGGCGGTGCGCAATGGCACCCTTGTCGCTCGCCAGACGATCCGGGCGATAGCGATCGCGCAGCCCAACTCGATGACGGCCGAGATCGCTTTCACGAGGGACAGTGGCTGGCCCAGCCAATCAAGTCGCGCGGCAATCAGCAGGAGGTAGCTGTAAAACGGGGTGTAGTTGGTGAAAGGTTCCGCCAGCGCGCCGATCCCGTGATCTCGAGCAAAGCAATACCACGGGATCAGGAACTGAATGGCGTCGTCGGTGGCGTGCTCGCGCACGAGGTAACGGAGCCCAAGGCCTGCAAACCCGCACAGCATCACCAGAGCGATCGGAAGCCGCGAGTTCGTGTCGCCTGAACTGATGCGGCGGCGGGACACTGGCGACGTGTCCATCCCAACGGTCTTATTATCACGCGATACTCTTGCTGGCGATTTCCTCGTTGTGATCACACTGTAGCGGCTAACAATGCAAAGGTTGTATGAGCAGGGTGGGTGCAGCTCGCTGACTGCCTCTGAACGAATTGTTTGGTTACCGAAACCTTTAGAGAATTGGCGCCCATCGAAAGGGACTCGCAGCAGGAGAGTAAGCCAGCATTCAACCGGCTTCAGGATCCTCAGGTTTTGCTGTTGGGGAAAAGGGCATGGGCTAAAGGTTTGGATTTAAGTGCTGCGCAACGTTGGTGACGCGCGATGAGAAGCTGATCGAGGCGCCGACTGACTTCGATCACGGACAGGACATGCGACGGGCCGATCTCAATGGCGTCCTCGGCACGGCCCCTTGTTGCGCGTAGATAAATGGCGCGCAATTCGGCGTAAAAATTGGCGGCTCGTTAGCTAGAGGCTTTTGAAGCTTTTGGCGGCCGACCAAGTTTGGGTCGTGGTAGCCCTGATCTGTCTGGAAGCGGAACGACAAGCAGCCGAAGCTGCATTGCCGCGAGGACCTTCAAAATTCGGCTGAGATGTGGATCTACGGCGCCGCCGAATGTTTTGTACATTGTTCTACGCTCGATCCCAGCCTCCCTCGCCAGGGAGGAGACATTCTGGGCCAGCACGGCTTCTTTCAATGCAAGGACGGCTTCCTCGAAGCGATTGCTGGCTAGGCCTTGCGTTAGTCGGTTTGCGATCCCTTCGGGATCATCGGGGGCCGTCCCGCTCGGTGCAGTCTGCACCTCAGAGGGATCCGACCGCACCACGCTGGCCTGTACGTTGAGCGCATCAAAGAGCCTTAGGATGCGGCTGAGCTGAGGGTCGATTCGACCCCCGAATGTTCTGTACAGGGCATCCCGTCTCAAACCAGCGTCCCGCGCTAACATCTGCACGTTTTGAGCTTGCATAACGCGGCTGAGAGCCGTCCGCGCGGCATCAAAGTCGTTTTCTCTCATGCTTTCAGTTAGATAGATGGCTGTTGCCGCTGGATTGTCGCGGAATAATTCAGCCAGGATTGCCTTGTTGCTAGCCAGCATCGCCCATCGATTGCCCGTCACTGTGGCCCTCGGGTTACAGCATTTTGGGCCGTTTGGGATAGATTGCCCAAGACATCGACGCACACCGCTTGGGGATTTTTGTGATGAAGAAGATTTTGTTTGCTCTCACCGCGATCGCGGCGATGACTGGTTCAGCCTCGGCCGCTGACCTTGGCGCCCGTCCCTACGTGAAGGCCCCGATGGCGGCGCCCGTCGCCAACTGGACCGGCTTCTACATCTTCGGTGGCGCCGGCGGCGGCCTCTCTGCTGCGGACCAGCGCGTCCAGACCACGGTCGGCGCGGTTCCGCTCACTATTGATCAGCGTCAGGGTGGTTCGGGTTGGTTCGGCACCGTTGGCCTCGGCTATGACTGGCAGTTCAGCGGCACCTGGGTCGCCGGCGTGTTCGCTGACGGTCAGTTCGGCAGCATCCGCGCCACCATCCAGGATCCGACGGTCGTTGGCGGCCTCACCGGTACGCAAAAGCTGGAAGACTCTTGGGCCGCAGGTGTGCGCCTCGGCTGGCTGGTTGCTCCGAACGTGCTCTCCTACGTCAACGGCGGTTACTCTGGCGCTCACTTCGGCCAGACCAATTTCATGACGCTCGCCGGCGTTCCCGCGGGGATCCACCTCAACAGCTATAACCGCAACGGCTGGTTCATCGGCGGTGGCGTCGAGAACAACCTGAATATCTTCGGCATCCAGTCGCCCGGCTGGTTCATGAAGACCGAGTATCGCTCGGCCTTCTACAACGCCAAGACCTCGAACGAGCTCTTCGATGTCACGAACACGCTGGTTGGCCGCGATATCCGCGCCAACAGCTGGAACCAGACGATTTCGACTTCGCTGGTCTACCGCTTCAACTGGACCGGTCCTGTGGTCGCGAAGTACTGATCCATAACCCGCTTCAAACATCAAAGCCCCGGGTATCGTCCGGGGCTTTTTTGTTGTTTGGAGCGTGCTCCGGATCTGAGGGGAATATGTGACCATGCTGCTGGCCAGTTGCGCCAAGCTCAACCTAACTGGGGTAGGCGACGGCTGCTTAGCGCATTGGCGGCAAGCTGGTCGGGCCCGGCCTGCTCCATCTCTCAGCCGATCTTGCGATGCTCGCAAGCAAATCATGAAAAGAGCGCTAAACGCCGGATCAACGATCGTCGGCGCCCAATCTTTTGCCGCCTGGATGAATAGGAAGAAGAACCCGGTCGTAAAGCGACGTTCGAATCCTGAGTCCGTCGGCTTCGTCAGTGGCTAAACGTGGGTGCTGAGAGGGACATTGTCGGCGGAGGCGATTTCATGGCGGTTGTCGCTTGGATGGACCGGTGCTGGAAATTTAATTCTTTGGATCAATTGGGGTTGCAGCTCTGGATTTAGCGAAGGAGTTGGCCGGCAACGCGGCGAAGCGCTAATTAGGCTGTTCGGCTAGGCTTGCCCTCAACGATGCCGACGCCGTGTTCCTCCAGGAGCTTTTTCGTATCCCAAATCGGTTCGGGAACGACTATTGGCTTGCCCGCTATTGCGGGGTCATTCTGATCGATCAGCTCTCCGGTTCGCTCCAAAAGTCGCCAGATATTGTTCCGGGCGCTCTTGTCGCCTTGAAGAGCCGCATTGTAGTTTTTCAACAGGACAGCCACGGCTCGGGGGACCTTTTGCCGACGGCCATCTGTGGTAAGCATCACGGGCTCCATTGCGAGCCGCTTAAAGATGGCGATCACGCTTTCCGTCGCGTTCCTGCAAGAGGCGCGACGGGGCCGCTCGCAGCTCACTTTCGTACGTTCGGTCATTGTCGTTGATCCATCCTGCCGTCCGTTCAATTTCCCCTAGCTGATCCTGTCGTGCGCCTGCGGGACTTGAACGTTCGAACTGATAGCCTGAACGCGCTTCACAATAATGGGACCTATGCTCTTCGGAGTGGATCGCCGAATTAGTCCGGAGCGCTCCATGAGATCGATGAACTTCTTAAACTCACGAGGATCACCTGCCATCGCATCGTGAAGGATTCGGCGCACCATTAGTTCTCTTCGAGAGAGCGTGCTCCCGTCTTTTGTGCGTTGAACACCATCGAAGAGCTCCTTTAGGCTAATCCCATCGGGGCGCTTTGGACGCCCCTTGGGGTTTCCTGTTCTTCCCTTGGGAAATTGCGCATGCTTCGGCGGACGTTTGTATCCGATCTCGTAACCTGACGGAGCACCATCGGCCGCTGTGGGCTTGATTGAATTGGCGTAGTCGTCCATGCGTCCTCGCGCTGGTTTTGAGCCTGGCGACGAGTAGCACGACCAAGCGGACTCAGCGCTCACGACAATTGCCGAAGGAATTCCGATACCGGCGGGCGTCTGGGTCGAAAGGCTCAGGTGGGCGCTTTGAAACCCAATGGATCAGGCCGCCCGGATCTCCGCCAGCTCCTCAAAGCTCTCCTGCATTGGATAAAGCCAGGCCTTCTTTCCGGTGTACTGCTCCCAACGCCGCACCGCGACATCTACGTAAGCGGGGTCAAGCTCGACCGCCCGAGCAATGCGGCCAGTCTTTTCCGCCGCGATCAGGATCGTCCCGCTCCCACAGAAGGGGTCGAGCACGATCTGGCCGCGCTTGGAGCAGTCCTTGATGGCATCCGCCACCATGGCCACGGGCTTCACGGTTGGGTGCAGCTTCAGCTCCTCCATGCGACCGGTCCGCATGCTGGTTGCACCTTCATAATCCCAGACATTGGTCCGATAGCGGCCGTGCTGACCGAGTTCGAAGGTATTGGTATGCGCGGCCGATCCGTGCTTCCAGACGAACACCAGCTCATGCTTGGAACGATAGAACGATCCCATCCCCGCATTGGTCTTGTTCCAGATGCAGAGGTTCTTGAGCTCTGCATAATGTTGATCGCCCGCAAGCAGCATTTCCCGCATATGCCGCCAATCCATGCAGATCTGGTGGATTGAGCCATCCCGCGAGTAGCGGCAAGCAGGCGGAAGATCTTGGAGAGGAACCGGGTGAATTCCTCGTTGCTCATCTCCCCCGAAGCCATGGCGAATTCGCGGTGCTTGATTGCGCCCAGCCCCGATACATTGCCGCCAATGCGAACGTTATAAGGTGGGTCGGTAAAAATGAACTCGGCCCGTTCGCGCCCCATGAGGACGTCGTAGATGGCGGGATCGGTTGCGTCACCACAGAACAGAACATGCTTGCCGAGCCGCCACATGTCTCCGACGCGACTGACGGGAGGGCCCTCACCGCGCTCTGGAATCCGGTTTTCCGGCTGTTCGCTTTCGTCGTCAAAGTTCTCGATGATGCAGTCAACCTCGGCGGCTTCAAAACCCGTCAGATCGATGTCGAACCCCACGTCAGCGAGCTGCTTCAATTCGATTGCAAGGATCGAGTTATCCCAGCCCGCCTTTTCAGCGAGGCGATTGTCCGCGAGAACATAGGCGCGCTTGTCCGCCTCGTTAAGATGCGAGAGGCGGACGCAGGGGACAGTCTCGAGGCTGAGCATGCTTGCAGCCGCAAGACGTCCATGGCCTGCGATGACCTGACCTTCATCGTCGATCAGGATCGGGTTGTTGAAGCCGAACCGCTTGATGCTTTCCGCGATCAGCTTGATCTGCTTCGCCGAATGGGTGCGGGCATTGCCCGCGTAGGGCTTCAACGCGTCGATTGACAGCTGCTCGATCTGCAAAGCTTTTCTCCTGATTGAGTTCTCTTAGGGCGAATTGCCCCCGGAGAGGTTTTGCAGATCAGGGCTGGGAATTCGCTCACGGAAATTGGCGGCTACGGTGCACGGTCGGGAGGCTGCGGAAACTGGCGCTCTATCTCCGTTTCGAAGTCCTCCGAATCCCTGCAGCGTTCGTCGGGGTGAAGGTGCCCGCCCTTCCACAAGCTGTGGTTATTGCGGAGAGTCGTCCAATCTACATTTTTTAGGCGCTTGCGCGCCCAAAATGCCAACAGGCGGTAGGCGCGCTCGCTGGTCGCGATATGATCGATGGTGCGCTCCGGAGCGGTTTGATCAGCCTTGAGCCGCCTGCACAGCCACGGATAGATCCTGTCGATCTGCTCGAGCGTAAAGTCCTGCTGTGCCGGATGGTTGGGTGGGCGACCGCGGCGCTTGTGGATGGGAGGGGCGTGGCGGACGTGCCATGGCGGATCGTCGTGAAGCCGCTGCTGATCAAACGGGACGCCCATGTTCGTTTCTCCCTAGGTTCGCTGGTCCGGAGAAACGCTAGCCCAAGAGGGAGCAACAGCAGAGAGCGGCTCACCCCATTGGTAAACGCTCAAAATCCGATATTGCGGATTCGAGGGCTATGGGTAGCGGGCGAGTCCAATTGGCGAATGTAGAGGCCTCCTATCGCGTTTTTGAAATTCATCACAAGGCCGTGACAAGATGCCGGTCTACTGCATGCCGAAGAAGTTCGCGACGCGAGCAAGCTTCGCGTCACTCCGTCCTGATGGTCTGGCGGATCAGGAGATCAGATGGTTCTTCTCGTGCGCTTGCTGGGCCACTGATCGGCTTCCCTGCTACGGCTCGGCAAGTTCGCTGTTCTTTGCCCGGCAATTCCCTGATAGCGGTTTGGAATTCCCTGTTATTTTCCACCCGCTGCTCGCCAGAGCCGCGCAAGTCTCGGATATTCCGGGAGTTTTGCGCAGATTTACACCTGAACGGGGCTCAGCGTTGTGAAATATTCGCTGTTACCAGAACGAGGTCAGCGTTACCGCTCGTCCGCGATCACCTTGCCGTCGTTCGGCAGCGCGCCGGGCCTCACCAATTCAACTTCGCCTCCGAGCTTCGTCACTGCGCGCAAGGTGCCTGCAATCTCCTCGCGCAACGCGTCGTTTGCGACCGCCGTCTCCGCTTTCAGCGTCATTGCATCGGCCTCGCCCTGGCGCGCGACGACGAGGCGTAATCTTCCGAGCGCGGGATGGCGGTTGCCGATCTCGGCGACCTGCTCCGGGCGGACGAACATGCCCTTGACCTTGGTGGTCTGGTCGGCGCGGCCCATCCAACCCTTGATGCGCATGTTGGTGCGCCCGCAGGGGCTGGTCCCCGGCAGTGCCGCGGTGAGGTCGCCGAGAGCGAGTCGGATCCAGGGATGGTGCGGGTCGAGCGAAGTCACGACGATCTCGCCGACGTCGCCGGACGCCACGGGATCGCCGGTGCCGGGCTTGACGATCTCCATGATCAGATCCTCGTTCACGACCATGCCGTCGCGCGCGCTCGTCTCGAAGGCGATGAGGCCGAGATCGGCGGTGCCAAAGGCCTGGTAGGCGTCGATGCCGCGCGTCTTGATCTCCGCCTGGAGCGAGGGCGGGAAGGCCGCGCCCGAGACCAGCGCGCGCTTGATCGAGGAGACGTCGCGTCCTGAGCTTGCGGCAGCATCGAGCAAGATCTTCAGGAAGTCCGGCGTGCCGCTGTAGCCGACGGGACGGTAGGCCTCGATCAGCTCGAATTGCTGCTCGGTATTCCCTGGACCGGCCGGGATCACGGCGCAACCGAGCGCGCGGGCCGACGCATCGAAGATGAAGCCGCCGGGAGTGAGATGATAGCTGAAGGTGTTGAGCACGATGTCGTCGGGCCGGAACCCGGCCGCGAACAGCGCCCGTGCGCCGCGCCACGGATCGGCCTGCCGCCCCTCCGGCTCGAAAATCGGCCCGGGGGAGGTGAAGAGGCGGGCGAACGAGCCGGGCGCCGCCGCGACGAACCCTCCGAACGGGGTGGAGGCCTTGTGCAGGGCCGGCAGTTCCGACTTGCGCAGCACTGGGAGGCCCGCCAATGCCGCCCTGGAGGTCACGGCAGCCGGATCCAGGCCTTTCAGCCGATCAGCATAGGCGGGCGCGGTCATCGCAGAGCGCAGCACGCCGGGCAGGCGGGCGAACAGATCGGCCTCGCGCGCGGCTTGCTCGCGCGTCTCGAGGGCGTCGTAATGGGCGGTCATGGCTGATCTTTCCGTGTTGGCATCCGTTGCGTGCCGCCGCCGGCATGGGTATCAGACGGCCATGGACGAGGTTTGAAGAGGACGCGATGGCGGACGAGGGAATCAGTGCGGCGGACGAGGCGTCGGACGTCGTGCCGCGCCTGAAGCGCCGCATCATCGACGAGGCGCTGCCGTTGTGGTCGACGGTCGGCTGGGACCATGGCGCGGGTGGTTTCATCGATCGGCTGCATCGTGACGGCACGGCGGACGTGACCGCGCCGCGCCGGGTATTCGTGCAGGCCCGCCAGATCTGGTGCTACGCCAAGGCTGCGCAGGTGGGCTGGTACCCTGAGGGGCGCGCCGTCGCACTGAAGGGCCTCGAGCATCTGCTCGCCAAGGCAAAGACGCCCGACGGCCGGCCCGGCTACGTGCACCGGCTGACGCCGGAGGGCGCGGTGCTGGACGCCCGCCGCGACGCCTACGACCACGCCTTCATCCTGTTTGCGCTCGCGGCCGTCTATGCGCTCGACCAGGACGCACAAATTCGCACCGAGATCGACGCGCTGCTCGCCTTCCTCGATGGCCATCTGCGCTCGCCGCACGGCGGCGTCCACGAAGGCCTTCCGGTCTCGCTGCCGCGCCGGCAGAACCCGCACATGCATCTGTTCGAGGCGATGATCGCGTGCTTCGACGCAACCCACGACTTGTCGTTCCAGAACCGTGCCGGCGAGTTCTTCGCGCTGTTCCTCGCCAATCTCTACGACAAGCGGACGCGCGCGCTCGGCGAATATTTCGAAGAGGACTGGTCGAAGATCGCGCCGGTCAGCGTCGAGCCCGGCCACCAGGCGGAATGGGTCTGGTTGCTGAAGGGGTTCGAACGCATCACGGGCTGCCCGACCGGACAGCGGCGCGCCGAGCTGCTGGAAACCGCGCTGCGCTATCGCGACGAGGCCACCGGCTGCCTGATCGACGAGGGTGACGACGCCGGCAACATTCGCCGCACTACGCGCCGGCTGTGGCCACAGACCGAGATTGCGAAGGCGTGGATCGCGCAGGCCGAATCCGGCGAGGCGGGCGCGGCGGACGAGGCGCGCGTGGCGCTGGCGCGGCTCGAACGGCATTATCTCAGCCATCCCGTGCGGGGCGGCTGGTACGACCAGTTCGAGCGCGACGGCAAATCGCTGATCGACACCATTCCTGCGTCGTCGTTGTATCATGTTCTCTGCGCAGTCACGGAAGCGGAACAGGTATTGGAAGGTTAAAGCCAGCGCTTGCGCCGCTTGAAGCTTTTGAGGTTCTTGAAGCTCTTGCGCTGGTCGCCGGCGCCGCCGAGGTAGAATTCCTTGACGTCCTCGTTGTCGCGCAATTCGTCCGCGGTGCCGTCGAGCACGACCTTGCCCTGCTCCATGATGTAGCCGTGGCTTGCCACCGACAGCGCGGCGCGGGCGTTCTGCTCGACCAGGAGAATGGTGACGCCGAGGTCACGGTTGATCTTGTGGATGATCGAGAACACCTCTTTCACCAGCAGAGGCGACAGGCCCATCGAGGGTTCGTCCATCAGGATCATCTTCGGGCGCGCCATCAGTGCGCGGCCGATCGCGAGCATCTGCTGTTCGCCGCCGGAGAGATAACCGGCAAGCCCGGTGCGCTCCTTCAGACGCGGGAAATAGTTGAAGACCATATCGAGATCGGCGCCGACCTCGCGGTCCCTGCGGGTGAAGGCGCCGAGCTTGAGATTTTCCAGCGAGGTCATGTCGGCGACGATGCGCCGGCCCTCCATCACCTGGAAGATGCCGCGGCGGACGATCTTGTCGGGGTCGATGCCGTTGATGCGCTCGCCCTCGAACAGGATCTCGCCGCGCGTGACTTCGCCGTCCTCGGTCTTGAGCAGCCCGGAGATAGCCTTCAGCGTCGTCGACTTGCCGGCGCCGTTGGCGCCGAGCAGCGCCACGATCGCGCCCTTGGGCACGTCGAGGCTGAGACCGCGCAGCACCAGGATGACGTCGTCATAGACGACCTCGATGTTGCGCACGGCAAGGAGAGGCGGTGCGGGTACGATGCCGGGGGAGGGACGAGCTGCTGTTTCGTGAATTTCGGTCATGCCTCATACTCCGCTGTCGTCGCCCGGCTTGACCGGGCGACCCAGTATTCCAGAGACGCCTGAGACTCACGGAGAGGCCCCGGCGTACTGGATCCCCCGCTCCAGTGCGCGCTGCGCACAAGGCGGGGGATGACATTTGTGTGTGAGGTGAGCGCTAAGCTCACCAGCCCAGCAATTCCGGCTTGCGCGGGAGCTCGACGGTCTTGACCTTCTCGAGCTTGATCGCGCCCTTGGCCATGAGGTCGTTGAGGTCGCCGTCGGTCGCTCCCGCAATCTTGGTGCGGTAGAGGTCGACCTTCAGCGTGCCGCGGTGGTCCTTGTCGGTCCAGGTCGAGGGATTACAGACGCCCTCCATTCCGGCCGGCACCCAGTCCTTCTTCTGGTAGAAGCCCTTGGCGACGTTCTCGCCGGTGGCGCCGCCGTTCTTGGCGGCCCAATCGATCGCCTCCTTCATGTAGAGCGCCGAGCACACCGCCGCGATGTAGTGCACCGGCCGATAGACCTTGCCGGTCGGGTCGGACATCTTCGAGATCTCCATCACCGTTTTCATGCCGGGCGCATCGCCGCCCCAGCTGACCGCGGTGCGCAGCGGGAAGATCACGCCGTCGGCGGCATCGCCTGCGGTCTTGGCGGCGTTCTCGTCCATGCCCCAGACATTGCCCATGAACTGGATGTCGACGCCGGCGGTCTTGCAGGCCTTCATCACCGAGATGTTGGACGCGGCGGTGTTGCCGAGATAGGCGTAGTTGGCGCCTGAGGATTTCAGGCTCAGGCACTGCGCGCTGTAGTCACCCGGCGCGAGCGCGAACACCAGCGGCGGCAGCACCTCGAAGCCGAGCTCCTGCGCCATGGCTTCGCCGGCGGCCTTCGGCGCGTTCGGATAAGGGTGGTTGGCCCCCATGTGGACGAATTTCGGCTTGCCGGACTTGCCCTTGGCCTTCCAGTCTTCGGCTGCCCACATCAGCATCGCGCGCAGCGAGTCCGAATAGCTCGGACCATAGAAGAAATTATAGGGCGCGGGCTTGGCCTTGCCGCTGACACCTTCGGGATCGGTGAGGGCGGCGGCGTAGGAGCCGGAGAGGTCGGGGATTTTATCTTGTGCGAGGAAGCCGGTCAGCGCCTCGGTGTCTGCCGTACCCCAGCCCATGATCGCCGCGACCTTGGAGTCCGGCGCCGACCACTTCTTGTAGAGTGCGATCGCGCGCGGCACCTGGTAGCCATAGTCGTTGGTGTCGACGTTGAGCTGCTTGCCGCCGACGCCGCCGTTCTTGTTGACCCAGGCGAAGGTGTCGGCGACGGCTTGGCCGTAGGGCGTGCCGACGTCGGACGTGCCGCCGGAATAATCGGCGAGATGCCCGATTGCGATCTGCGCCTGCGCGCCTGACGAGAATGCGGCGATCGCCAGCGCAAGTGACGCGGTGCTCAAAAGGGATTTAGTTTTCATTGGTTGCCTCCTCCTGTTTATTTGTTGGTTTGCGAGTTGCCCGCGCTCAATGCGAGAACGGGTAGAGTTTCCAGTACGCCTTGATCTGCCGCCAGCGATGGGCGAGCCCATCCGGCTCGAACATTAGGAACGCGATGATGATCACCCCGATCGCGATCTCGCGCAGGAAGGTGATGTTGTTGTTCAGCGACAGCGCCTTGTCGATCGCGCCGCCCTTCAGCGCCACGCTGAGGAACTCCATCGTCTCGGGCAGCAGCACCACGAACGCGGTACCCATCAGCGTGCCCATGATCGAACCGGTGCCGCCGATGATGATCATGGCCAGGAACAGGATCGAGCGTTCGATGCCGAAGCCCTCTTGCGACACCACGAGCTGGTAGTGTGCGTAGAGCGCGCCAGCGATGCCGGCGAAGAAGGCGGCGAGCCCAAATGACAACGTGCGATACTTGGTGAGATTGATGCCCATGATCTCCGCGGAGAGATAATGGTCGCGAATCGCCACCAGCGCGCGGCCGTCGCGGGTGCGCATCAGATTGGTGACGAGGACGTAGCTTGCAACCACGTAGGCGAGTACGACATAGAAATATTGCCTGTCGCCGCGCAGCGTGTAGCCGAAGATCGAAAACGGATTGGCGCTGGCCGGCACCGAGCCGCCGGTGAACCATTCGGCGCGGGAGAAGAAGTCGAGCAGGATGTATTGTGCTGCGAGCGTCGCGATCACGAGATAAAGCCCCTTCAGCCGCGCCGCCGGGATGCCGAAGATCAGCCCGACCAGCGCAGTGACGACGCCCGCGAGGGGGATCGCGAAGAACACCGGGATCGATGTGCTGTTGGAGATGTAGGCCGAGGTGAAGGCGCCGAGCAGGAAGAAAGCGGCATGGCCGATCGAAATTTGGCCGGTGAAGCCGACCAGGATGTTGAGGCCAAGCGCAGCAATCGAGAAGATGCCGATCTGGATCAGGATGCTGAGCCAATAGCCGCCAAGGAATTGCGGCACGAGACACAGCGCCAGCACGCCGGCGATCGCAAAATTGCGGCTGGTGGCGGTCGGGAAGATCGTGGTGTCGGCCGCGTAAGAGGTGCGGAAATCACCAGCAGGGATGAGGGCGGGGCCGGCCATGGATCAGATCCGTTCGATGTCGTGGGTGCCGAACAGGCCGTAGGGCTTGATCATCAGCACGATGATGAGGACGTAGAACGGCGCGATCTCGTAGAGATTGCCCCAGTGAAGGTATTCGCTGTCGACATATTGCGCGATGTTCTCGAGTAATCCGATGATGATGCCGCCGAGCACGGCACCGCCGACGGAATCGAGCCCGCCGAGGATCGCAGCCGGAAACACTTTGATCCCATAGGCGGCAAGGCCCGAGGATACGCCGTTCACGACCGCGACCACAACGCCTGCAACCGCCGACACCGTTGCGGAGATCGCCCAGGCCATCGCGAACACGCTTTTCACGGAAATGCCGAGCGATTGCGCGACCTGTTGGTTGAACGCAGTGGCGCGCATCGCAAGGCCGTACTTTGACGCGCGGAAGAACCAGGCCATGCCAATCATCATCGCGATCGAGACGACGAGGCTCATGACATAGACGGTCTGGATCTGGAGCCCGAGCAGGCTGACGGACTGGCTCTCGAACACGCGCGGGAACGGCTGCGGATTGACGCCGAACATCCATTTCAGCGTGGCCTGCAGCACGGTGGAGAGGCCGATCGTCACCATGATGACCGAGATGATGGGTTCGCCGATCATCGGTCGCAGGATCAGGACCTGCACCGCGATGCCGAACACGAACATGAACACCAGCGTCATCGGCATGCCGATCCAGAACGGCACCTGGTATTTCGCGAGCAAAGTCCAGCACACCCAGGCGCCGACAAGCAAGAGCTCGCCCTGCGCGAAATTGACGACCTGGCTAGCCTTGTAGATCAGCACAAACGACATCGCGACCACGCCATAGAGCGTGCCGACCACGAGGCCGTTGACCAGGAGCTGAATGAGGAAGGCGGTATTCATGAAGTGGTGCTCGCTGACAAATCCGGCGCGCTCTTCCCCTCTCCCCTTGTGGGAGAGAGTGGCTTCGCGAAGCGAAGACGGGTGAGGGGTTGTCTCAGCAATGAACGCGCGGAGAGAGGACCCCTCGCCGAAGTGAGGGTGGAGCGGGCTGCGGAGATGCCCTCTCCCACAAGGGGAGAGGGCGCAGCAATACGCATTGCACCTGTGATTGCCACGAAGTTCACTCCGCCGCCTCCGCCAAATGCCCCGGTCCGCCGAGATCCACCACTCGCAGCGTGGTCCGCACCCTTTGCGTGGTGCCGTCCTGGAAGCGGATCACGGTGTCCACGGGGATGTCGGCCTGGCCGCGGTAGATCGCGTCGATGATGCCTTCGTATTTCTCGTTGATGACGCTGCGGCGCACTTTCCGCGTGCGGGTGAGCTCGCCATCGTCGGCGTCGAGCTCCTTGTAGAGCAGCAGGAAGCGGGAGATGCGCTGTGCCGGTGGCAGAGTCGCGTTGACGGTCTCGACTTCCTTCTTGAGCAGCGCATAAACCTCGGGCCGTGAGGCCAGGTCGCTGTAGGTCGTAAACGAGAGCCGGTTCTTCTCCGCCCATTTCGAGATAATGGAGTAGCGGATGCAGATCATGGCGGCGAGCGCGTCGCGGCCTGCACCAAGCACCACGGCTTCCGCGATATAAGCCGAGAACTTCAACTTGTTCTCGATGAATTGCGGCGAGAAGCGGTCGCCGCGCGAGGTCTCGGCGAGATCCTTGATGCGGTCGATGACCACGAGCTGGCGATTCGCGTTGAAATAGCCGGCGTCGCCGGACAGCATCCAGCCATCCCTGAGGTCAGCGACGCTCGCCTCCGGGTTCTTGTAGTAGCCGAGGAACATGTTGGGATGCCGCACCACGATTTCGCCGACGCCGTGAACGTCGGCATTGTCGATGCGGATTTCGACGCTGTCGGCCATCGGCACGCCTGTCGTGTCGGGATCGACCTTGCCCGCGGGATGCAGCGTGTAGGCCCCCAGCAGCTCGGTCTGGCCGTAGAGCGTACGCAGCGGCACGCCCATGGCCTGGAAGAACTTGAAGGTCTCGGGCCCGAGTGCCGCGCCGCCGGTTGCGGCTGAACGCAGGCGGGTGAAGCCGAGGCGGTCGCGCAATGCACGGAACAGGATCGCGTCGGCAAAGCCGGAACGCTCGCCCCGTTCGAGCGCGGCAAGCCCGCTCTTCATGCCGATGTCGAACAGGCGCTGCTTGAACGGCGTTGCGTCCATCACCCTGGCGCGGACGTCGGCGGCGATTGATTCCCAAACGCGCGGTGCAAACAGGATGAACGTCGGTGCGATCTCACGCAGATCGTTCATCATGGTCTCGGGCTCTTCGACGAAGTTGATCTTCATCCGGCACAAGAGGCCTTTGCCCAGTACATAGACCTGCTCCATGATCCAGGGCAGCGGCAGCACCGACACGTATTCGTCGTCCGGCCCTTTCGGATCGAAAGCGAGGTATGTCGCGCAGTGGCCGAGCACGCGGCCGGCCGCGAGCATCGCGAGCTTTGGATGCGAGGTGGTGCCTGATGTCGTGCAGAGGATCGCGACGTCCTCGCCCTTGGTCGCGTCCACCAGCCGGTCGTAAAGTTCCGGCTCGCGCGTAGCCCGCGCCCGGCCGAGTTCGGCAAACGTCTCCGCCGACATCAAGCGCGGATCGTCGTATTTCCGCATGCCGCGCGGATCGGAATAGATGATGTGCTTCAGCTTTGGGACGCGGTCGGCCAGCGTAAGCAGCTTGTCGACCTGCTCCTCGTCCTCGGCGAAAACGAGCTGCGCCTCGCCATAATTGAGGAGATAAGAGGCTTCTTCGTCGAGCACGTCACGATATAGCCCGAGGCTCAAGCCTCCGATCGCGTGGGTTGCTATTTCCGCCGCGACCCAGTCCGGCCGGTTGTCGCCGATGATGCCGACGACATCTTCGCGCCCAAGGCCCAGTTCGATCAGGCCGAGCGCGAAGTCGCGCACCCGCGTCTGGTAGGCGTTCCAGGTGAACGGGCGCCACAGCCCGAGATCCTTCTCGCGCAACGCGATCTCGTTGCCGTACTCCTTCGCATTGAGCCGGAGCATCTTCGGATAGGTGTCGGCCTGCGCGACGCGGCCTGCGTAATCCATCATGCCGCGCTCTCCTGCGCCGGCGGAGCATCGTCAGGATCGACCAGCACCTCGTCCTCTTCGCCGAGATAGGCGCGCCTGACGTGGGGATCGGCGAGCACGGCGGCCGGATCGCCCTCGGCGATCTTGCGGCCGAAATCCAGCACCATGACGCGGTGGGAGATGTCCATTACCACGCCCATGTCGTGCTCGATCATCACCACGGTCATGCCGAACTCCTCGTTGAGATCGACGATGTAGCGGGCCATGTCCTCCTTCTCCTCGAAGTTCATGCCGGCCATCGGCTCGTCGAGGAGAATGAGGCGTGGCTCCAGTGCCATGGCGCGCGCGAGTTCCACGCGCTTGCGCAGACCATAGGAGAGGGTGCCGGCCGGCGCCTTTCGCACCGATTGGAGATCGAGGAAATCGATGATCTCCTCGACCTTGCGGCGGTGCTCGAGCTCTTCCTTGCGCGCGCCGGTGAGCCAGTACAGCGAGCCCGTGAGAAAATTGTTCTTCAGGAGGTGATGGCGGCCGACCATGATATTGTCGAGCACGCTCATGTGGTGGAACAGCGCCAGGTTCTGAAAGGTGCGGCCGATGCCGAGCGAAGCGCGCGCGTTGGGCGTCAGGCCGGTGATGTCGCGGCCCTGGTAGAACAGCTGGCCTTCGGTCGGCTTGTAGCGGCCGGAAATACAGTTCACGATCGAGGTCTTGCCGGCACCGTTGGGGCCGATGATCGAGAACAACTCGCCTTCCCTGATGGCGAAGCCGACATCGGTCAGCGCACGAACGCCGCCGAATCGCAAGGACACGCCGCGCACTTCAAGACTGGTAGCCACCAAACAGATCCCTCCCGGTGATGGCGCATTCAGTGGCGCTCTTCGTCCGTTCTGTCGGGCGATCCTAGTACGGCCGTGCCGGTGAGGCCATGCAGCAGATGGTCTCGACCGGAGCCGCGCCGCTCTCGTTCCCGTTTGGGATCAAAAGCCGCATCGCCCGAGGTGGTCCTCAATAGGGGAAAGCGCTATTTTGAAATGTCTCCCGCCTGACAATTCTGCGACAAAGTTTTTTGGGCGCTCGCAGCCTCCATCTTTCGTCTGATGGTAGCCGAGACGATCATGCTGCATTGCAGCAGAACAGGAGTGACGAACGGTGCGGCGGGCTTCGGGTTCATGATTTCAGAGGATCAATTGAAGCGCGTCGCTGCCTGGTCGCGCGAGCTCACGCAAGCGGAGATCGAGGTCGCTCGTGCCGGGATCACGGAGCGGTCCTACGGCACCGGCGAAACCGTCTTCATGCGCGGCGACACGTTCGACTATTGGGCCGGCATGGTCTTTGGGCTTGCCCGGATGGGCGGGGTCTCGCGCGACGGCAAGGAGACGAGTCTTGCCGGGCTGACGGCGGGGGCCTGGTTCGGCGAGGGCAGCGTGCTCAAGAACGAGCCGCGCCGCTATGACGTCGTCGCGCTGCGCAACAGCCGCGTCGCGCTGATGGAACGCAGCGCCTTCATGTGGCTGTTCGAGAACAGCGTCGGCTTCAACCGCTTCCTGGTTCGCCAGCTCAACGAGCGGCTCGGCCAGTTCATCGGCATGCTCGAGGTCAACCGCACGCTGGATGCCACCGCGCGGCTCGCTCGCAGCATCGCCTCGCTGTTCAATCCGATCCTCTATCCGGAATCCACCGCGCATCTGGAGATCACCCAGGAAGAGATCGGCGCGCTTTCCGGCATGTCCCGCCAGAATGCCAACCGCGCGCTGAACCGGCTGGAGAAAGAGGGCTTGCTCCGGCTGGAGTATGGCGGCGTCACGATCCTCGATATCGAGCGGTTGCGCGGTTACGGGGATTAGCGCCCATTGGCGGGGGCGTGCACCGGCCAGAGGTCAGCGCGCCAGCGCACCGCGATCGCCATCATTGCGATGAACCCCGAGACGGCATAGAGCGACCCCGTCGCGGAATAGCCGATGATGTCGATCAGGCTGCCGGCCGCGAGGAGCCCAATCGGCAGGCCGTAGATCACCATCATGCGCACGCCCATGACGCGGCCGCGAAGATGTGCGCTGGCCGTCCGCATCAGGATCACGGCAGCCGATATCATCGACATGCTCTGGGCGATGCCGGCGAGCACGAGGCAGGCCATCGCCACCGGCATGGTCCTGATCTCGACGAACACCAGCAGCATGGCGTACCAGGCCAGCGTCGCGCCGATCAGGAGCCGGGCAATGCGCACTCCGCTGACAAGGCTGAGCGTGATGGAGCCGATCAGCGAGCCGACGGCGAAGCTCGCGGAGAGATAACCGAGGCCGGTCTGGTCGGTGTGAAAGATATCCCGCGCGATGTAGGGCAGCAACCCGCCGGTGAAAGGAAATGCGGTCAGGTTGGCCAGGAAGGCGACGCATAGCGCCGCGCGCATCCCCGCGCCATTCCAGGCGTAGACGATCCCTTCCTTCAGATCGCCCAGCAATCTCGAAACGGCGCGGCCGTCTGCCGGAAGATCAGTTGTGGCAATGGTCCGTTCCGGCCGGGTCAGGCAGAGCATGAGCAGCGCGGCCAGGAAATAGAGGCAGACGATCACCACGTAAACGAGGCCAATACCGAGGACGGCAAATAGCCCCGCGCCTGTCAACGCGCCGGCGATGCGCGCGCTGTCCTGGGTCGTGCGCGCAACGCTGATGGCGCCCACCAATTGCTCGCTCGGCATGATCTCGGCAAGCAGCGCGCCGCGAACGCCGAGATCCGAGGGGCGAATCAGGCCCATGATTGCGACGATGATCATGACGCCTGGCGGGGTCAGATGACCGGTCAGTGCCAGAGTCATGATGGTCGACGCGAGCACCATATAGGCAAGACGCATCGCGACCAGGAGATCGCGATGACCCATGCGGTCACCGATCATGCCGAACACCGGCGCCACCAATGTCCCGACGAACTGGAGCGATGCGAGCACGGTGAGCAGCAGCACCGAGCCGGTCTCGACCATGATGTACCAGCCGAGCACCAGCGTCTCGATCTCGAATGCCCAGGAGGTGAGCAGGTCGGACGGCCACTGGAAACGATAATTGCGGATACGAAATGGCGCGAGCGCGGAGGGGCGTGCAGGTGTGCTCAAGGCGCGATGGCGCGTATCACGGCGATTCCCTTGCCTTGTTATTTCTTCTTCTGTGCGAGACCGTAGCGCCGGTGACGCTTGTGTCAATCGGGGGCAGCTGCAGGCCGCTCCCGCGCTCTGCTCCTAGCTCGCAGCGGTTCTCGATTTCCGCTCCAGGAGCGCAGTGGCCATCGCCGAGATCAGCGGTCGCATGAAGTAGGCTTCATCGGCAGGCGAGACGTCGGTCCGCAGGCCGTGCGCCGCGAGCTCGCCCGAGACAGCAGGTCCCACTGACGCGATCAGCGTCCGCTCCAGGCCTGCGCGCAGCTTCGCCTCGCTGCCATGTGCCTTCGCGGCCTCAATCAGGCGGCGCACCTGGCCAAGATTGGTCAGCGCGATCGAATCGATTCGCCCGGCGGCCATCTCGTCGATCGCGGTGACGATGTTGGCATCCGCCGCCTTGGAATCGTAAGCATAAGGCAGCACGGCATCGACCTCGGCACCTTGCGCGGCAAGCGCATCGGTCAGCGCATTGTGATCCTTGTCGGGATAGAGCTGAAGGCCGAGGCGGTGCCCCTTCAGATCGAGCTTGCCGAGCATCTCGATCACGCCCTCGGTGGTCGGCTTCTCTGTGGTCTGCTGCGCCTCGAGTCCGATTTCGCGCAGTGCCTTGCCGGGCTTGGGGCCGCGGGTGAACTTTCGTGATCTGGCAAGCGCCGCCACGAGAGCCTGGTCGAGCCCTCGCGCGATGGCGCGCTTCATGATCCGCCGCAGCCCTTCGCCGGTCATCAACACGAGGTCGTCGAAGGGCTTGTCGATGGCGCGGCGGATCCAGGCCTCGACCGGGGCGGGGTCTGGTGCATCCTGGATGGTGAACATCGGGCATTGCACGACCTCGGCGCCTTGCTCGGCCAGCAACTTCGAAAACTGCGCCTCCTCGCGCGTTTCCAGGATCAGGATTCGGGTGCCGTTCAAGCGGTCGGCCATGAGCCTACTCCGGTCAGTCAAAGCAATCGTACGTTCATCCTGACTCCACCGTCGGGATTGGCGCAAGGTGGGGTCGGTGATAGAGCAGGGCGCAAATCGCGGGGCGTTCCGCAGCCGCTGCCCAAACCTTCATCAAGGCCCATGCCCGATCATCAATATGTCCTGACCCTGTCCTGTCCGGATCGTCCCGGCATCGTCTCGGCGGTGTCGACCTTCCTGGCGAATTCCGGACAGAACATCCTCGACGCCCAACAGTTCGACGACACCGAGACCAACAAGTTCTTCATGCGGGTGGTGTTCACCGCCGCCGATCTCGCCGTGGAGCTGTCGGCGCTCCAGACCGGCTTTACCGCGATCGCCGAGCGTTTCGGCATGGAATGGCAGATGCGCGATCGGGCCGCGCATCGCAAGGTGATGCTGCTGGTGTCGAAGTCCGATCACTGCCTGGTCGACATCCTCTATCGCTGGCGGACCGGCGAGCTGCCGATGACTTTGGTCGCAATCGTCTCCAACCACCCGCGCGAGGTCTATGACGGGCTCGATTTCGGCGGGGTTCCGTTCCACTATCTGCCTGTTGCGAAGGAGACCAAGCGCGAGCAGGAGGCGCAGATCCTCGATCTCGTCGCCAAGACCGGAACCGATCTCGTCGTGCTCGCCCGCTATATGCAGATATTGTCCGACGATCTCTCGGCAAATCTGTCGGGACGCTGCATCAACATTCACCACTCGTTCCTGCCGGGTTTCAAGGGCGCAAAACCCTATCACCAGGCTCATGAGCGTGGCGTCAAGCTGATCGGCGCCACCGCGCACTACGTCACGAGCGACCTCGACGAGGGCCCGATCATCGACCAGGACGTCGAGCGCATCAGCCATCGGGACACGCCTGAGGATCTCGTCCGCAAGGGCCGCGACATCGAGCGCCGCGTGCTGGCGCGCGCGATCCGCTACCATCTCAACGACCGCGTCATCCTCAACGGCCGCAAGACCGTGGTGTTCGTGGACTGAACTCACTTCTCACCGCAGGCGGCGAGGGGGCACGACTTAACGCACCGCAGCGCCGGACGCTGAGCCCGTTGCGCCCTTTTGCGCCTGCTCCTCCTTTTCGCGATCCGCTGCCGGCATCAGCCGCTTGCGCTCGCGCTCCTTCATGAAGGCATCGTATTGCGGCGTGCCCGCCCGCGGCGGGGCGTCCGCCGGCAAGCCGCCGGCCCATTGCGGGACGTAGTCGCCCATGCCGGACGAGAGCTTTTCGTTGACGGTGCCGCAGCCGGACAGGCCCGCGGAGAGCGCGAGGAGGATCAGGAGGGAACGGGCGGATCTGGGCATTGTACGGAGGCGAGGTCAGCGTGTTGGACGCCAGGTCAGGCTGTCGTCGGGAGAGTAGCCTTCAACAGGTAAAATAGACTTATTCGAGGTAGGTAATTTGGTACCAGAGGCTACCTACTCAGACCTTGCCGATGTTCAAATTCTGCAAACAAAAGACCAAATCCTCCATGCACCCGGCCGGCGGCGCTTCTAGACTGCGGCAACGTCTCGCGACAGAGTGGTTTGGTCGGAGATGGGGCTTTTTCGTTGACAGGTCCATTTTGTTTGTACAATCGTACAAATGATGGCGACCAGGATCACGATACCGGGGTTACCCGGACGTGACCCGGTATCGCTTCTGCCGTTGGCAATCGGAAGGCTCGGCTTGCGCCGAAAGGTCGCCAAACGTCCGATTGACAATAAGGGCGCGAAAGACGCCATGTGGCGCGACATCACGCGTGCGTGAGCTCGATTTAAGGCAAGGACCGGGCACTCGGTCCGGCGCACAAAAGATCAGGAATGAAGGGGAGGGACATCTGATGTTCGAACGCAAAAAACTGTCTCATAAGACTGCCTGGGCCGCAGCAGCGGCCGCCATCGTGGGCCTTACGGCCGTCCTTCCGGCCAAGGCCGAGGATAGCGTCAAGGTCGGTCTGATCCTGCCGATGACCGGCGGCCAGGCCTCGACCGGCAAGCAGATCGAGAACGCGATCAAGCTCTACATGCAGCAGAAGGGCGACACCGTCGCCGGCAAAAAAATCGAGATCATCCTCAAGGACGATGCTGCGATTCCCGACAAGACCAAGACCGCCGCGCAAGAGCTGATTGTCAACGACAAGGTCCATTTCATCGCCGGCTTCGGCGTCACGCCGGCCGCGCTCGCGGCGGCGCCGCTGGCCACGCAAGCCAAGATCCCGGAAGTCGTGATGGCCGCCGGCACCTCCATCATCACCGAGCGCTCGCCCTATATCGTGCGCACCAGCTTCACGCTGGCGCAGTCCTCCACCATCATCGCCGACTGGGCGGTGAAAAACGGCATCAAGAAGGTGGCGACGCTGACCTCGGACTACGCGCCGGGCAATGACGCGCTCAACTTCTTCAAGCAGAACTTCACCGCCGGTGGCGGCGAGGTGGTCGAAGAGGTGAAGACGCCGCTTGCCAATCCCGATTTCGCACCGTTCCTCCAGCGTATGAAGGATGCCAAGCCTGACGCGATCTTCGTGTTCGTGCCGGCCGGCCAGGGCGGCAACTTCATGAAGCAGTATGCCGAACGCGGACTCGACAAGGCGGGCATCAAGGTGATCGGACCGGGTGACGTGACCGACGACGACCTCCTCAACAACATGGGCGACGCCGTGCTGGGCACGGTCACTGCACACCTTTATTCCGCGGCGCATCCCTCGCAGATGAACAAGGATTTCGTCGCGGCCTACAAGAAGGCGTACGGAAACCGGCCGGGCTTCATGGCGGTGAGCGGCTATGACGGCATTCACCTGATCTACGAAGCGCTGAAGAAGACCAATGGCGACACCGACGGCACCAAGCTGGTCGAAGCCATGAAGGGCCAGAAGTGGGAGAGCCCGCGCGGCCCGATCTCGATCGACCCCGAGACCCGCGACATCGTGCAGAACATCTACATCCGGAAGGTCGAGAAGGTCGACGGCGAGCTCTACAACGTCGAGTTCGCGACCTTCGAGGCCGTCAAGGATCTCGGCAAGACCAAGAAGTGACGCGCGAAAGCGCGTCATCCCCGAGCGCGAATTAGCGCGCATCGGGGATCTCGCCCGCCACTCTCGTCATGCCCGGGCTTGACCCGGGCATCCACGCGAGAGTCGAACCAGGAACGTGGATGGCCGGGACAAGCCCGGTCGTGACGATAACGCCAAGCTGAGACGATGACATCAATCCTCACCAACCTGTTCGATGGCGTTGCCTACGGCATGCTGCTGTTCGTGCTGGCTTGCGGGCTCGCGGTCACGCTCGGCTTGATGAACTTCGTCAACCTCGCCCATGGCGCCTTCGCCATGGCCGGCGGCTATGTCTGCATGGTGCTGGTCAACCGGATGGGCTGGCCATTCTTCGCTGCATTGCCGCTTGCCTTCGTCTCCTCTGCTGCGATCGGCATTGTGCTCGAGCGCACGCTGTACCGACACCTCTATGCGCGCAGCCATCTCGACCAGGTGCTGTTCACGATCGGCCTCACCTTCATGTCGGTCGCGGCCGTCGACTACATCCAGGGCTCGTCGCGGGTCTTCATCAATTTGCCGGCGGCGCTCCAGGGCCAGTTCGACGTGTTCGGCGTCGGCGTCGGCCGCTACCGGCTGATGATCATCGTGATCTGCGGGCTGCTCACCATTGCTCTCCAGATGGTGCTCGCGAAGACGCGGTTCGGCAGCCGTCTACGCGCCGCGGTCGATGATCCCCGCGCCGCGAGCGGCCTCGGCATCAACGTGCCGCAGGTGTTCGCCTTCACATTTGCTTTTGGTTGCGGCCTGGCTGGTCTCGGCGGCGCGCTGAGCGCCGAGATCCTCGGCCTCGACCCGTATTTTCCGCTGAAGTTCATGATCTACTTCCTGATCGTGGTCACCGTCGGCGGCTCGTCCTCGATCACCGGCCCGTTTCTGGCCTCGCTGCTGCTCGGCATCGGCGACGTCGCCGGCAAATATTACGTCCCGAAGATGGGACCTTTCGTGATCTACACCATGATGATCGTGATCCTGATCTGGCGCCCGAACGGCCTGTTCGGCCGCACGGCCGCGCGTTGAGTTCGCCGATGAGCGCCTCCTCCGACGTCGGCTATCACGCCCAGCGCCAGGCACGCTGGCATTATGGCGAGGCCGCTTTCTGGCTGATCGTGCTGGGCTGCGGCTTCGTATTTCCCACGCGTTATTTGATCATGACGGACATCCTGCGGCTCGCGCTGTTTGCGATGTCGCTCGATCTGATCCTCGGTTACGCCGGCATCGTCTCGCTCGGCCATGCAGCCTTCTTCGGCGCCGGTGCTTACGCGGCGGGGCTTCTCGCGCTGCATGGGATCATCAACGAGCCCGTGCTTGCGCTTGTCGTCGCAGGCCTTGTCGCGATGGTGCTCGGCTTCGCCACCAGCTTCCTGGTGATCCGAGGCGTCGACCTGACGCGGCTGATGGTGACACTCGGCATCGCGTTGTTGCTGGAGGCGCTGGCCGAACGCTTCTCCAACATCACCGGCGGCACCGACGGCCTGCAGGGTATCGAGATGCAGCCGATCTTCGGTGAGATCCCGTTCGACATGTTCGGCAAGACCGGCTTCTTCTATTCGCTCGCCGTTCTGTTCCTGTTGTTCCTGTTCGCCCGCCGCGTCGTGCATTCGCCGTTCGGGCTGTCGTTGCGGGCGATCAAGAACAATCCGCTGCGCGCGGCCGCGATCGGCATTCCCGTCAACCGCCGCCTGATTGCGATCTACACACTCGCGGCGTTCTATGCCGGCATCGCAGGCGCACTGTTCACCCAGACCACCGCGATCGCCTCGCTCGACGTGTTCGCCTTCGAGCGCTCGGCGGACCTGATGCTGGTGCTCGTGATCGGCGGCACCGGCTATCTCTATGGCGGCCTGATCGGCGCGGTGCTGTTCCGCATGCTACAGGAGTTGTTCTCCACCATCACCCCGCAATACTGGCAGTTCTGGATCGGGCTCGTGCTGGTCGTGATCGTCCTGGTCGGCCGGCAACGCCTGCATCGCTGGATGCTGTATGTGCCCAATCTGGTCATCAAGCAGATAGCCGGGCGCAAGGCCGTCGTCGCCGTGCCGGAGAGCGATGCATGACCATCGCGCTCGAAACCCAGAATCTCGAAAAGCAGTTCGGTGGTCTGCGCGTCACTCGCGACTTGTCGCTAAAAATCGAACAAGGCGCCCGCCACGCGCTGATCGGCCCGAACGGCGCCGGCAAGACCACGGTCATCAACCAGCTCACCGGCGTGCTCAAGCCGAACTCGGGCCGCATCCTGCTCGAAGGCCAGGACATCACCGATCTGCCCGTGCACAAGCGCGTGTTGCGCGGCTTGTCGCGTACCTTCCAGATCAACCAGCTCTATCCCGACCTGACCCCGCTCGAGACCATCGGTCTCGCTGTCTCCGAGCGCCTCGGCCATGGCGGTGACTGGTGGCGGCGGATGGGTACGCGCAGCGACGTCAACGGCGAGATCGCCGATCTCCTGACACGCTTCCACCTGCTTGACGTCATGAACGAGCAGACCGTGACGCTGCCTTACGGCAAGCAGCGCCTGCTCGAGATCGCGGTCGCGATCGCCGCCAAGCCGCGCGTGCTGCTGCTGGATGAGCCCGCCGCCGGCGTGCCTGAGAGCGAGCGCCATGACATTCTCGCCGTCGTTGGCAGCCTGCCGCGCGACGTCACGGTGCTGCTGATCGAGCACGACATGGACCTCGTGTTCTCCTTCGCCGACCGCATCTCTGTCCTGGTCTCCGGTGCGCTGCTCACCGAAGGACCGCCCGAGCAGGTCGCGCGCGACCCGCAGGTCAAGGCGGTCTATCTCGGCGAGGAGGCGGTCAATGTCTGACCTGCTCGCGATCGACTCGCTTCGCGCCGGCTACGGCGAGGCCGTGGTGCTGCCGAACATGTCCCTGCGTCTCTCCGAAGGCCAGGTGCTGGCACTGTTGGGGCGCAACGGCACCGGCAAGACCACGCTGATCAATTCGATCGTCGGCGTCACCCGTCGCTTCTCCGGCAATGTCCGGCTGGCCGGTAGCGACGTCACGACTTTGCGGCCGGACCAGCGGGCGCGCGCCGGGATCGGCTGGGTGCCGCAGGAGCGCAACATCTTCCGCTCGCTCACGGTGGAGGAGAACATGTCCGCAGTGGCCCAGCCCGGCCCCTGGACGGTCGAGAGGGTCTACGAGATGTTTCCGCGGCTGAAGGAGCGGCGGAGCAATTTTGGCAACCAGCTCTCCGGCGGCGAGCAGCAGATGCTGGCGATTGGTCGCGCGCTGACCCTCAATCCGAAAGTGCTTCTCCTGGACGAGCCGACCGAGGGCCTTGCCCCCATCATCGTCGAGGAGCTTTTGAAGGCGATCGGGACCATCACGCGGGCGGGCGGCATCTGCTCGATCATCGTCGAGCAGAATGCCCAAAAGATTCTGGGGCTGGCCGACCGTGTTGTGATATTGGAGCGCGGAACGATCGTCCACGACGCCCCGAGCGCCGCGCTGAAGGCCGACCCGTCGGTCCTCGAGCGCCACCTCGGCGTCGCAGGGGCGGCGGCCCACTAAAAATAACTGGGAGTAAGAAATGCAGCGAACCAAAGCCCCCTTCCGCGCCGACGAGGTCGGCAGCCTCCTGCGTCCCGCCAAGATCAAGGAAGCCCGCGCCAGGCTGGAGAAGGGCGAGATCTCGGCCGACGATCTGCGCAAGATCGAGGACATGGAGATCGAGAAGGTCGTGCATAAGCAGGCCTCGCTCGGCCTGAAGCTCGCAACCGACGGCGAATTCCGCCGCTCCTGGTGGCATTTCGACTTCCTGGCCAAGCTCACCGGCTGCGAAATGTTCCACCCCGACACCGGCATCCAGTTCGCGGGCGTCGAGACGCGGCATGACGCGGTGCGGGTGATCGGCAAGCTCGATTTCCCCGATGACCATCCGATGCTGGATCACTTCCGCTTCCTGAAGAAGGTCGCCGACCAGGCCCACGTCACCGCGAAGATGACGATCCCGTCGCCGGCGGTGCTGCACTTCCGTGGCGGCCGCAAGGCGATCTCCAAGGACGTGTATCCCGATCTCGACGCCTTCTACGAAGACCTCGGCAAGACCTACCGCAAGGCCGTGAAGGCGTTCTATGACGCCGGCTGCCGCTATCTCCAGTTCGACGACACCGTGTGGGCCTATCTCTGCTCGCCGGACGAATTGCAGAAGGCGCGCGAGCGGGGCGACAATCCCGAGGGTCTCCAGCAGATCTATGCGCGCGTCATCAACTACGCGCTGGCGGAGAAGCCCGCCGACATGGTGGTGACGACGCATGTCTGCCGCGGCAATTTCCGTTCGACCTGGATTTCTTCAGGCGGCTACGAGCCGGTTGCCGAGACCATGCTCGCCGGCACCAATTACGACGGCTATTTCCTCGAATACGACAGCGACCGCGCGGGTGGCTTCGAGCCGCTGCGCTTCCTGCCCAAGGGCAACAAGGTCGTCGTGGTCGGCGTCATCACCTCGAAATTCGGTGAGCTCGAGAAGAGGGATGACATCAAGCGCCGTCTCGAGGAAGCCGCCAAGTTCGCCCCGCTGGAGCAGCTCGCACTATCGCCGCAGTGCGGTTTTGCGTCGACGGAGGAGGGCAACGTCCTCTCCGAAGAGGAACAGTGGGCCAAGCTCAGCCTCGCCGTGGAGATCGCGAAGGAAGTGTGGGGCCAATAGGGCTCCACTCGCTCACTGTCATTCCCCGCGAAGGCGGGGAATCCAGTACGCCGCGGCTCCTCGGATAATCGCTGACTTCTCGGCGTACTGGATCGCCCGGTCAAGCCGGGCGAGGGTGAGGCACACGCCCCTCACTTCTCCGCCAGATAAACCTCTCCCAGCAGCGACGAGTTCGACCACGGCACCTGCTTGCTCTTTGTGGTCGACACCACCTCCGCCCGCACACGTGTCAGCATCTGCTGCACTTCCAGGCCAGGCGTGCCGATGTGGCGGGAGAGGGCAGCGGAGAACGGCGAGTTGGCGCCTTCGCCGTCGAGCGCGACCTGGCCCGGCGCAGTGGCGAAAGCGATCAGCGTGCCGGCGCCGAGCGTCGCGCCGGCGCCCAGGCTCGTTGGGGCTGCGAGGCCCGAGGCAGCTTCGATGGCGCGGTTGGTGGCAGCTGATGCAACCTGCTGTGCCATCGGATTATTGCGGCAGGCATCGAAGATCAAAATGTTGGTGCGGACCTGGTCGTCGAGGCCGGCCATGATCGTATCCATGTCGATCATCGCGTCCGTCATCCTCGCGCCCGGCTTGAGCTCGACGTCGACGGGAATGAGATAGTTGCGACCCTCGACCTGCACGCCGTGGCCGGCATAGTAGACCACCACGATTTGCGCCCGCGCCGCCTCCCGCAAGAAGTCACGCGTCATCTTTTGCATCGCCGCGCGGTCGAGATCGACGCCTTCTGACACAGTGAAGCCGATGTTGCGCAGGCTCTTCGCAACGGCGCGCGCGTCATTGGGCGGATTGGGCAGTGCCTTGACATGCGCATAGGCGCCATTGCCGATGATCAGCGCCATGCGCGTGCCGCGCGCGGCCGGAGCAGGCGAGGGGGACGGCGCGGCACCCGTCTGCTGGGGAGCCGGTGCCTGTGCCTGCTCGGTCGGTGATGGCCCATCCCGCGGGATCGGCACGCTAGCGTCGGTGACCAGCGACAGCCGCACCTTTGCCGTGGCCTGATTGGCCTTGCTGCCGGCATCGGAAGCCGTGATTGCCAGCGTCGCCTTGTAGTCGTCCCTCGCGTGCGCGTAATCGCCTTTCGCCTCATAGGCCAGCGCGCGATGGGTGTAGCCCGAGATCAGCACGCTGTTCGGCGGCGTCATGATGTTGACGGGCGGCTTCTCTTTCGCGAGCCTAATCGCTTCGCTGCCGTCGGCAATCGCGCGATCGTAATCGCCTCTGACGCGCCAGATCGCGGTCCGGTTGATCAGCGGCTGCGGCAGTGTCGGGTCGAGCCGGATCGCCTGGTTGATGTCGGCCAGCGCGCCGTCGAGGTCGCCGAGCGCCTCCTTCGCGATGCCGCGGTTCTGGAACGAGAACGCCGATCTCGGGTCGGCTTTGATCGACATGTCGTAGTCGACGATCGCCTTGGCGTAGTCGCCCTTGCCGCGCCAGGCATTGCCGCGATTGTGGAATATGGTACCGCTCGGCGGGCCAAGCTTCAGCGCGTCGTCGAAATCGGCAATCGCGATTTCGTACTCGCCTCTGTCGTAGTAGGCCGATCCCCTGAGATTATAGACTGCCTGGCTCGGCTGGAGCCGGATCGCTTCCGTGGCGTCGGTGATGACCTTTGGGTATTCGCCCTTCTTGTTCCAGCCCACCGCGCGCCAGAAGTAGACCGTTGCGAGCTGCTCGCCTCTGAACACCTTCAGCGCGATGATCTTGCTGCAGGCGTCGATCATCTGGTCCGCCGGCGTGGTGTCGGTGGTGCAGAGCGGCCCAAGCTGGTTGCGCGCCTGCGAAAAAGCGGGCGCCGACCACAGCGTTGCGGCGAGCAGGCAAAGCGCGACGAGGAGGCGACGCATCGGTGGTGGTCCCGTTGAGGAGAGGCGTCTGTTTGTTGCCCGGCAGGGGAAGGTGGTTCATGGCCTCGCTGCTGTGCACACGGCAACGGGGGCGGCTCTATCCCCTCTTCCCTCAGTGGGCAGATTTTGCTAGGAGGCGCTACCCAATCCTTCTGCCCACTGCGTCCCACTTCATGAAGAATGACGAAATCCTGAGCCAAATCACCGAGTTCTGCCGCAAGGCCGACATGGCGGAATCGACGTTTGGCCGGCGCGCGGTGAACGATGGGAAGCTTGTGCATCGCCTGCGCGAGGGCAAGCGCATCACGATCGACACGCTGGACCGGATCCAGGCTTATATGGCCGCATCGATGGCCGGCGGCGTGCCTCCCCCGCGGGGACTTCAGGTGCCGCCGGAAAAGCGCGATCCGCGCGGCAATTTCCGCTTCTTCGAGAACCGCCAGAAATACCTGCTGTTCGTCCACACTTGCAGTGAGAAGCGGGTGGTCGCCGAGCGCGTGGCGCTGGAGCTTGCCAGCATTCATCCCCGGCCGCCGGCGCTGCGCGTGTTCGATGCCGGCGTTGGCGACGGCACGGTACTGGCGCGCGTGCTGCGCGCGATGCACCAGCGCTTTCCGCACATGCCGTTCTATGTCGCCGGCAAGGAGCTCAGTCTCGAGGACCTCCGCCTGACGCTGGACAAGGTGCCGGATCGCATTTTCGAGCATCCGGCCTCGGTGTTCGTTTTTACCAACATGCTTTACGCGGAGGCGCCCTGGCTCACGCCGGCATCGCCCGCGGCGGCCGCCGCGACCGTCTGGCATGAGGTTCCCCTGCGGGGGGCTTCCTCGGGCGAGTTCGAGACGCAAATCGCGGAGTTGAAGCCGTTTTTGGAGCAGAACTGGCGCGCGGCGGTCAGCCCGCGCACGGGGATGCCGCTCTATGAGCGGCCTGTCGTGCTGGTGCTCTACCGTGAAGATCAGCGGTTTCTGCTCGATTCGACCATTCCACGGCCGGGCCAGGCCGAGGCCAATTTTGACCTCGTTATTGCATCCCAGCCATACCGCGCGCTGTCCTCGGTCAATTTCCGGGCAAAACGGATCATTGCGCCCCTGGCGCGGGCCTTGCGGGCAGGCGGCCGCCTGATCGGAATTCACTCCCACGGGCAGGATCCGGGCATGGAGATGATCCAGGCGATCTGGCCCGGAGAAAATCCTTTCTCGGTGAGCCGTCATGAGCTATTGCGCGCGGTGAAGTATGAGCTCGGCTCGGTGGGCCGCGACCTAAATTTTAATGCTTACGCAGATAACCGCTCGATCTTCAGGTATGATATGGAAGCGCTGCCCAACGAGGTGACAGGCACTATCGGAACCTCGACGGCCTTTGCAGCCTGGAATGCGGCGGTGTATGTCGCTCAGATTGAGGACGACCGGTTGACGGAAATGACTCAAAACGGCCGCACTCTGGATGCCGCCAGGGACGTGCTGCGAAAGTATAATGGGCTCTGGTTTCTCGACGAATCCTACGTCATCTCGCGCCGGCGTGATTGACATCATTCAAAGCTAAACATCGCAAACGCCCGCCAGCTAGCGGCGGAACAAGGGGTTACTGATGCGCGCGTCCTATCTCTTCACCAGCGAGTCCGTGTCCGAAGGCCATCCGGACAAGGTGTGCGACCGGATCTCCGACGAGATCGTCGATCTGTTCTACCGCGAAGGACCGAAAGCCGGCATCGATCCCTGGCAAATTCGCGCCGCCTGCGAAACGCTCGCGACCACCAACAAGGTCGTGATCGCCGGTGAGACCCGCGGTCCCGCATCCGTCACCAACGAGCAGATCGAAGGCGTCGTGCGCGCCGCGATCAAGGACATCGGCTACGAGCAGGAAGGTTTCCACTGGCAGAAGGCCGACATCGAGATCCTGCTGCATCCGCAGTCCGCCGACATCGCGCAGGGCGTGGATGCGCTGCAGCCGGGCGAAGTCAAGGAAGAGGGCGCGGGCGACCAGGGCATCATGTTCGGCTACGCCACCAACGAGACGCCGGATCTGATGCCGGCGCCGATCTTCTACGCCCACAAGATCCTCCGTCTCATCTCCGAAGCGCGCCACTCCGGCCGCGAGAAGGTGTTGGGCCCGGACTCCAAGAGCCAGGTCACCGTGCAGTACGAGAACGGCAAGCCGGTCGGCGTGCGCGAGATCGTGGTGTCGCATCAGCATCTGGTCGAGGACATCTCGTCCAAGCAGATTCGCGACATCGTCGAGCCCTATGTGCGCGAGGCGCTGCCGAAGGACTGGATCACGGCGAAGACCATCTGGCACATCAACCCGACCGGCAAGTTCTACATCGGCGGTCCCGACGGCGATTCCGGCCTGACCGGCCGCAAGATCATCGTCGACACCTATGGTGGTGCGGCTCCGCACGGTGGCGGCGCGTTCTCCGGCAAGGATCCGACCAAGGTCGACCGCTCGGCCGCCTATGCGGCCCGCTATGTCGCCAAGAACATCGTCGCGGCCGGTCTTGCGGATCGCTGCACATTGCAGCTCGCCTACGCCATCGGCGTGGCGCGTCCGCTGTCGATCTACATCGACACCCACGGCACCGGTAAGGTGTCGGAGGATCAGCTCGAGAAGGCCGCCGCCAAGGCGATGGATCTCACCCCGCGTGGCATCCGCAGCCATCTCGATCTCAACCGCCCGATCTACGCGCGCACCTCCGCCTATGGCCATTTCGGCCGTACCCCCGACAACGAGGGCGGCTTCTCCTGGGAGAAGACCGATCTCGTTGAAGCGCTCAAGCGCGCGGTCTGATTCCCGGGACGCCGCCACGGCGGCGAACCCGGTTCTTCCATCGTATCGAGATTCCGGGTTCGCCTCTCCAGGGCGGCCCGGAATGACCAATTCAACAACAGGACGCCCGCAATGAACGCGAAGCCCGGCTTCACCGATTACATCGTCAAGGACATTTCGCTCGCCGATTTCGGCCGCAAGGAGCTCTCCCTCGCCGAGACCGAGATGCCCGGCCTGATGGCCACCCGCGAAGAGTATGGCCCGAAGCAGCCGCTGAAGGGCGCGCGCATCGCCGGCTCGCTGCACATGACAATCCAGACCGGCGTGCTGATCGAGACGCTGGCCGCGCTCGGCGCCGACATCCGCTGGGTCTCCTGCAACATCTATTCGACGCAGGATCACGCTGCGGCGGCGATCGCAGCCGCCGGCATTCCGGTGTTCGCCGTCAAGGGTGAGAGCCTTACCGAATACTGGGACTACACCGCCAAGCTGTTCGACTGGCACGGCGGCGGTCACCCGAACATGATCCTCGACGACGGCGGCGACGCCACCATGTACGTCCATCTCGGTCTGCGCGCCGAGAACGGCGACACCAAGTTCCTGGACAAGCCGGGTTCGGAAGAAGAGGAAGTCTTCTTCGCGCTTCTGAAGAAGCAGCTCAAGGAGAAGCCGAAGGGCTACTTCGCCGAGATCGCCAAGAGCATCAAGGGCGTTTCCGAAGAGACCACCACGGGCGTGCATCGTCTCTATGACATGCAGAAGGCGGGCACGCTGCTGTGGCCGGCCATCAACGTCAACGACAGCGTCACCAAGTCGAAATTCGACAACCTCTATGGCTGCCGTGAATCGCTGGTCGACGGCATCCGCCGCGGCACCGACGTGATGATGTCGGGCAAGGTTGCGATGGTCGCGGGCTTCGGCGACGTCGGCAAGGGTTCGGCCGCCTCGCTGCGCCAGGCCGGCTGCCGCGTCTTGGTCTCCGAAGTCGATCCGATCTGCGCGCTGCAGGCGGCGATGGAAGGCTATGAAGTCGTGACCATGGAAGACGCCGCGCCCCGTGCCGACATCTTCGTCACCGCGACCGGCAACAAGGACATCATCACGATCGAGCACATGCGCGCGATGAAGGATCGCGCCATCGTCTGCAACATCGGTCACTTCGACAACGAGATCCAGATCGTGGGTCTGCGTAACCTGAAATGGACCAACATCAAGCCGCAGGTCGACGAGATCGAATTCCCCGACAAGCACCGCATCATCATGCTGTCGGAAGGCCGCCTCGTGAATCTCGGCAATGCGATGGGCCATCCGTCCTTCGTGATGTCGGCATCCTTCACCAACCAGACGCTGGCGCAGATCGAGCTCTTCGCCAACAACAAGGACGGCAAGTACAAGAAGGAAGTCTACGTGCTGCCGAAGTCGCTCGACGAAAAGGTCGCGCGCCTGCACCTCGCCAAGATCGGCGTCAAGCTCACCGAGCTGCGCAAGGATCAGGCCGACTACATCGGCGTCAAGCAGGAAGGTCCGTACAAGTCGGACCATTATCGGTACTGATCCGCTGATCGTATCTATTTTCGACGCAAAGCCCCGGAGCGATCCGGGGCTTTGTTGTCTTGAGCGCGACGAACGCGTCTCTTCGCGGTTGTGTCAGGGCCGATTGCCAGTTGACGAGCGATGATCCCGGTCAGACAATTCCTGGCGGCGGAGGAAACAATGGCTCAAGACCATTTCGATGTGCTGATCGTCGGTGCCGGCCTGTCCGGGATCGGCGCGGGCTATCATCTGCAGACCAAATGCCCGGGCAAGAGCTACGTCATCCTCGAGGGGCGCGACTGCGTCGGCGGTACCTGGGATCTGTTTCGCTATCCTGGCGTCCGCTCCGACAGCGACATGTTCACGCTCGGCTATTCCTTCAAGCCGTGGACCGATCCGAAGGCGATCGCGGACGGCGCGCAGATTCTCAATTATGTGCGCGAAACCGCAGCCGAGAACGGTATCGAGAAGCACATCCGCTTCCACCATCGTGTCAAGCGTGCGGCGTGGTCGACGAGTGAGGCGCGCTGGACCGTCGAGGCCGAGCGCATCACCGGCGAGGGCGCCACCGAAACCGTGCGCTTTACCTGCAATTTACTGTTCATGTGCTCGGGGTATTACAAGTACGAGGCGGGCTATACGCCGGAGTTCAAGGGCGTCGTGGATTTCGCCGGCCGCATCGTGCATCCGCAGAAATGGACCGACGACATCGACTGCGCGGGCAAGCGCGTCGTCGTGATCGGCTCGGGCGCGACCGCGGTGACGCTGGTGCCGGAGCTCGCCAAGACGGCCGCGCAGGTCACGATGCTGCAGCGCTCACCGACCTATGTGGTGTCGCGCCCGGCACAGGATCCCGTCGCCAACAAATTGCGGCGCAATCTGCCGACGCGGCTTGCCTATCATCTGATCCGCTGGCGCAACGTGATGTGGGGGATGTTCTTCTTCCAGCTCAGTCGGCGCCGCCCTGCGAAGGTGAAGGAGCTGGTTCTCAAGGGCGTGCAGATGGCGCTCAGCCCCGACTACGACGTCGCGACCCATTTCACGCCGCGCTACAATCCGTGGGACCAGCGGCTCTGCCTCGTGCCGGATGGCGACCTGTTCAAGGCGATTCGCGAGCAGCGCGCCTCCGTGGTGACCAAAGAGATCGACATGTTCACCCAGGGCGGTATCCGCCTGAAGGACGGCAGCGAGCTTGCGGCGGACATCATCGTGACCGCGACGGGACTGGTGCTCCAGGTCGTCGGCGGTCTCGACATCAGTGTCGACGGCCGCACCGTCGATTTCGCCAATACGCTGACCTACAAAGGCATGATGTATGCCGAGGTGCCCAACATGGCCTCCGCCTTCGGCTACACCAACGCATCATGGACACTGAAATGCGACCTCACCTGCGAATATGTCTGCCGCCTGATCAACTACATGGACCGGCACAATTTCCGGCAGTGCATGCCGCACAATGACGATCCCTCGATTACCGCGCAGCCGTCGCTCGACTTCACCTCGGGTTATGTGCAGCGCTCGGTCGCAAAGATGCCGAAGCAAGGCTCGAAGCAGCCGTGGCGGCTCTACCAGAACTACGCGCTCGACATCGTCTCCTTGCGGTTCGGCCGGATCGACGACGGCGTGATGCAATATTCCTGATCGCGACGACCTCGGCGTTCTAAGCCTTACGGGTGGTAAGCGGCAGGGCAAAATCAATCGCGAGTGCGAGCACCACCGCGCCACCGCCCAGCGCGAACAGGACGAGATAATCGCCGCCGGTCTGCGCGTAGATCCAGGAGAAGCCGTAGGCCGCGGCCGCCTGGAACAGCGCAAAGCTGGTCGTGGCATGGCTCCACGTCCTGCGCTGCTGCTCGGCAGAATGGGGGACCAGCTCATGGATACGTCCGAGCACGAGCGGTACGATGCCGGGTGTGAAGCCGCCGACCACGACGCTCGACACGATCAGCGAGAGAGGCGCGGTACTGACGGTCGGGAGCAACACGGCGGCCGCTTCGATCAGGAAGGCGGCGCGTAGCGCGGGTCCAAACCCGGCGCGATCGCCGAGGTGACCGGTGACCAGGGGGCCGACGATTGCGCCAAGGCCGTAGAGCACCCAGTAGTGCGATCCCGCGGCAATACCCTGGCCGAGGCCGCGCGCGACGAAATCGACGATGAAGACCATGTGCGGCACCAGCGCCACCGCGTTGAGGCCGTATTGGACGAGCAAGCCGCGAACGGCGGGCGAAGCGTGCTTCGCCGGCTGCGATGACACGGTATCGGTCTTGGCCTCGGCAGGCCAGTTCCACCAGCTCACCAGCGTGAGCGTGCCAGAGACCACGCCAAGACCATACCAACTCTGTTGCAAGCCTTGCTGCAGCAATAGCGGCACCAGCGTGCCCGATGCGGCGACACCGAGCCCGACACCGGCAAAGATCACGCCGCCGACCATGCCGCGCTTTGCGGCCGAGGTATGGGGCAGAATGACGGAGGCCGCCAGTACCATGATGATTCCGCCGGTGAGCCCCGACAGGAAGCGCCAGGCGAAGAACCAGGTGAACGACACCGGGGTTGAGCTGGCAAAAAAAGAGAGGGTCGCGAGCAACATCATCGCCCGCAAGGTGCGAACGGCGCCGATGCGCGCGGCCACGGTCCGCGCCGCGAGCGCGCCGGCGAGATAGCCGGCCAGGTTCGCTGCACCGAGATAGACGACGTCGGACGCGCCGAACCATTTTGCGGCGATCAGGGCCGGGATCAGCGGCGTATAGGAAAAGCGCGCGAGGCCGAGTCCGACCAGCGATGCTGACAATCCGGCTACCGCATATCGCCGGGTTTGCTGTGAAGAAATCTCTGATGTCGAACCCGACCGCTGATGCGGTCGGGGATGAACTTGCTGCTTGGCATCTGCGTCTGTCATGTCGTCCTCGTGCGCGCCAAGGCGCTAGCGTTCAGTGGCCGGCGCTCTGGCCGCCGTCGACATGCAGGATCTCGCCGGTGACGAAGGAGGCGCCCTCGAGATAGAGCACGGCATCGACGATGTCGGACATCTCGCCCATATGGCCGACGGGATGCAGCCCATCGAGCTGGGCGTGCGTCGCGACGGGATGCATCGGCGACTTGATGATGCCGGGCGACACCGCGTTGACGCGGATACCGCGCTTGGCATATTCGATCGCGAGCGACTTGGTCGCGGCGCTCAACCCGCCCTTGCTCAGCGAGGCCAGCACCGAGGGCACGTTCGAATTGGCCTGGTCGACCAGCGTGGTTGTGATCTGGACGACGTGCCCGGACCCCTGCTTCTCCATCTCGGCGATGGCAAGCTGCGTGACGTGGAAGAAGCCCGCGACGTTGGTGCCCATCACCGCCGCATAGTCCTCCGCCGTGTACTGCGTGAACGGCTTTGCGACGAAGATGCCGGCGTTGTTGACCAGCGTGTCGACGCGGCCGAAGCGGGCGACGGCTTGCGAGACCACCCGCTCGGCGGTGTTCCGGTCGGCGATGTCGCCGGCAATGGCGAGGACATCGTCATCGCCCGACGGCTTGATGGAGCGCGCTGTCGCGACGACGCGATAGTTTCGATCGCGAAAACCCTGGACTAGGGCCGCACCGATGCCCTGCGAGGCACCGGTGACGATGGCAACCTTCTGTTCGATACCCATGATGGGCTCCTGTTGCTGGATTTCAGAACCTGCGCCAGCGGGGCTGGCTTGACGGATGAGGTACGCCGCAGCGGGCTGGCTGCGAATATGCGCTGTCCGGCAGACACTCTTTCGCGGCGCGAACGAATGCCGAACCGGCGTTCGGCGGTGGTTGTCGCGGCAGGAGCGAACGCCTAGCTTGCAGTCGGAGCTCGATGGGCTGGTGGGAGACGTATGGATCGTCTGGATGCGATGAAGGTGTTTGTCCTTGCGGTGGACGACGGCAGCCTTGCCGCTGCGGGCCGCAAGCTCGGCCGTTCGCCGGCGGCGGTGAGCCGCGCCATTGCTTTCCTGGAGCAGCGGGTCGGTGCCGAGCTGCTGCACCGGACCACACGCTCCATCAAGCTGAGCGAGGAGGGCGAGCGCTACGTCGCGGTCTGCAGGCGCGTGCTTACCGAGCTGGAGGAGGCCGACGACATCGCGGCCGGGCCGCGCACGGCGCCCCGCGGCCTGCTCACGATCACCGCCCCGGTGGTGTCGGGTGAGATGGTGCTGCGGCCGATCCTCGATGCCTTTCTCGATGCCTATCCGACCGTGTCGGCAAAACTCCTGCTGTTCGATCGCGCGGTCAATCTGATCGAGGAGGGGGTCGACGTCGCGCTCCGCATCGGCCATCTCGCGGATTCAGCGATGGTCGCGATGCGGGTCGGCGAGATCAGCCGCGTCGTGGTGGCATCACCACGCTATCTGAAGCAGCACCCGCGCATCACCGAGCCCGGCGATCTCGCCAAGCACCAGATCGTCGCGATGGCCCACCTTCCCAATTCGTGGACCTTTGCGCCGCAGGTCGGCTCGTCGGCTGCCCGCACGGTGCAGTTCACGCCGCGGCTCGTCGTCAACAGCACCTATGCGGCGGTGGCCTCGGCCGTCGCCGGCCGCGGTGTGGCGCGAATGTATTCGTACCAGGTGGGTGAGCAGGTCGCGCGCGGCGAGCTCGAGATCGTGCTGCCCGGCGACGAGGATCCCGAGATGCCCGCGCATTTGATCTGTCCGCAGGGCCGGCTCTCGGTGCCGAAGGTGCGGACCTTCACGGACTTTGCGGTGCCGCGGCTGAAGAAGCAGTTTGCACAGCTCAGGAACAGCATCACTGCGCGGTGAGCCGCTGCGCGCACGGGCAATGCGTTGTTTTGCGTATACGGCCGCTAGGCTGAATCAGCCATGCTGCCCGAACGGTTAACGTCGGATTAACCGCGGAGTCCTAGCCTGTCTCGGCCGGGGTTACTTGCAAGGCCGAGGTGAGCCCAATGGAAGCCCAGAGAATCGCGGTCGACGCCGTCGTCGCGTTGACCGATTGCGACCGCGACGCCGTCATCGCGTTCATCCGCCGCCTGTATCTCGCCGGCGTCACCGACCCCAAGCGCCTGACCTTCAAGGGTCTCCAGGCCCTGTCACGGGCGTGACTAGGGCCGCGTACAATCAATTACTGAACGGTCGGATCGTTGATCCGGATTGACGTGACACGGTCCGCCTGCACTTCGAATGAGAAGGGCCATGGGTGATAGGTCCAGAGATCGGTCTTCTCTAGCCCGCTCGGCCCGACATGGAAGGGGCCGCCGAGCTGCGCCATCAGCTTCTCGGTGCTGTCGCCGAGATTGATGTGGTTGAAGCTGTAGCCCGGGGGCGGGTGCCGGCCCGCTGACCTGAAGCGCGGCCTCATCGTGCTGTCGGCTGCGATGACCGCGTCTAGTGATGGTGCTTGTGTGCTTCGGAGCTATCGGGGCGTTGGTAACCTCGCAGCTCCGCGTATCGCTGCATCTGGTTCTGATCGAGCAAGGCGGTCGTCG
The DNA here is from genome assembly GCF_023074155.1 of Bradyrhizobium sp. 134. Classification (NCBI taxonomy): domain Bacteria; kingdom Pseudomonadati; phylum Pseudomonadota; class Alphaproteobacteria; order Hyphomicrobiales; family Nitrobacteraceae; genus Bradyrhizobium; species Bradyrhizobium sp. 134. Next base: position 17,947 of record NZ_JADPKX010000045.1, on the reverse strand, counting down.
ACAGATGATATTTGAGGTGGCTTTCGCGGAGCAAGGCCTGGGTTTCCGCAATGGCAACGAGGGTCGCCTTGAGTGACTCCGATGTCACGACGCGGGCAGAGAAGAGCCGGTCCAACTCCGTTTCCTGCTCGACCAGCTTGTTACCCAGCGGGACCGCCTCTTGCTTCATGGCCTCGAACAGGCGCTGAACCCGGATGCGCTGATCTGCGGTCAAGTCAAGCCGGTCACCGAACTCAAGAACATGGCTCGGACCGGGATATCCATTGAGTTCGGCGGCAAGCGCCAGGCCCATGCCACGTCCGGCTCGAAGATCGTCGATCTGCTGGTGCGACAGCGCCTTGATGGGGCGCTGCTCAAGGCCGGCATAGGGCTGACCGGATTGCGCGCTGGCAACGTTGCACGAGATGATAAGCGTGGCCGCAAGCAGGAGAAGGCGTCTCATGAGTCTGGCTCCATGAAATCGGCCCGGTTCGTCGATCGATCTCCACCGGTGCTCTTCCCATATCTTGCTGGACGGTTCGCCTCATGGCAACAAGATTGCCTGATTGAGCGATCAAACATGGAGCAGGTAATGGCCCCGTTGCCGGTTGCGAACACTGAGCTGGTGCAATTCTTCCGCGCGTGGCTGGAGACGTTCGCAGGTTATGTCCGCGAGGTCGACTATGCTTCGGCGCGGCCGCTCTTCCATCCGGATGTGCTGGCCTTCGGCACGCACAACGACGTCATTCCCGGCCTCGACCAATGGGTCACCACGCAATGGGATAACGTCTGGCCCAAGACGGCCGACTTCCGTTTCGTCATCGACCAGGCCTCGATCCTGGCATCGTCTGATGGCACGATGGCGACCGTGATCGTGCCGTGGACGAGCACAGGCTATCATCCCGACGGCAGCGCGTTTCCGCGCCCCGGCCGGGCCACGATGGTGTTTTCAAGACATGGCGATGGTTGGCTGTGCGTGCATTCCCACATGTCGCTCAATCGGGGTGTGCCGCAGGCAAGCCACGCCGATCGGCCCGTGAAGGCTTGGTAGATCGGCATCGTCCGCCAGCGAAATGCAAAAGGCCCCGGACATGCCCGAGGCCTTCTTAGTTCGAGCCGCCGTGAGCCTTACTCGGGTTGGCCGATCGAGACCTTCAGCGTGCCGACGCCGTCGACGCCGCATTCGAGCTTGTCGCCGGGCTGGAGCTGCGACACGCCGGCCGGCGTGCCCGTCATGATGATGTCGCCGGCGGCGAGCTTCACCTGCTGCGAGAGCTGCCAGATGATCTCGGGCACGTTCCAGATCAGCTCGGTGAGATCGCCTTTCTGCGCTTCCTTGCCGTTGACCGTGAGCCAGATCTTGCCCTTGGCGGGATGGCCGATCTTCGATGCCGGCTGCACCGCGGAGCAGGGCGCCGAATAGTCGAACGACTTGCCGATCTCCCACGGACGCTCCTTCTTGCGCGAGGCGATCTGGAGGTCGCGGCGGGTCAAGTCGATGCCGACGGCATAGCCGTAGACATGGTCGAGCGCCTTGTCGGCGGGAATGTTGAGGCCGCCGCTCTTCATCGCGACGATCAGCTCGACCTCGTGATGCAAATCCTTGGTCAGCGGCGGATAGGGAATGGTGGCGCCGTCGGGCACCAGCATGTCGGCGTGCTTGGCGAAGAAGAACGGCGGGGCGCGCTCGTCATTGCCCATCTCGCGGATGTGCTCGAGATAGTTGCGGCCGACGCACCAGATGCGGCGCACGGGATACCGCCCGCTTTCCCCGACGACGGGAAGGGAAGCCTGGGTCGGAAGCGGGATGACGTAGGAGGCGGCGTTCATGGTGCGATCTCGCTGCTCTTGAGGTGAAGGGAACTCTATGCGGTTGCGCTGATCGGCGCCAGAGCGCCGGCGTCGTGATGCTGCAAGCGGAAGAACGAGGCGTAGCGCCCGCCGCGGCGGAGCAGCTCGTCATGCCGGCCCTGCTCGACGATCTCGCCGCCCTCGACCACCAGGATCGCATCGGCGTGCATGATGGTGTGCAGGCGATGCGCGATCACGATCGTGGTGCGGTTCTGGCAGAGATGCTCGATCGCCTCCTGCACCTGCCGTTCGGATTCCGAATCGAGCGCGGCGGTGGCTTCGTCGAGCAGGATGATCGGCGCGTTCTTGATCAGCGCGCGCGCGACCGCGATGCGCTGGCGCTGGCCGCCGGACAGCTGCGTGCCGTGTTCGCCGACGGGCGTGTCGTAGCCGAGCGGGAAGCCCATGATGAAATCATGCGCGCAGGCTGCTTTCGCAGCATCGATGATCTGGTCTTCGGTCGCGCCCGCGCGGCCGAAGGCGATGTTGTTGCGGATGGTGTCGCGGAACAGATAGACGTCCTGGCCGACATAGGCGGTCTGAGCCCGCAGCGATTTTCGCGAGACGGCGCCGATCGACTGGCCGTCGATCACGATGTCGCCTTGCGTCACCTCGTAGAAGCGCAGCAGCAACCCCAGCACGGTCGATTTGCCGCCGCCGGAGGGGCCGACCAGCGCGGTGACCTTGCCGGGCTCGGCAACAAAGCTCATGCGATTGAGGACGGTCTCACCGTTGCGATAGGAAAAGCTGACGTCGCGCAGCTCGATGCGTGCGTTCGAGAGTTTCAGCGCCGGCTTGTCGTCGTCGGAATGCTCGCTCGCAGGGCTGTCGACGACTTCGAGCAGCATGCGGGCGCCGACGAGCTGGCTGTTGAGGTCGATGTTGAGCCGCGCCAGCCGCTTGGCCGGCTCGGTCGCCATCAGGAACGCCGTCATGAAGGAAAAGAACGCGCCGGGCGTGGCGTTGAGCGCGACCACGCTGTAGCCGCCGTAAAGCAAACAGCCGGCGACTGCGAAGCCGCCGAGCATCTCCATCAGCGGATTGGAGCGATTGGCGACGCGGGCCATCTTGTTGGCGTTGCGCTCGACGATCGCGATATTCTCGTCGATGCGGTTTTGCATGGTGTCTTCGAGCGTGAACGCTTTCACCGTGCGGATGCCCTGCAGCGATTCCTGCATCGTCTCCAGGATGTCGGCGGTGCCGGTGAACTGGTTGTAGGCGAGCCCCTTGATGCGCTTGACCAGCTTGCGCAGCACCAGCATCGCCGGCGGCACCGCGACGAGGCCGATGAACGACATCACTGGATCCTGCCACACCATCACGCCGATCATGGCGACCAGCATCATGAGGTCGCGCCCGACCGCATTGACCAGCATGTTGAGGACATCAGTGATGGACTTTGCACCGGCTGTCAGCCGCGCTAGAAATTCCGACGAATGCCGCTCGGAGAAGAATCCGACGCTCTCGCGCATCAGCTTGGCGAACAGCTGGCGCTGGTTGGTGGCGAGGATCGCGTTGGAGATCTTGGTCAGGATCACCATGTGGCCGTAGGTCGCCACGCCCTTGATGAAGAGCAGGATCACGGTGATGCCCGAGAACATCGCGATGCCCGGGATGTTCTTGTCGACATAGGCCTGGTTGATGACCTGGCCGAGCACGTAGGTCGCGCCCGCGGTCGATCCGGCGGCAAGCGCCATCAGCGCGAAGGCGACGAGGTAGCGCCGCCAGTAGATGATCCCCTGTTCCGTGACCAGGCGGCGAATCAGCACCGCAGCCGCATAGGGATTGTCGGTGATTTTCTTTGGAAACTGAGCCATCCGCAGTCCATTGACGGCACAGGAAAAAACCTGCCCGCGCGTCAGGGATCGAATGGCCTCTGTGCCCGCTAAGCCAGCGCTTTTCAAGCCCAATTAAGGGCTTGCGCTGGAATGGAATCTAGGCCGAGGCGGCGTGGCGGAGCTCGCCGTGACGCTCGCGGAACAGCTTGTCCTCCCAGGCCAGCGCATGGGCTGCGATGGTCTCGAGGTCGTCGTATTGCGGCTTCCAGTCGAGCAGGCCGCGGATACGGCTGGTGTCGGCGACCATGGTCATGATGTCGCCGGGTCGGCGCGGGGCGTATTGCACGGCGAAGCTGCGGCCCGAGACACGGCGTACCGCGTCGATGGTCTCCAGCACCGAGTAGCCGCGGCCATAGCCGCAATTGAGCGTCGTCGAGGCGCCGCCGTTGCGCAAATAGGCGAGCGCCGAGCGATGCGCCTGCGACAGGTCCGTGACATGGATGAAGTCGCGGATGCAGCTGCCGTCCTGGGTGGGATAGTCGGTGCCGAACACGTCGATCTTGGCGCGCTGGCCGGTGGCGGCTTCCACCGCGATCTTGAGCAGGTGCGTGGCGCCGGCGGTGGCGAGGCCGATGCGGGCCTGCGGATCGGCACCCGCAACGTTGAAATAGCGCAAGGTCACGTATTGCATGCCGTAGGCGGCGGCGACGTCGTGCAGCATGATCTCGGTCATCAGCTTCGACGAACCGTAGGGCGACAGCGGCCGTGTCGGCGCATGCTCGGGCACCGGCACCTGGTCCGGATCGCCGTAGACCGCCGCAGTCGAGGAGAAGATGAAGCGGTCGATGCCGCGCTTGACCGCGACGTTGAGCAGGTTGCGCGCGGTCGTGAAATTGTTGCGGTAATAGCCGAGCGGATCGCGCATCGAATCTGGCACGACCACCGAGCCCGCGAAATGGATGATGCTCTCGATGTTGTGCTGGGCGATCACGCCTTCGAGCAGGTTCTCGTCGCCGGCATCGCCAATGAACAGCGGCACGCCTTCGGGCAGATAGGCGGAGAAACCGGTGGAGAGATCGTCGATCACGACGACGTCCTCGCCGGCTTCCGCCAGCGCCAGAACCGTGTGGCTTCCGATATAGCCGGCACCGCCGGTGACAAGCACAGTCATGATCTCACCCGTCTTCGATCAACGCTCCAAGCTAACGTTTACGTGGTGAAGAGTGGGTATCGGCGCGGCTGAACTGGTCACTATGCTTAATGTTGCGTATAGGGACTTTCGAAACGGAGCGTGGCGTGGCGAATTCCCCAAGCGATCTCGAAGTGATCGTGCCAAATCTGCACAGGCGCTATTCCGGGGTCACCGCGACCAACCGGATGGTGGCGCCGCGGCTGGCAAAGCTCTATCGCGCCGCGTGGTTCGGTTCCGACGCGCCGGAGGGGATCGCGCGCCAGGACGGTGCCGATCTCCTGAGATTGTGGCGCCGCAAGGCGCCGGTGATCTGGCACGCGCGCCGCAACAACGAGATGATCGCGGGGGTGATGTTGCGTGCGCTCGGTTGGCCGCTCAAGCTCGTCTTCACCTCGGCGGCACAGCGCCATCATAGCTGGATCACGCGCTGGCTGATCCGGCGCATGGACGCAATCATCGCGACGTCAGATCTTTCGGCCTCGTTCCTGAAAGTGAAGGCGACCGTGATTCCGCACGGCGTCGACACCGACGTCTATGCGCCGCCGGCGGATCGCACTGCTGCCTTCGCGGAAACTGCGCTGCCGGGCCGCTACGCGATCGGCTGCTTCGGCCGCGTGCGCGCCCAGAAGGGCACCGATGTGTTCGTCGATGCGATGTGCCGCCTGCTGCCGCGCTATCCGGATTTCACCGCTGTTATCGTCGGCCAGGTCACACCCGAGCAAGCCGCTTTTGCAAACGACCTGAAGAAACGGATCGAGGCCGCCGGTCTGCAATCGCGCATCGTCATCACTGGCGAGCTGCCGATCGAAGATGTGCAGCGCTGGTATCAGCGGCTGACCATCTACGCCTTCACTTCGCGCAACGAAGGTTTTGGCTTGACGTTGATCGAAGCGATGGCGGCCGGCAGCGCGCTGGTCGCCGCGCGCGCCGGCGCGGCCGAACTGGTGGTGGAGGATGGCGTGACCGGCGTGCTGGTCCCGACCGGTGATGTGGATGCGCTGGTCGCAGCGCTGGAGCCGCTGATGCGCGATGTTGCTGTCGCAACCGCGATGGGCGAACGCGGGCGGGCACGGGTGCTCGAACGGTTCAGCCTCGATGCCGAGGCAGCGCGGATCGGCGAGGTGTATCGGCCGCTGCTCTGAACCCCTGTCGTACGGCCACCAAAACAAAAACCGCGAAAACAACCCCCTGCACAGTAGCCGCGGACAATGAAATCAATGGCTTGGCGGTGGGTCGATGTTCTGCTGATTTTACGAAGTCGATTTGACTCGTCGGGCAAAACACTGGCATGGTGTCAACATCGGCGGAGCCCCGACGGCCTTCAGGTCGAAGCCCGCATCCCCACCTCACCCAGCACCCGCTGCGCAATCTCCACCACCTCGCTCGCCGCGATATCTCGCATGCAGCGGTGGTCGTTCATCTTGCAGATCGTGCTCTGGCAGGGTTGGCAGGAGAGCACGCTCTTGTCCTGCACCACGGTCGCGGCGAGGCCGTTGAGGGGGGCCCAGAGGTAGGGGCTGGTCGGACCGAAAATACCCATGGTCGGCGTGCCCAGGGCGGCTGCGATGTGCATCAGGCCGGAATCGTTGGAGATCGCAACGCCGGCCGCGGCCATTGCCAGCACGCCGTTGCGCAGATCGTTGCCGGTGAGGTCCCGGACCCCGGCGCCGCCGGCCGCGACGATCTCGTGGGCCAGGCCCTTTTCCCCGGGGCCGCCGACCACCCAGACCTCGAGGCCGCGCTCGGCGAGCAGGCGGGCGGCTTCCGGATAGTAGCTCCAGCGTTTTGACACCCCGACCGAGCCGGGAGCCAGCGCCACGGCGGCGCCTGCGCTGAGACCATTGGCCTGCCGCCAGCGGACGATGTCCTCGGCCGGGACCCGCAATTGCGGCACCGGCCATTCCGCCGGCAGCGGGGCGCCATCGGGCTGGGCGAGGGCGGCATTCTTGTCGATGAAGCGGGGCAGCTTCTTCTCGCCCCAGCGCCAGCGGTTGAGCAGGCCGAATCGGAATTCGCCGACGAAGCCGACCCTTTCCGGAATCCCGGCCAAAGCGGGCGCGATGGCGGCCTTCCAGGTCCGGGGTAGCACCAGGGCGGTGCCGTAGTTCCGCTCGCGCAGGAGCTTCGCCAGGCCGAGCTGGCGGCCCACTGCGAGCCGGCCGCGCGGCAGGTCCCAGACGATCGCATGGCGCACGCCGGGCATGTAATCGACCAGGGGCGCGCACAGCGACGTCGTGAGCAGATCGACCGGCCGGTTCGGCCAGCGCTCGTTCAGGACCCGCACGACGGTGTGATTCCGGACGAAATCACCGATCCACATGTAGGGGACGATCAGGATCGGGCGCGTGTCGCCCCGATCTGCCTCTCCACTAAGTTGCGAATCTTGGTTCATTCGTTAATAAGGCCGGGGTGCGCTGATGTGGCGGTTCGGTTAGCCGCTCCGGGTCGGCAGGTAAAGCCAGCCGAGCGGCCATCGCAAAACCGCTTACACTTTTGCGGATCATGCGCTAGGGCAGAACCGGGGCCGCAAAACTTCGGGCGGGCAAAATCTGGCAGGGAAGTTGTAATGTTGCTGGTGACCGGCGGGGCCGGTTTTATCGGATCGAATGTCGTCGCCGCGCTGAACGAGGCCGGCCGCAGCGACGTCGTCGTTTGCGATTTCCTTGGCAACGAGGGCAAATGGCGCAACCTCGCCAAGCGGCAGCTTGTGGATATCGTGCCGCCGGCCGAGCTGCCGGACTGGCTGAAGGGCCGCAAGCTCGATGCCGTGATCCATCTCGGGGCGATTTCCGCGACCACGGCGACCGACGGCGACCTGGTGTTCGAGACCAACTTCCGCCTGTCGATGCGCCTCCTGAACTGGTGCACCGCAAATGCGGTGCCGTTGATCTATGCCTCCTCGGCGGCGACCTATGGCGACGGCGAGGCTGGATTTGACGACGATGCTTCGATCGCTGCGTTGAAGAAACTGCGGCCGATGAACCTCTACGGCTGGAGCAAGCACCTGTTCGATCTCGCCGTCGCCGAGCGCGCCGCGAAGGGCGAGAAGCTGCCGCCGCAATGGGCCGGACTGAAATTCTTCAACGTGTTCGGCCCCAACGAATACCACAAGGGCTCGATGATGAGCGTGCTGGCGCGGCGCTTCGACGACGTCAAAGCGGGCCGCGTCGTGCAATTGTTCAAGTCGCATCGCGAGGGCATCACGGACGGCGACCAGCGCCGCGATTTTATCTATGTCGACGACGTCGTCCGCGTGATCATGTGGCTGCTGGCAACGCCCTCGGTGTCCGGCATCTTCAACGTCGGCACCGGCAAGGCACGCAGCTTCAAGGATTTGATGCTGGCGGCTTATGCCGCGCTCGGCGCCAAGCCCAACATCGAATACATCGACATGCCCGAGCAGATCCGCGGCAGCTACCAGTACTTCACCCAGAGCGAGGTCGATCGCCTCCACCGCGCCGGCTATAATGGTGGTTTCACCACGCTCGAGGATGCGGTGAAGGCCTATGTCGGCGATTATCTCGACCGGCCCGACCGCTTCCGCTGAGGCCCATCACCATGCCGACGCCCATTCTCGATTTCGATGCCCTCGCGCAAGCCATCTCAGGCCGCACGGTCCTGTGCATCGGCGACATCATGCTGGACGAGTTCGTCTATGGCGAGGTGTCGCGGATCTCGCCGGAAGCGCCGGCGCCGGTCATCGCGGCACAGCGCAGCGAGATCCATATCGGCGGTGCCGGCAACGTCGCGCGCAACGTCGCCGCGCTCGGCGCGCGCTGCATCTTCGTCGGTCTCGTCGGCGAGGACGATGCGGGCAGGCAGCTCGCCTCGACGCTTGCGGAGCTGGGCGCAATCGAAAGCGTGCTGGTGTGCGATCCCTCGCGTCCGACCACGCGAAAGGTCCGTTTCGTCTCCGAGCATTTTTCCACGCACATGCTGCGTGCGGATTGGGAGCAGGCACAGCCTGCTTCCGATACGATCGAGACCAAGCTGATCGAAGCGATCCTGCCGCAGATCGCGCGCGCCGACATCGTGCTGCTGTCCGACTACGCCAAGGGGGTGCTGACCGCCCGCGTTATCCGCCACACCATCGACGCCGCGCGAAAACTCGGCAAGCCCGTGATCGTCGATCCCAAAAGCCTGAACTGGGCGATCTATCGCGGCGCGACGCTGCTCACGCCCAATCGCAAGGAGTTTTCGGAAGCGACCCGAAGCCGCGCCGACACGCCGCAGAGCATCGTCGATGCCAGCGAGGACGTGATGCGGCTCGCCGATTGCGAAGCAATCCTTGTCACGCAAGGCGAGCACGGCATGACGCTGGTGCCGCGCAACGGCGAGGCCGTTCACGTTCCGGCGTTCCCGGTCAAGGTACGCGACGTCTCCGGCGCCGGCGACACCGTTGCCGCGGCGCTCGCGGTGTCGCTCGCCACGGGCGCGGACTGGGACACGGCGCTACGCATGGCCAGTGCCGCGGCCGCCGTCGCCGTCAGCAAGCAGGGCACCGCCAGCGTAAGTGTGGCCGAGCTGAAGCGAAAGATATTGCCGCATGCCTATCTCGCGGCCGAGGAGAAGATCGTGCTCGAGCCCGGCGCGCTCGACGCGCAGCTCGCGGAATGGAAGAAGCAAGGCCAACGCGTCGGCTTCACCAATGGCTGCTTCGACATCCTGCATCCCGGCCACGTCAAGGTGCTGACAGCGGCGCGCTCCGCCTGCGACCGCCTGATCGTGGGGCTGAACAGCGACGCTTCGGTACGGCGGCTGAAGGGCGCCGATCGCCCCGTTCAGGACGAGCGAGCGCGTGCGGAAGTGCTGGCGGCGCTCGAAGCCGTCGATCTCGTCGTTATTTTCGATGAAGATACGCCGATCGACCTGATCACCCGCATCAAGCCGAGTGCGCTGATCAAGGGGGGCGATTACACCCGCGAGCAGGTCGTCGGCCATGAGGTCGTCGAGGCCGCGGGCGGGACGGTGGTGCTGGTCGACATTCTCCAGGGTTTCAGCACGACGGCGCTGGTTCATCGCGCGCGGGGAGAGGGCAAGTGACGACGCTCGCCGGGGAGACGACCGGCCAGGTGCTGTGGCGGCGTCTGCGCAGTCCGGCGGCTTGGTCCGAGACGGTCGATCTGTTCGCGATCCTGACTGCGGCCTCGCTGCCATGGTCGACGTCGCTTGCGGCGATATTCAATGTCCTGATGCTGCTCTGCATGGTGCCGTTCCTCGACGTCCGCGAGTTCCTGCAATCGCTCAGGCGTCCGATCTGCGCGGCGCCGATTGCGCTGGTCCTGCTCGCTCTGGTCGGGACGCTGTGGTCGGACGCGGCCTGGGGCGCGCGCTTCTACGCGGTCAATCCGACCGTCAAGCTGCTGGTGCTGCCGGTCCTGCTCTATCATTTTGCGCGCTCGCCGCGCGGACATTGGGTGTTCGTCGCCTTCCTGGTGTCCTGCGCGCTGCTGTCGGTGATGTCCTGGCTGGTCGCCTTCTACCCCGACCTCGCGCTCAAATCCGACCGCGTCGAGCGCGGCATCTTCGTCAAGAACTACATCGACCAGAGCCAGGAGTTTGCGCTCTGCGCGGTCGCGCTCGCCTATCCGATCGTGCAGTTGCTGCGTCAGAAGCGCTACTGGATCGCAGGGCTGCTCACGGCGCTTGCGCTCGCCTTCTTCGTCAATATGGCCTTCGTGGTGGTGTCGCGCACTGCGCTTGTCACCATTCCGGTCCTGTTCGGCGTGTTTGCGTTGCTTCATCTGAGATGGCGCAGCATCGCGATCATCTCCGCGGCCCTGCTCGTGGGCGCGGTTCTCGCCTGGCAGGCCTCGCCGCAATTGCGCAAGACCGCCGACAGCTTTGCCAGCGACTACACACGCTATGTCGAACAAGGCGCGGCGACCTCGGCCGGGTTGCGGCTCGAATTCTGGCGAAAATCCCTCGGCTTCTTCGCGGAGGCGCCGGTCAAGGGGCACGGCACCGGCTCGACGCGTGGATTGTTCGAGCGGGCCGCGACGCCCGGCGATCAGAACCTGGCGTCCGCCGAGGTGATCGGCAACCCGCATAACCAGACGCTGAACGTGGCCGTGCAATGGGGCTTCATCGGCGTCGCCGTTCTCTACGCCATCTGGATCCTGCATCTGCGCTTGTTTCGCGGCGACGGGCTCGCAAACTGGGTCGGCCTCCTGGTCGTGGTCCAGAACATCTTCACCTCGCTGTTCAACTCCCATCTGTTCGACTTCCACGAGGGCTGGATGTACGTCATCGGTGTCGGCGTTGCCGGCGGCATGGTGATCCGGGCCCAGCAGGCCGAAGCGAAGGCGACAGTAACCGGTTCCTGAACGGCCGCCCGGATCGCAAAGCTTGACCGGCAAAGCTTGACCGGCAAGCCTTGACTGGCATGTCCGGCCGAGATGGGTTATCAGCGCGATCAGGTTGCATTTAACTGGATTTTCGGTCAGCGGATGACGCGTCTTTCGCATCTCACCTTGCGCAATTTCATGATCGCGCTCCACGACCTGCTGGCGACCACGGCGGCGCTGTTCGCCGCCTTCTATCTGCGCTTCGAGGGCGGCGACGGCTTCTTCGATCGCCTGCCGCTGCTGATCCAGATCTTGCCCTATTTCCTCGCCTTCAGCGTGGTCGTGTTCTTCGTCTTCAACCTGACCACGACGAAATGGCGCTTCATTTCGCTGCCCGACGCGCTGAACATCATCCGCGTCGCGACCGTGCTGACGGTTGCACTCCTGGTGCTCGACTACATCTTCGTCGCCCCCAACGTCCGCGGCGCCTTCTTCCTCGGCAAGGTGACCATCGTCCTCTACTGGTTCATCGAGATCTCCTTCCTCAGCGCGTTGCGCATGGCCTACCGCTATTTCCGCTATACGCGGGTTCGGCGTCACGCCCGCACCGGAGATGCCGCGCCGACACTGCTGATCGGCCGCGCCGCGGACGCCGAGGTGCTGTTGCGCGGAATCGAGAGCGGGGCGATCAAGCACATCTGGCCGGTCGGTGTGCTCTCGCCGTCGAGTTCCGATCGCGGCCAGTCCATCCGCAACGTCCCTGTCCTGGGCGGCGTCGACGACATCGAAGATGTCGTCGCCGACTTCACCAAGCGCGGCAAGGGGATCGCGCGCGTTGTGATGACGCCGACGGCATTCGAGCCGGAGGCCCATCCCGAATCGATCCTGATGCGGGCGCGCAAGCTCGGCGTGATCGTGAGCCGCATGCCCTCGCTCGAGAGTGGCGATACGCCACGGCTCACGGCCGTCGCCGTCGAGGACCTGCTGCTGCGGCCGAGCGAAAAGATCGACTATGCGCGGCTCGAGGCCCTGATCGAGGGCAAGGCGGTGATCGTCACCGGCGGGGGCGGCTCGATCGGTTCCGAGATCTGCGAACGTGTCGTCGCGTTCGGCGCCGCGCGTCTTCTGATCGTGGAAAATTCCGAACCGGCGCTCTACGCGATCACGGAAACGCTCGCGGCGCTCGGCACCGCTGCTTCGATCGAAGGGCGGATCGCCGACATCCGCGACCGTGAGCGCATCATGCGCCTGATGGCCGAGTTCAAGCCGGACATCGTGTTCCATGCCGCCGCGCTCAAGCATGTGCCGATCCTCGAGCGCGACTGGAGCGAGGGCGTCAAGACCAACATCTTCGGCTCGATCAACGTTGCCGATGCGGCGCACAGTGCCGGCGCCGAAGCCATGGTGATGATCTCGACCGACAAGGCGATCGAGCCGGTGTCGATGCTCGGCCTGACCAAGCGCTTCGCCGAGATGTATTGCCAGGCGCTCGACCATGATCTTGCGGCGGGTCACGGCGGCGCCAGGCGGTCGATGCGGCTGATCTCGGTTCGGTTCGGCAACGTGCTGGCGTCGAACGGCTCGGTGGTGCCGAAGTTCAAGGCCCAGATCGATGCCGGCGGTCCCGTGACGGTCACGCATCCCGACATGGTCCGCTACTTCATGACCATCCGCGAAGCCTGCGATCTCGTCATCACGGCGGCAACGCATGCGCTCGGAACGCAGCGTTCGGACGTGTCGGTCTACGTGCTCAACATGGGCCAGCCGGTGAAGATCGTTGATCTTGCCGAGCGCATGATCCGTCTCTCGGGCTTGCAACCCGGCTACGACATCGAAATCGTGTTCACGGGCATGCGGCCCGGCGAACGCCTGCACGAAATCCTGTTCGCCTCCGAGGAGCCGACCCGCGAGATCGGCGTCGCCGGTATCATGGCCGCGCAGCCGAACGAGCCGCCGATGCAGACGCTGCGCAAATGGATTGCGGCGCTGGAGCAGGCGATCGCGCGCGACGATCGGGCCACCATCAGGACCATTCTGAAGGATGCGGTTCCGGAATTCGGGTCGACCGCGGCCTGATCATGCAGCCTCGAGGCAAGATCGTCGTGGCGAGCCAGCACTACCCGCCTGATCCGAGCACGACGGCGGCGATCATGGCCGAGATCGCCTGCCGCATCGCGGGGGATCACGAGGTCGTGGTGCTGTCGGGCTCATCGGGCGCGTTGCCGGCCTCGCAGATCGGCCCGGGCAAGCCGCGGGTCGTCGCCGTCAAGAACCGCATGGCGGGCAAGGCGGCGCTGGTGCGGCGCGGCGCCTCCGAACTGCTGTTCGCGGCGCGCACGTTCCTGGCGTTGACACGGGAGTTGAGGCGAGGTGACGTCGTGCTCACCGTCACCGCACCGTTCATGCTGCCTTACGCGGTGGCGGCGGCGGCGAAGTTGAAGGGCGCGCGCTCGGCGCTGATCATGCACGACCTCTTCCCGGACGTGCTGGTGATGGCGGGCCTGCTGAAGCCCGGTTCGATCGTGACCATGACGATGCGCGCCGCCAACAGCCTGATGTTCCGCGCGCTCAATGCCGTCATCACCATCGGCCGCGATGCGGAACGGCCGCTGCTGAGCTATTCCGGCATGACGCGGAGCAAGATCCGCTTCATCCCGAACTGGGCGACGCTCGTGGCCGCACCCCGGCCGGTGACGGCGGATAATCCGTTCCGCAAAGCGCTCTCGGCGGGTTTCGTTGTCGGCCTGTCGGGCAATCTCGGCTTCACCCATGATCCGGAGATCGTGTTCGAGGCGGCGCGTCTTTTGAGGGACGAGCCTGATATCCACTTCCTGCTCTCCGGCTGGGGCATCGGCTTCGAGCGGTTGAAGCAGTTGCAGACGGAGGCGAACTTGCCCAATGTCTCCTTCGTGGGACGGGTCGAGGATGCCGAGCTCGAACCATTCCTGGCGGCTGCCAATCTCTGGATCATTCCGTACCGGAAGGACGTTGCGGGGGTTTCGGTGCCGAGCCGGTTCTACAATCTGCTGGCGGTCGGCCGTCCCGTGGTGCTGGTCTCCGAACCGGAGGCCGAGGCCGCGTTGACCGTGGTGGAGAACGGGCTGGGCTGGGTCGTGACGCCGGGCCGCGCCGATCAACTGGCCGAGGCGATCCGCGCGGCGTCTCGCTCCGACGGTGTCGCCTTTGCGGAGCGCGCGGTGAAGGCGGCGGCGAAGTTCGATCGCGTCACCGCGATGAACGCCTATGCGGCCCTGGCCGACGAATTGTTGCGCAACCCCGAACTGCCGGAGCAACGATGAACGAGCGCAAGCCAGTCGTGCTGGTGACGGGGGCGAGCGGTTTCGTCGGCCGTCACGTCGTGCCCGCACTGGCGCGCGAGGGATGGTCGATCCGCCGCGCGGTCCGCAGACCGGAAGGCATGGACGACGAGGTCGTGATCGAAACGATCGGCCCCGAAACCGACTGGCAGGCCGCGCTTCAAGGCGTCGACGCCGTCGTTCATCTCGCCGCACGGGTGCATCACAAGCACGAAGAGCATGCGGTCCAGCTCTACCGCAACGTCAACATTGCCGGCACGCTGCACCTGGCGCGCAGCGCGGCGACGGCCGGCGTGCGGCAGTTCATTTTCATCAGCACCGTTCTCGTGCACGGTCGCAGCAATGAGGGCCGCGGGCCGTTCAGCGAGGACGATGTCCTGACGCCGCGCGGTCTCTACGGCATGTCCAAGGCCGCGGCCGAAGCGGGCTTGAAGACGCTGGCGCGCGACAGCGCCATGAAGGTCTCGGTGATCAGGCCGCCGCTGGTCTATGGTGCGGGCGCCAAGGGCAATTTCGCGCTGCTGACGCGTGCAGTGAACCTCGGGCTGCCGCTGCCCTTTGCCGCGATCCGCAACCACCGCGCCTTCCTTGCCGTGCAGAACCTGTCGTCGTTCATCCTGCGCCGGCTCTCTCATCCAGATCCCGCGAGCAATTTCGAGATCTTCCTGGTGGCCGACAGGGAGCAGGTCTCGACGCCCGAGTTCATCGAGCGGCTGGCCAAGGCTGCCGGCAAGAGCTCGCGGCTGTTCGGCATGCCGCCGGACCTGCTCGGGACGTTGCTGAGCCTGTTGGGCCGGCAGGATACGCATGACAGCCTGATCGGCTCGCTCGAGCTCAACCTCGCCAAGGCGACCGCGACCGGGTGGCAGCCGCCGGTGTCTCTCGACGAGGGGCTGCGGCTGGCGCTGGTGGCTCAGGACGCCTGAGGGCGGGAGAACCGCCGCAGCACGATGCCGATCGCGATTGCGCCCGCCGACAGCGCGGTCAGCGTGATCGTCATCGAGCCGGCGCGAGCGGTGACGATGGCAAGTCCCGCGAGCACGAGATTGAGCGCGAACACCTCCCCGATCACGCGAGAGACCGTGAAGCCATGGTCGGTGGCACGCTGGTAGAAATGCGAGCGATGCGCCGACCAGAATTGCTCGCGCCTTGCGATGCGCCGAAACAGCGTGATGGTCGAATCCACGAGGTAATAGGCCGGCAGCAACAGCGCCGCGGCGGGCTGCCCGCGCCAGGCGAGCTCGAGCAGGCACCAGCCGAGCAAAAGGCCGATCGGCAGGCTGCCGACATCGCCCAGGAAGACTTTCGCGACCGGCTTGTTGAACGGCGCAAAGCCGAGCGTGGCGCCGCACAGCGCCGCGGCGATCAGCGCGGCCGGCCACGACAAATCGCCGAGCAGTCCCAGCAGCAGCAGCGCGGCGGTGACGGGCACCACTTCCGCCACCGTCATCAGGTCGAGCCCGTCCATGAAATTGACGAGGTTCACGAACCACACGCCCGCCAGCAGGATGAGTCCGCGCTCCAGCGCGAGCGGCAGCGCCGGCACGATGCGCGCGGTTTCGGGCGTGGTGAACACGACGGCGCCGACAGCTGCGGCCTGCAGCACGAGGCGCACGAGCACCGGCAGCGACTTGATGTCGTCGGCAAATCCGACCACGGCGATCAAGACCGTTGCAGCGATCAGCGCCGGCGGAATCGCGATGTTCGCCCAGGCTGCCCAGGCTGATGCGACCAGCAGCGTCGCTGATATCACGGCGATGCCCGCACCCTGCGGGGTCGGGATGCGATGAGAGGACCGCGCGTTGGGCCGCGCCAATGCGTAACGCTGGAGCAGGGGACGGCTGGTCCAGGTGATGACGCCCGACACCAGCGCGGCAATCGCAACGGCAAGCAGCGAGGGTACGGCGCCGAGCGCGTCAACGGCCGCGTTCACTCCGGTACCCCGAGCGGCGCCGATCCCTGCGCGGCTTTCTCCGCGCTGAGGATCCAGACCAGGCCGCCGATCGCGCCGACGATGAAGTACACGGCGCCGAACAGCAGCGAGACGTTGACCCCCTCGTTGGCGGCCAGCCCCGCGAAGCCGAACGCGAGGCTCATGGTGGCTTCACGCACGCCCCAGCCGGCGATCGAGATCGGCATCATCGTGATCAGCATCACCGGCGGCACCAGCATAAAGACGTCGCTGAAGCCGACCGGCGCCGCGATCGACTGCACGACGCACCAGGCGACCACGACGGCCAGCACATGCACGGCGAGCGACAGGATCACGACGGCTGGTCCGCGCGAGCGGCTGAAGATCACGCGGTTGGCGATCACGGCACAGGCGTGGATGTGATGCGTGGCCCACCAGGTTCTCAGCCAGTGCCATTTCAGCGCGCCGAAGACCAGGAAGCCGAGACCACCCGCGAGCGCCGCGAGGTCGACGAGCAGCAGCGCCGAGCGTCCGTGTGGATCGGCGATGAGGCTGTAGCTCCAGGGCAGGCTCGCGACGATCATGATCGCGAGCGCGATCAAACCGATCGCGCGATCGACGAAGATCGAGTAGGTCGCAGCGCGCCAGCCGGCGCCGGCGCGCGCGACGAGCCACAACCGGACCGCATCGCCGCCGATCGCCGAGGGCAGGGTCTGGTTGAAGAACGATCCGATCACGTTGTAGCGCATGGCCCGGCCGAGCTCGAGCGGGGCGCCGCATGCGGCGCTGACCTCGCGCCAGCGCAACACGCCGACGAAGATTTGCAGGAACGTGACGGCGATCGCCAAGCCGATCCAGAACAGGCTGGTCACGGTGAAGCGCGAGAACAGTTCGGACAGATCGACCTTGCGCAGCGCCAGGTAGAGCAGCGCTCCGGAAATCAGGATCTTGGCCGTCGACAGCAGGATTCGGCGCATTTCGCCCGCATGAACAAGGGTTGAAGCAACCCGACGCAAGGCGCCGAATTCGGCCGCTTTGGTATGGTTTTGGCGTCGATCTTGCAATAGCGGTGATCGAGAGCCCTCATGCAGGGCAGCGGAGCTATTGCGACCCCGTCGATGCGGAGGCTAAAGAGGCGCCGCGGGCGAAAGATCGAGCACGGATCGGGCGAAGCAGACCTTGGGAACAGGATGAGGGATCAGGCGATTTTGGTCACGGGCGCCGCCGATTTCATCGGCTTGATGCCCGCCGATGACCCGGCTGCCGCAAATGCGCCGTCTAAGGTCTACAATGTCGGCAACCACCATCCGGAAGAGCTGATGCATGTCGTCGGATTCTGGAGCAGGGGCTGGGTCGGACGGCGATCAAAGAATTGCTGCCGAGAGACCTTTTGGAAACGTTCGCGGATGTCGAGGATCTGATGCGCGACGCCGGCTTTGCACCGTCAACGCCGATCGCGCACGGAATTCGTAATTTTGTCACCTGGTATCGGAACGACCTCAAGGTTTGAAATGACGATGGACAAACGCATTATCCCCCTGATCATGTGCGGCGGTGCCGGAACGCGGCTGTGGCCGGCTTCGCGCGAGGTGCGCCCCAAGCAATTCCTGCCGCTGTTCGGCACCCGCTCG
>NZ_JADPKX010000012.1:0-2594 GCF_023074155.1 Bradyrhizobium sp. 134 | reverse complement strand
GTAAGCGCGAATTTCCCTGCACCTTTTGCTTTTGAGTGCTCTGATGCATGAGGTGTCCACCAAAATAGGTGGACACCTTGTGATGGCAGACGATGATCAGAAACTGCGGGTCAGGCTTGTTGGTCGGAACGGTCGCCGGCGCTACGAGGCGGCATCGAAGGAGCGTCTTGTCGCGAGTTGTCTTGAGCCTGGCGTTTCGGTATTGAGACTTGCGCTCGAACACGGGGTCAACGCGAACCTGCTTCGGAAATGGATCAAGAAGCACACCGCGACCAGGTCTCTCCCGCGGTCTCCCCCATCGGCGTTCATCCCGGTTCAACTTGAGGGGGCTTCCGATCGCGCCCTGTCGCGGGGGAGCAGCGTGGCGATGGTGGGTTTGCCGGCGGCTTGCGATGAAGTGCGCGGGTCGGAACCCAAGGGGACTACAGCTTTTTGTTCTCCGGCCAAAGTGAGCGCGTCGCTGCCGAACGGCGTGAAGGTCGCGCTGGAATGCGGCGATGTGGATGCATTGACGGCGATCATCGGAGCCCTGGGCCATGTTCAGACTGGGCGGTGACCTGCAGGTCTATCTGCACCGTGAGCCGATCGACTTCCGGGCTGGCATCAACAGCCTTGCGGTTCTGGTCCAGGAGACGATGGCGCTCGATCCGTTCGCTCCGGCGGTTTTTGCGTTCTGCAATCGCCGTTGCGACCGGATGAAGTTGCTGTTCTTCGACCGGTCCGGCTTTGTGCTGGTCCTGAAGCGGCTGACCGAGGACAAGTTCCGATGGCCGCGCCGCCAGGAGGCGGTCGTCACGCTGACGACCGAGCAATTGCACTGGATCCTTGACGGCATCGATATCGATGCGATGGTCCGCCATCCGGTGCGGCAATATCAGGTTGCCGGCTGAGCTCTCGACTTGAGCGGTTGACGCGTCGGTACGGTTCAGATTCAAGAATCCGATGAATCGAACCGGCGAACCGAGTGTCGAAGCGCTGTTGGCGCGCATTGCTGCGCTGCAGGTGGAGAATCGTCAGCTCACGGAGCGCGTCGTCAGGCTCGAGGAAGAACTGGCGCTGGCACGCCTGCATCGTTTTGCGCCGCGCAGCGAAAAGCACGTCGACCGTCTGTTCAATGAAGCCGAGCAGGCCGCCGACGAGGATGATGCCGGCAGCGAAACGGACAATACCGCCGAACTTCCGGACACGGGCTTGCCACCCGTCGAAAGCACAACGGGAAAGAAGCGCGGCCGCAGACCGCTGCCGGCGAACCTGCCGCGTGAGCGGGTCGAGTATGACCTGCCCGACGATCAGAAGGCGTGTCCTTGCTGCCGTGGCCAGATGCATCGCATGGGCGAGACTGTCACCGAGCAACTTCATATCGAGGTGAAGGAGAAGGTTTTACAGAATGTGCGCTTGAAATATGGGTGCCGCCATTGCGATCGCACCGGGATCAATGCCCTGTCGTGACCGCGCCGATGCCGACGCAGCCCTTGCCGGGCAGCGTTGCCACGGCCTCAACGCTGGCGTTCGCGCTGGTTCACAAATATGTCGATGGCACGCCGCTCTACCGTCTGGCGCAGGCCTTCGAACGCGCAGGTGTTCCTGTCAGCCGCGGCGCTTTGGGTCACTGGGTGATCGGCTCGAGCGAGAAGCATCTGCATCGCATCTCAGACGCCCTGAAGCTGCGGCTCAGACTGCAACCTCTCATCCATGGCGACGAGACGACGGTTCAGGTCCTCAAGGAGAAGGACAAAAAAGCCACCAGCACGTCGTACATGTGGGCTTATCGCAGCGGCCAGGGCAGTCACGAGCCCATCGTTCTTCTGGATTATCAGCCGGGCCGCGGCCAGATCCACCCGCAGGCCTTCCTCGGCGATTACCGTGGCATCGTGATGAGTGACGGCTATACCGCATGGCGCACGCTGGAAGGGACCACCCACATTGGATGCATGGCCCACTCCCGACGGCGCTTTGTCGATGCCCTCAAGGCGAGGAAGAAGGGCGGCGGCCCGCCAGAGCAGGCGCTGCGGTTCTTCGAACAGCTTTACCGGGTTGAAAGGCAGGCGCGGGACGAAAAACCAGACAGAGGCGAAACGCCAAATCAATGCATTCGCCGCTTCCGCCAGCAACACAGCATTCCCGTCCTGAACGCCCTCAAGGAATGGCTCGATCAAAATCGCCCCGAAGGTCTTGCCCGACAGCAAGCTTGGCGATGCCGTATCCTACACTCTGAACCAATGGTCATATCTGACGCGCTACACGCAAGACGGCAGGATGCCGATCGACAACAATCTCCTGGAGCGCGATATCAGAATCTTTGCCACTGGCAGAAAGAGCTGGCTGTTCAGCGACACCGTCGAGGGAGCCAGGGCCAGTGCCGTCGTCTACAGTCTGATGCTGACCTGCCGCGCCTCACGCGTCGAGCCGTTAGCCTGGTTGCGCCACGTGCTCACCGAATTGCCTCAGCGCGCCGACGACGCCGATATCACCGACCTGCTGCCCTTCAACTTCCCCAAAACCGCCGCTGCCTGAACGGGTCAGATGCCGCCCTCGATACGAAGGCCATCCGTCAAAAGCGCGGGCGTCATCGTGCGGAGAAAATCGCGCTTACG
>NZ_JADPKX010000061.1:0-2627 GCF_023074155.1 Bradyrhizobium sp. 134 | reverse complement strand
TGCGGATTCCGGGGATTGCGGCCAGAGATTCCGATTGAACGCGACCATGCATTCCGATCGAAGGCGGCCACCTGTTCCGACGAAGGCGGCCGGGGTGTCGTTGCCGGCATGAGGAGTTGGGTCAGGTTTTCTTCGCGGCGTCAAGATTGGCGCGTTGGGCAGTTATTTTCCGCATGCTGTCTCCTTTGAGGATGAGGCGGTGAGCGTTGTGGACGAGGCGGTCGAGGACGGCGTCGGCGATGGTCGGGTCGGCGATGATCTCATGCCAATTTTCGATCGGTACCTGGCTGGTGATGATGGTCGATCCGCGCTGGTGACGATCGTCGACGACTTCGAGGAGATCGCGACGCTGCTCGCCGGTAATCGGAGCGAGGCCCCAGTCGTCGAGGATGAGCAAATCGACCCTCGATAACGTCTTGAGGAGCCGCGCATAGCGTCCGTCGCCGCGGGCGAGCGCAAGAGCTTCGAACAGCCTTGGCAGGCGATGGTATAAGACCGATCGATTATCGCGGCATGCCTTGTGACCGAGCGCGCAGGCGATCCAGCTCTTGCCGACGCCGGTCGGCCCGGTGATGAGCAAATTTTGCTTGCGGCCGATCCAATCGCCATCGACGAGCTTGGCAAAGAAGGCGCGGTCGATGCCGCGCGGAGCGCGCAGATCGACATCTTCGACGATTGCGGCCTGCCGTAGCGAGGCAAACTTCAGGCGTACGATGAGCCTTTTGTTCTCTCGCTCAGTTGCTTCGCGATCGATCATCAGGCCGAGGCGCTGCTCGAAGGTCAGCGCGGTGACGTCCGGTTGGCGTTGCTGATCATCGAAGGCCTTCGCCATTCCGGCGAGCCCGAGAGCGGCGAGACGTTCGTGGGTATGATTGCTGAGCATAATGCCTCCTTGTTGCTGGTCAGTGGTAGTAGCCGCGGCCACGGATGTTACCGTGCTGGATGGGATCGGCGTCGGGGGTGGTGTCGGGAAGGAAGGACTTGTCCAGGCCGGTCTTGAGGATCGAGGCAATCGACCGATAGCTCGCTGAGCCGATGCTGATCCCGCGGCGGCAAGCGGCTTCGAGACGTTGCGTCCCATAGGTCTTTTCCAACCGCAGGATGCCGAGACAGGATCGGAAGCCCTGCTCGGGATGCGGCTTTGTCCGCATGATCGCCTCGCACAGCGCGATTGTGGACGGACCGACTTTCTCAGCGGCGGCCAGCAGACGCGCCGGCGTCCAGAAGGCGTATCGGCGATGCGCGCTCGGCATGTGCTCGGGGATCGTGGTGTGGCGGCGCTTCACCCCCGAGCGTGCATGGCTGGCGATGCGGGTGCCGCGATGGAACACCTCGATGGTGGCTTCGGTGGCCCGAACCTCGACAACCTGGCGGATCATGCGGGATGGCACCGAGTAGAAGTGTCCCTGAACTTCGACATGGTAATCCGGCGCCACACGGGCACGACGCCATTCGGCGTACTGATAGGCCTCGGCCGGCAGCGGCATCAGGGCCGGACGATCGATGGTGTCGAAGAACTCGCGGCGGCTGGCACCGAGCTTGCGCATCAGGCGGGCGTTGAGTTGGTCGACCAGGATGCGGATCGCAACATTCAACTCGGCGAGCGAGAAGAAGCGCCGGTTGCGCAGCCGCGCCAAAATCCATCGCTGGACGATAAGAACCGCCGCCTCCACCTTGGCCTTGTCGCGCGGCTTGCGGGGCCGCGCCGGCATAATGGTGGTGCCGTAATGGGCGGCAAGATCTTGGTAGGTCCGGTTGACGCCTGGCTCGTAGCGGCTCACCACCGTCACCCCGGCCTTCAGATTGTCGCAGACGAGCGCCTTCGGCACCCCGCCCAGGAAGGTGAGCGCATCCACATGGGCGCCGATCCAGTCGGGCAGCGCCTCGCTGAACCGGGCTTGGGCAAAGGTGTAATTCGACGCTCCCATGACCGCGACGAAGATCTTGGCGGCGCGCACCTCCCCGGTGAGCCCGTCGAACACCGGCATGGTATCGCCGGCGAAGTCCACGAACAGCTTTTCGCCGGCCGCGTGGGTCTGCCGCATGGTCGCCGTGATGCCGTGGCGCCATTCGACGTAGAGGTCGCAGAACCGGCTGTAGCCGTAGCCGTCGGGATGATGGGCGCGGTATTCCTCCCACAGCAGTGCCAGCGTTACGCTGCGGCGGCGCAACTCGGCATGGACATGCCCCCAATCCGGAAGCGGCTTCGATCGTGGCGGGTTGTAGCCGGCTGGCGCAAACAGCTTGCGCTCCAGGGCTGTGTCGTCGAGCTCCTCCGGGATCGGCCAGGTGATGCCGATCACCGCGGCCCGGCGGACATACTCCGCGATCGCCGTGCGACCGATCCCGACCGATCGGGAGATCACCCGATCGCTCACCCCACAGGCATACTTCAGGCGTAGAACTTCTCGAATCTTCCGCATCGGCAATCTCTCGGCGGGCATCGGACCTCCCATTGCGTCAACCGCAAAAGGAGGGACCTTGCCCCGTTCAGATTGCCGACAACGCCCCCCGTCTCACCCTATCAACAGGGTGGCCGCATTCGTTCGGATCGGGTGGCCGCTTTCGATCGGAATCGGTGGCCGCCTTCCGTCGGAATCGGTGGCCGCTTTGCCCCGGATTCCGCA
>NZ_JADPKX010000048.1:0-767 GCF_023074155.1 Bradyrhizobium sp. 134 | reverse complement strand
CGGCGGCTGCGAGATCGATGGCCGGGACGGAAGAATGGCCCGCGGCGCAGCCGAACAAAAGAATGGACGTACGCGATTTCTGCAATCGTCATCTCGGTCATGAAAAAAATCGCTTGTCCATCTCATCCGTCGTCCGCAAGTGTTTCCAGTGCTCGGCCGGGAAGTCGTAGAACGCCAGTAGCGTGTCTCGATCCTTGCTCAGGCAATCGGCGGCCTTCTCGTACTTCAGCGCGTAGCTCTCGATGAAGGCGTCGAACGCCAGCTCGGCGGCGAGCTTCGTTTCAGCCATCCAGATCTCCTGCAACGCGCGTTTGGCCTTCGGCTGCTGGCTCTTCGGCAACTTGGCGAGCACGTTGGCGGTCTTGTGCACCCAGCAGCGCTGCTCGCGCGTTTTCGGCCAGACCTCGCCGGCCGCCTTCCAGAACCCGAGTGCGCCATCGGCGATGGTAAGCTGCGGCGCCACGTCGAGCCCGCGCCGCTTCAGATCGAGCAGCAGATCGCGCCAGTCCTGCGCGCTGTCGCGGGCGCCATCGGTGAAGCCGACCAGTTCCTTGCGGCCTTCCGGGGTCGCGCCGATCAGCACCAGGATGCACTGCTTTTCGTCTTCGAGGCGCGCTTGAAGATGGATGCCATCGGCCCAGATGTAGACGTAGCGCTTCGCCGACAGACGCGCCTCTGCCACGCGGCGTGCTCGTCGAGCCAGCCATCCTTCAGGCGACCGATGGCGGATGCCGACAACCCGGCAGCATCCTTGCCGAGCAGCGCAG
>NZ_JADPKX010000038.1:0-2691 GCF_023074155.1 Bradyrhizobium sp. 134 | reverse complement strand
TTGGCCATGCGGGGGTCGAGATTGACGGGGTTTTCTTCCATGCCGTCCTCGGCGAGCCGCAGCACTTCGCCGATCTGGTCGATCAACAGGCCATAGGATTCACCGCGCAGGTCGACGCCGACCGCCATCGGGATCTTGCCGTCCTCGGGCTTGGGCAGGCCGAGCCGGGCGCGCATGTCGACCACGGTGACGATGCGGCCGCGCAGGTTCAGCACGCCCGCGATCTCGCGCGAGGACAGCGGCACGCGGGTGACGCGCTCGGGCATGAACACGTCCTGGACGCGGGAGATCGGCAGGCCGAACAGCTGGCCGCCGATCATCGCGGTGACGTATTCGACCATGGCGCCTTCGCCGGACTGGGTCTTCTTGGTCATGTGCGTATCTCCTGATCCCGCTGGTTACGCTGCTGCGCGGCTCAGCTCGGAGGCACCGGCGGCGCCCGCGGTCTGTTCCTTCAGCGCCGCGATCAGACCGGGACGGTCGAACTTGGCGACATAGTCGTGGAAGCCGGCCTGACGGCCGCGCTCGATCGCCGCCGGCGACACCAGCGCGGAGAGCCCGATGATCGGCATCGCACCCAGATTGCTGTCGGAGCGGATGGTCTCGGCAAACTCGAACCCGTTCATGTCGGGCATCTCGATGTCGGTCAGGACCACGTCGAAGGTCTGCGCGCGCAGCGCGGCCAGGCCCTCCTGCGCGGTCGGCGCGGTGCGGACGCGGTAGCCGGCGGCCTTGAGCACCGGGGCCAGCATGTTGCGGAAGAACGCCGAGTCGTCGACCAGCAGCACCGATTGCGAGTGCAGCGACGGCTTCATCTCCTTGCGGGTGAACCAGTCGGAGAACGCCATCGGCAGGAAGTGGCCGACGTCGATCACTTCGGTGGCCTGGCCCTTGATCACGGCCGAGCCGAGAATGCCGGAGGAGGATCCGCCGACCTCGATGTTGAGCCGTTCCTCGACGATGTCGATGATCTCGTCGACGACGAGGCCCATGGAGCGGCCGTCGTCGGAGAACACCAGGATCGGCTGGGCGCCCTGGCTCGCGATGGTGACGCTCTCCATGGCAACGAGCGGCATCAGCTGCTCGCGGTACTGCACCATGTAGCGACCGTTCGAGAACTCGATCTTGTCGGCCGGGAGCTCTTCCAGGCGCGTGACGAGCCCGAGCGGGACCGCCTTGGGCTGGGACGAGCCGGCGCGGAACACCAGCAGCGAGGTGGTCTGCTCGCCCGATCCAATGCTGTGCGTCCCGTTCTCGTTGTTCATGTCATGGGCCGAGGAGCCGGCGGCGCCGAGCGCCTTGGCAATGCCGTTGGGATCGATGATCATGATGACCGCGCCGTCGCCCAGGATGGTATTGCCCGAGAACATGTCGATGTGACGCAGTTTCGTCGACATCGGCTTGACCACGATTTCTTCGGTGTGGAACACGCCGTCGACGACGATGCCGAAGGTCTGGCTGCCGACCTGGGTCACCACGATGAAGCCGTTCTCGGGATCGGAGACGGCGCCGTCGTCGATCTTGAGCAGCTTCTTGAGATGGATCAGCGGCAAGAGCTTGTTGCGCAGCCGGAGAACCGCGGTGTCCTTGATGCGCTCGATGCGGTGCTCCGAGTTGGCGCGGGCCCGCACCAGCTCGACCACGGAGAGCTGCGGGATCGCAAAGCGGTCGCCGGCGGCTTCCACGATCAGCGCGGAGACGATGGCGAGCGTCAGCGGGATCTTGATGGTGACGGAGGAGCCTTCACCGGCGACCGACTTGATGTCGATGGTGCCGCCGATCTGGTCGATATTGGTGCGCACCACGTCCATGCCGACGCCGCGTCCCGACACCGAGGTGATGGCGGCAGCGGTCGAGAAGCCCGGCGCGAAGATGAACTTGTGGATCTGGGCTTCGCTCATCTTCTCGAGCTCGGCCTCGGTGACCAGACCTGAGGAGATCGCCTTGGCCTTGATCCTGTCGGTGTTCAGGCCGCGGCCGTTGTCGGCGATACAGATGATGATGTGGCCGCCCTCGTGATAGGCGGACAGGCGGATGGTGCCCTGCTCGCCCTTGCCGCCGGCGAGACGCTCGGCCGGGGTCTCCAGGCCATGGTCGGCGGAGTTGCGCACCATGTGGGTGAGCGGGTCCTTGATCAGGTCGAGCACCTGGCGATCGAGCTCGGTGTCGGCGCCGTGCATCTCCAGCTCGATCTGCTTGCCGAGTTCGCTCGAGAGGTCGCGAACGATGCGGGGCAGCTTCTGCCAGGCATTGCCGATCGGCTGCATGCGCGTCTTCATGACGCCTTCCTGCAGTTCGGCGGTGACGTTGGACAGCCGCTGCAACGGCACCTTGAACTCGGTGTCCTCGTTGCGGCGGGAGATCTCCAACAGCTGGTTGCGGGTCAGCACCAGCTCGGAGACCATGGTCATCAGATGCTCCAGCGTATCCACGTTGACGCGGATCGACTGGTTGGCGATGCTGGCTCCCTCGCCGGCGCCCTCGTCGGCGATCGACTTCTTCGGCGCGGCCTTGTCCTTGGGCGCCTTTGCCTCTTTGGCGACAGGCACTGGCGCTTCAGCGGCCGGCTGGGGCTCGGCCTTGACTTCAGCCTTGGCAACCGGGGCCGGGACTTCGATCGCGGTCTCGCGGAAGGCGCGCTCGAGCTCGTCGAGCGAGACTTCGCCCGGACGCAGCGGACGCTCCAGGCTC
>NZ_JADPKX010000043.1:0-3060 GCF_023074155.1 Bradyrhizobium sp. 134 | reverse complement strand
CAAAACCGCCGCTGCCTGAACGGGTCAGATGCCGCCCTCGATACGAAGGCCATCCGTCAAAAGCGCGGGCGTCATCGTGCGGAGAAAATCGCGCTTACGATCGATCGATCACCACCTGTTCGCGCGGAACATGATCGGGAAACGTCTGGTACTCGGCGCGCTTAGGCGTACAACCGCGCACCATCGTCGTTTTTGGCGACAGCCCGCTCCGCCGCCACTTCGTCTTCCGTTAAGTCAGCTTTCAGCTCTTCGAGAGTGCGCGGCAACTGGGTAAGCATCCGGCGAGGCTTTCAATTACCCACATTTAGTCGAATGGGCTGAGGGAGCGCACAAACCATTGCATCGCAGGAATCGACCGTGTTTCCTTGTCTGGCACCGATTCGGAGGGGACGGTGCCAATGGACGAAGAAGCCGACGCATGGTTTGATCGCGAGCTCGCTGGCTGCAGCCTTGCCGACGAGCGCCTGAACAAGCGGCTCCGCAAACTGGTAGCGCAGATCGGCAGCGCCATGGGCGAAAGTATTCCGCTGGTGTGCCAGGACTGGGCTAACACCAAGGCTGCGTATCGTTTTTTCTCCAACGACCGGGTCAGTGAGGCGGACATTCTGGCCGGCCACTTTCAATCGACCCGTGAACGCACGATGGCCACCGACGGTCCAGTTCTAGTGCTCCATGATACGACCGAGTTCAGCTATCAAAGAGAGAACTCAGACGCGATCGGGATCACCAAGAGCATAGACAGCGGGGACAAGGCGGGCCGCCTAAGATCGCACACGGTTTGCGGCATCCTGATGCACTCGAGCCTGGCGGTGACGACCGAAGGGCTGCCGCTTGGACTGACGGCCGTCAAATTTTGGACCCGGAAGAAATTCAAGGGGACCGCCGCGCTTAAGAAGAAGATCAATCCGACGCGTGTTCCCATCGAGAAGAAGGAGAGCATTCGGTGGCTAGACAATGTCCGTCAATCCACGGAGCTGCTGGGCGATCCGGGACGATGCGTCCATGTCGGTGATCGCGAGAGTGACATCTATGAGCCGTTCTGCGCGGCTCGAGAAGCCGGAACGCATTTCGTGATTAGGACTTGCGTTGATCGTTTGGCTGGGAATGGAGATCACACGATTGCCGACGAAATGGACGAGGTCGCCGTCAAAGGACTGCATTGCATCGACGTCAGAAACAACAACGGTGACCCCGATGAGGCCGTCCTCGAGATCAGATATCGCAAGCTTCGCGTCTTGCCACCGATCGGAAAGCAGAAGCGTTATCCCGCGCTGAGCTTGACGGTGATCCATGTTGAAGAGCGCGTGACGCCGAAGAACAGAAAGAAAATCGAGTGGAAGCTGATCACAGATCTGCCTGTTAGCTCCCGCACCGACGCCATTGAGAAGCTCGAATGGTACGCTTTGAGATGGAAAATCGAAGTGCTCCACAAGATCCTAAAATCAGGCTGCAAAGCTGAGGATTCGAAGCTTAGGACCGCCCAACGTCTGACCAATCTGATCTCGCTCTTTTGCATCCTGAGTTGGCGGGTCTTTTGGATGACGATGCTCAACCGTTCCGCTCCAGACGCGCCGCCAACCCTCGTGCTGACCGCGACCGAAATCGGCGTGCTCGATCGCCTCGTCAACGACAAACCAAAAGCGAGAAAGACGCTTTCGCACTATCTCATCAAGATCGCCCGGCTCGGCGGTTATCTCGCCCGCGCCAGCGATCCGCCCCCTGGCAATACGGTCATGTGGCGCGGGCTGTCGCGCCTCACCGACATAGCGTTAGGCGCCTTGGTCGGAGGAGAATTTGTGGGTAATTGAAAGCCGGCGAGGACCGCGGGGCGGTCACTAGGCTGCCTGATTGACTTGCTTATTTTGGTCTCGCCAATTCCAGGGCAGCAGGTCGGCGACTTTGTTGCCGGGGTGATCTGGAAGCCTGGCCAGCACGTCGGCGAGCCAGGCTTGCGGATCGACGTCGTTCATCTTGCAGGTTTATGCCGCCCGCCGAACTATGCCGAACGGATTTGATATGGCACGCCATGGTCACGCGCTGGCACCGTCGATCGCGTGCACGGCAGCCCCATTCCATTCGCCATAGTCTGGTCGTTCAGAGCGCCTCGAGGAAGGCGAGCAGGCGGTCGTTCGGCTGGAAGCGGGTTCGCTTGCCGCGCTCGTACGGTTTGAGCTTCGCCAGGGCAGCTTGAGGGCGAGGTGGGCGTGCAGGTACGTCTGCGTCGTCTCGACCGGATTCATGGCCGAGCCACAGTGCGATCACGGAGCAGTCGACGCCGGCTTGCAGCAGTTCCGTCGCAGCGCTGTGTCTCAGCACGTGCGGTGACGCGCTCTTGGCCTTCAAAGACGGGCAACTCTTGTGAGCGACACGAACATGCTTTCCCAGCAGCGACTGGACGCTGTCGGCACTGAGCCGGGCCCTGTGCACTTTGGGGAACAACGCTGTTGCTCCTTTCCGTAACGGCTCCTTCAGCCATGCCTGGAGCGCACACCGAGCGAGTGTGCAGGCGAGCATCACCAGGGACACGTGGCGATGCCAGCCATGCCAGGACCTGCTCTCGTTGTGATCGAGCCCGAACTCGTTTTTCGCGGTTTCAAAGCTGTCCTCGATCGCCCATCGATGGCCTTCGACCGCGACCAGCGTTTCAATGGATGTTCCCGCTGGGCACCAGGTGGTGAAGAAGGCGAGATCGCCATCGGCGATATGGCGACGGATCAGCAGACCGCGCGTCCATAAACCATCATTTGCGCTGTTGAACTGCTCGACCTCGAGATCGGCCAGTTCGAGATAACACCAGTCATGCAGCCTCGGTCCTTTGGTTCCGGCTCCCGCCGACAAGCGCTTCCAGTCGGACGGGCGCCGCGTCCGGGCGATGTCTTCGGCCTTGCCGGCGACCGGCTGTCGCTTGCCCCAGGATCGGAAGACATGAGAGCTGCTGACCCCGAGCACATAGCCTTTGCCTGCCCGCCGTAGCTGCTGTTCGATATCGCCAACACCGTAGACCGTGTCACCGGCAACCCACTTGAATGGTACAGACGCGGTTATCGCACGTGCGATCAT
>NZ_JADPKX010000075.1:0-3131 GCF_023074155.1 Bradyrhizobium sp. 134 | reverse complement strand
CGTGAGCGTCATGCAGGGACCACGCGCTGAGGGCTGATCTGGTCGGCTAGAAGATCTCGCGGAATGGTTTGTCGCGAGGTCACAATGTCGAAGGATAGTCGTAAGGATAGCGATAAGGATAGGCATACGCCTATCCTCGAACACGGCGCCGACACGCTGCGGCGTGTTGAAATCATCACCGGGACGGGCCGGCGTCGGCGCTGGTCGACCGATGCGAAGGCAGCGATTGTCGCGGAGAGTTTCGCGCCGGGTGCAAGCGTGTCCGCGGTGGCACGACGACACGACATCAGCCCAAGCCTGTTGTTTCTGTGGCGTCGTCAGACCACGCGGGTGAAGCTCGCGGAGCGCCGGGACGGAGATGTGCCACCTGGCTTTGTGCCGGTCGCGATCACTGGCTGCGGCGGCGAATTGTCGTCGCGCGAAGAGCAGGCAGCAATTGAGATCCAGGTCGGCGCGGTTCGCATCCGTGTCAGGGGGACGGTCGACCGGCGGGCGCTGCGCGAGGTGCTTGCGGCAGTCGGGCCGGTTGGCCGATGATCGGGCTCCGACCTGGGTTGTCGATCTGGATCGCGACGCAGCCGATCGATTTCCGTCGGGGGATGGACTCGCTGGCGATGCTGGTGAGCGAGGCGTTTGGGGCCAATCCGTACGACGGCGGACTTTATGTCTTTCGGTCCAAGCGCCGAGATCGCGTGAAGATCCTGACCTGGGACGGAAGCGGCCTTGTCCTTTACTACAAAAGAATCGAGGGGCAGTTCACCTGGCCGCCGGTCAAGGAAGGCGTCATGCCGCTATCTCATGCTCAACTCTCGGTGCTGCTCGATGGCTCAGACGGGAAGCGTGTGCCGATGCGGGTTGTGGATCAGCCAGCGCGAGCTGGTTGATCCGTATCAAGAGTAGCTCGTCACTCATGCGGAGTTGTTGTAAAATCACTCTGCATGAGTGATTTGCCTTCCGATCCAGCATTGCTCCGACAAACTGTGATGGCGCTGTCGTCAAGGCTTGCGGCGTTGTCGGTGGAATGCAGCACGCTTTCGGCCGAGCGTGATGCGGCGATCGCCCAACGCGACGCTGCGGTTCAGGAGAACGACAAGCTCTGATGATCCTGTCCCAGTTCAAGCGCACGATCTTCGGTCCCCGCTCCGAGACACTGGATCCCGGACAGCTGCCTCTCTTCACCATCACGGCACAGGCGGCTCGTGCCGCGGCCAACGACGACGTAACCGGAGGCAGGCTGCCTGATGGAGCGGAGGGCCGTGGAAAGCGACCGGCGCGACGCAACCGGGGGAAGCTTCCGGAGCATTTGCCGCGCATCGATGTCGTAATCGATATCGAGAGCCACATCTGCCCTTGCTGCGGCGAGCGGCTGCACAAGATCGGGGAGACCGTCAAAGAAGCCTTCGACGTCATTCCGATGCAGTACCGGGTCAAGCGCATTGTGCGTCCGCGGTATGGCTGCCGGGGATGCCGCCAGGGTGTGATGCAGGCACCTGCGCCGGCCCAGGCGATCGATGGCGGGATGGTGACGGAAGCCTTGCTGGCCCACATCGCGGTGATGAAATACGGCTACCAGTTGCCGCTGTATCGGCAGGAACAGATGTTCGCCGCGCAAGGCATCACACTCGATCGGCAGACGCTGGCCTCGTGGATGGGCCGCGCCGCCTGGTGGCTGAAGCCGCTTCACACGCTGTTGCGCGATACAGTGATGTCCCACCCGCGGCTGTTTGCCGACGAGACGCCGCTGCCAGTTCTCGATCCCGGCCGTGGCAGGACCAAAGTCTGCCAGTTCTGGGCGATCGCCACCGATGACCGTCCGTGGGGCGGCCCGGCGCCGCCGGCGGTGGTCTACATGTTTGCCGAGGATCGCAAGGCGATCCGCGCCAAGCAGCTGTTCGGGGACTACCACGGCATCCTGCAGGTCGACGGCTATGCCGCCTACAAGGGCCTGATCAAGAATGGCGGCCATCTGGTGCAGTTGGCGTTCTGCTTCGCGCATGCGCGGCGGAAGTTCTGGGACGTTCACGTCGCGACGAAGTCGCCGATTGCTGCGGAAGCGCTGCAACGGATCGCGATCTTCTACGCCATCGAGGATCGCATCCGCGGTCTGCCGGCGGCGCATCGGGCTGCAGTGCGGCAGACCGACACCAGGCCGTTGATCGAGGACTTCAAACCCTGGCTCGAGGCGCGGCTACTGGAAGTCTCGAAGAAATCCGGCCTTGGCAAGGCGATCCGCTACACCCTCAACCATTGGGAAGGCCTGACGCGCTTCATCGATGATGGGCGCATCGAGATCGACAGCAATACGGTCGAACGCAGCATCAAGCCGATAGGCCTGGGAAAGAAGAATTACTTGTTCGCCGGCAGTGCCGAAACCTGGGCCACCCTCGCATCGCTCATCAACACGGCAAAGCTGCACGACATCGACCCGCGGCACTATCTGACCGATGTTCTCGAGCGCATCGTCTCCGGACGTACAAAGATCAATCAACTGCACATGCTGTTGCCGTGGAATTGGAAGGCCGAGCGCGATAGCTCGCAGGCAAAGCTCGCCGCCTGATCAGTTCGACGGCAGGGCATCTGGAACTTCCTGCGCATCGCTGGCGTCGTCGTAGATCTCTTCGCGGATCACGCGCAGCGTCACCTCGTGCAGATACACTTGCAGCGCACCCTCCAGCTCGGTGAACTCCGGCAGCAGGACTCGATCGACGAAGCCCCGTGACGCACGGACCATCACCGTGTTGCGTCGCTGCCGGCGATAACGAAACGGCCGCAGCCCATATCGGCGGCAAAGCGCCAGAAAAAGGTGCCGAGACCACTGGTCGGGAAGTGAGAATTGCTGTTCGATCGGTGGATCGTGGCGAGCGAGTTCCTCGACCCGGGCCCGCACCCGCTGCAGCGCGGCTTCCGCCGCAAGGCGCTCACCAGCAGTTCCGGCCCCCACGAACAACGCCTCGATCTTCCGAAGCTTCTCGCGCAGCTGCGACTCGCTGTTCATTCTGATCCCGTTGCCCGCTCCGAACCGGGATCACCCCATCACCGCGCCCCGGCGGCGTCAATCATCCCGACCGCGCTATCCAGAGCATTCCGCGCAAGTCAAGCCCGTGCACCGGTGATCCTATCGTGACGCTCAC
>NZ_JADPKX010000046.1:0-580721 GCF_023074155.1 Bradyrhizobium sp. 134 | reverse complement strand
CAGGGTGGCCGCATTCGTTCGGATCGGGTGGCCGCTTTCGATCGGAATCGGTGGCCGCCTTCCGTCGGAATCGGTGGCCGCTTTGCCCCGGATTCCGCAACTTTGTTCATCAGGAACGACCGGACGATGCTGCACGGGTGTTCAACCGGTTGTATCTGGGCCAGCTTTTGGAAATGCCGTCTACAAGGCACTGTTTTGCCGATGACGCCGAAATTGAGGGTGACCTCCAATGGGCGGGCTTCGACCGCTTCGATGGAAGAGGAGATCGCGGCCGGTACAAACGTGAGGTACGCCACACCGGCTGAGCGAACGCTCCCTCCGAGTCTCTTTCGACCGAGTTTAAGATTATTAAGTTTTACATAGTCAAACTATGCGTTTTTGCCCTTACTTAAACTGGCGCGGAGTTTACGAATCTGCTATTTTGCTCAGTATGGCTAAGCGAATATCTGGAAAGCTAAACTGGATCGAAAAGCATCTTCCTGAAGGACTGATGGTTGATGCCGCATGGCTTGAAAAGCACGGCTATTCGACGGGCCTCCGCAGCCAGTACGTCGCGGCGGGCTGGCTGGACCAGCCAACCCGGGGCGTATATCGCCGCCCCCGCGGCGAGCTTAGTTGGCAACAAGCCGTCATATCCCTGCAAACGATCCTGAACGCAAGTCCTGTGATCGTCGGGGGAAAAACTGCGCTCGACCTCCAAGGCTTCGCCCATTATCTCCCGACGAAAACCAAAGAGATACATCTCTATGGACCGAAGCCCCTTCCCCATTGGCTAAACAAACTGCCTCTGACGGTCCGCTTTAATCATCACAACAACCGCAAACTGTTCAATAACGACCCGATCACGATCGGCATCAGCAGCCTAAAATGGGATGTGACCCGTGCGCAAGGAAGCACGAACGATCCATTGGATGGCGGCGCGTTCAATGTCCTTCCTTGGGGGCAGTGGGACTGGCCCCTGACCTTATCGACACCCGAGCGAGCCATTCTCGAAGCCCTCGACGAACTTCCAAATCATGAGAGCTTCGATCAGATCAACAAGCTGATGGAAGGGCTCTCAAACCTGAGCCCGCGCCGCCTCCAAAAATTGCTAACTGACTGCAAAAACGTCAAGGTGAAACGACTGTTCTTCTTTTTCGCCGATCGTCACAAGCATACCTGGCTCAAGCGCCTCGACAAACAAAAGGTCGATTTAGGCAAAGGCAAACGCTTGGTCGCGAAAGGCGGCCGACTGGATCAGACGTACCAGATCACAGTACCGGAATCCTTCCATGCCGTTTAACGACCAATACCGGAAACAGGTGGCGCTTCTCATACGCACCTTGCCCTTTGTCGCGGCGGAAAAGTGCTTCGCCTTCAAGGGTGGCACCGCCATCAACCTCTTCATCAGAGACATGCCTCGCCTGTCGGTCGATATCGATCTGACCTACCTGCCGGTGCGACCACGGCCCGAATCCTTGGCGGATATCGACGCCGCCATGAACCGCATTGCTGCAAGCATCAAAAGCGGCATTGCCGGATCTCACGTGACCCCAAGCCGCGCCGATGGGACCATTACGAAGCTGATCGTCCGGGCCGACCATGTCCAGATCAAAATCGAGGTAACGCCCGTCCTGCGCGGCTGCGTCTAGGAACCTGAAACACGGCCCGTTTCGGAATCCGTCGAAGAGGCCTATGGATTTGCCGAAATTCAGGTGGTCTCGTTTGCCGATCTTTACGGCGGAAAAATCGTGGCCGCCCTTGATCGTCAGCATCCTCGCGACCTCTTCGATGTTCGGGATCTACTCGCCAACGAGGGCATCAGCGATGACCTGCGCAAAGCGTTCATTGTTTATCTCCTGAGCCACGACCGTCCGATGTCCGAGGTTCTTGCGCCCACCCGGAAGGACATCACCGACGAGTACCTTCACAGTTTCGAAGACATGACCGATCAGCCCGTGTCTCGGAAAGTCTGATCGCGGCCCGTGAGACCCTTATCAGTTCAATTGTGGGGGATATGCCCGACGGGCATCGCCAATTTCTGGTTGGATTCGAACGAGGTCAACCCGACTGGTCGCTTCTTGACGTGGCTGGCGTCGCCGATTTGCCGGCTGTTAAATGGCGGCAACAGAATCTTGACCGGATCGAAAAGGCCAAACGCGAGCAACTCGTTCGACGCCTGGAAGAAGTTCTGCTCGGGACCGGAACGTGAGTTACGATTTTTCCTCCCTCTCTCATCCCGATTTCGAAAGTCTATGCCTCGACTTGGCGGGCGCTCACGCCGACTTAAGATTTGAGGCGTTTAGCCCCGGCCCGGACGGCGGCATCGACGGTCGGCACGCCAAAGCCAATGAACTGACCATCCTTCAGGTCAAACACTATCGGGGATCGAGTTTTTCCGATTTGAAGCGTGCAATGCGGCACGAACAAGATTCGATCGAGACCCTGCAGCCGACCCGTTATATTTTGGCGACTTCTCATTCCCTAACGCCGGACAACAAAGCTGCGCTAGCCGAAATCATTGGATGCCCGCTCCAATCTGAGAGCGATATCCTCGGCCCCGCCGAACTAAATCGCTTGCTTAGGGAAAACCGCGGTATCGAGAAAGCGCATATCAAGCTTTGGCTATCAAGCACGGCGGTCCTTGATCAGATCGTCAATGCCGCACTCAGCGGGTTCACCAACACGACCAAGGACGAGATCGAGAGGAAGGTTAAGTACCGCACATTCCCGCGATCTGAAGAGCAGGCCAATCTTCTAGAAAAAAAATCATCGAAGTCGTCGGATATGACCCGTCAAGTGATGCGCTTGCCCAAATGTGGGACAAGGTCGATCTCCACCTCGGCTCGGAGCTGTCTGAGCAGATGACAGAAGCATTTCAAGCTGCCATTCAGCGACACCTCGATGAGGCCGAGTCGGTTGTCGATCGACTGGACTCAGAATCGGAGCTCGAAGATCACCAAAAGGCATTGGTGAAATTAGCATCGCGCATTGGTGGGGACGCAGACCCCGCCCTTCAGCACGCGAAAGCCCGAATTCGTGCGTTGAATAGCGAAACGCCGGATGAACCTCTGGAACCCGTTCCCGAGCCTAAGTCGCGGGAGCCGGACAAGTTTACGGACACAGAAATCCTCAGCCTGTTTTCAACCTTGCGCCGTCACTGACCAGCGCGCGCCATCATTGATATTTCAGCAACCGAAATTGGTCGAGCAGGTCCGCCCAAGCCTGCATCAATTCGACCCGCTTCTTCCAGTAGGTCGCGCGGTTATAGGCGCGGCGCACCTCGTTCTCTTCTTTGTGACCGAGCAAGGCCTCGATCACGTCCGGATCGAAGCCGCGCTCATTGAGGATCGTGCTGCCGGCGGAGCGGAAGCCATGGGCCGTCATTTGCTCCTTGGTGTAGCCGTCGTGCATCGCTGTGACCGAGGAACTCTCCAACCTGACGAACGACACGGGACCACTCGTAAAGCGTTTTAGCCGCCGGACGTCGCTCGGCCGCCCATCCCTTTACAAGATCCGCTAATGGCAGAGGGGCAACAGCGTCGGCGGCAATAACGTCACTGCTGTAACCGCAGGCGAGAACATAGTCGGAATAGCTTCGCCGTTTACCAGCCGTTCGAGCATGAGGCTGGCGCGTTGCACGGCTGCTGCAATTGCCTTGGCTGGCGTTCGGCGGTTCCCTTCATCTGGCTTGAACCCACAGGCCTTGAGGCGTTCATCGGCGCCGTCCAAGCACCACATTTCTATGCTTAGGCGTTCGAAATCGTCTGGATTGAGGTCGGACAAAAATGTGCCGTCATAGATTTGGCCCGCCTTCGGCTTGGGTGCCGGGGCAAATAGCCGACCTCCGAGTTCAACATTCCAGACTGTCTGCAGCGAAGGATTATCTCTGTGTTGCTCAAACCACCGCTCGTAAGCAAAGGCAGCCAGTTCGTGGGCTTCCCGTTCGGTTAGATCCTTGGCGCCGGCGCGCAGATTGGCCCATCGCTCCTCGATTTCGGCCAGCGCTTCAGTGTGCTTCCGCTTGGCCTCGATGGGATCTCGCGTGCCGAGACTGCGCTTCTCTTCGCGCTTGCCAACGAGCGCACGCAGGTCTTCCGGGACACCTTTACGGAGCCAGTAGACACCACTCTCAGAATGCTTCCAGGGACGAGACATTGGCAAGGGCATTTGTACCAGCATTTTGCACCACGCGGGTACCGTTAAGCCTCTGATCTTGCCTACTTCTTTCTAAACCAATGGTTTAGAAGGGGAATGGTGCCCAGGAAAGGACTCTTACCTCCAAGTCATCGGCCGGACACCACTCCGGTCGAATCGCGCCAGTCACGGCGGTCCGCGCCATGCATGGCGCACCAAAAAAACGCCCAGCCTCCTCGGGAGGCCGGGCGAAGGTCACGCAGGAACAACACTGCTTTACGCATCGCACCAGCTTTCGCCGGTAGGGAGGACTACCGGCGATCGATTTACGGCGAGGGCATTCGCCGTCAAACAACGAGAAGCGGATATCACTCCGCGCGAAATCTGGAGCCGCTTGCCTTCCGCTCCTGTCGGAAACTTCACGACTTGTCCACCACTCGCCCGCTGTCCAACTGGCACGGCAGTACCTTGATCGAGCTGGGATCCTTCGCGCAAGCGGTTTGGCCGCCGTGCCCTGAAACACAAGCGGCAGTTTGCCGTCGCGCAGCAGCATGGCACCCCCAAACACCAACAACGCTCGATTATCTTCCCGGCGCCAATTTCGTATGACGTTCCGTAAGGGCGGTAAAATAGATTGTTGTGATGGGACGCATCCACGCCGTGGATAAATGAAAAAGTAGGGCTGTGCTTCGCGTCGAGCGTTAATGACGTCGCAATCGGACCCGATCGGACCTCGCCGGCATGCTGTCGGCCGTCGGGTCGAGAATCGAGCTTGTCGCCGGCTGTATGCGACCGCCTCCGCCGACGCCCGCCCGCATTCCGCGGGGCTGGGAACTTTGAAAGCTCACAAGGAGATCGTAAGCCCCCAAAGCGCGTGCATCTTGTTCACAAACGCGTTGGCGAAACGCTCCGGCCCATCATGGCTCGGCCCGCAACTCGCGTGCGGCGGCCACCATATTGACGAGCGCGGGACGAACCTCCTCCCACCTTCGCGTTTTCAGTCCGCAGTCGGGATTGATCCAGAGCTGCCGATCGGAAACTCGCTGCCGCGCCAACACAATCAGCTGCTTGATTTCCGCCGCTGCGGGAATGCGCGGTGAATGAATGTCATAGACGCCGGGCCCGATCTCATTGGGATATTTGTAGCTCTTGAAGGCCTCGAGCAATTCCATCTTAGAACGCGACGTCTCGATTGAAATGACGTCGGCATCCATTGCTGCGATCGCATCGATGATTTCGTTGAACTCGGAATAACACATGTGAGTGTGGATCTGAGTTCCGTCGGCGACGGGGGAGGAGCAAAGGCGGAAGCTGTCCACCGCCCAATCGAGATAGTTCTTCCACTGCGATTTGCGTAGCGGCAATCCCTCCCGCAACGCAGCCTCGTCGATCTGGATCATGGTCGCTCCAGCCGCCTCAAGGTCGATGACCTCATCTCGGATCGCGAGAGCGATCTGTCGGCATGTCTCGCGCCGCGAGATGTCGTCACGGACAAACGACCAGTTCAGGATCGTCACCGGTCCGGTCAGCATAGCCTTGACGGGTTTTTTGGTCAGAGACTGCGCATAGCGCCACCATTCAACTGTCATGGGCTTCGGCCGGGAGACATCTCCGAACAGGATAGGCGGACGAACGTACCGCGAGCCATAAGACTGAACCCAGCCATGCTTGGTGAAAGCGAAGCCCAACAGCTGCTCGGCAAAGTATTGAACCATGTCATTGCGCTCGAACTCACCGTGTACGAGCACGTCCAGGCCGATATCTTCCTGCCACTGCACGGTACGGGCTGTCTCCGCTTTCAGAAGCTGCTCGTACTGCGTGTCATTCAACGTCCCCCGCGCATGATCCGCGCGCGCATTCCGGACATCGGCCGTTTGCGGGAAGGATCCGATGGTTGTCGTTGGAAACATCGGCAATGCGAACGCGACGCGCTGGACGTCGGCACGCTGGGTGAACGCACTGCGACGGCGAAGCATGCTATCATCGATCGCGGCGATTCGTCCGGCGACATTCGCATTGTGGATCTCGGGCGATGTTTCGCGGGTGACGGCTGCCTCCTCCGAAAGCGCAAGTTCATCGGCCACCTCGGCAGCATGGCCGGCCAGCGCTTTGCCCAATATCGAAAGTTCCTTGATCTTCTGAACTGAGAACGCCAGCCATGTCTTCAGATTGGGATCGAGATCGGTCTCTAGCTCAATGTCGATCGGAACATGAAGCAGCGAGCAGGAAGGAGCAATCTGAACACGGTGCCTGCCCAATTTTTGGACCATAGGAGCAAGTTGGTCGAGCAGCGCCGGAAGATTGGAGCGCCACACGTTCCGACCATCAACGACGCCTAGTGAGACCACGAGATCTCTACGGGTTGTGGCGACAATTGAGTCCAACTGGTCAGGTGCCCGAACCAGATCGACATGAAGCCCGGCAACGGGCAAGGCCAAGGTTGTTTCAAGATTGTCGCCGATAGCCCCGAAATATGTGGCCAGCATTATTTTAAGGGCCGGCACAACCTTTGCGAAATGAGCGTAGGCCCGGCGGACAGCTGCCCGCGATGCTTCGTCGACGTCCATCACCAGGCACGGCTCGTCCAGCTGAACCCATTCAGCACCGCGCGAGGATAGTTCGCGGAGAACATCGACATAGACTGGGAGGAGCCGATCGAGCAGCGACAGCGGATTGAATGCGGGATTTGCGCTTTTGCCAAGCTTCAGGAAAGTGACTGGGCCAACTAGGACGGGGCGCGTTTGGTAGCCGAGGCTTTTTGCCTCCTCATATTCCTCGATCGGCTTTCGAGAGGAATACTTAAAGATCTGATCCCGGTGAAATTCCGGCACCATGTAGTGGTAGTTGGTATCGAACCACTTCGTCATTTCCTGTGCGGCTACGCCAGGCCCGTGCTGAGCGTGACCACTGTCCTGAGCGCCACGCGCCATGGTGAAGTAGGTCTTGAGCGACACAGGACCTTCGGTCCAGCCATAGACGTCGGGAATGGCGCCGACCATTAGGCTGGTATCGAGCACATGGTCGTAAAACGAGAAGTCATTCGAAGGAATGACGGTCGCACCGCGGGATTTCTGCCGTGCCCAATTAGCGGCACGAAGTCCACTCCCCGCCTCGAGGAGCTCGGCTTCGCTGGAGTTTCCCGCCCAGTAGCTCTCGAGCGCGACTTTGAGTTCGCGTCGTGGGCCGATGCGTGACGTCCCCAGTGTGGCAACGGGAAGCGAAAGAAAAGACATAGCTCAGACCCCATGATTGGGGCAGAGGCCATGGCGGACGCATGCAGCGAATATCGCGTGAGCGACAGCTGCTTGGCGCACACCGGGACACCCCGCCCGTGGACGATATATTGTCGAGGCAGGTCTCCTGGCTCGCGGGTCGTCGCTGCTGTCCGGCCTTCCCGAAGCCGCATGGCTTCAGTGACTTCGTTGGACAGCGGCTCGCCGCTTACAGTTGCGGGGGCAGCGCCGGCATTGCACCGGCTTCCCTCTTAGCTCCGGATCAAACGAATCCGAAGACCACGACGACTGGCATTAGGCGCACGAGGATCGATCCGTCAACCTACTAAGTGTCGCCGCGATATTGCCCAAGCGATTGCGAGCTGTACCAGCTAGGGCACAACGGTCTTACTCCCGGCCTGGTAAAAACGCCTAGATCTGTGGAGCCTCCGCTTGTGAATGCGTCCGTCAACACCCGCTTGGCGTACTCGGATCAACGCGAGCAGAACGAACGCAGTGGGCGCTTCGACATCTGCGTGATCGCGACAAATCCGGTCTTTTCCGTCAGCAGCTTCTCGAACTCGCCCGCGAGGACGTTTGCGATCATCCTCGGCCGGCATCCGCTTGATCACAGCGCCATGAGGCTCCTTAGGAATTGTCAAGGCCGGATTGCTCCAGGATCAAACGGATGATCAGGCCGGACTGCCTGTGTTCGGCGGACCCCGCGACGAGCCGTGAGCTCGATCGCTCCGTGGCGTTGGTCAAGATGATCTCCTTCGGTGTGCCAAGCACTTACGTGCTGAGCGACTTTGGCCGCGCTTCGTTGTTTCCGTCGCCGCTGGCGAGTAGTGCAGCCTGGACGTTGGCCTGCGCGGCATCGCAGGAACAGTTCCGGACGTCAGGATGCACGCTAACTTGCGAAACTGGAGTAAGCGGCGAGAGCGCGGGCGGCGGGGATCCTGTTACGACCGTAGCTCCATGCACTCGTGCATGGTGACCGTGGGCAAGCGGATGCCCAGCTTCTCGTACGTCTTCAGGATCTCCGGACCGATCTCGTCGCGCGTGAAGATCGTCTCTTCGGCTTCGAAATGACGTAGCTTTAGATATCCTGCAAGCTGATCTTGGGATATTCGACGCCCGTCCACCTCGCCTCGGCTCGGCTCGTCAGCCAACGACGATAAGCCGCGACGCGACGACCTGGAGCATCGAGGCGGCCTTGTCATTATTCGAGACAAATTTGACGGTCTCCTCTGAAGCGCCCTTCGAGGGTTTCTCGGAGTCGATCAGCGCCTTAAGCTCATAACGATGTTGATCGACCTCGATGCGCCGCATGCGGACGGCGGCCTCCACAAGCTCGACATCCAATCGAGCGGTGAAGCCTTCTGGACGCGGGGCTGCTTATGTTGTCTTAGACGGGACACAGGTGTCAGGCACCGGACAGACCACAGCGCATTGCGGCGTGTCGGAATGGCCCTCGCACTCCGTACACTTTTTTGCATCGACAACGTAAATGTCGCGCTTGAGGCTGATCGCCGCGTTGGGACACTCGAACTCACATGCCCCACAAACGGTGCATTGCGAAGCGACGATCTTGTAAGCCATGCCTTCCGACTCCTTAGGCGAGCGATGCCATTGGCGATCCCTTTCAAAGGCCGTGCCAAGGACAGGCGCGCTCAATGATGGGCAATTTGCCCAATGGTGCTGTGCGGGGTCTGAGACCACGTTGCATCTGCGACAGCATAGGCCGCTTCAATATCAAGCCGTGCGAGCCCTCGGGCCCCTACTCCGATAGCCAGTCGCGACTCGACTGCTGCGAGCTTCCGTCGGTTTGTCTGGCATGGCAGCGCGGGGCCAAGCGACGCTCGACGATTCCCGAAACCGGCGGCGCGAGTAAAAGCCGCGAGCCGACGCACGTCTACGCCGGATGTCGGCAAACCTCCGGTCACACGCCCTGACCGGAGATTTTGTCCAAGCCGCGCTCACGCCTGCAACGTTAACTCCGCGGATTGACTCGCTGGAGGCTTGCCAAAACGGCTTTGTGCTACAATAACCTTCGGCATCGCTTCGGAGGGGAATGAAGTTCGGCCGGGAGAAGCGATACTGGGTTTGCAAAGTGACCGATTTAATTGCAGTCAGCCGCATGCCTGGTGCCGAGTAGGCATGGCCGCGCGGGCCAGCGCTGGTACGCTTTGCCTGGCTGTGCTCAGTCACTCCTCATACAACTATTTTGGACGAAGTGGAACAGGGCTGAAAGATGACTGTGCAAATTGCTTCAGCGGCATGGCCTTTCCGAACAGATGGCCCTGCGCAAGGTCGAAGCCGAGTTCGGTCACAGCGATCAGGTCGGCATGGCTCTCCACGCCTGCGGCGACGGTGCGCACACTGTACTCTTTGGCTAGATCGACGATATGGCGGCACACCGTTCGCTTCAGGGGCCCATTTCCGCAACCGGCGACGTACTGCCGGTCCACTTTTAATTTCATGAACGGGAATTTTTCGAGCCCCATCAGCTGCGGCCAATTGGCGCCGATATTGTCGATTGCAAGGCCAATGTTGTGAAAGCGAACCTCACGCGCGACCTCGATCAGGAGATCTAGGTTCTGGATCGCTTCCTCGCTCTCGATTTCGATCGTCAAGCCGCCGAAAGCGGGGTGCGACGGCATGCGCTGACAGAGATCGCGTACCGCCTGCGGGTCAATCAGGAATGCTGCCGGGAGATTGATGGAGAGATCGGTCGAAGTTTGCTGCTCCAGAAGATACTTCCAATCCTTGATCGCGCGGTCGATCACGAACTGCGACAAGTCCCTAAAATGAGGATCGTGAGCCTCCGGGATGAAATACGCTGGTGGAACAACGCCCCAGGTCGGATGCCGCATTCGCACAAGCGCCTCGGCGCCGCGGCGGCTGAGGGTACACGGGTCAAAGTTCGGCTCATACCAGAGCTCAAGCCAGCCAGCGTGTAAGGCTTCTCCGACATGGACTGCGGGACGGGGCGCCGGCTCTCTGGGCAAGAGCATGGCGACCCGATCGCGCAGCGTCTCGGCTGCAAACGGCGTCCTCAGCGGCGGCAGCATATCAAGTCCATATTCGCCCCCGACCTGCTGCACTGCCGTCATGACGATCGACTCGCGGGCGCCGAACGCCAGCACTCTGCCTGCAAATTCTTCGCGTACGAGTATCTCGAGCAATCGTCCAGGCTCGATGCGATCCGAGCCAATGCCGAGCAGGATCAGATCAGGGAAGTCCGTGCAGAGTACGCGCGGCAGCTCGTCAGCAGTCCCGCATTCGCTGATCACAAACCCCATATCCTCTAGCACATCGCGTAGAAAGGCGCGCAGATGCCGCTTGCCCACGGCCACGCACGCTCGCGGCCGCACCTTACGCTGGCCGAAGATTACAGGTTTCCCTCCGACCAGTTCGGCCTGCCCATGCT
Organism: Bradyrhizobium sp. 134; assembly: GCF_023074155.1. Classification (NCBI taxonomy): domain Bacteria; kingdom Pseudomonadati; phylum Pseudomonadota; class Alphaproteobacteria; order Hyphomicrobiales; family Nitrobacteraceae; genus Bradyrhizobium; species Bradyrhizobium sp. 134. Next base: position 569,960 of record NZ_JADPKX010000046.1, on the reverse strand, counting down.
CCATCGCAACCACTCCCCTTCCGTGAAGGTCCCTTAAACGAGGAGCGAAGGTCCAAACAAGCAGTGCTTGCCATTATCTTTCGATTCTTCGAGGTAAGCTTAAGATAGTGCATTAGCGTGCAAAATCTTTTCGCGATGTTGTTCAGACGATTTTGTCGGGCGCACGCGTATGATACCTGTCCCGGCTCGCGCAACTTTGTACGAGTGACGCACACGAGTGTGGGGAATCTCACCTTCGGACGCGCCGAGCTGATGCGCCCTATGCCACGGCGATGATCATGCTGCAAGATGTACTGAATCGACTCTCGTGAGTGATGATCAGCAATCTCTCCTACGAAATGTTTGATCGGCATGGCCGGCCTGCCCACGCGCGAATGTGCCGTCTCGTGGATTCCCTATCTAGTCGAAGGAGATCCAACTGAGTTCGCAGCGGGTCAAGCCGCGGTCGATTCTGAGAACGGCAACAGCTTGCACTTACCTCACCTCTGTTGGTTATAGCGAGTGCGGACGTCCTATTCCCTATCGAGCTTGATAGTTTCTCTCAGTTGCGTTCTCTGTATCCTTCTGAACACGGATATCCTCAAGAGGGACTGGAGGGACTAACGTGACGGGTGTTCGTGTTGGCGCTGAAGCGCAAGGCTTGCCCCACGGGGGCACGGCTTTGCGCAAAGGCGTGCCAGGAGATGAGAACGCGATCGTAGAAGCCGTCGGAAAGCTACTTTCTGAATTAGGTGATCCCGGACCAGAGTTCAGCCTTGAAGGCGCAAAGCAGACTGCTTTGCGCCTGATTCAGGATCCCGAAGAGGGCTTCATTTTTGTCATCGAGGAACAAGCCACCGGGCAGATTGTAGGGATCGCTGCCATCTCCGCCGTACTGGCCGTGAGAGCAGCTGGAGCGTACGGCGTGCTTCAGGAGCTATGGATTTCTCGGGACTTCCGAAGCTCTGACCGCGGTGGGCATCTGCTCGAGGCGGTACGTTCGGAGGCGAAGCGCCGAGGCTGGCAGATGATTGAGGTTGCGTTGCCCCCTGATGGCTATCCGGCCTTAGAACGGGTACGCCGTTTCTACGAGGAGAGGGGATATCGGGTTGGAGGATTGCGCGCGCGCAAGAGGCTATGACAGTACTGCGACCTCTGCTCCACACTTAAAAGCGCTCCTGGTCCTTTCACTAAAGACTTTCAAGGCAGAAAATCCTGCTGCTTGTTGCTTCTCAAAACGAACGCTCCAACGCGTGCGTCGCGGCCGAGGACAATCGAGAACCTCGGCGCTGATGCGGTGCTTACTCCCACTGCGAGCGGGTTACCTCTTCGACTTTTTTGGCGGGTATCAACCATCAAATCGTTCTTCATGGTGCGGAGCGATACGATGGTCTTCTCAAGGCTCGTGGACCGCGAGCGGAAACCTGCACGGCTAGAAGGCGCGGAGCCAGGTCGGCGGCGGCCCGTTGCGGGCGAAGCCCGACCCAGCCTTACAAACGATAGCCGAGTCGTTCTTTCGTGCTTCCCACACAATGCCGCCAGTTTGGGATCACCGCACACAAATGCGATCCATTCGTCGCCAAGTCCAATGCCTCGGCAACTGGCAAGCCAATCATCTATGGGGCTTCTGCCTGCAACTTGATTCGGTGGACCGTCGCGTAAAGGGATTCGGTACCACGCTGTCGCTCCTGCTGGCGAACGTTCAAGGAAGGTGACGAAATCAGCCATCAACACTGATTCGGTAGAGGATTCCGTAATGAGCAATGTGCCGTTTGCCGCCTCCAATACGAGGTTCGTGCAGGTCGCCCCAGCGCAGGACTTGATGCGGGCGATCGTTTCGCCGTTCGGCGCCATGACGAAGACGTGGCCGAGGGAGGCGAGCGCGACAAAGAGCCGCCCGTTTTGATCCATCGTCAGCCCGTCAGGACCGCTGGTCCCGAAGGACAAGCTGAACCGTCCCACCTTCGCAGCCCCGCCGTCACGCATCAGCGGCACGCGCCAGCTGCTGTTGTCGCGCGTCATTGCAACGAACAACACGGCCTCGTCGGCGCTGAGCACCAGCCCGCTCGGGCTTGGCCAGTTCGAAATCAGGCAATCGAGCCGGCCGGCAGGACACAGTCGGACACCCAGCCGGTCGGATCGTGCACTCCAGTTCGCCCCTGATCGGTGAAATAGATGTCGCCGTTGGTCGCGATATCCAGGTCGTTGCAGCCTCTGAAGGACTCGCAATTGCGGTGCCCCAGTAGCGGGCTGATAGTATCCCGCTGCGGATCGAGCTCCATGAGGCCGTTCATGTAGTCGGCCACCAGCACCCGGCCATCAGGTGCGATCTTCAGACCAATCGGCCAGCCGTCATATTCGATTATCAGAGACCAGATCCCGTCGCGCGAAATCCGGAAAATGCGGCCGAAGGGGATATCGACGACGTAGAGATCCCCGGACTGTCGAACGACGGCCCCTCGATGAAACAATACACCGATGGCCTCCGCGGTTGGCATCCGGCCCATTTCGAGGAAACACCACGGCGACGAAATTCCGCGGCATCGACGAGAACACGCGGGTCTCAGCCAGCTGAGGCGGCTTGTCGAGATACATCATGACGGGCCTCCCAGCGTGCGGCGCGGCTGTCCCTCATATTTGTAGCCAAACTGCTTGGGCATCGGTCCCTTGTTACGATCCTTGCGCCTGGTCTGTTCCCAGGCGTGGGCCAGGATTCCGACCGCGCGCGACAGGCAGAAGACGCCGCGCGCCAGCGGCGGCGCGAATCCGAGCTCGCCGTAAATGACCGCGGTCGCGCCATCAATGTTCATTGGGATGAGTTTGCCCTTGCGCTGCTGCATCACCCGCTCGATCGCGCGGGCGGCCTTGGCATAGTCGCCGCTGACACTGCCCTCAGCACTTGCGTCATCCACCAGCGCCAATAGCGGTGCGGCGCGGGGGTCGACCGAATGAAACCGGTGGCCGAAGCCGGGCAGATATTTGCCGCGCCTTGCAGTGAAATGGTCAATTGCGGCGGCCGCGGCCTCGCCGATCTCTAGGCCATCGCGCCTCCGCAGCACATCTTCGTAGAGTTCGACCGCCTGCTCCCCTGCTCCGCCGTGCACCTCATCGAGTGTATTGATGGCGGAGGCCATCGCACCATTCAGGGGCAGCCCACAGCTCACCGCCATCTGCGCAATTGCGATGGAGGGCGCGTGCGGACCGTGGTCAACGGACGCGACCAGTGCAGCTTGCAGCAGCCGCTCCTGCGCTGGCGTCGGCAGATCGCCGCGCAACATCAGCCAGATCATGGCGGGAAAGGAAATCCGGCCGATCAAATCTTCGATTGGATAACCCCGATAGGCGATGCGACCGGGCGCGATGTCGCAGATGGAGGTTCGCCACCAACGGGCCGCTTGCTGCCGCAATTCTTCTTCGCTCATTTGCGGTTCCGCCCCTTCAACCCTGCCATTGCCGATCGCCGCAAGCCGTCGAATATCATGATATTGGTCCGTCCGCGGCTACGCGGACGGGCAGGAAATCAGCCGCCCGTTGCTTTGGCGTCCCGACGGCCCGGGTTGAGACCAGCTGCTCGACCTCCGCATACGAATAGCCGAGCCGCTGCAGCCATCGCTCGGTGTCTGCTCCGAGCGTCGCAGGTGGTGAAGGCACCGAGAACTCCTCATCCAGCCGGAAGCCCGGCCGCATGATTCGTAACGGCTGCGCACCATCTTGTTCTGGGGCCAAAGTCTCGACGAATCCGCGCTCGAGGAGCTGTGGCTGCTGCAAGATTTGGGACACCGTCAGCACGCAGCCTGCGGGGACTCCAGCCAGATTCATTTGGGCCTCCCATTCTTCAGCGGGCTTGCAACTCAACGCCTGGTTCAACTCCGTGTTCAGCGCTGCGCGATGGACCTTGCGTATCTCGCGCTCAGCAAAGCGTGGATCCGTCTTCAGGTCCGGTCGGCCAATCAGGTCGCATAGGGCTTGGTACTGCTTCTGCTCGTTGGCGGAAATGTTCAGCGGGCCTGTTGCGGTGCGGAACGTGCCGGAGGGAGCCGCGGTGAAGTTCTCGTTGCCGATGGGCTGCGGCTCGACACCAGCGTTCAGGTGGTTGGAGACGACCCATCCCATCGCTGCAACGGTGGCTTCGAGCAGGGACACGTCAATGAACCGACCGCGGCCGCTATGCCGCTGTTCGACCAGAGCCGCGGCGATGGCAAAGGCAGCAGTCAGTCCCGCAATCGTGTCCGAGATCGGAAAGCCGGTACGCAGGGGAGCCGAGGCCGTATCGCCAGTGACGCTCATGGCACCAGACAGACCCTGAACGATCTGGTCATAGGCCGGACGGGCGGACCATGGCCCGCTCTGCCCAAAGCCGGAGATCGCGCAGTAGACGAGACGCGGGTTGTGCCTGCTGAGCACATTAAAGCCTAGGCTAAGCCGTTCCATCACCTTCGGCCGGAAGCTTTCGAGCACCACATCGGCTTCCTTGACGAGTCGCAAGAATACCTCGCGGCCCGATTCCGACTTCAAGTCCAGCGCCACGGATTGCTTGCCGGCGTTCACCGCGACAAAAGAGAGGCCCTGCAAGCGCTCTGCCCTTTGCGGATCGGCGCCGAGGCGCCGCGCGAGGTCGCCGCCGTTCGGATTTTCGACTTTGATGACCTCCGCGCCAAGACGCGCGAGATGATAACCGCAGAACGGACCGGCCAACACGTTCGACAGGTCCAGGACGCGGATGCCGGTGAGCGGCAGAGACATCTGAAGACGCCTTCCTTTAGGTGATCCGATGGTGAGGGCTTGGCCGGCTGGCAGCTATTTCAGTTGTTGTGCGGCGCGTTCCGCGAAACGATTGGTGAAGGTTTTGTTCAAGTCGATCTTTGCGGCAGCGATTTTTGGATCAAAGTCGCTTAGGACAGCCAGCGGGACCTTGGCCGCCTCGATGTCCATCTGTCCGGTTGGCGAGAAGAGCGCTTTCGATGCGTTCATGATTTCGATATTCACCTCGCGATTGTCAGTCTTGTAACCAGGAGGAATCGTATCGACGAGCTGCTCCGTCGGCGTTGCGTTGATCCAGCGGTGAGTTTTGAGCAAGGCGTTGACCAGGCGCTGGACCGTTTCGGGATTTTTGTCGATGAAAGTCTGCTGAAGGTAGAGACACGCGGTCGGATAGGACCCGCCGAAGGCCTGCTTTGAGCCTTCGATCGTGCGCGCATCGAACAGCGCTGTCGCGTTCTTTTTGCGCGCGAGAAGCGTCGCGATGGGATCGAAATAGACCAGGGCATCGACGTTCATGGCCTCAAGCGCCACCATGCCCGGTGCGCCGCTGCCGACGGCAATGATGTTGACATCGCGTGAACCCAATCCTGACTTCTTGATGTAGTAGCGCGCCATACTCTCCGTCGATGACCCCGGCGCCGTGATCCCGAGCCTGAGCCCCTTCAGGTCGGCGCCGGATCTGACCTTGTCGGCGAGGTCGCTGCGGACACCGAGCAGGACGCCGGGAATGTCATTCAGCAGGAACACGCAGGAAATTTGCTTACCCAGCACCTGCATCTGAATGGTATGATCGTAAAAGCCGATAGTCCCGTCGACAGAGCCGCCGATCAGGGCCTGCAGAGCCTTTGAGCCACCGGCCTGGAAGTTCTCGACGGTAACGTCAAGGCCTTCTTCCTTAAAGGAGCCAAGCTTCACTCCAAGTTCGACAGGCATATAGTTGAGGATTTGTGACCCCACCGCGATCTTCAATTTTGTTTTCTCGGGCTCGGTGGCATGCGCCAAAATGACCGAGAATGCGGCCAGCGCCACCACCGGCATCAATCTTATGGAAACGTGCATGCGAACCTCCATAATTGAGGGGAGAGCGTACCATCAGCTTTCGTGCGCAGGCGCCGGCCGCCAGACCAGGAGCCGCTTTTCCGCGCAGTCGACAATGGCATCGAGGACAACGACGAAGGCGGAGAGAACGATAATTCCTGCGAACACTCCGGTCGCATCGAGGACGCCTTCGGCCTGCGCAATTAAGTGCCCCAATCCTGCGGACGAGCCGAGATATTCCGCGACCACGGCTCCCATCACAGCCATGCCGACGGACACCCGCAGGCTCGACAAAATCCAGGTCGTGGCGGACGGCAGGTAGACGTGCCGTAGCAGGGACGACTTCGATGCACGCAGCAGGCGGGCATTCGCCAGCACGACCGGATTGACCTCGCGGACGCCCTGGAACGTATTGAAGAATGCGACGAATAGAACCAGCGTGACGCCGAGCGCAACCTTGGAGGTGAGGCCCAATCCGAACCAGATGACGAAAATGGGTCCAAGCAAGATCCGCGGGATGGCGTTGAACATCTTGATAAAGGGCTGAACGACTTCGGCAGCAAATGGGCTTAAGCCCAGCCAGATCCCAAGCGCTGTGCCGATCCCGATGCCAGCCAGGAACGACAGGACCGTCTCCAGCAATGTTATGCCAATATCGCCCCAAAAGTCCGCCGTCGACATCCACTCCCCGATCCTTACGACAAGTGTCGACGGTGCCGGAAAGAAGAAGGGATCGATCAGTCCGGCCCAGACGCCCAATTCCCAGATCAGGATCATGCCAAGCAGGATGGCGAACTGCGTGAGAGCGACCCTACCCCTGCGTGACATAGCTTTTCTCCACTTCGGCGCCGAGCAGCGACCAAATTTCACGATAGAGCGCGACGAATTCGTCGGTGGTCTGCAGCGCAGAAACATCGCGCGGACGAGGGAGCGTGATCCTGACGTCGGCAACCATGCGGCTGGCGGGACCGGCAGACATCACAACGACGCGGTCCGCCAGCGTGATCGCCTCATCGAGATCATGGGTGATGAAGATGAGCGAGCGCCGGTCCGCCTGCCAGAGGTCGAGCAGGATGCGGTGCATGAGTCGGCGTGTGTGAACGTCCAGCGCGGAGAACGGCTCATCCATGAGAACGATTTTGGGCTCCATGATGAGGGTTTGTGCCATCGCAATGCGCTTGCGTTGGCCGCCGGACAATTGATGCAGATAGCGCTCCTCGAATCCCTTCAATCCGACCTTGGCGAGCCAGGGCCGTGCCTGCTCGCGCGCTTTCGCGACCGACCTGCCCTGAAAGACGAGCCCGAGGCCGACATTGTCCTGGGCGGTCTTCCAGGGCAGCAGCCCTTCCTGTTGAAGCATGTAGCCGGACTGACCGTTCAGGCCCGTAAGAGACTTGCCGAAAATGCGAACGTCGCCGGCGGCGGGCTTCAGCAGTCCGGTGACAGTGTTGAGAATGGTCGATTTTCCGCAGCCGGTCGGCCCCACCACTGCAACGAATTCCGTCTCGGCCACCTGGAGGTTCATGCTTTTGACTGCCGTGAAGTCGCCGAAGCGAATCATGACGTCGTGCAAGTCCACGGCAAGTCCCGGCCGCCCCATTGTTTCGCTCCATAGAACTTGTTCTGAAACCTGGAACCGAGTAGCTCGCGTTCTCACGAGGAGTCAATCGTATTCTGGCGTGCAGGATTGTGCTCGCGCTAGCTTGGGTGGACTCCTGGCGTCATTTTGACTATTGGTTCTGCAGAGCAGAACCAGAGGTAGCGATGGTAAGAACAGGCGTTGATGCGGTCGGGCGGGCACTGGCAATCCTTAAGGCATTCGACCCGGAGCGCGCCGCGATGACGCTGACGGAGATTGCGAATGCGACTGACCTCTACAAGAGCACAGTCCTTCGCCTTGCCGCATCTCTGGAGGCGGATGGCTTCCTGGTGCGGGGTACGAACCGGCTATTTCGACCCGGACCGGAGCTATGGCGCCTTGGGGCGCTCTATCAGCGCGGGCTCGACCTTGGTGACCTGATCAGACCCTCGCTCCATCGTCTGGTCGAGGCTACCGGAGAGACCGCATCCTTCTACATCGCGGAGGGCGACGAGCGCATCTGCCTTTATCGCGTCAATTCTCCGCGTTCGGTCCGGCATCACCTCGAAGAGGGTCACCGACTGCCGATTGACCGCGGCGCTGCCGGCCGTGTTCTTACCGCCTACCGCGATTCTGCATCAACTGATGGAAAGAAGGTCAGAGATCGTGGCTTCTACGTCTCGATCGGCGAGCGGGATCGTGAGGTCGCGGCCGCAGCTGTGCCTGTGATCGACGTTCATGGCCAATTGCGCGGCGCTCTCTCGGTCTCCGCCATTCGGAGTCGGTTTGATGCAGATGCTCGGAAGGCTGCGATTCTAGTTCTGAAGTCCGAGGCTAAAGCGCTGATCGGTCAGCTGCCCGCAAGCGAGCGCTGAACTACAATGGCAGCGTTCCGTTTATGACGCACAGCTCAGCGGGTGCCGCCAGGGCCTCTCCTAAGCGCAGCGTGCATTTTTCACATTGTTGAGGAGCATCGGGGCGCGAATCGGCGAGGCGTTCTTTTGCAACAAGAATTTGGTGGTGGAAGGAATGCCCTGACAACGACAGAGCGTGCAGTGGTGACGCCCCTGAAGCCGTTCCTGGAGTCGTCCAAGTGATCCCGCCGCAGATCATCCTCGAGCTCGACGCCACCCACCTGTACACGGGCATCAGGAGGGAGGCTTCTTCAAAGGCTACGCTGCTGGATATATGTGCTGGTGTTCTGGAGCCGGCATCTGCTGAGGGCCAAGCTGCGGCGCGCTGACATCGATGCAAGCGCGGCCAGAACGTTGCGCAGATTGTGCGGACGTTCGACCCATTTGGCCACCATCTTCGGCGTGGTGTTGAACTGGCGCGGCGGCGTGCATTGCTCAGTGCCGTTTCCACACACCGCACCATGGCCTCTCGACCTTTCGGCGCTCCTTGAGAGCTTCTGGCAGGCTCGACATCCGCCTGATACGCCGCCTATCTCAGTCCGTCATCACCCAGGTTATTCAGAGATCGAAGTGATCGATGATGATCTCGGTCGTTCAGCCGCCGGCGGCTTACACACGCCGGCTTCGAGCGAATGGTAGCGGAGGTTTGCCTTGGTAGGGTTGGTGCGGTTTGCGCCCGCGAGGTCTCGCGCTTCGCTCGCAACAGTCGGGATTGGCAGCAACTCATCGAGATGTGCCGCGTGGCCGATACCGGTTCTGGTCGATCAGGAGACCATCTAAGCGCCGAGGCATGGCAACGACCGCCTGCTGCTCGGGGTAAGGGGCAGCCTCAACGAGTACGAACCGGATCTGTTGCGCCAGCGCTCGCTCTCGGCACGCTGTGAGAAGGCGCTCCGGGGCGAGTTGGTTATGGCAGCGCCCGTCGGCTTCATGAAGCCCGGCCACCGTTATGAGAAAGACCCGGATCGGCGTGTCCAGGATCAAGATGGTGTTCGACCAGGTCGAGGAACTGGGCGGATCGCGACAGGCGCGTTGCTGGCGCCACGGGTCCAATCTCGATCCCGGTGAAGCAGACCAACGGGGACACGGCCGGCGGCGACCACACTACTCCGCCATCAGCAGGCTTAAACACCGGGATATGGTAGTTCGAGCGCATTGATGTGACGCGCTCGGGGTACGCGATTGCCGTTGCCGGTCTTGAGGCCATTGCGATTGAGGGGGCGGCAATGAGATCGTCGCTGGCGATCAGCACCAGTCGGCGCGCGGTTGGATGGTGTCGGCGGAGAGCATCACGCAACTGATGCCGCCGTTCTTTAGCTCTCTTGCCGGCCGCGGTTGCAGCGGCGATCGCCCCGGGGACCGACGACACCAAAGCGGCGCTTCCTCGATCACCGCGCTGAACGATGCGGAGTTGCATGCCCTACACCGGCGTATTGACGGGCGATGGGACAACTGTTCGAAGCGCGACGCCCTGTCGGACGATAGCAGCGCAGGCTGTCAGTCTTGAGACAAATGTCAGCAACTTGACGCTACACACCTCACGGAGTGCCTGCAGAGCGTCGAACTCTCTTCGGCACGAGGTTTGCTTTACTCAGTCATCATCATCACCACGCAGTGCGATGGTCTTCGGGACGGGCTCGGCGCATCGCCGTTAGCGTCTGGTCCGCCCCGACGTTTTGCTGCGGCGATAACTTAAGGGCGCTCGGTTGTCGACCGAGAAAATGCAGGGAAGGAAGTATTGGTGCGATCTGGAGTTTTTCTTTCGGGAGCCACAACAATTGCGCTCATCGCAACCGGTGCAGCCAATGCGGCGGACCTTGAGCCAGAAGTGAAACTGCCACCAGCGGTGTGGAGCTGGTCCGGAGGCTATATTGGCGGGCACGTCGGCGGTGGGTACGGCCGAACCTCCTTCGGTAATCCCTACGGTCCGTCAATCTATGGCGGCGGCGTCGATACCCCAGTGTTCCTCGCAGGAGGCCAGATCGGCTACAATTGGCAGAAGAACGGCTGGGTCTTTGGCGTCGAACTAGATGCCAGCGGCGCTGTCTCCGATGGCACAAATACTTGTCTGGCCGCCTCCGGCTTTGTTGTGAGCGCAAACTGCACGGCTGGTCCAAACCTCTTTACCACCGGGACCGGTCGCGTCGGTTACGTGTTGGATGCTCTCGGCCATACGCTGGCCTATCTCAAGGGAGGCGTGGCTTGGCAATACAATCAGGGCAACGTCCTCAATAACTACGAATTCAATGACCTCGGGCTACAGAAGAAAACTCATTTCGACTATGGTCAGGTCGGTGGCGTCATCGGGCTGGGCGTCGAACAAGCGCTTACGCCTGCATGGTCGGTCAACGTAGAGTATGACTATCTGCATTTCGGTGGGCCAAGCGTCGCAACGCCTACGACGGTGCAGCTTCCGCCGTTCGCAATTCTTCCGGCGAACACAACGAGCCTGTCCAGCAGCTATCACATCGGAAAGATCGGGTTGAACTACCATTTTGGCGCCGACCCATGGGCGGCGCAATGGGCCGATGCGCCGCTGTATGCGAAAGCACCTGCCGGCGCGCCGCCGATTGCTTACACGGCCGGTTGGTCGTTCGAAGGCGGATCGCGGCTCTGGCTCAGCCGGGGACGATTCCAATGGGACGCCAGCGCTGTTCCCCATGGGATCGCTACTGGAGATCCTAACATTCTTGTATCAAGGCTCACCTACCATGGCCTCGACGGACTTTCCGGGGAATTATTTGGCCGTCTTGACAGCCCGTGGGGAGTGTTCCTGAAGAGCAACGTCGGCATCGGGCGCTTCGATAAAGGAAAGATGAACGATGAAGATTGGAGCCTCCCGAGCGGGGTCTCTTATAGCAACACCATATCGGGCCAGGCAAACGGAAGGTTCACCTATTATACGGTCGACGCGGGTTACGATTTTTTGCGCGGCGCCAACTACAAGCTAGGCGGATTTATCGGCTGGGCCTATTACGCCCAGAACTCCGACACGATGGGATGCATGCAGATTGCCAACCCCATGACACTATGCCCGGCGTCGGCTGATCAAATCATTGGCAGCCAGGATACGCAGTGGAATGCACCTCGCGTCGGCCTGAGCGCCGAAACCATGCTTACCGAGCGTTGGCGTTTAAGCACGGATGTCGCTTACCTGCCTTGGACCGATTTCGCTGGTCGCGACCACCATCTCTTGCGCCCGGGGACGACCTTCGTTGATCAACGCGGCAACGGAGGCGGGGGTGTACAGGTTGAAGGCGTGTTGTCCTACTTCATTACCGATAATCTCAGCATCGGCGTCGGCGGGCGCTATTGGGCAATGTGGAGCGAAAAGGACAGCGAAACGACGTGCACAGGCTGTTATCGGGGAACCACTGCGACTCAGTTTTCAAGGTTCAGCATGGAGCGCTGGGGTACGTTCTTTCAGGCCTCTTACAAGGTCAATTGAAAAGGCCCCACCTTAGTCAAGCTCCAGACACCAGCCCTGCTGGACGAGCATCCTGAAGCCGTACGCGTTTCCCTGGCAGAAGTACCTTGAACCGTCCTAGGCGTTTTCGAAGCTGGAAGTCATTACCGGCGTGGCCCGCCCGGATTTACGTTGGATTCCGCCGCCAAATAATAGTGAGATACTGTCGAGCAGCTGATGGAAACGTGGAAGCGGCGCCAGGCTGAAATCGGTAACTTCAACAAGCTCCGCATTTGCCTTTGTAGGACGATTCGCGAAGTGTGACGGGTGAAAACAAGGTTCAATTCTGATCGACGGGCGGTTCGTAAGACGCACGCACTCATTCACTAGTAAAGAAGGGGCCGCCGCCGTGAACTTCGGCGGTGACCCACCTAGGCCTACGGTGCAGAAACTCCGGTCCGTCATCGGCCCGGCATATCGAACTGGATAACAAAGACATTCAGCGAGATCACACTAATGGGGAAACCGTCCGCGTGTTTCTTTTGCTCCACGAACGCGCTCGACACCTATCGCGATGGCTGCCGTGCGATTGTTTTCACGTTTGCTTCGCGCCAAGACGCGCTCGAAAGCACGATCCAAAGTTGATACTCCCTACTCGTGACTTCCTCCTCCCAGAATAGTCGTTGGAAGCCCTGCACCCCATTCAAAGTAGCTGACCACGACACCGCCCGAGTTGCGGAGAATATGGGGATGAGAAAGATCTGCTCCTGATGGCCTTGCTACTGGCTATTTCGCGGTCGATGCCCCGTTCCGGGCAGCCGGAACAAGCACGTCACACGGGATCGTCAGCAGCTCGCCTGGGTCTAGAGCAAGCTCGCTGGAGTGGCCAACCAGGCTACCTAGGAGGCAGCATGTCCGACCAGCTGTGGTATATCGAGCGCCGAAGTCGATAAAGCGCGCCCGTGTGATCTCTGACTCCGATCACTTTCGCTCGCATATTGTGTAGCTCGAGTGCGGTGATCGAACCGACATCTCCAAAGCCTTGAACAATACCGTGACAGATTCCTTCGGCATCAGCAGGCGGGTTCTTAGGTCGTCTGGTATCCTCGGGATAATTCGCGATCAGTTCGAATTGCTTTACGGCCATCTCAAACACTTGCCCAGTGCAGACAGTCACGATAGCTCCTGAGCCTGGATATGAAACGTCGGAATGCTTGTGCTTCAGAGCACCGAGCTCCCTGGTGCGTGTTGCGCGTTTCAGACGCGGGTGAGACAACTAGTCCAATCAGCAAGATTGCGTCTCGCGGTCACGCCAGAAATATCACCAATGCGATGAAAGCGAGATTGACCGAGGCGGCCACGACGGCCCAACAGCAAATCGTGGCAGGCGAAAATTCAAGAGCGTCCTGCGAAGTGTCGACCCAAAGCGGCGGCATTCAAGTCAGCTCCAAAGACGCGGGTTAAGAGACAAACCTGCATAAGCGCAGAAACCACCCACTCTGCTAAAGCCGAGCCTTTCGACCGCGCGTAGAGCCCTTGCCACCCCGCCTGCGAGCGGGAGCACATCGGCTATCGCTCGCCGAACTGCCCGATCCGTCCGCTAGGCGAGCCGGTGCGATCGGCGAGCGCGAGGAGCACGGCTGGAGGAAGGACCGCGCGGATCGCACGCCCGCGAGCCCGCAAAATCCGTACCCACTGGCAGCCCGTCTTGCCGCGAGCTTCTCGGGAGGCTTGCGCCCAATGCTCTGGGTTCGATGACATCCATTCTAAGGTCAACCCCCTATCCCGATCGCTCTTGAGCCACGGTGCCGGAGCGCTCGTCTGAGCTCACCGAACTGATGGAACATGACGAACAGAGCGATCATTCCGGCGCCCAACTCAGCGATTGCTTGACTGGCTAACAGCCCATCGAAACCCGCAACCACCGGGAATAACAGTACGGCCGGTATGAAGAGATAGCCCTGCCTCGCCAGGGCCACAATTGCACTGAGGCGTGCTCTCCCAAACGCCTGAAGCATTGCCGTCACGAAACTCTGAACCCGCCAAAGGCCTTGCAAAAACAACAACGGCCGCAGAATACGCGATGGAGAATGCGACCGTCACGAAGAGCATGAACTTCGCAGCCTTCAGAATACGAACATAGTCGCGTGCGCCCCAACCGAAACCCAGGATAGCTTGAGCGCCTATGCAGAACCCGGTGATAGGCAGTGCGCCGACCATCAAGATTCGCACAGCTATTCCAACTGCAGCGATGGAATCATCGCCGAACGGTGCGGCAGCTCCGTACAAGAGCATAACCGCAAGAGCCGATAAGATACTCGTCATTGTCGCTGGCGCGCCCACCAACGCGAGCTGTCTGATGCGATCTGCTCGCAATGATATGTGAGATATCCTGACGAGAACTGTCCCGCCAAGCTTCGAAAAATACGCAATATACAGTCCAATAGCGGCGATCTGCGATGCCAACGTTGCGAGGGCTGCGCCACGCACGCCAAGGTCAAACAAGAATATGAAGACAGGGTCAAGCACAGCGTTCAGTAGAAACGCGGTAAGCATCGCCCACATGCTGAATCGCGTATCGCCTTCGGCTCTGACAATGAACCCGCTAACGATGTTTAGAAGCATCAGGGTGTTCCCGAACAAAAGCGTTCCCGCGTAATCGAGCGCCACGGGCATGATGGTTGGAGTCGCTCCGAGGATTGCGAATATCGCTGGCAGACTTGGAAGCAGAGCGACGGTAACTATGATGCCAATCGGAGCGGTGAGCGCGAGAGCTGTACTTGCGCCTCGACTCGCCTCTAGGTACTCACGAGCGCCCAGATGACGAGATATGAAGGACGCCGTTCCAACACCGATTCCCTGTGCGGCTGCCGCGAGCAGGACCATGATCGGCAAGGTCATGCTCACAGCTGCGGTCGCCTGCGCGCCAAGTGCGCCAACAAAGATCGCATTGACGACCTGCTGTAAAGCATGGATCGATAACCCAACGACAGATGGAATGGCGAGCCGCAGGATAAGGCTCGAGAGATTCGGGTCCGATAGATCGATGTGCTGTTTCTTCTGTGGCATCAAACTTCGCTCGCTCTCGAGCGCGAATTCCGTATCCGGCTCATTCATGCATGAACGTGTCGCGACTTTCCAAATTCGCTGATCGCGCACTCAGCGCAAGCTTTTCCGATCCGCTCTTGCACAGCGGTACATAAGTTTATCTGCGCCGATCGATCGTCGTGATCGCGTGGACCCGTTTGACGTTTCACAAGCTGATTTTTGCCTTGGTCGATTTTCCCTAGGCATACGCCTCCCGCCAATCGCAGGCTTCTGCGGCTCTTAAGTAGAACAACGAGGATCCTGATTGAGGTGTCCGTGCGTAGCCACCTAGGTTCTGCCAGTCATATTGTGCCGTTCTGCCCTTTGTTGACTTCTCATCCGTTGCGTTTTTCCTCGATGATGATCGGCGGGGGAACGCGGCCGGACCCTAGAGCCTCAACCTGGCTTTGGCATCTACCGGATCTTGTAGTAGACGCTCCATCGTCTGCATGGCACACGCAATGAACGTGCCCAGAACCAGTGTTAGGTTCGGCGACGATGTCGTGCAAGCGCTCCATGATCTCGGGTTCCTTGTCGCGATCGAGACGAACGGCAGGCTGCTGGTCCCGGCCGGCGTGGTAACTGGGTTTGCGGCAGCAAATCGCGCCGCACTGGCCATCGCTCGCGGACACGAACTCAAAATTCGTGTAGCCGCAGCCGTGTGCCGGCGGTTCGATGAGAGGGCTCGGACGATTTCTGCTTCGGCCCACAGACGGCCCTGGCGCCGTCGACCACATGCGGCAGGCCGTCGCGCAACGCCTGACTGATCGGAAATGGCGAATCAGCGTGCAATGTCACAAACATCCCGGCATCAGATGAAGATATCCCAGGTATTTAAGTTCGAGGCAGCGCACCGACTTCCAACCGTCCCGCAGACACATCGCTGTCATCGGACGCACGGTCATTCCTATCGCGTCGAGGTCGTGCTGAACGGGCCCGTCGATCCGCACACCGGGTTCGTAATGGATTTCTTCAGCATGGAAGAAGCGTTCGGTCTTCTTCTAAAGAAGCTCGATCACCATTGCCTGAACGAAGTCCCGGGACTCGAAAATCCGACGGCGGAAAATATCGCCATTTGGATCTGGCAGCACGCGAAACCGCGCCTTGCGCAACTCTCGAGCGTGAGGGTGTACGAGACGACAGATTGTTGGGCCGAATATGAGGGGCCCGATCGCTGAATTCCGCGCTCATTTTGGGCTGTATTGATGCGGCGCGCCTGTCCTTCTTCGGCTCCGAAACGACGATCTGCGCTTCGGCTCCTCATCGGCCCGATCCGCGGGCAGATTCCCTCGCTCGCGGGAGGTCAGACGACGGCGCCCAGCAAGGCTAGGATCTCAAGGAGCGCGAGGCAGCCATTGACAGCGCCATGAGCCGCCGCCTTCATCAGCAAATGCGGCAGCCGTAAGCCTCCGAAGCCCGCCGGACCAATTGCCCGGGTTGAGCCGATTTATGCCTCCCGCGACGACCTGGTGTATGTGCCTGCATGGATGATGATCAGGACCTTTACGCGAGAGGCGGCCTTGAGGGACGACCGGGTTTGACGGGAATCTGAGTCGAGAAGGCCCTCATCATAGGGCACTTTCGGCTTCGGTAGGTTCCCCTTCCACGCCACGCTCGTCGAGCGCTTGACGCGCCGCGCCGGTGAAGCCATCCGGCGTCAGCCTCGAGGGACTGGCACGGCCATGGGGCGTGGCCGAGCCGTACAAGACGGGCCTTGCCCAGAGCGGTGCGAAGCGCGCGCAAGGCCTGATCTTCACCGCCGAGCTTGGTGAACTCACACACTAGGAAGACAGCGTCATCCTTCTTGCGCTCGATCTTTTCAAGCGAGGTCTGATGCTTTGGCATCGTGGTCTCCGTTCCCACAAAACATGGGCGCATAAACGCGAAGACGTTCAATAAAATAGGACAAAACATAATTACACCACTCCGACGCACCGAGGCGGCCATCCTAATGCCTCGACGGAGCCGCGATTCCCGTTGCGGGCTGGCTGATTCCTCGTGGAAAACGGCGAAGGTATCCTGTCCAACCCGATCTTGGCCGAGACGGCAGACTCGGCGTGCTCTTCCCACCACAGGCCAGCGGGTCGCGTATATCGCCAGCGCTGGTGAGGCGCCACGTGGCATCATCGACGGTGTCTCGCCAGCCGACAGGGAGGAAATCCGCGGGGATCCAGACGCCGGACGGGAGCTGAAGCGAGTTCAGTTTTGAACTGCTTGGATGCCGGAACGGGAGGACTCTGTCAGAAGTAAGCGTTTTTCTGACAGTGCTTTTTCGACGCGCGCTTGCGGAGCTCACCCACACGCGAGTGCTTGCTCTTGGAGGCTCGACGAAAGGGTCATCGAACCAACGGAATAAGAAAGCCCCAACCAGCGACGGTTCCTTGGGTCGAACCACGGCGTCTGGGCTGTGCGCGACAATCCGTCCGCCAGCGGTTGATGGACGAGCCGGCGCTCCGCGCCGGCCACTACACATCTGTACGAGAAGCCTCATGAACCGAGAACGGGTCCGCTAGGCACAGCTCACGCAGCCACGGACTTCGTCGCCGTCACCCGCAAGTATTTTTACTCCGCTTTGCTTAGCGTATCTGCTCTCGACTACGCGCCTCATCGCTAGGAATGCCCTCACGCGCGCCGCGGCACTTCAACAATTTCATTTTCATTCGACGCTGCCGAAGTCAGCATGCGAGAAGCGTTGCGAGTAATCGCTGCGGCTTGGCTGTAGCGCAGCGCAGAAATTTAGGCTAGCTTCTGCTCGCGAGTTTGCAAATGCGTACCCGCACCCGACCTCTCCGAAGACAACGAGCGATCATTCGACCGCTCGCCCCCTCACATCCTCAGAGCTGGGATAATCCGGACAATGAGGAAATCTGGTTTGAGTTGGCACGCGCTATCGGACGTCAGGTCGCACGGGATGAAAATCACGGCTCGGGGCAGCCGATAAAGGACCGACATGACGACAGCGTCATCGAAGAAAACGGCCGTACTATACGCCCGTTATTCCAGCGACATGCAAAAGGCGACCTCGATTGATGGTCAGCTATTGCTCTGCCGGAAGGTCGCATTGCGCAACGACCTCGATGTCATCGGCGAGTTTGTCGATGCCGCAAAATCTGGTCTTACCGAAGGTGCGCGGGACGGCTATCAGCGTTTACTCAACGGTGTGAGAAACCGGGTCTTTGACGTAGTCGTGGTTGAGCATTTCGACCGCTTGTCGCGCGATCCCGCAACCATCCAGCGTCTCAAGCAGGTTTTCGAGTTCAACGGCGTTGAGCTGATGGATCAGAAGGGGGTCTATGCGACCGCCACTGACATCAGCATCGCAAGTCTCTACAACACGATTTACAAGCCGCAGCTCGCCGAAAAGGTTCGGCGCGGCCATGACAACGCTGTTGCCAACGGAAGAATTCCTGGCTCATGCGCCTATGGTTATCGACCGAGGCCGGGCGCGCCGGGCGAACGCGTGATCGATGACAACGAAGCAAAGATTGTGCTCCGCATCTTCAGCGAATATGCAGCGGGCCGCTCGACCCGAACTATCGCCGCTGATCTCACCCGCGAAGGCGTGCCCTCACCAGGGGCAACTCGTCACAAGAACAAGGCTGATCGTACCACCTGGAATCACCAGTGCATTACAGGCGGCCGGCATGGTCGCGGTATTATCGGCAACGATCTATATATAGGCGAGATACATTGGAACGTTCGCTCGACAATTCTCAACCCGGAGACCCAGAAGAAACAGAAGCGCCGCAATCCAGAAGAGCGCCACATCATAGTTAAGAAGCCGGAGCTACGGATCGTGCCGCAAGCGCTCTGGAATCGAGCGCATGAGGTTCGTAGCGCGCGCGCCGTATCTATGTTCGGACCGACTGGCAAGCCGCGGCGTCGCGCCGTGATCCCGCGCAACAACGAGCACCCGCTTGCCGGTGTGCTCCGGTGCGGCGTCTGCAATGGCCACATGCGAATCGCTCAATCCTCGCGTAACGGTGCACCGCGCGCGGCATGCGCGAGCGCGCATCAGCGGGGCACGTGCGAGCACACCCGTAGCTTCGACATGGACGTTCTGCTCGAGGATGCCTCCGACAAAATCCAACTGAAATTGCTTTCGCCGAAAGCCATTGAAGAGGCGATGTGTGCCTGGAAGGAGGAGCGCAAAAACGATCGGAACAAGGGCAGCGAACACTCTAAGCTAGAGCGTCGACGCCGCGTGTTGACTACCGAGATGGAACGCCTGTCATATGCCATCGCAAATAGCCGCCGGAAGCCGGACGAGTTGCTCAAGCGCATCGATGAGTGCGACCTGGAGCGGGAAAGCGTTGAAGAGCGCTTGCGGCTGCTGGGCGCTGGCGGCGAAAATGTCATTGGCTTCGATCACCCGAAATTCGGTGACCGATACCGTTCGGAGGTTAGAAGACTGGTCACCGCGCTCAAGGCCAATCCGAAGGCGATCGAAACTCGCGTAGCCTTCCGCAACTTGATCGAATGCATAGTAGTGCATCCGGTTCGCAAGCGGATGCCCTACGAATATACGCCCTACCTGAACAGCTCCGCGCTTTACGGCAAGAACCTTTTCCCAGAAAACCGCAGCAAGGCGCGAGAAATCAGCACGTTTGCCTGCTACGACAATGGCAAGTCAGGGAAATCCGTGTCCTCGTAGTAGACGCGGACCTGCATGTGGTGGCGGCCGTCGCGGATCTCGCCGTCGAGATGAGCTGTCACGTCACGAGCCTCTTCGCTTTCGGTAACCAGTCCGTTTTGCGCAAAAACGGCCGGCTGCGCAAGCGCGGCTAGACGATCAAAGGCCCCCGACCCAGCGTCACCTCGACGATCTCCGGCGGCACGCCGACGCGGAGCGGCATGATGCTGCAACCGAGGCCGCCGGAGATGATGACGTCGCATTTCAGCCGGATATGACCATAGGCGAGCCGGAGGCCGTGCTGCGGCGGAACTGCCGGCGACCAGCCGAGCAGGCGGACCTGACCGCCATGGGTGTGGCCGGACAGCTGCAACGCGACGCGGGCGGGCACGCGCGGCGCGATATTGGGCTCATGCGCGAGCAGGATGATCGGCGCATCGTCGCTGACCTTGGCAAGCGTCGCGTCGAGATCGTCGGCGCCGAAGCGCCCCGTGCTCCGGAAGCGTCGCGCCGGCAGAAAGGCGAGCTGATCACCGAGGCCGGCGAGCCAGAACGCGCGACCATCCTTGGTGAGCCGAATGACGTCGTTCTCGTAGACGGGAATACCGGCCGCCTCCAGCGCGCGATGCGCGACCGTCGGCCCGTGGCCGGCCTGCTGCACGGTCCTGTCCGCCCAATAGTCGTGGTTGCCCATGACGGCATGGACGCCGAGCGGCGCTTTCAGGCCGGCCAGCACCTTGGCCCATTCGTTCGCCGGAATGATGCGCGTGACCTGGTGCAGGCCCGCGACATAGTCGCCGAGCAGCACGATGATATCCGCGTTCAGCGCATTGGTGCGATCGACGATGGCCTCGATTCGCTCCAGCGACATCCAGGGATCGCAGGCGTGGATGTCGGCGATCACGGCGATCTTCAGCGGAAAATCCGCAGGCCATTGCCGCGGGGTTGGATGATAGCGGGTGACCCGAAGCCGCAGCATCGGCTCGACGCCGACGCCATAGGCCGCGGTCGATACACCGAGGGCGGACAGGCCGCCGATGGAACGGAAGAAATGACGGCGCGTGATCATGGCAGCCCGATCGTGATGCGGCTTCTTGATGCGATCCTATTGGAGCGGAAATGGGGTGCGTTTGTGCAGACCCTCTGCACGAGATGACCGGAAATTCATGACGGCCCGAGCAGGCTGCACTTGCGTAGATCAGTCGTCGCTCTCGTCGGTCCCGAACAGGCCGAACTGTGCCGCCGCATCGCGCGAGGGCTCGGCTATCCCGAGATGGCGGAAGGCGTGCGAGGTGAGCAGGCGGCCGCGCGGGGTCCGCTGCAGATAGCCACACTGGATCAGATAGGGCTCGATGATGTCCTCGATCGCGTCGCGCGGCTCGGACAAGGCGGCGGCCATCGTCTCGACGCCGACCGGGCCGCCGCCATAGTTCTGTGCGATGGTCGTGAGGTAACGGCGGTCCATCGCATCAAGGCCGGCGGCATCGACCTCGAGCGCGCTCAGCGCGTGATCGGCAATCTTGCGATCGATCCTGTCGGCATCGGCCGCCGAAGCAAAATCGCGCACGCGGCGGAGCAGCCGGCCGGCGATGCGTGGCGTGCCGCGCGCGCGTCGCGCGATCTCGTTGGCGCCATCCGCGCTCATGCCGACGTTGAGCACGCGTGCGCCACGGGTGACGATGCTCTCAAGCTCTTCGATCGTGTAGAAATTCAACCGGATCGGAATGCCGAAGCGGTCGCGCAAGGGATTGGTGAGCAGGCCGGCGCGCGTGGTGGCGCCGACGAGGGTGAATTTCGACAGCTCGATCTTCACCGAGCGCGCCGCCGGGCCCTCGCCGATGATGAGGTCGAGCTGGAAATCCTCCATCGCGGGATAGAGCACTTCTTCCACCGCAGGGCTGAGGCGATGGATCTCGTCGATGAAGAGCACATCGCGCTCTTCGAGATTGGTGAGGAGTGCTGCGAGATCGCCGGCCTTGGCGATCACCGGGCCCGACGTGGCACGAAAGCCGACGCCGAGCTCCTTGGCCACGATCTGCGCCAGCGTGGTCTTGCCGAGGCCGGGGGGACCGACGAACAACACGTGATCCAGCGCCTCGCCGCGCTTGCGCGCCGCCTCGATGAAGATGGACAGATTCTTGCGCGCCTGCTGCTGGCCGACGAAATCGGACAGCGATTGCGGGCGCAGCGCGGTGTCGCCGACATCATCGCTGCGGCGCTCGGGCGTGACCATGCGGTTGGCCTTGGGATCGCTCACTCAGCGGACTCCCGAAAATCGTAGGGTGGGCAAAGGCGCTCTTCGCGCCGTGCCCACCATGTCGCTGATCGCTCTATAGATGGTGGGCACGCTTCGCTTTGCCCACCCTACGAGATTGACCATTTCCGCGCTCACTTCGACAGCTCCTTCAGGCCGAGCCGGATCAGCTGCGCGGTCCCGGCGCTCTCGCCCGCGCTGCGCGCGGCCGATGCGATCGCGGCCGCCGCCTGCGGCTGGCCGTAGCCGAGATTGACCAGCGCTGAGATCGCGTCCGCCACGGGTCGCGGCGCGCGCTGGTCGTCGACGGCACCGGCGAGGTGCACGACCGCCGGATCGACATTGGCGAAGGCCGGCGCCTTGTCCTTCAGTTCGGTGACGATGCGCTCCGCGACTTTGGGGCCGACACCGGGCGTGCGCGCCACCGCGGCCTTGTCGCGCAACGCGATCGCGTTGGCGAGGTCGGACGGCTGCAGCGTACCGAGCACGGCGAGCGCGACCTTCGCGCCGACGCCCTGCACGGTCTGGAGCAGGCGAAACCATTCGCGTTCCTGGTCGCTGCGGAAGCCGAACAGTTTGATCTGATCCTCACGAACATAGGTCTCGATCGACAGCACGGCGGCCTCTCCCGGCGAGGGCAGATGCTGCAGCGTGCGCGTCGAGCAATGCACCTGATAACCGACACCGCCGACGTCGAGGATGACGAAATCCTCGCCGAAGGAATCGATCAGGCCCTTGAGCTTGCCGATCATAGGCCTGCCACCTTCAGCCGCAGCGCGGTGCTCTGGCGATGATGGGCATGGGTGATGGCAATGGCGAGCGCGTCGGCGGCGTCCGCGGACGGCGGATCGGCCTTGGGCAGCAAGATCTTGAGCATCATCGCGATCTGCTGCTTGTCGGCGTGGCCGGCGCCGACCACCGTCTTTTTCACCTGGTTCGGCGCGTATTCGGCAACGCTGATGCCGAACATCGCGGGCGCGAGCATGGCGACGCCGCGGGCCTGGCCGAGCTTCAGCGTCGCGACGCCGTCCTTGTTGACGAAAGTCTGCTCGACCGCGGCTTCCATCGGCTTGTGACCGGACAGGACGGCGGCGAGCCCCTCATGGATCGCGAGCAGCCGGCTCGCCAGCGGCAAATCGTCCGGCGGCTCCACCGAGCCGCAGGCGACATAGATCAGGCGATTGCCCTCGGCCTCGATCACGCCCCAGCCGGTGCGGCGCAGGCCAGGGTCGATGCCGATGATGCGAACGGGGCCACGAATCGGAAGCGTCGTCATGGGCCAGTGATAGCGGCTGGCCGCCGTGGGGGAAACAGAAACAGAACGGAAGTAACAGGGGAAGTGGCCCCCTACCCGCCCATCTTCGCCAGCAGCGCGTCCGACACCTCGAAATTGGCGTAGACGTGCTGGACGTCGTCGTGCTCGTTGAGCAGGTCCATCAGCTTGAGCAGCTTCTCGCCGGTCTCGTCGTCGACCGCGACCGTGTTCTGCGGCTTCCAGATCAGCGCGGCCTTGCGCGGCTCGCCGAACTTGGCTTCCAGCGCCTTGGCGACGTCGCGATAGCCTTCGGTCGAGGCGTAGATCTCGTGGCCGGCTTCGCTCGATATCACGTCGTCGGCGCCGGCCTCGATCGCGGCATCCAGCACCGCATCGTCAGAGGCAACGCTGCGGTCGTATTCGACTATGCCGGTGCGGTCGAACATGAAGGACACCGAGCCGGTTTCGCCGAGATTGCCGCCGGACTTGGTGAAGAAGGAGCGGATGTCGGAAGCCGCGCGGTTGCGGTTGTCGGTCAGCGCCTCGACGATGACGGCAACGCCGCCGGGTCCGTAACCCTCGTAGCGGATCTCGTCATAGTTCTCGCCGTCATTACCGAGCGCCTTCTTGACGGCGCGCTCGATATTGTCCTTCGGCATGTTCTCCTGGCGCGCCGCCGTGATGGCCGCACGCAGGCGCGGGTTCATGTTGGGGTCGGGCGTCCCCAGCTTGGCCGCGACGGTGATTTCCCGCGCCAGTTTGCCGAACAGTTTCGACTTCTGGGCATCCTGCCGCCCCTTGCGGTGCATGATGTTCTTGAATTGGGAATGTCCGGCCATGCGTGATCTTCTCTAGGGGAATCGTGCGCCAAGGTGAGCGTGGGAAGCGCGGCCTTATAGGCCGCCACCCCCCCGGAAAGAAAGAGGCTCTACGACTTTAAGGTAACACCGTACGGGCCCGTGCCTAGATGTCAGGCATCGTTAACCCTGATTTCATTCCAGCCTGCGAAAATAGCGTCCGACCGTCCCCCGACAAGAGAGACCTGATGGCATTCGGACTATTTCGGAAGCGTCTGCCGGACATGACTGCAACTGCGGCTGCCCCGCAGGCTGCACAGCCGGCGGCCCATTCCGAGCCTGCCGCGGCCGTCGAAAGCGATTCGGCCAAGGAAATCCTGGAACTGCTGGAACTCGAGCTGGGCGCCATGATTCGCCAGCTCGAGCGCGCCGCCAATTCGGTGGCCGGCGGCGCCGAGGCGACCGCCACGACGCTTGCCGCCATCCGCGACCGCACCGACGCCCTCACCGGCCGGACCAATGCCGCGCAATCGAACGCCTCCACCTTCGCCCATGCCGCCGACAAATTCACCCAGTCGGCGCTGGGCATCGGGGCGCAGGTTCGCGAGGCCGGCAAGCTCGCGGACGAGGCCAGCGCCGCGGCGCAGGAAGCCCGCGCCAACGTCGATCGCTTGCGCGAATCCTCGGCCGCCATCGGCAACGTCGTCAACCTGATCGCACAGATCGCACGGCAGACGACGCTGCTCGCGCTCAACTCGACCATCGAGGCCGCGCGTGCGGGCGCCGCGGGAAGAGGCTTTGCGGTCGTCGCTACTGAGGTCAAGGCACTGGCGGTGCAGACCCAGGGCGCGACGGAGGAGATCACCAAAAAGATCGACGCGCTGCAACGCGACGCCGCCGGCTCCGCGGATGCGGTGCACCGCATCTCGCAGGCGATCGAGGCCATCCGCCCGGTCTTCGAGACCGTCAACGGCGCGGTCGCCGAACAGAACGCCACCACCAGCGAAGTCTCCGGCAACGCGACAAGCGCGTCGCAGTTCATCATCTCGGTCGGCGAAAGCGCAGCCGAGATCGATGCTGCGACCAAGGCGGCCGAGAGCCACGGCGAGAACGTCGCGAGCGCCGGCAAGGCCGTGACCGCCTTCGCACAGAAACTGAAATCGCGTTGTGCCGTGCTGCTGCGCCAGAGCGAGCACGACGATCGCCGCAAGACCGAACGGCTGCCCTGCCATCTCAAGCTCGAAACCGCCCGCGGCGTGCTGCCGGTCTACGAGATAGCGATGGACGACGTGCTGATCGGCGGCGCCGACGCGGGCCGCCTTGCATCGCAAGCCATGATCGAAGGCACCCTCGAAGGCGTCGGCGCCTGCCGCCTGCGCGTGGTCGAGCAGTCCAAGGCCGGCGCGCGCGCGCAATTCGTCAATCCCGATGCCGCGCTCCGCGAGAAGATCGAGGACAGGCTCTGGTCGATCCACGAAGAGAACACGGAGTTCGTGACCCGCGCCATGGAGGCGGGTAACGCGCTGACCGGAATCTTCGAGCAGGCGGTTGCTCGCGGCGAGGTGAAGATCGAGGACCTCTTCGACACCGATTATGCCGAAATCGCCGGAACCAATCCGCAGCAGTACCGCACCCGATATCTGGACTGGGCCGACCGCGCGCTGCCGTCGTTCCAGGAAGCGTTTCTGGAAAAGGACCCGCGCTTGGCGTTCTGCGCCATGGTCGATCGCAACGGCTTCCTGCCGGTGCACAACAAGATCTATTCGCATCCGCAGCGGCCGGGCGATGCCGCGTGGAACACAGCCAACAGCCGCAACCGGCGGATGTTCAACGATCCGGCGGGGTTGGCTGCCGCGCGCAACCTGCGCTCGTATCTGGTGCAGAGCTATGCGCGCGACATGGGCAACGGAAATACTGTGATGATGCGCGAGATCGACGTTCCGATCCGCGTGCAGGGCCGGCACTGGGGCGGATTTCGGACGGCCTACAAGCTCTAGTGCGCGCTCAGGCAAGACGCCAACGCGCGAATCATCTCTTAAGACCGGAATTGGAATGGGAATGCCGCGGAGAGCCGGCGAACGGCTCTGACTGGAGGACTCTCAAGACATGTCCGTCGTACAACTTGCAGTACTGGACACCGGCTCCAACCGAACGCTTGCCGAGCGGCTGATCGATCAGCTCGCCGACCGCATCGGCGGCCTCGGCGTGGAACTCGCCGACATCGCCGGCAACGTCCAGGAAGTCGCAAGCCGCGTCGCGAACCAGTCGGAACGGTTTCATCATCTCCAGGAAACCGCCGAGACAATGGTGTCGGCCAACCACGACATCGCCAATGCGTCGCAGGCGGTTCAAACGACCACGTCGGCGGCGGTCGGCGAGATCGCGCAGTCGCGCGGCGCAGTCGACGCCGCCGTCAGCCATATCTCCGAGCTCGTTGCAGCGGTGGAGCGGATCGAGGCGCGCTTGAGCGCCGTCGGCTCCGCGCTGGCGCAGGTGGCAAAAGTGTCCGGCTCGATCGAGGCGATCGCGAAGCAGACCAACCTGCTCGCGCTCAACGCCACCATCGAGGCAGCACGCGCCGGCAATGCCGGCCGCGGCTTCGCGGTGGTGGCAAGCGAGGTCAAGAACCTCGCGGAAGCCACCCGCCAAGCCACACACCAGATCTCCGACACCGTGCGCGATCTCGACGGCCAGATCGAAGGCCTGATCGGCGAGAGCAGCGATGCTTCGCAGCGCGCGAAGACGGCCGGCGAAGGCGCCCAGCGGATCTCCGGCATCATCTCGCGGGTCCAGCAGGGCTTCGCCTCGGTCGAAGCGGAGATCGGCAGCGTCACGCGCGCGGCGACTTCCAATCTCGGACATTGCGACAGCGTCATCAGCGAGCTCAACGAGCTCGCCAAGGGCGTCGACCTCTCCTCGCGCGATCTCAAGAACGCGGATCAGCGCGTGACCAAACTGCTCGACACGTCCGAAGGCCTGATCGCGCTGATCGCCGACAGCGGCGTGGAGACATCCGATGCGCCGCTGATCCGCACCGTCGTCGAGACCGCCAAGCGGATCTCCGACGAGTTCGAAGCCGCCATCGGCCGCGGCGAGATCACGCTCGACCAGTTCATGGACGAGAACTATCGGGAAATCCCCGGCACCGATCCCAAGCAGTACAACACTAACTATGTCGACTTCACCGACCGCGTGCTGCCCGCGATCCAGGATCCGATCCAGAAGTCCGATCCCCGCATCGTGTTCTGCGTCGCCTGGGCCAAGGGCGGCTATCTGCCGACGCACAACCCGAACTACCGACTGCCGCAGGGCAAGGACCCGGTCTGGAATAACGCCAATTGCCGCAACCGCCGCCTGTTCACCGATCGAGCGGTGCAGAAGGTCGCGGCCAACACCAAGCCGTTCCTGCTCCAGACCTATCGCCGCGACATGGGCGGCGGGCAGTTCGTGCTGATGAAGGACCTGTCCTCGCCGATCATGATCCGCGGCAAGCACTGGGGCGCCTTCCGGATGGGCTTTCGGCAGAGCTGACGGTCACTCCTGCGGACCTTGAATCAAAAAACCTCGAAAACAACCCCATTCACAGTAGCCGGGGCGAGCAGAATCAATGGCTTAAGCGCCCGATGAATCCGTCGATCCAGGCGTCTCTGAAGCGCTTGCGGCGTCGGGCAAAACAGGCGTAGAGTGCTATTATTCCGAAATTTCCATTCCTCCCTTCTCTCCTTGTCGAAGCCATCCCCGCCAGACAAAGAAAAGCCGCCACCGGAACGAAACGATGACGGCTTCCTCCTGGCTTGCGAAACCGGCCTTTACCGCCCGGCTCCAACGCGATTGACGCCACC
This sequence comes from Bradyrhizobium sp. 134, assembly GCF_023074155.1. Lineage (NCBI taxonomy): Bacteria > Pseudomonadati > Pseudomonadota > Alphaproteobacteria > Hyphomicrobiales > Nitrobacteraceae > Bradyrhizobium > Bradyrhizobium sp. 134. The sequence goes on along the minus strand of NZ_JADPKX010000046.1, from coordinate 542,415 downwards.
ATTCGCATTGCCACCGGCGTTATGACGGACTGCGGCGCGCGCCACCGGGCGCGGCCTGAGCACGACGCCTGCCCGAGCAACGCAACCCGCCGGATATTCTACGTACTGGCAGTAAATCACCGCCTTGGCTGGGGTTGGACTGAGCGACAGGGTTGCAAGCCCAAGCAGGCCGCTGGCGGCGATGCCCGCGACCGTCGCTGACTTGATCGAAAGAAGCTTCCTCGGATGCATGGCGGACCTCCCCCTTCGCACTTGCGTCACCGAAAGGTGACGGAAGCGCCTCAGGTGCGGCTGAACATAGCGTAGGCGTCGCAAATGCGCGGGTTCGATTGATCTACATCAAGCTCACGCGCGGAGTGAGCCGCAATCTCGCGAGCGGGGCTTAAGGAATTCATGGAAGGGTTTCTGTCATGCTCCGCTTCATTCTTGCTTCTCTTGCCGCTTTCGTTTTGCTCACCGCCTGCTTGATCCCCGATGATGCCGAGGCCCGGCGCGGCGGAGGTGCCTATCGGGGTGGCGGCGCTTACCGCGGCGGTGCGGTCGCAGTTCGAGGACCGCGGGGCGGCGGCGCTGTTGCGGTGCGCGGCGCGGGCTATCGAGGCGGCTATCGCGGCTACGGCTATCGGGGCTACGGTGTAGGAGCGGCAGCGGTCGGCGCGGCTGCCGTTGGCACTGCTGCGTACCGCCGCAGTTGCTACGATGCTTACGGAAACTACATTTGCGCCTATTGATCCATGGCGACGCCCGATAGCGCGGCTTGGCCTTCTGTGCGCACAAGCAAGCGCCGGCGGTGACCGTTCGAGCCGTTTACACCAGCAAAGCGGAAGGCATGGGCATGGGCCTGTCCATTGCGCGCACCATTATCGAAGCGCACAACGGGTTCATATCAGCGAGTAATCGGGAGCACGGCGGTGCCTCGTTCACGATCAGGCTTCCCTTTGCCGGTTGATGCACAACGGTGCCCGTACGCGGAGACGGACCCTCACCCGAGTGAGCCTGCGTCTACGGGCGTCGCTGCCCTCTCCCACAAGGTGAGAGGGCACATCAATGAGTCGCCGCAATTGATCGCGTCAGAAGCCCGCGCCGTCGATCGACTTCCATAATCGCACGAGTTTCGTCATCGCATGATTTTGCGCATTCGCACGATCACCTGCGGCGAGCAACGGCGCATGTGAAGAAAAAGCGTCAGAAAATGACGATTATCATATCAATTAGCCCAAAATCACCGCAGCGATCGCCGCACAAATTCGTGAACGTCATGGCCTGACGCGCTCGCTACGCAAATATGCATTGCCGGAAATAGTCGACGCTTCATCGTTTCGCATCGATATGATTATTGTGCGCGCAAATTCGCTGACTAGATCGCCGTAAGCGATCGAGCGAGCAAGGGGATGCATATGGCAACTGTTCTCACCATCAATGGCGAAACGAAATCGTTCGAGGCGCCACCTGAAATGCCGCTGCTGTGGGTGCTGCGCGACGTCCTTGGGATGACCGGCACCAAGTTCGGCTGCGGCATCGCGCAGTGCGGCGCCTGCACGGTGCACGTCGATGGCAAGGCAGTCCGCTCCTGTGTCTTGCCGGTCAGCGCGGTCGCGAACCGCGCCGTCACCACGATCGAGCATGTCGGCAGCACGCCTGCGGGCACGAAGGTGCAGAAGGCCTGGCTCGATGCCGAAGTGGTCCAGTGCGGCTATTGCCAATCCGGCCAGATCATGGCGGCCGCGGCACTGCTGGCGGCAACGCCCAGCCCTGACGATTCCGACATCGACGCCGCGATGGCTGGCAACATCTGCCGCTGCGGCACCTATGTGCGCATCCGCGAGGCCATCAAGCAGGCCGCCTCCGGTCGTCAGTCGTGAGGTCCGCCATGATCACCGACAAGACTCTTCCTGACGTCTCCCGCCGTGCGCTTCTGACCGGCGGTCTCGCCACCGGCTTCCTGCTCGCCTTCCACCTGCCGCTGCGCGCCGCCGTCAACGAGCCGGAGCAGCCGAAGGACACGACCGACGGCAAGTTCGCGCCCAACGCCTTCATCCGCATCGACGAGACCGGCCGCACCGTCCTGATGATGCCGCAGGTCGAGATGGGCCAGGGGGTCTATACTTCGATTGCGATGATCCTGGCCGAAGAGCTGGACGCCGATTGGGCAAAGGTCGCCGTGCTGCATGCGCCGCCCAACGACAAGCTCTACGCCAATCCCGCCTTCGGCTTGCAGGCCACGGGTGGTTCGACCTCGATCCGTGCCTGGTGGAAACCGTTGCGGGCAGCCGGCGCCAGCGCGCGGGCGATGCTGGTGCGGGCCGCAGCAGTGCAATGGCAGGTCGAACCTGCGAGCTGCACCGCGTCGAAAGGCGAGGTCGTGCACGCCGCAAGCGGCCGCAGGCTCGGCTATGGCGAACTGGCACTGGCCGCACAGGGCCAGACGCCGCCGAAGGATGTTTCGGTCAAGGACCCCAAGGACTTCGTCATCATCGGCCAGCCGCTGAAGCGGCTCGACACGCCGGACAAGGTCAACGGCAAGGTCGTCTACGGCATAGACGCGATCCTGCCCGGCATGAAGATCGCAGCGATCGCCAATTGCCCGGTCTTTGGCGGCAAGGTCGGCAAGGTCGACGACAGTGCGGCGACAAAAATCCCGGGCGTGCGCAAAATCGTGGTGCTCGAGGACACAATCGCCGTGATCGGCGACCACATGTGGGCCGCCAAGAAAGGCCTCGATGCGCTCAAGATCGAGTGGGACGAGGGACCGAACGCGAAGCTCAGCACGGAGGATATCTGGCGGCATCTGCGCGCCGCCAGCGCGAAGGACGGCGTGGTCGCGAAATCGGTTGGCGACATCGCCAAGGGGCTCGCAAGCGGCGACAGGTTCGAGGCGAGCTTCGAACTGCCGTTCCTCGCGCACGCCTCGATGGAGCCGATCAACGCCACCGTCCACGTCAGGCCTGATGCCTGCGAGATCTGGACCGGCACGCAGATCATGACACGCGTGCAATCGGAGGCCGCGAAGGCCGCCGGCCTCCCGGTCGACAAGGTGATCGTCAACCAGCATCTGCTCGGCGGCGGCTTCGGCCGCAAGCTCGAGCCGGACATGGTGGTGGCCGCCGTGAAGATCGCAAAGCAGGTCGATTATCCCGTCAAGGTGATATGGACCCGCGAGGAGGACATCCAGCACGACGTCTACCGCCCGGTCTATCGCGACCAGGTCACGGCATCGCTGGTCGACGGCAAGGTCGCGGCCTGGAAGTACAAGGTCGCCGGCTCCGCCGTGCTGGCGCGCTGGCTGCCGCCGGCGTTCCAGAAGGGTATCGATATCGACGCGGTCGATGCCGCGGTGGATGCGCCCTACGACTTCGCCGATTTCCATGTCGAATATGTCCGCGCCGAGCCGCCGGGGGTGCCGACAGGATTCTGGCGCGGCGTCGGTCCGAACAACAACGTGTTCGCGGTCGAATGCGCGATGGACGAGCTGGCGCGCAAGGCCGGCAAGGACCCCGTCGAATTCCGCCGCTCCATGCTGACCAAGAATCCGCGCATGCTCGCGGTGCTCAATCTCGCCGCCGAGAAATCCGGCTGGGGCCAACCGCTGCCACCGCGCGTCGGTCGCGGCGTCTGCGTCCAGCCGTCATTTGCAAGCTTCCTCGCCACCGTGGTGGAAGCGGAGATCGACGATATCGGCGAGATCACGCTCCGCCGCATCACATCGGTGGTCGACACCGGCATCGCGGTCAACCCCGATACAGTGAAGGCGCAGATCGAGGGTGGCCTGGTGTTCGGCCTCACCGCCGCGCTCTATGGCGAGATCACCATCGAGAAGGGCCGCGTGCAGCAGTCGAATTTCCACGACTACCGCATGATGCGCATCGACGAGATGCCGAAGATCGAGGTCGTCGTCGTCAAGAGCGGCGAGGCGCCCGGCGGCATCGGTGAGGCCGGCGTCAATGCCGGACCGCCGGCGCTGCGCAACGCCATTTACGCGGCAACCGGCGTCGCGCTGCGGCGCCTGCCGATCGATCGGAAACTGCTGGCTGCGGGGAAAAAGGCATGAGCGGCAAGATGCGTATCTTCACTGGCATCGTCGTGATCGCCATTGTCGTGGTGGCGCTCGGCGTCTGGATCATCCGCGGGCCCGGCCCACTCGACTTCGCCGGCGGCCCCAAGGTGGCGCTGGCGGATTACCGCGCCGGCAAGCCGACCGGCGTGCCGGCAAGGCTGGAGAAGGCGAGCCTGGTTGAACGCGGCGAATATCTCGCGAAGGCGGCCGACTGCATGGTCTGCCACACCAAGCCGGGCGAGAAGGACTATTCCGGCGGGCTCGGCTTCAAGCTGCCGTTCGGCACGCTCTATTCCACCAACATCACGCCGGACAAGGACACCGGCATCGGCAATTACAGCGACCAGGATTTTCTCAACGCGGTCCAGCGCGGCAAGCGCCATGACGGCGCCCGGCTCTATCCGGCGATGCCCTACACGTCCTACACCTACATGACCGACGAGGACGTGCTGGCGGTGAAGGCCTATCTGTTCAGCCTGCCTGCGGTGCGCGCGAAGCCGCCGGAGAACACGCTGTCCTTCCCGTTCAACCAGCGCTGGGCGATGATTGTCTGGTCGGCCGTGTTCAATCCCGACACACGCTTTGCGCCTGATACGTCGAAGAGCCCGGAGTGGAATCGCGGCGCGTATCTTGTTGAAGCGTTGGCGCATTGCGGCGAATGCCACACGCCGCGCAATCTCGGCTTTGCGCTGGACAACCGCAAGAAGTTCGCGGGCGCGATCACGGCCGGCTGGCGCGCCTTCAACATCTCCTCCGACAAGGCCACCGGCCTCGGCAGCTGGCGTGACGAGGACCTGATCTCCTATCTGTCGCTCGGCCATGCGCCCGGCCACGGCTCGGCGTCGGGTCCGATGGGTGAAGCGGTCGACCACAGTTTCAGCCAGTTCGCGCCTGAGGACATAAGCAGCATCGTCGCCTATTTGCGCAGCGTACCGCCGCAGCCCTCGCCCGACCTGCCGGCAACCACCGCGCCCGTCGCGCCCGCCTCGCACAAGGACGGCATCACGGCGGATGCGCGCGGCAAGAAAATGTTCGCCAGCGCCTGCGCCAGCTGCCACGGCTGGAGCGGCGAGAGCCCGGTCTCGGCGATGGCAACGCTGACCGGCACCTGGGCCGTCAACGACCCCGCCGCCACCAACGTCGCGCAGATCGTGCTGTCAGGCACCAAGCGGAATACGCCCGACGGGGCGCTGTCGATGCCAGCATTCGGCAACGCGTATAGCGATGACGAGATTGCGGCGGTGGCGAATTACGTCACGGCGCGGTTTGGCACGAAGGGGTCGAAGCTGACGGCAAAGGATGTCGCGGGGTTGAGGGAGCAGACGGCCGAGTAGGTGCGGTGAGCGCATCACTCTCGGCGTCGTCCCGGCGAAGGCCGGGACCCATAGCCACAGCGATTTGTTTGGCAAAGATTCGTCGTTCGGTACTCCGGCTGCGTGCAATGGATAGATCACGCGGTATGGGTCCCGGCCGGGACGACACTGAATATGTGGCGCCGTTCAGCTCAACCAGAATTTCGGCGTTGCCGGCTCCAGCCGGCCGCCGGCGCGCACCGGTGCGATGCGCAGTGCGAGTCCGGTCGCGTCATCCGTCTCCACGGCAACGCCGCTGAGCGTCGCGGCGCCTGCCGCCGGCTCGAAGCGGCCCGAGGGTATCCCGGAGGTGAACCTCCGCAGCGGCTCTTCCTTCTGCATGCCGATGATGGAATCGTAGTCGCCGGTCATGCCGGCATCGGTCATGTAGGCGGTGCCGCCCGACAGGATCTGGTGGTCGGCGGTCGGCACATGGGTGTGGGTGCCGACGACGAGGCTGGCGCGGCCGTCGCAGAAGAAGCCGATGCCCTGCTTCTCGCTGGTCGCCTCGCAATGGAAGTCGACGACGATGGCATCCGCGGCAATGCCGAGCGGGCAGGCGCCGAGCTCGCGCTCCAGCGCTGCGAAGGGATCATCGAACGGGGTCATGAAGACGCGGCCCAAAGCGTTGACGACGAGCGCGTGCTTGCCGTTTTTGGTCTCGACCAGCGCGGCGCCGCGGCCGGGCGTACCGCGTGGATAATTCGCGGGCCGCACCAAACGATCCGCGCGCTCGATGAACACGAGAGCTTCGCGCTGGTCCCAGGAGTGATTGCCGAGCGTCACCGCGTCGGCGCCGGCGTCGAGAAACTCCTGATAGATCGCTTCCGTGATGCCGAAGCCGCCGGCGGAATTCTCGCCGTTGACGACGACGAAATCGAGCGACCAGTCCTTGACCATGCCAGGCAGATATTCGGCGATGGCATTGCGCCCGGCACGGCCGACGACATCACCCACGAAGAGAATGCGCAACTTCAGAACTCCGGAAATCGAATACGTCGGATTCCGTTAGCACATAATCCAGCGCCACGTCGTGGGCTAGTGCCGGAACCGCCTTGATCTCCTGCGCTGCGAAAGCGAGCCCGATGCCGACGATATTCTTGGCTTTTCGCAGATGCGCGAAGGTGTGGTCGTAATGCCCCGCGCCATAGCCGATGCGATGGCCGAGACGATCGAAGGCAGCGAGTGGCGTCAGCATGATGTCGGGAATGACTTCAGCGGCCCCAGGCGACGGCTCGGGAATGCCGAGCGGGCCGAGCATCAGGCGATCGTTGGGATGGAAGACGCGGAAGATCAGCGACTGGCCGCGCGCGGTGACGCAAGGCAGCGCGAGCCTGGCGCCCTGCTCGGCCAGCTTCTTCAGCAGCGGCATCGGATCGATCTCGCTGCGGATCGGCGAATATCCCGACACGATGCTGCCGGGCAGAAGCTGGAACGGCAGCCCGCGCTTGGCGAGCTTGGCGGCGGCGGCGGTGCGCTTCTTTTCGCTCAGCGCATCGCGCGCCGCGAGGGCTTTGGCGCGGAGTTCGGCTTTGGTGTTGGTCATGCGCGCTTGCTCCGAAGGCTGAGCCTTGCTCCGCCGTCATCACCCGCGAAGGCGGGTGATCCAGTATTCCAGAGACGCCAGTGATCAAACATCGACGCCGCGGCGTACTGGATGCCCCGCCTACGCGGGGCATGACACCGCTGGTTTGTCGAGGACGCAATTCGAGAGGCACGAACTAGGAGGACGAATGCAAAAGTGCGAAGCCGCGAACGCCGTTGAAGCACTCGATCCCGGAGTTCCCTACGAAAGTAGGTGGGCACCATATGTCCGAGCCCACGGGCCCGGCCAGGGACAGTTCCCTAAAGGATCGATAAGGCCCCGGGGATAATGGCTCCTGACGCGCGTCGCAGCCCCGCTCGGGCAATGTAACAACGATGCTGACGAATCGCCAGCCCGGTGAACGGTCAGCCGATGGCGATCCCGTTGCCGACGGTGCGGTTCAGGACCTGGGTCGACTTTTCGATGCGCTCCGCCGCAGAGTTCAGTGCGTTCACGACCGCGGTCTGGGTCAGCCGGGCGCGCTCGACGGCGGCGTTGCGGAAATCCCGTAGCTCGGTCAGTTCCTGCTCCATGGTCCGGATGCGGTTGCCGGCGTCGACCAATTCGTCGCAGACGGTCAGCGCCGCCATCACGGTGAGCCTGGCATCACCGATCTCGCCGAACTTTCCGCGCAGCGACTGAATCCGCGTCTCCAGGCTTTCGGCGAGCTTGAGCAGCCGCACCTCCTGGCCTTCCTCGCAGGCCATGCGGTATTGCCGGCCGTTGATGGTGACGTTGATGTGGCTCATCCGTCCTCTCCGGTATCGAGCACCGAGCGAATCGTGACGATCGCGGAATCCAGCCGATCGGAGATCTCGCGGCTGGAGCGCTCGAGCTTGCGCGCCTTCACCAGCGCGCCGTCGAGTTCGTCGGCAAGCCGCGAGCGGTCCGCGCCGAGCGCCTGGATTCGCGCCGCGAGCTCGTTCTCGTCGCGATCGGCATCGCGCCGCCGCTCCACGGCGCTTTCGAGCGAGTCGAGCGCCGCCATGAGCCTGCGGGTCGCGATCTCGATCTCGACGGCCGAGGACTCGGTCATGGCAGAGCTGTTGGATACGCGATCGTTCATGCAGTCAGCGGCGGAACCTGTGGCCTTGCCCTTGGGCTTTTCCTTTGGGCATTTACCTTGGAGCTTGCCGTCCGGCAAAAGACTCGGTTCGGCAAGCGGTTAGAAGCAGAAATTTACGTGGCAAGCTAGCGGAGCGCAACGCCGCCACGAAACTATGCACTGATAGATCGGGATGGGATTCATCCCGATCTATCAGTTCCTGCCGGGCATGACCTGGCCGGAAAACCGGCCTCCACTTTGCGCTAACGCGGCCCTGCGGGTCCGGATCATGCCGTAAGCAACTTTTACGGCCAAACCGGCGTTTGATTGCCTTGGCCTGCCGGAACCGAGATGCTATCCCAGCCGCGACCCCAGCGGCCGAAAGGCTCCTTCCGGCGCGGCCAAATCCAGCCACAAGCGCCTCATTCCAGACGGATTTTCAGACATGACGCAGGTCGATCACAACCGTATGGCCAATGCGATCCGCGGCCTTGCCATGGACGGCGTCGAGAAGGCGAAATCGGGTCATCCCGGCCTGCCGATGGGCGCCGCCGACATGGCGACCGTGCTGTTCACGCAATTCCTGAAATTCGACGTCGCCGCGCTGGACTGGCCGGACCGGGACCGCTTCGTGCTCTCGGCCGGGCACGGCTCGATGCTGATCTATTCGCTGCTGTATCTGATCGGCAGTCCCGAGATGACGATCGCCCAGCTCAAGGACTTTCGTCAGTTGGGGTCGCTGACTCCGGGACATCCCGAGCACGGCCACACCAAGGGCATCGAGACCACCACCGGTCCGCTCGGCCAGGGCATTTCCACCGCCGTCGGCATGGCGCTCGCCGAGAAGATGCTCGCGGCCGAGTTCGGCAAGAAGATCGTCGATCACCACACCTATGTGATCGCTTCCGACGGCGATTTGATGGAAGGCGTGTCGCAGGAAGCGATCGCGATGGCCGGGCACTGGAAGCTCAACAAGCTGATCGTGCTGTATGACGACAACGGCATCTCGATCGATGGCCCGACCTCGATCTCCGATTCCGTGGACCAGGTGAAGCGGTTCAAGTCGGCGGGTTGGGCAGCCGAAAAGATCGACGGCCACGACCAGGCCGCGATATCGGCCGCGATCACGCGCGCGCAGAAATCAAACAAGCCGACGCTGATCGCGTGCCGCACCACCATCGGCTTCGGCGCGCCGCACAAGGCCGGCACCAACAAAGTGCACGGCGAAGCGCTCGGTGCCGACGAACTCAAGGCCGCCAAGGAAAATCTCGGCATTTCGCTGGAGCCGTTCTCGGTGCCCGACGACGTGCTCAAGGCCTGGCGCGCGGCCGGCAGCCGTGGCGCGGCGGCACGACAGGAATGGGAAGCAAGGCTCGGTGAACTCGGCGGCCGCAAGCGCGCCGAATTCGAGCGCCGGCTGCGCCACGAGCGGCCGGCCGCGCTGGCAAAGGCGTTCAAGGGCTACAAGAAGGAGCTCTTGGAAAAGCCGATGAATGCGGCGACCCGCAAATCCTCCGAAGCCGTGATCGAAGTGATTGCCGGCGCGATGCCGATGGAGTTTCTGGCGGGCTCGGCCGATCTCACCGGCTCCAACAACAACAAGGCGAAGTCGGCGACTGCGTTCTCGGCCAAGACGCCGAAGGGCCGCTTCATCCATTACGGCATCCGCGAGCACGGCATGTGCGCGGCGATGAACGGCATCTTCCTGCACGGGGGTTTTGCGCCGAACGGCGCCACGTTCCTGGTGTTCACGGATTATGCCCGGCCCGCGATGCGGCTCGCCGCGTTGATGGGGACCGGCGTCGTTTATGTCATGACCCATGATTCCATTGGCCTCGGCGAAGACGGCCCGACCCACCAGCCGGTCGAGCATCTCTCAGCACTTCGCGCCATTCCCAACATGCGCGTGTTCCGCCCGTGCGATTCCATCGAGGTTGCCGAGTGCTGGGAGCTCGCGCTCAACCGCATCGACGGCCCGACAGTCCTGGCGCTGACCCGGCAGAACCTGCCGCAACTGCGCACCGCCGCGCCGAACGAGAGCCCCTGCCGATTCGGTGCGTACGAACTGGTGGCCGCCCAGGGCGAAGCCAAGGCGACGCTGTTCGCCTCGGGCTCCGAAGTGGAGATGGCCGTGGCCGCCCAGAAGCAGCTCGCCGAGCGCGGCATTCCGACCCGGGTGGTTTCGGTTCCCTCGCTCGAGCTCCTGCTAGCGCAACCAAAGGAGCGCCGCGACGAGATCATCGGCAACGCCCCGGTCAAGGTCGCGATCGAGGCCGCCGTACGCTGGGGCTGGGACGCCGTGATCGGCCAGGATGGCGAGTTTATCGGCATGCACTCCTTCGGCGCCAGCGCCCCTCTCAACAAGGTATTCCAGCACTTTGGCATTACCGCCGAGGCCGCGGTTAACGCCGTTCTGAAACGCGTTTCCTGAGAGTTGAGATTGCCGAAAAAAAGGACTACCTAACTCTCATATGATCAAGCCCCGCCCGGCCGAACCGGGCGTCCGCCCTAAAAAAACCCTCGCAGGCGCGCTAGCGCGTTGTGCGGGATGACAACGGTCATTGAAGGAGACGAAACATGGCAGTCCGCGTCGGAATCAACGGTTTTGGCCGCATCGGCCGCAACATCCTGCGGGCCATCGCCGAGTCCGGCCGCAAGGACATCGAGGTCGTCGGCATCAACGACCTCGGCCCGGTCGAGACCAATGCCCATCTGCTTCGCTTCGACAGCGTCCATGGCCGTTTCCCCGGCACCGTGACCGTCGATGGCGACACGATCAGCCTCGGCGGCAACAAGATCAAGGTGACCGCCGAGCGGGATCCCTCGAAGCTGCCCTGGAAGGATCTCGGGATCGACATCGCGATGGAATGCACCGGCATCTTCACCTCGAAGGACAAGGCCTCCGCGCATCTGACCGCTGGCGCCAAGCGCGTTCTCGTTTCTGCGCCCGCCGACGGCGCCGACGCCACCATCGTCTACGGCGTCAACCACGACACGCTGACCCGGGAACATCTGGTCGTCTCCAACGGCTCCTGCACCACCAACTGTCTCGCGCCGATCGCCAAGGTGCTGAACGACCTCGTCGGCATCGAGACCGGCTTCATGACCACGATCCACGCCTATACCGGCGACCAGCCGACGCTCGACACCATGCACAAGGATCTCTACCGCGGCCGCGCGGCTGCGATGTCGATGATCCCGACCTCGACCGGCGCCGCCAAGGCGATCGGCCTCGTGCTGCCGGAGCTGAAGGGCAAGCTCGACGGCGTCGCGATCCGCGTGCCGACCCCGAACGTCTCGGTCGTCGACCTCAAGATCGTCGCCAAGCGCGCCACCGACGTCAAGGAAATCAACGCGGCGATGAAGCGCGCCTCCGAGCAGCAGCTCAAGGGCATCCTCGGCTACACCAGCGCGCCGAACGTCTCGATCGACTTCAACCACGACCCGCACTCCTCGACGTTCCACGAGGACCAGACCAAGGTGCAGAACGGCACGCTGGTGCGCGTGATGTCCTGGTACGACAATGAGTGGGGCTTCTCCAATCGCATGGCGGACACTGCCGTGGCGATGGCGAAGGTGATCTAACCAACACGCGTCACGGCACAGCCGGAGAACGCCATGACCTCGCAACTCGTCGCCCTCGCGCTCCTCTTGGCGTTGATGGGCGGCCTGTTGTTCCTGTTCTTGCGATCGGGCTCGAAGATCAAGCCCGATCCGGATCGGAAGATCGAGGACTGGCCCAACATTACCCAAGGCGGTTCAGGGGATACCTCGTGACCAACAAATTCCGCACCCTCGACGACGTCGACGTGAAGGGCAAGCGCGTGCTGCTGCGCGTCGATCTCAACGTGCCCATGGAGAACGGGCGCGTCAGCGACGCGACCCGGCTCGAGCGCGTCGCGCCGACCATCACCGAAATCTCCGACAAGGGCGGCAAGGTCATCCTGCTCGCGCATTTCGGTCGGCCGAAAGGACGCGATGCCAAGGACTCGCTCAAGCCCGTCGCCGAGGCGCTCTCGAAGGTCGTGAAGAAGCCCGTAGGCTTCGCCGACGACTGTATCGGCGAGCCCGCAGCCAAGGCCGTGGCGGCGCTGAAGGACGGCGACATCCTCTGTCTGGAAAACACCCGCTTCCACAAAGAGGAAGAGAAGAACGATCCGGCCTTTGTCGCGGAGCTCGCAAAACTCGGCGACATCTGGGTCAATGACGCGTTCTCGGCCGCGCACCGCGCCCATGCCTCGACCGAAGGCCTCGGCCACAAGCTGCCCGCCTATGCCGGCCGCACCATGCAGGCCGAATTGGTCGCGCTGGAGAAGGCGCTGGGCTCACCGACCAAGCCCGTCATCGCGATCATCGGCGGCGCCAAGGTCTCGACCAAGATCGACCTGCTCGAAAACCTCGTGACCAAGGTCGACGCGCTCGTGATCGGCGGCGGCATGGCCAACACCTTCCTGCACGCCCAGGGCGTCGGCATCGGCAAGTCGCTCGCCGAGAAGGATCTCGCCGCGACCGCGTTGCGCATCATGGAAAAGGCGGAAGCCGCCAACTGCGCCATCATCCTGCCGGTCGACGCCACCGTCGCCTATCATTTCGCGGCCAACGCGCCGTCGCACGCCTATGGCCTCGACGCGATCCCGGCCGACGGCATGATCCTCGACGTCGGTCCGCAGTCGATCGCACGTGTCCATGCCGCGATCGACGATGCGGCGACGCTGGTCTGGAACGGACCGCTCGGTGCCTTCGAGATGCAGCCGTTCGACCGCGGCACGATGTCCGCCGCCAAGCATGCCGCCGAGCGCACCAAGGCCAAGAAGCTGGTCTCGATCGCGGGCGGCGGCGACACCGTTGCGGCCCTCAACCAGGCCCATGTGGCCGGTCAGTTCACCTATGTCTCGACCGCCGGTGGCGCATTTCTTGAATGGATGGAAGGCAAGCCCCTGCCCGGCGTCGAAGTTCTGCGCACCAAGTAATCGGTCGGCAAGTCGTAGCCGCCTTCAAGCAGTGGCCTTGCAGGCCCAAACGGGAGAAAAACACAGATGGCTCGGATCACGTTGCGTCAATTGCTCGACCATGCGGCGGAGAACGATTACGGCGTCCCGGCCTTCAACATCAACAACATGGAGCAGGCGCTGGCGATCATGGACGCGGCCAACCAGGTCGACGCGCCCGTCATCATCCAGGCCTCGCGCGGTGCGCGCTCCTACGCCAACGACGTCATGCTCAAGCACATGATGGACGCGGTGACCGAGATCTACCCGCACATTCCGGTCTGCGTGCATCTCGACCACGGCAACGAGCCGGCAACCTGCATGACCGCGATCCAGGCCGGCTTCACCTCGGTCATGATGGACGGCTCGCTCAAGGCGGACGGCAAGACCCCCGGCGACTGGGGCTACAATGTCGGCGTCACCAAGACCGTGACCGAGATGGCCCATCTCGGCGGCATCTCGGTCGAGGGCGAGCTCGGCGTACTCGGCTCGCTCGAGACCGGCATGGGCGACAAGGAAGACGGCCACGGCGCCGAGGGCAAGCTCAGCCACGACCAGCTCCTGACTAATCCGGATGAAGCCGTGAAGTTCGTCCAGGAGACCCAGGTCGACGCGCTCGCGATCGCGATGGGGACGTCTCACGGCGCCTACAAATTCACCCGCAAGCCCGACGGCGACATCCTCGCCATGAACGTGATCGAGGAGATCCACCGCAAGCTGCCGAACATGCATCTCGTCATGCACGGCTCCTCGTCGGTGCCCCAGGACCTCCAGGACATCATCAACGCCTATGGCGGCAAGATGAAGCCGACCTGGGGCGTGCCGGTGGCCGAGATCCAGCGCGGCATCAAGAACGGCGTGCGCAAGATCAACATCGACACCGACAACCGCATGGCGATGACCGGCCAGATCCGGAAAGTGCTCAAGGACAATCCGGAAGAGTTCGACCCGCGCAAATACCTGAAGCCCGCGATGGAAGCGATGACCAAGCTGTGCAAGCAGCGGCTCCAGGAATTCAATACCGCTGGCCAAGCATCCAAGATCAAGAAGGTGCTGACCACGGCCGAGATGGCCAAGCGCTACGCCAAGGGCGAGCTCGCCCCGAAGGTGGCGTAAGCCAGCCCCACTTTCTCCGTCATTCCGGGCGGTAAGCCCGGGATGACGCCTTGTTGCCGGCGCCCCCTCCCCCCCCTTACCCTGCGACGAACGTTAACTCGGCATTTGCCCGAGAACGGTCTATTTTCACCGGCAAGGGCAGAATCGTTTTGGGAGGACATCTCGATGAATCTGACTGAGCTGAACAGGATCGCGACCGCTCTGGTCGCGCCCGGCAAGGGCATCCTTGCCGCCGACGAATCCTCCGGCACCATCAAGAAGCGCTTCGATGCGATCGGCGTGGAATCGACCGAGGAGAACCGCCGCGACTATCGCGAGATGCTGTTCCGCTCGAACGAAGCCATGAGCCGCTATATCTCCGGCGTCATCCTCTATGACGAGACGATCTGGCAGAACGCAAAGGATGGCACGCCCTTGGTCAAGCTGATCGAGAGTAGCGGCGCCATTCCCGGCATCAAGGTCGACGAAGGCACGCAAGCCCTGCCGATGTGCCCCGGAGAGCTCGTCACCGTCGGGCTCGACAAGCTCGCCGAACGGCTGAAGAAGTATTATGAGCGCGGCGCGCGCTTCGCCAAATGGCGCGCGGTGATCGACATCGGCAGTGGCACTGACGGCCGGGGCATCCCCTCGATGACCGCGATCAGCGTCAACGCCCACGCGCTGGCGCGTTATGCCGCGCTATGCCAGGCCGCGCAGATCGTGCCGATCGTCGAGCCCGAAGTGCTGATGGACGGCGATCACGACATCGATCGCTGCTATGAGGTGACGAGCCGTGTGCTCAACAAGACGTTTCAGGAATTGCGCGTGCAGCGCGTCGCGCTCGAGGGCATGGTGCTGAAGCCGAATATGGTAGTCCCCTGCAAGAAGTCTGCGAAGCAGCCTGCCGCCGAGGAGGTCGCGGAGAAGACGATACGGCTGCTCAGAGCGTGCGTGCCCGCGGCGGTGCCCGGCATCGCCTTCCTCTCCGGCGGCCAGTCGGACGAAGAGGCAACGGCGCACCTCAACGCCATGCACAAGCTCGGCCCGCTGCCCTGGGGCCTGACCTTCTCCTACGGCCGCGCCCTCCAGGCCGCGCCGCAGAAGGCCTGGTCCGGCAAGGCCGAGAACGTCGCAGCCGGACAAGACGCATTCAGTCATCGCGCGCGCATGAATGGCCTCGCCGCCAAAGGCGAATGGCAAAGCAGCCTGGAACAGAAAGCGGCCTAGATCTTGTCGAACAAATCTCCTCCGCCGCGCCCGGCGCCGCGCCTTTATCTCGCGACGCCCGTCGTCGACGATCCCGCTTCGCTTCTGACCGAGCTGCCCGGCCTGCTCGCCGCCGCCGACGTCGCGGCCGTGCTGTTGCGTCTGAAGGTGACCGATCAGCGCACCATGATCTCGCGGATCAAGGCCTTCGCGCCGCCGGTTCAGAAAGCGGGCGCCGCGCTGCTCGTCGACGGCCATCCTGAGCTCGTCGCACGCGGCGGCGCCGACGGCGCGCACCTGCCCGGCATCGCCGCGCTGAAGGAGGCGCTGCCATCGTTGAAGCCCGACCGCATCGCCGGCGTCGGCGGGCTGACGACGCGGCACCATTCCATGGATGCGGGCGAGATCGGCGCGGATTACGTGCTGTTCGGCGAGCCCGACGCAAAGGGCCAGCGGCCGTCGTCGCAAGCGATCGCCGAGCGGCTGGACTGGTGGGCCGAGCTGTTCGAACCGCCCTGCGTCGGCTTTGCCATCTCGCTGGAGGAGGCCCACGAATTCGCCGCCAGCGGTGCCGATTTCGTGCTGGTGGGCGACTCCATCTGGACCGATCCGCGCGGACCCAAGGCGGCGCTGATCGAGGCCGACGCCGCGATCAAGAAGGCTCATGCGACTGCGCTTGCAGAACAGGAGCACGGCTAGCGCCCGTCATGAAGCTCCCGCGCATCACCATCCTGGCCACGCTGCTGCTCACAGTGCCCGCGGCCGCGCAGCTCCAGATCACGCCGCCCGTGGCAACGCCGAACCCTTCAGCCGAGAAAAGCAAGGACAAGCCGAAGGCCACGCCGCACACCATCACCAAGAAGAAGGAAGCAGCGCCGGCACCAAAGCCTTCAGCTTCCCCCAAGCCTTCAGCCTCTCCAAAGCCTGCTCCGGCCGCGACCGTGATCCCGGCGCCTCCGGCCGACAATCCCAACGTCGATCTGGTGTTCGGCGCCTATCAGCGCGGCCAGTACAAGACCGCCTTCGAACTCGCCACCGCTCGTGCCGAGACCGGCGATGCCAAGGCGATGACCATGCTGGGTGAGCTCTATTCCAATGCCATGGGCATCCGGCGCGACTACGCCAAGGCACTGCAATGGTACAAGCGCGCCTCCGACGCCGGCGACCGCGAGGCGATGTTCGCGCTCGCCATGCTCAGGATGTCCGGCCGTGGCGGCCCAGTCGACAAAAACGAGGCGGTCAAGCTGATGGCGTCCGCCGCCAAGCTCGGCGAGCCCAAGGCGGCCTATAACCTCGCGCTGCTCTATCTCGACGGACAGACCCTGCCGCAGGACGTCAAGCGCTCCGCCGAGCTGCTGCGCCAGGCGGCCGATGCCGGTCTGCCCGAGGCGCAATACGCGCTCGCGACCTTCTACAAGGAAGGCACTGGCGTGCCGAAGGATTTGGAACGGGCGGTGCGTCTGCTCCAGGTCGCCACGCTGACCGACAATGTCGATGCCGAGGTCGAATACGCCATCGCGCTGTTCAACGGTACCGGCACGCCGAAGAACCAGCCGGCGGCCGTCGCCCTGCTCCGCAAGGCGTCCCGCCAGGGCAGCGCGATCGCGCAGAACCGGCTGGCCTGGGTGCTGATCAACGGCATGGGCACGGCCGTGGACAAGGTCGAGGGCTTCAAATGGCATCTGGTGGCCAAGACCGCCGGCAAGGGTGATCCGGAGCTGGACAAGCAATTGTCCGATTTGCCGGCCGAGGACCGGGCCAAGGCCGAGGCCGCCGCCAGGAAATGGCTCGGGGCCAAATGACTTGACGTTGAGGCCCCCGCAGGGCACCCCATCCCTCAAACAGGCGCGATTTCGCGCCATTTCCCCCGATCAAGACCGGAAGCTCATGCTGTATTCCGCAACTATCAACGTCATGGTCAAGGCCGCGCGCCGCGCCGGCCGCAGCCTCAAGCGCGATCTCGGCGAGATCGAGCATCTCCAGGTCTCGCTGAAGGGACCGGCGAATTTCGTTTCGCTGGCAGACAAGCGCGCCGAGGAGATCCTCTACCAGGACCTCGCCAAGGCCCGTCCCGGCTACGGCTTCATCGGCGAGGAAGGCGGCACGCGCGAGGGATCCGACAAGAGCCACACCTGGATCGTCGATCCGCTCGACGGCACCACCAACTTCCTGCACGGCATCCCGCAATTCGCGATCTCGATCGGGCTGTCGCGCGAAGGCACGATCATCGCCGGCGTGATCTACAACCCCGCCAATGACGAGCTCTACATCGCCGAGCGCGGCAAGGGCGCCTTCCTCAACGACCAGCGCTTGCGCGTGGCCGGCCGCCGCCAGCTCAACGAATGCGTGGTGGCCTGCGGCCTGCCCCATATCGGCCGCGGCGACCACGAAGAATTCCGCCGCGAGATGACCGCGATGCAGGAGCGCGTCGCCGGCCTTCGCCGCTTCGGCGCCGCTTCCCTCGACCTCGCCTTCGTCGCCGCCGGCCGCCTCGACGGCTACTGGGAACGCAATTTGCAATCCTGGGACGTCGCGGCGGGCCTGATCATGATCCGCGAAGCCGGTGGGACGGTGACCGACATCGACACGCCGGGCGACCCGTTGGTGACCGGGAATGTCGTGTGCGGGAATGAATTCGTGCACGGGGAATTGGTGAAGATTTTGCGGAAGTAGGCCGCAGTAGCACGACGGCTCGATCTACGACGTTCAAGAATCGTCGTCCTCGTCATCTTCCTCGTCACGATATTCACCGCCAATGGTCAGGCCGTCGATCGCCGTAGCGCCTTTCGACTTGATGACCCGGCGAAGCGGGACCGAACTCTCGCTTCGCAGTGCGTCCATCAGCTGTTCCGAATGGGTGACGATCCAGATGTCGGCGCGGCGCGATGCCTTGGCGATGAGCCGGGCCAGCGGCGCCAGCAAGCGACGGATGCAGGCTGGTCTCGGGTTCGTTCAGCGCAATGAACGGCGGCAGCCGGTAACCCATGAACACCGCGAGCAGGCAGATGTATTTCAGTGTCCCGTCGGATAGTTCATGAGCCCTGAACGGCCGCGGCATGTCCGGCAATTGCAGAGCGAATTCGCACCTGCCATTTTCTTCCCATGCGCGGAGTTCGGCGCCCGGGAATGCATCCTGGATTGCGTCCTGCAGGTCGTTGGCGTCTTCCCGAATGACATAGAGGGTCGCCAGGGTGGCAGCTAAATCGATTCCATCGGCGCTGAGCGAGGGCGTTGCGATCGCCAGACAAGGCTTTCGTATCGGCGACGCCGGATCAGTGCGAAAGTCATGATAGAATCGCCAGCCCAGCATTGCATTTCTGATCAGGTCGATTTCCGGGCATTGCTTGCCGTCGGAAAAAGCCGCAAGCGCGGTCTCTGACGGCAGCACTGCATCCTTGTGAGCGTTCCAGGCGCCGCTCTCGCCGCGGACGCTGATGAGCGAATTGATGCGCTCCATCAGCTTGACCCTTCGTCTGCCGTTCGTCGCCTCGATAATTTCGGTCTTGATCATCGGCTCGCCGGAAAACGCGGCCTGAAGCGGGCTCGGAAACCCCAGCTCGATGAAATAGCTCATGCTGTCGAATGTGGCCGAGAGCCGCAGCCGGCCGTCTTCGCCTCGCTTGCGAATGCCGGACCAGCAGACCGAATTCAATCCGCCTTCATCGGCGATCGTGCGGGTAATCTGACCGGTCGCCGCGTCGCGCAACAGCGACAAGGACTTGTAGAGATTGGATTTGCCGACTCCATTCTCGCCAACGAACACGGACAAGGGATGGATGGGTATGGAGAGCCGCCGAATGGAGCGATAGTTCGAGATCGCAATGTCGGACGGACGCATCACATGCTCTCGATCGGCGGGTGACTGGGCATTCGCGCGCACGGTGCGAATAAGTTGTTTCAATCCAGGGATGCAGTCTGGATTGAGGCCTCCGAGAAATCAAGCCGACCGATCCGGCTTTCAGTGGCCGACTCTCACCAGCGCAAACCCGACGGTCATCATCCGCGAAGGCGGATGATCCAGTATTCCAGAGCGTCTGTTGGGTACGGAAAGGCCGCGGCGTACTGGATGCCCCGCCCCCCGTGCGCAATTGCGCACTAGGCGGGGCATGACACCTCACCTTACGGCTTGGCCGGCGCGGGCGGCCCGTACATCTCGGCCTCCTTCGCCACCTTCTCCCGATCCCCACCCAGCACGCGTTGCACCGAGACGAAGAACACCGGCACCATCAGCAGCGCCAAAATCACCACCGCGATCATGCCGCCCATCACGATGCTGCCGAGCGCCTGCTGGCTAGCGCCGCCGGCGCCATGGGCGATGGCCATCGGCAGCACACCGCAGATGAAGGCCAGGCCCGTCATCAGGATCGGACGGAAGCGCAGGCGGCAGGCCTCGATGGTGGCATCCACCAGCGGCTTGCCTTCTTTCCGCAGATCCTTGGCGAACTCGATGATCAGGATCGCGTCCTTGGCCGCAAGGCCAATGATGGTGATCAGGCCGACGGTGAAATAGACGTCGTTGGGCAGGCCGCGCAGCATCGCTGCGACCACGGCGCCGACGATGCCGAGCGGCACGGTGAGCAGCACCGCGAGCGGAATGGTCCAGCTCTCGTAAAGCGCGGCGAGACACAGGAACACCACGAATACCGAAAGCCCGAGCAGGAACGGCGCCTGCGAGCCCGACAGCTTCTCCTGCAGCGACTGCCCGGTCCATTCATAGCCGAAGCCGCGCGGCAGCTTGCCGGCAAGCCGCTCCATCTCCGCGATGGCATCGCCCGAGGTGAAGCCGGGTTTCGCCTCGCCGGAGATGCGCACCGCCGGATAGTAGTTGAAGCCGGTAATCTGCGTCGGTCCGCGCGCCCATTCCACGGTGGCAAAGGACGAGAACGGCACGAGCTGGCCGCGGCTGTTCTTGACGTTGTAGTTGAGGATGTCCTCGGTCCGCATGCGGTCGCGGGCATCGGCCTGCACCACGACGCGCTGCATGCGGCCGCGGTTCGGGAAGTCGTTGATGTAGTTCGAGCCGAGATTGGTCGAGATCGTATTGTTGATGTCCTCAAAGGTGACGCCGAAGGCGCCGGCCTTTTCCCGGTCGATGACGAGATTGACCACGCCGGCCTCGGGCAGGCCTTCAACATAGACCTTCTGAAGCACAGCGCTCGCATTGGCCTCCGCGATCAACTGATCGGCGGCGCGCATCAAGGCCGGATAACCCTTCTGGCCGCGGTCCTGCAGGCGGAACGAGAAGCCCGAGGAGTTGCCGAGATTGTCGATCGGCGGCGGCTGCAGCGCGGAGATCTTGGCGTCGCGGATCGACGACGACAGATCACGGTTGATGTCGGTAACGATCGCGGCCGCCGAATCCTTCGGCCCGCGCTCCGACCAGTCCTTCAGGGTGATGAAGGCCTGCGCGGTGTTCATGCCCTGGCCGGAGAAGCTGAAGCCGGTGAGGAAGGTGACGTTGTCGACGCCCGGGCGCTGCGCCAGGTATTTTTCCACTTTCTCGATCACCGCCTCGGTCCGGCCATAGGACGAATCCGACGGCGTCTGCACGTCGGTGGTGACGAAGCCCTGGTCGTCGACGGGCAGGAAGCCGCCGGGCAGGTTGACGAAGGCCCAGGACAGGCCGGCGAGCAGCGCGACATAGACCAGCATCAAGCGGCCGGTGCGCTTCAGCGAGAAGCCGACGGTGCGGGAATAGCCCTCCTTGCTGCTGTCGAGCATGCGGTTGAACCAGCCGAACACGCCCTTCTTGGCATGACCGTGGCCGGCAGCGACGGGCTTGAGCAAGGTCGCACACAGCGCCGGCGTCAGCGACAGTGCGAGGAAGGCGGAGAAGCCGATCGCGGCGACCATGGTCACGGAGAACTGGCGGTAGATGATGCCGACCGAGCCCGGGAAGAACGCCATCGGCACGAACACGGCCATCAAGACCAGCGTGATGCCGATAATGGCGCCGGTGATCTGCGACATCGCTTTCCGCGTCGCTTCCTTCGGCGGCAGCCCCTCCTCCGCCATGATGCGCTCGACGTTCTCGACCACGACGATGGCATCGTCGACGAGGATGCCGACCGCGAGCACCATGCCGAACATCGAGAGCATGTTGATGGAGTAGCCGGCGAGCAGCAGCGTGGTACAGGCGCCCAGCAGCGCTACCGGCACCACGATGGTCGGAATGATGGTGTAGCGGATGTTCTGCAGGAACACGAACATCACCACGAACACCAGCACGATGGCTTCGACCAGCGTTGTCAGCACCTTCTTGATCGAAGCCTCGACCACGGGCGTGATGTTGTAGGGAATCTCGTAGCCGATATTGGCCGGGAAGAAGCGAGACAGCTCCTTCATCTTCTCTTCGACGGCACTCGCGGTCGCCAGCGCGTTGCCGGTCGGCGACATCAGCACGGAGAGGCCGGCGGTCGGCTTGCCGTCGAGACGGGTGTTGAACTGGTAGCTGAGGCCGCCGACCTCGATGCGCGCGACGTCGCGCAGCCGCACGGTCGAGCCGTCGGCATTGGCGCGCAGGATGATGGTGCCGAATTCGTCCGGGGACGAGAGCTGGCCCTTGACCAGCACCAGCGCGGAGGTGCGCTGGGTCGCGGTCGATGGCTCGGCGCCGATGCTGCCCGAAGCGACCTGCGCGTTCTGCGCGGCAATGGCCTTGTTGACGTCGTCGGCGGTCAGGCCATAGCCGACCAGCTTGGCCGGATCGACCCAGACGCGCAGGCTGCGTTCGGTCGAATACAGCGTGGCGCGGCCGACGCCGGGGATGCGGCGGATCTCGCCGAGCACGTTACGAATCATGAAGTCGCCGAGCCCGACCTCGTCCAGGCTGCCGTCGGTCGAGTTTAGCGTGATGATCTGGAGCACCGCGCTGGAGGCTTCCTCGATCAGGATGCCCTGCTGGATCACGGCGCGCGGCAGCCGCGCCTCGACGCGCTTGATGCGGTTCTGCACCTCGACCGAGGCGGCGCTGGTATCGGTGCCCGGCACGAAATTGGCAATGATCTCGACCTGGCCGAGCGAGTCGCTGGTCGATTCGAAATTGAGGATGCCGGAGGCGCCGTTGAGCTCCTCCTCGATCAGCCGCGTGACGCTGTTGTAGAGGTTTTCGGGCGAGGCCCCGGGATAGCTGGTCGAGATCGAGATCGAGGGCGGCGCGATGATCGGATATTGCGCGATCGGCAACAGCGGAATCGAAATTGCGCCGACCAGACAGATGAACAGCGCGACAACCCAGGCGAAGATCGGCCTGTCGATGAAGAAGCTCGCCATGGCGCGTTACCGCGTCAGCTTCTGGGCGTGCCGATTGTCGGCGGTCGCATCCGCTTCCGACCAGGATTGCGGCTTGACCTTGTCGCCGGCGGCGAACTTCTGGAACCCTTCGACCACGACCTTGTCGCCGGCCTTCAGACCCTCGGTGACGAACCAGATTCCGTCCTGCACCGAACCGGTGCGCACCGGCTGCACCGCGATGTGGTTGTCGTCCTTGACGACGAACACCTCGCTGCCGCCGCCGCCATTGCGCTGGATCGCCTGCTGCGGCACCGCGATCGCGTCGCTATCGAGGCCCTGGTCGATGCGGACGCGGACATACATGCCTGGCAGCAACTCGCGCTTGGGATTGCGGAACTCGCCGCGCAGGGTCACCTGACCGGTATTGGCGTCGACCTTGGCGTCGGAGAACAATAGTTTGCCGTCGAGCGAGTAGAGGGTGTTGTCGTCGAGCACGAGATGCACCTTGGCGGCATCGGGCGCGATGCGCTCGAGGTCGCCGCTCTCGAAGGCGCGGCGGAGCTGGTTGAGCTCGTTCACCGACTGGGTGAAGTCCGCATAGATCGGATCGAGCTGCTGAATGGTGGCCAGATTGGTCTCGTTCTGGACCGCGAGCGCGCCCTCGCTGACCAGGGCGGCACCGACGACGCCGTCGATCGGCGCGCGCACGGTGGCGTAGTCGAGATTGAGCTTGGCGCGTGCGAGGTCGGCCTTGCGGCCCTCGACCTCGGCATGGGCCTGACGCTCGGCCGCGATCGCCTTCTCGTTCTCGGCTTCGGGCGCGGCGCGCTGGGCTGTGAGCGTGGCGATGCGGCGGGCCTGCTGCTGGGACTGCATCAGCGCGGCCTCGGCCTTGGCGACCGCGGCGTCGTTGGCCATCACCTCGACCTCGAACGGACGCGGATCGATCCGGTACAGCGGATCGCCGGCCTTCACCTCGCTGCCCTGTCGGAACAGGCGCTCGACCACGATGCCGGAGACGCGCGGCCGCACGTCGGAGACGCGCGTCGGCGCAATGCGGCCCGGCAGCTCGCGCACCACGGCGCGCGGCTGAGGCTTGACGATGACGATGCTGACGTCGGGGTCGTTGGGCTGGGCGGCTGAAATGGCGGAGCTGGATTCGTCGCAGCCTGCCAACAGCGGCGTAAAGGCCGCGAGCATCATTGCAACGCATGCCGATCGCGCGCGAAGTCCTGACATGAAGTGGGGTGCCCCGATATTGTTGAAAACCGATCATGCTCCGCGGGGCCCGTTCTGGGCGATTCCGCGCGGCCGCTGCCGTCAAAATAGAGGGGACGTGCTGCGACGCAACGCACCTTGCGGGCGGCCCAATGTCACACGGTCTATGCTCCTGAGTTCAGGGCGCTTTTTACGCCTCACTCGATTGTGAGTCCGGTTCCACCGCCGCGTGCTGCGACAGAAGATCGCAACGAGCGGTGTTCCCACCCTGCTGCGGGCGGCGTGACTCACCAGGTGAGACGGAAGCCCCCGGTGCCCTTGTAATTGCGGTTGTCCGCGCCGTTGTTGAGGCTCGCATTGTAGGAGACTTCGCCGAAGACAGCGTAGCGCCCGTTGGCCCAGCTATAGGTGCCGCCGCCGCCGATGCTGCCCCACAGCCGATCTTGCGCATTGGCGAAGCTGGTGCCCGCGACATCCACGGTGGTGCCGTTGAGGAACTCGTAACGCAGATTGGCAATCCCGTAGACATCGGATCGCACGATACCCGTGCCGTCGTTCCAGGTCCTCTGATGGTTGAGTGCAAGCCCGGCGCGGCCGAGCAGGCTGTCGCCATCGCGCAACGCGACCGGCGCGCCGAACCGATCGGCAAAGCCGTCGAAAGCGACCTTCGCATAGGAAAGCTGCGCCTGCGGCGTCAGCAGCCAGCCATTGCCCAAACCGATCCGCTTGCCGGTTTCGGCGCTGAAGGCATAACCGAGCCCTTCATTGCCGTGGATCAGGCTGCCGGCCAGCACGGAACTGAGATCGCTGCGATAGAACATCGACTGCGCCTGACCGTCGACATAGAAGCCGTTGTCGCCATACCAGGTCAGCGTGCTGCCGACGCCCGTCCCCTCGACGCGGATGCGCCCGTTGCCGAAGAACGACGCGACATCGGCGGTCGTCAGGCCGTATTGTGCCGTGAGCCCGACGAACAACCGGCCCCGCTCGTTCTCAAACGCAAGGCCATCGAGCCCGGTCTGCACTTTCAGATGGTCGGCCTTGTAGGTCGAACCCGCAGTGTTGGAGGGCTGCAAATCCGAATGCCCGCCTTCGATGCGGCCCCAGAACGCCGTCGGCGCCGATGACGCCGCGCCTGGCACCGGCGCGGCGCCGGCGCGCGCCATCGCATCGCTGCCACCCCAATAGCGGTTGCCGACGCGCTGCTGCAGCGTCGGCAGATCGTTCATGCCGAGCAGCACCTGTGCATAGTTTTCGTACAGCGGAACGCCCGGCTGATAGAGTGGACCGGCAGGTGTCGCGGGCGGCGGGTTGAGCAGGCTTGAGCGCAGATACCAATCGCCGTCGCCCGGGCTGGCAATGCCGTTCTTCTGCAACGTATAGGCATAGGCACCGCCGACCACCGCCTGCTCGCCGTGAAAGACATAGCTGCCCAAAAGAGAAAAGCTGCCGTTGGACGCGCCGACCACATCGATCACCTTGATGCCTTCGCCGGTCTGCGCGCCGGTGCCGCCGACATTGGTGACGCGCAACGACGACGAACCGGACGTGCTTCCCTGCACTCGCAACAGATCGGTCTGAGAGCCATCGCCGCCGAGCCGGCTGTTGAGCTGCACGGTGCCGCCACTGCCGACATAATTGCCGGCAACGCTCAGCGTGGTGCCCGGCGCGCCGCCGAGGGTGACCGTGCCGGCATTGTCGAGCGAAGCGAGCGTTTGATTGAAGCCGGCAAGGTCGAGCGTGCCGCCGGAGGCGACCGTGACGGCCGAGGCCGCGCTGAAGGTGTTGGCCGCCCCGGCGCGGAGTGTGCCGCCGTTCACGGTCGTTGCGCCGTTGTAGGTATTGGCGCCCGCGAGCGTCTGGGTGCCGCCGGTGAGCGTCAGGCCGCCGGTGCCACCGATCACGCCGGCGAACTGATCGTTCGCGTTGGTGATGGTGAGATTCTTCGCACCCAGCGCGACGGTGCCAGTTCCTGCCAGGCTTTGAATGCTCGTGCCGGCGGCAGTGATGCCCGAGATACTGAAGGTTCCGTTTGCGACGACCCGGCTTGACGCGGCAACCGAGCCACTACTGGCGAGGGCAAGCGTGCCCGCCTGGATCACCGTCGCACCGGTATAGGTATTGGCTGCGCGGAGATTGAAGGTACCTGTGCCGGTCTTGGTCAATCCGCCGACGCCGGAAAAACCGGAGCTCGCGCTCACGGTGAAAGCCTGGGTGTCGACGGTCAGCCCGCCTGTGGCGATGTTGAGTGTTCCCGCCGAAAATCCACCGATGAAGAAGGCGGTATTTATCCGGGCGCGCAGGATGGCGTTATCGAAATTGACCTGTCCGGTTCCGACAGCGACGCGTGCGAGAGTGTTCGTCTCGAGTGTGCCGCCACTATTGATATTGAGCGTGCCCGCGCCGCCAGCGAAGGTTCCGAGCGCAACCCCTGATTGGGCGACGACTCCGGCGCCGTTCTGGATGTTGAGTGTGCCATTGCCACTGGCGCCGATTTCGATCTGGTCGCCGGATGTGATCCATTGCGATCCGGCGCCGCTGACAGTCACGGTGCCGTTGTTCCCGCCTGCGACTCCAATCGCGAGAGACGCGCCGTTGCTCGTCAGCGTGCTGCCGTTCTGAATCGTCAGACTGCTGGAAGATCCGCCAAGGAAGATGCTTCCGGTCGCTCCGACCGCCGCGCCACTGGCGCCGAGCACGGTCGGGTTTGGCGAGGTCGTATTGATGTTGACGCCGTTGCCCGCGATTGGGACCACTCCGCCCGACCAGTTGCTGCCGACCGTCCAGTCATTGCTGGTCGTACCGGTCCAGCTTTGGGCGGAGGCGGATGCTGTGGACAGGGCTATCAGTGCCGCTGCCGAGGCGCTTGCCAGAAGCAAGCGAAGCATTCGCGTCCGGGTGTCGCTGGATCGAGAGCGCTGCGTCCGTTTCAGACTCCTCCGCAGCGGATCATCGTGGTGTCGTCGGATCGAGGCAGCACCGATGCATTCGCGCATACGTCATTCCAATTGGGTCCGCACCGTTCAGGGGATGCGGATTTCGTGTCGTATCGTCCACGAAGGACAACCACGACGATAGGCGAGCGGAAATGATCGGACAACAATCGCAACATGTTCCTGCAAAGAAAACGCGCGGCGTGTGCCGTTTGCGCAACGAAAGACGCTTAACAAATTCTTTCGAGTGTCCGCGCCTTATCCCGCCGCCTTCATCCGGTAGTGGCTGACGCCCCACTCGGTTCCATCGGCATAGCCGAACAGGCCCGAGGTAGCGAGAAAGAACCAGCGCCAGCGACGCATCTGCAGGGCGGTCTCCTCGCCATGGATGTTGCGCAAGGCCCCCTCGATGTAACAGCGATGCGTGTCGAAATTGGCGAGCCAGTCGTTGGCGGTGCGCTGATAATGCGTCCCGCTCCAGCACCATTCCTTCTCGACCGTGAAGATATCGTCGAATTGCCTGACGAGGTGATGGCTCGGCATCAGCCCGCCCGTTGAGACGCGCTGCGCGATCCAGTCGTCGCGATCGGCCCGGTCGAACAGGTGAGAGCCGGAGCGATGGGCGACGATGTGCATGAAGAAGCGCCCCTCGGGCGCGAGCCATGACCGCAGGCGCGTCATCAGCTTGCGCCAGTTCATCACGTGCTCGAACATCTCGACCGAGACGATGCGGTCGAATTGGCCGTCAGGCGCGAACACGTTGATGTCCGCCGTGACCACCCGCAGGTTGAGGAGACCGCGCAGCCGTGCCTCTTCCTCGATATGGGCGCGCTGCGCCTGCGAGCTCGACACCGCCGTCACCTTGGCGTGCGGAAACTGTCGCGCCATCCACAGCGACAGCGAGCCCCAGCCGCAGCCGAGCTCGAGGATGGTCTGGCCGTCGGCGAGAGCGGCATGCTCGGCGGTCTGGCGCAACGCCTCCTCCTCGGCCTCCTGCAAGGTGGTCGCGTCCGTCTTGTAGAAGCAGCAGGAGTATTTGCGGTTGGGACCGAGCACCTTCGCAAAGACCGAAGCGGGCACCTTGTCATGCCCGGCATCCGCGTCCTCGGCGATCGGCCGCAGCATCATCCGCCCGGCGAAAGCGGCATCGTCCGGCCCGCCCAGCGCGGACAGGCGCGTCACCGTGCGCGAGCACAGGCGCTGGATCGCCGCGCGGATCACGACATCAGGCAAAGGCACCCGTTCGGCAGTCCCGATGATCGCGGACACGACGCTCATGCGACGACTCCGTCTTGGGCGGCGGGTTTTGGGCGCCAGGGGGAAAAGTGCGACTTGAACCTGTGGAATGCCGACGATTTGCAAAGTACGTCCTTACCAAAGCCCGGTTTCAGCGTTGGGTTCCCCAGCTCTCCCCGAAATCGGCGCATCCGGCGCTTTTTTTGGGCTGGCGCTGTGCCATAGTGCGCCCCGCAAGCAAGTTAACGGATGATACCGGCCATGCCGCCAGGCGCCTCGCCCCGCTCCTCCATCGACATCGAATATACAAAGCTATCCTCGCCCAGCGTCTTCCTGGTGCGGATGCTGGTCTTCCTGGTGCTCTGCGCCCTGGTCGGGGTGGTGCTCTACAAGCAGATCATCCAGGCCTTCTTCGCCAATCCCGGGCTCAATGCCTTGATCGGCGGCGTGCTGTTCATCGGCATCATCCTGGCCTTCCGCCAGGTGATCCGGCTCTATCCCGAAGTCTCCTGGGTCAACAATTTCCGCATCGCCGATCCCGGCCTTGCGCCCGCCCGCCACCCCAAGCTGCTGGCGCCGATGGCGATGATCCTCGGCGGCGAGCGCACCGGGCGGATGTCGATCACCCAGACCACCATGCGGCACCTGCTCGACTCGATCGCGACCCGCCTCGACGAGGCCCGCGACATCTCC
This sequence comes from Bradyrhizobium sp. 134, assembly GCF_023074155.1. NCBI lineage: Bacteria > Pseudomonadati > Pseudomonadota > Alphaproteobacteria > Hyphomicrobiales > Nitrobacteraceae > Bradyrhizobium > Bradyrhizobium sp. 134. Next base: position 513,777 of record NZ_JADPKX010000046.1, on the reverse strand, counting down.
CGCTACATGACCGGGCTGCTGGTCTTCCTCGGCCTGCTCGGCACCTTCTGGGGCCTGATCGAAACGGTCGGCTCGGTCGGCAAGGTGATCGACGGGCTCAAGGTCGGGGGCGATTCCGGCGCCCTGTTCGACACGCTGAAAGAGGGGCTGGCCGCCCCGCTCGGCGGCATGGGCATCTCGTTCTCGAGCTCGCTGTTCGGCCTTGCCGGCTCGCTCATCCTCGGCTTCCTCGATTTGCAATCGAGCCAGGCGCAGAACCGTTTCTACACCGATCTCGAAGACTGGCTTGCCACCACCGTCCGCGAATATGGCAGCGGCGAAGTGGCGGTCGCCTCCGGTGGCGGCGGTGGCATTGCCAGCGGCGAGCTTCAGGCCGTCGTCGAGCGCTTACGTTCGGTGCTCGAGGAAGGCAGCGGCAGCCGCGGCACCACCGCGGCGATGGCGAGCCTCGCCGAAGCCATCCAGGCGCTGGTCTCGCATATGCGGACCGAGCAGCAGATGATCCGCGAATGGGCCGACGGCCAGGGCGAGCAGAACCGCGAGATCCGGCGCCTGCTGGAGCGCATCGCGCGTCAGCCCGAGAAGGGTTAGCGACATGGCACTGGCGCGCGGCCGCCGCGGCGATACCTCCTTCAACTACTGGCCCGGCTTCGTCGACGCGCTGTCGACGCTGGTGCTGTCGATTGTGTTCCTGCTGTCGGTGTTCCTGGTCGTGCAGTTCTTCCTGTCGCAGGAGGTCACCGGCAAGGACAAGGCGCTGGAGCAACTCAACGCCAAGATTGCTCAGCTCAACGAGCTGCTGTCGCTGGAGAAGCTCGGCAAGCTCACGCTTGACGACCAGGTCTCGTCGCTGAAAGCCGGCCTTGCTTCGGCCGAGAGCGAGCGCGACCGCATCAAGGGTCTCTATGACGGGCTCGCCGCCGCCGGCAACGACGCGCAAGGCAAATCGTCCGAGCTCGGCAAGGCGCTGGACTCCGAGAAGGCGGTTTCCGCCCGCGCGCTGGCGCAGATCGAGGTGCTGAACCAGCAGATCAGCGCGTTGCGGCGGCAGCTAGCGGCGCTGGAGGAAGCGCTCGACGTCTCCGAGAAGCGCGACAAGGAATCGCAGAATCGAATCGCCGATCTGGGCTCTCGCCTGAATGTCGCCCTGGCGCAGCGGGTGCAGGAATTGTCGCGCTACCGCTCGGAATTCTTCGGCCGCCTGCGCGCCATCCTCGGCAACCGCCCCGACATCCGCATCGTCGGCGACCGCTTCGTGTTCCAGTCCGAAGTGTTCTTCGACACCGGACAGGCGGTGCTGCTGCCCGAAGGCCGCGCCGAGCTCGACACGCTCGCGACCGCACTGATCGATCTCGACAAGAAGATCCCGAACGAGATCCCCTGGGTGCTGCGCGTCGACGGCCACACCGACGTGCGTCCGGTCAACGGTGCGAATTTCAAGTCGAACTGGGACCTCTCGGCCGCCCGTTCGATCTCGGTGGTGCAATATCTGATCTCGCTCGGCGTGCCCGCCCAGCGCCTCGTCGCAGCCGGCTTCGGCGAATTCCAGCCGCTCGACACCGCCAACACCGAGGAAGCCTACAAGCGCAACCGCCGCATCGAGCTGAAGCTGACGGAGCGGTAGTGAGCGCCCCCCATCTTCGTCCTTACCTTCCCGCGGACGAGGCCGCCTCAATCGAGCTCTGGCATCGCACCTGGCAGCAGGCCTATCCGCAGATCGACTTCGCGGCACGGCTGGACTGGTGGCGCGAACGCTGGCGCAAGGAGCTGGTGCCGAAGGCTTCGATCGTGGTGGCGGAGCAGGACGGCGCACTCACGGGCTTCGTCACCATCGACGGCGACGGCTATCTCGACCAGCTCGTTGTCGATCCCGCGCATTGGGGCTCGGATGCGGCGCGGCTGCTGGTGGACGAGGCCAAGCGTCTGTCACCGACCGGCGTGACACTGCTCGTCAACAAGGACAACAGCCGCGCCATCCGCTTCTATGAGCGCAACGGCTTCGCGCATGCCGGCGACGAGGTGAATCCGACCTCGGGACGTCCGGTGCTGAAGATGCAATGGCGATCTTGATTCTGGCGACCCTGATTCTGGCGGCGTGACGCCCGTCACGTCGGGATCCCAGGACGTCAGCTAGTCGTTGTGCCCGGAGAAATCGCTCCGGCAAGCGGATGGAGATGACCGATGAAACTGAGCGATCTGGCCAAGGGATCTTCGGTCCTGCTCGGCGTCATCGTCGCCGGATATGTCTCCACGAGCTATGTCGACCAGCGCCTCGCCACGCCGGTCAAGACGACGAGTGCTCCGACGAACGGCCTTGGGCCATCGGCCTGCGTCGATGAGGACGGGAGCTGGAAGAACTGGCCATGGCCGAATGTGCCGGCGCTGTCGCCGAAGTGTCGATGATCGGCGCTGTCGCGTAACTCGCCGTGACGCGCTCTCGGCTCAGGCGGAGTTCGAGCTCGAATTGCCAGCTCTTGGCTTTGAGGATCGCGTGGCGGCTTTCTTCGCGAAGCTCGATCGACTCGTTGATCGTTCGCTGCGCCCGCTCCAGGAGTTCGCGGGTCTCTTCGCTGTATGGCTGGGCCATGATGCGCACTCCCGTTGAGGCGGGAGCGCAAATCATCTCTCAGGCACCGACGCCTATGGACGAGCCTTTGGCCGGCGATACCTGATTAGGCGCCACATCCGGGGGAACCGCAAGGTCCATCCACTCGGCTCAGGGCGCGCGGGCGCCCTATCCGAAATTCCGGAAGCCCACGATGAGCAATCCGAAACTCAACACAGCGATCGCGCCTGTGCCCACGATAACAAGCAGGGCCGCCTTCCATCCCGCAAGGCCGCGCTTTTGCTGCCGAATAGCGAACAGGATGAGGAGGATGAAGAGTACCGGACCGATCAGAACAATCATTCAAGTATTCCCAATCACCAGGGGCACAGGGCGGCCGATCCGGATCGTGCTCTTCGCGAGATCGACAAACATCCATCATCCGCTTGCTATGAAGGAAGACCTTGTCGCGCGACGCGCCTGCCAAAATCTCCGCCGTCATTCCCCGCGAAGGCGGGGAATCCAGTACGCCGCGGCTTCTCGATTGATCACGACCGTCTCGGAGTACTGGATCGCCCGCCTTCGCGGGCGATGACACTGTGCGTGAGGCGACGCCTCACGCCCCCTCGAACTGCAACCTCGCCAGCCTGGCATAGAGTCCGTTCGCGGCCACGAGCTCCGCATGCGTGCCCTGCTCGACGATCCTGCCCTGGTCCATCACCAGGATGCGATCGCACGACAGCACGGTGGCGAGGCGGTGCGCGATGACGAGCGTGGTGCGGTGGCGCATCAGTTCTTCCAGCGCGGTCTGCACCAGCGTCTCGCTTTCGGCATCGAGCGCGGAGGTGGCTTCATCGAGCAGGAGAAGCGGCGCATCGCGCAGGATCGCACGCGCGATCGCGATGCGCTGGCGCTGGCCGCCGGACAGCGTCACGCCGCGCTCGCCGAGCGGGGTGTCGAAACCTTCGGGCAGGCGGCGGATGAACTCGGCGGCGTGCGCGAGCTCGGCGGCGCGCTCGACCTCGGCGTCGGTGGCATCGGGCCGGCCGAAGCGGATGTTGTCGCGGGCGCTTGCCGCAAACACATTGGATTCCTGCGGCACCAGCGCGATGCGGGAGCGGAATTCACGCGGATCGGCAGATTTGACCGGCACGCCGTCGAGCGAGATCGCGCCGCTGCGCGGATCGTAGAAGCGCAACAGCAGATGAAAGATCGTGCTCTTGCCGGCGCCGGACGGACCGACGATCGCGACCTTCTCGCCGGGGCGCACGGTGAACGAGACGGCATCGAGCACATTGACGTCGCGCCGTGCCGGATAGGCGAAGCTGACATGGTCGAAGCCGACTTCGCCGCGCGCCGGCACCGGCAGCGCGCGCGGCGAGGTGGGCGCGGTGATGTCGGGCTGCACATGCAGGATCTCGAACAGGCGCTCGGAAGCGCCTGATGCCGCCGATATCTCGCCCCAGACCTCACTGAGCTGGCCGAGGCCGGCCGCGGCGAAGGCCGCATAGAGCACGAACTGGCCGAGCCGGCCCGGCGTGATGGTGCCGGTCAGCACGTCGTGCGAGCCGATCCAGAGGATCGCGACCACGCTTGCGAACACGATGAAGATGATGATGGCCGTGAGCACGGCGCGCGCCTGCGTGGAGGTGCGCGCGGCCTCATAGGCCTGCTCGACCTCGCCGCCGAAGCGCCTCTCGGCGAGGCTCTCGCTGGTATAGGCCTGCACGGTACGGATCGCACCGACGAGTTCGCTCGCATAGGCGGAGGCCTCGGCCAGCGTGTCCTGCGCATTGCGCGACAGCCGCCGCACCCAGCGCCCGAAGGCGACCAGCGGCAGCACGATCAGGGGAATGGCCAGCAGCACGAAGCCTGATAGCCGCGGGCTGGTGATCACCATCATCGCCGCGGCACCGAAGAACATCATCAGGTTGCGCAGCGCGATCGAGACCGAGGCGCCGACGGAGGATTTGATCTGGGTGGTGTCGGCAGTCAGGCGCGACACCAGCTCGCCGCTGCGCGCGGAATCGAAGAAGGCCGGCGACAGCGACAGCAGATGGGCGAAGACGTCGCGCCTGAGATCGGCGACGATGCGCTCGCCGATCGTCATCACGAGGTAGTAGCGCGCCGCACTCGCCAACGCGAGCACGGCGACGACGGCGATCATCACCGAGAAATAGCTGTTGATCAGCTCGATGCCTTCAGGCGTCAGGCCGAAATCAATCATCCTGCGCACCGCGACCGGCACCAGCAGGGTGGTCAGCGCCGCGATCGTCAGCGCCACGAAGGCCAGCGCAGCCCGGCCGCGATAGTGCGCGACATAGGGCGCAAGCGCCAGCAGCGGCCGCAGCTTCGCGCGGCTCTTCGCCGGCGCCTCGATCAGGTCGGCCTCGATCGACGGGGCCTCTGCGGGCCCGGTTTCAAGCCGTTCTACTGCGCTCATGAGATCCGACCAAAAGACAAAGACAGGTAGTCTGCTCCAGATAGGCCGCGCGAGCAGGCGTGGCAAATCCGGGATGTCCCTTAGGGGGCCGCCCGGTCCCCTAAGGCCCCAAAGGCTCTGCAATGGCTTGTTTTACAGGGGCCCGTGGGGTATAGACCCCGCCAAATCCCTCATTCGATAGCCACTCAAGTGAGGCGCCGGGGCGCCGAGGAATTGCCATGAAAGCCGAAATTCACCCGAACTATCATACGATTAAGGTCGTGATGACCGACGGAACCGAGTACCTGACCCGCTCCACCTGGGGCAAGGAAGGCGACACGCTGAATCTCGACATCGACCCCAAGTCGCACCCGGCCTGGACCGGCGGCAACGCGCAGCTGATGGATCGCGGCGGCCGCGTCTCGCGCTTCCAGAAGAAGTTTTCGGGCTTTCTCAAAAAGGATTGATCCGGCCCTCGCGGCTGGAGACGAAAAACGCCCCCGGAGAGCCGGGGGCGTTTTTTGTTTTGGGGGGACGCTCGTCGCAATGACGGGAGCTTACCGCTCGAATGCCGCCTTCAGTGCGTTGAGATGCGGCACCAGCGGGTTGCCGATCGAGGAATGATCGACCGGCGGGGTGTGGATGGTGGTGTCCAGGCGGCGCACGCGGGTCTGGAGGCTCATCGAGCGATGGATCAGATCCTGGAGCTGCGACGGCAGCTTCTCGATGCTGTCGGTGGAGCCGGGATCGGCGGCGGAGAGCTTGACCTTGGTTTTTTCCCGGTTGGCCTGGCCCAACGTCATCTCGCCTTCCTTGACGGCGCGGTGCAGCAGCAGCCATGAGGCGAGCTGCATCAGGCGGGTGGTCAGACGCATGCTCTCGGTCGCATAGGTGAGGCTGACGGCGCGATCGAGCGCCTTGGCCTCGGTGCGGCCGGCGCCATCGAGATAGGCGGCGGTCTCCTCGACCAGGTCCATGCCCTCGCGGAACAGGACGCCGAACGCCGCAGAATTAGTGAACCGCTCGCTGAGTTGAACGAGAGCGCCTTCGGCTTGCAAACGTTCCATGGTTAACGCCCCTTACGCAACTGTCTGACTGCCCGGCTTTGGCGCCGGCTTATGATGAACAAATCATTGCGCGGGCGGGACGCCGAGTCCAGTGACAAGCATGGATATGGTTTCCGCGGGTCTTTGCTCGGAATTCAACCGGTGCGAGACGCAAAAAGGCGGAGCTGGGCGCAAAAAAAAAGCCGCCGGAAAACCGGCGGCTTTGAAAGTTGATAACAGGGAGGCGTCAAACAGAGTGGACAGGAGCCACTCGGTGTCCAAACAAGGACAGTTCCCAGTCATAAACTCGAAAGCTTAATGTGGAGTAAACGAGCGAATATTTTGAGGGTTCGTTAGCCATGTCGGTCAGTGGCCGAGTGCGCCCGCGGAACAAACTCTCTCCGTCGCCACGGCCTAGTGCGCAATTGCGCACGGGGGCCGGGGCCGATAGCCACAGGGAAAAGTCGTCGCGCGAGCCGGCAACTCCGAGTCTTCGGAAAACTGCTCGCACGGCGTATGGGTCCCGGCCTCCGCCGGGACGACAGCTATTGTTTCGAGCCTACTTCTTGAAGACGCTGTTCGCCGCATCGCGCGAGGCGCGCTTCTTTGTTGCGGCTTCTTCCAGCCTTGTGATCTCGCCCTTGAGCAGCGCGAGGCGCTCGGTCAGTTCCTCCACCGACAAGAGCGAGAGATCCTGTCCGATGTCATGGCTGATCTTCTTGCGCGGGCGGTCGTCGTCTTCCATCGCCATCCTGGTTCCTCCTGCGTTCGCTTCACAAGCGGCTGAGGCGGTTGCCAGCCTGCACCGCGCTGGCTAAGCAATGGCCTCGTTCCATCCCGCACCTTTGCTCAAGGACACATCATGGACAAGCTGCCCGCGCAAATGACTGTGGTCGCCATCTCGAAACCCGGCGGACCGGAAGTGCTGGTGCCGGAACAGCGGGCGCTGCCGCAGCCCGGCCCCGACGAGATCCTGGTCAAGGTGCAGGCCGCCGGCGTCAACCGGCCCGACGTCGCGCAGCGCTCCGGCGCCTATCCGCCGCCGCCCGGCGCCAGCGACCTGCCCGGCCTCGAGATCGCCGGCGAAGTGGTGGCCGTCGGCAGCAACGCCAAGCGGCACAAGATCGGCGACAAGGTGATGTCCTTGGTCGCCGGTGGCGGCTATGCGCAGTACTGCATCGCCCAGGACGGCCAGGCGATGAGCGTGCCGCCGTCGCTGTCGATCAAGGAAGCCGGCGCATTGCCGGAAACGCTGATGACGGTCTGGCACAACGTGTTCGAGCGCGGCGGGCTGAAGGCCGGCGAGACGCTGCTGATCCATGGCGGCTCGTCCGGGATCGGCACCATGGCGATCCAGCTCGCCAAAGCGTTCGGCGCCAAGGTGATCGTCACCGTGGGATCGCAGGACAAGATCGATGCCTGCCTCAAGCTCGGCGCGGATCGTGCCATCAACTACAAGACGGAAGACTTCGTCGCCGTGGTCAAGGCGGAGACGAACAATGCCGGCGCCAATCTGATCCTCGACATGGTCGCCGGCGACTATGTCGATCGCAACTATGACGCCGCCGCCCTCGACGGCCGCATCGTGCAGATCGCGACCCTCAACGGACCCAAGGTCACCGTCAACATCGCCAAGGTGATGGTGAAGCGCCTGACGCATACCGGTTCGACGCTGCGCCCCCGTAGTAATGCGGACAAGGCGGCGATGGTGGCCGCGATCGAGGCGAAAGTGATGCCGCTATTGCGCGAAGGCCGGGTCAAGCCGCTGATGGACAGCACTTTCCCGCTGGAAAAGGCATCCGACGCGCACCGGCGGATGGAAACCTCGGCACATATTGGCAAAATTGTGTTGGAGGTCTAGGCCAGCGGCCCACAGGGCAAGCCGGAAACCCTTTGATTTTCCTTGCTTTCGTGGCATCTATCGCGACGCACCGAACCACCTTGTTCCGTTCGGAAAACGCCGTGCACCGAAGAGCCTGCACCGAACAGTTTGCGTCGAACGCGGAGAACTGACCTTGCGTCTGATCAGGTGCCTCGCGCCCATAGCGCTGGGCCTCATGATTCTCGTCTGCGCGTTCCCGGCGCGCGCGCTCGACGCTGTCAGCGTCCGCGGTGACGCGCCCGCGATCGACCTCACCGGCGTGCTCGAGCATCAGCGCAGCGACGCCGACCGCATCCAGGTCTCCACCGCGCCCGGTACCGACGGCATCGTCCGCCGCATCGAGGTGCGCGCCCGCGAAGGGGGCCAGAACTGGGTGGTGTTCGCGCTCGCCAACAACACCGACGACCAGCTCGACCGCCTGATCGTCGCCCCGCATTACCGCATCGTCTCTTCGGGGCTGCTGTGGCCCGATCTCGGGCTGTCGCGCATCGCGACCATCACGCCCTCGACGGGCGACCGGCCGGAGCGGCAGGAGAGCCCGACCGCCGACGTCTTCCGCGTCACCCTCGATCCCGGCGCCGTCGTCACCTTCGTCGCGGAGCTGCGCACCGACAAGCTGCCGCAGCTCTATCTGTGGGAGCCGGAATCCTACAAGGACAAGGTCAACTCGTTCACGCTGTACCAGGGCATCGTGATCGGCATCTCCGGCTTGCTGGCGCTGGTGCTGACCATCCTGTTCGTGGTCAAGGGCAGCATCATGTTCCCGGCCGCCGCGGCGCTGGCCTGGGCGGTGCTGGTCTATATCGGCGTCGATTTCGGCTTCTGGGGCAAGGTGCTCGACATGTCGAACAACGCCGAGCGCATCTGGCGCGCGGCCGGCGAGGCGATCCTGGCGGCGACGCTGCTGGTGTTCCTGTTCGCCTATCTCAATCTCAGTCGATGGCACGTGCGCTATTCCCACATCACGGTGGGCTGGCTCGCGTTCCTGGGCTCGCTGGTGGCGCTGGCCCTGTTCGACCCTGCGGTGGCCTCCGGCATCGCGCGCATATCGCTGGTGCTGATTGCCTTCGCCGGCTTCGCGCTGATCGTCTATCTCTCCACCCACGGCTTCGACCGCGCGGTGCTGCTGATCCCGACCTGGTTCCTGCTGGTGGTCTGGGTGGTCGCGGCCGGCATGACGGTCGCGGGCTCAGTCACCAACGACATCGTCGGCCCTGCCCTGCTCGGCGGCCTCGTGCTGATCGTGATGCTGATCGGCTTCACGGTGATGCAACATGCGTTCGCCGGCGGCGGCGCCACCACCGGCGTCGTTTCCGACATCGAGCGCCGCGCGCTGGCGCTGGCCGGTTCCGGCGATCTGATCTGGGACTGGGACGTCTCCGCCGACAAGGTCTTCACCAGTCCCGAGACCGAAGCCCTGCTCGGCCTCAAACGCGGCACGCTGGAAGGTCCGGCCGCCTCCTGGCTCGAAGTGTTGCACCCGCTCGACCAGGACCGTTTCCGCGCCGCGCTCGACAGCGTGCTCGACCAGCGCCGCGGTCGCCTGGTGCAGGATTTCCGCCTGCGCACGCCGGACGGTCACTTCATGTGGTTCGCGCTGAAGGCGCGCCCGGTGGTCGGCTCCGACGGCGAGGTCTCGCGCGTGGTCGGCACCCTCACCGACGTCACTGAGCTCCGCAACGCCGAGGAGCGCCTGCTCCACGATTCCGTGCATGACAATCTCACCGGCCTGCCCAACCGCAAGCTGTTCATGGACCGCCTCGGCGCCGTCGCTCATTTTGCCAAGACCATGCCGACGTTGCGGCCGACGCTGATGGTGATCGACCTCGACCGCTTCAAGCAGGTCAACGATTCCGTCGGCATCGCGGTCGGCGATTCCATCCTGCTGACGCTGGCCCGCCGCCTCACCCGCATCCTGAAGCCGCAGGATACGCTGGCGCGGCTTGCCGGCGACCAGTTCGGCCTGATCCTGCTGTCGGAGCAGGACCCCGCCCGCATCACCGCTTTCGCCGAGACCATCCGCAAGACCATCCGCGCGCCGATCGCCTTCAACGAACGCGAGATCTTTCTCACGGCCTCGATCGGCCTTGCCTTGTCCGATCCGCAAGTTCAGCTCACGGACGAGATCATCAAGGACGCCGAGCTTGCGATGTATCACTCCAAGCGCATCGGCGGCGACCGCATCGACGTCTACAAGTCCGCGATGCGCGCGCGAAAGACCGACCGGCTGACGCTGGAGAGCGAACTGCGCCGCGCCATCGAGCGGCAGGAGCTCACGATCCTGTACCAGCCGATCGTGCGGCTTGAAGACCGCTCCGTCGCCGGCTTCGAGGCGCTGGTGCGCTGGGATCATCCCAAGCTCGGACGCATGGCGCCGTCGGAATTCATCACCATCGCGGAAGAGACCGGCCTGATCATCGACCTCGGCATGTTCGTGCTCGACCAGACCGCCAAGCAGCTCTCGATCTGGCAGCGCGCGATGCGCTCGCGCGAGCCGATCTTCGCATCGGTCAACGTCTCCTCGCGGCAATTGCTGCGCCACGATCTGATCCACGACATCCGCACCGTGCTGTCGCGCTCCTCGGTCGCGCGCGGCACGCTGAAGCTGGAACTGACGGAATCGTTGGTGATGGAGAATCCGGAGCACGCGGCACAGATGCTGACGCGGATCCGCGAGCTCGGCACCGGGCTGTCGCTCGACGATTTCGGCACCGGGCATTCGTCGCTGGCCTATCTGCAGCGCTTCCCGTTCGACACCATCAAGATCGACCAGTCCTTCGTTCGCACCACCAACCGCGGCACCCGCCCGGTGATCCTGAAGTCCATCATTGCGCTCGCGCACGACCTCGGCATGGACGTGGTCGCCGAAGGTGCCGAGACCGATTCCGACGCGGTCGAGCTCTACCAGATGGGCTGCGAATATGCGCAAGGGTTTGCCTTCGGCGAACCCATGGATGCCGACGCCGCGATGCGCCTGCTCACGGAAGTGCGCCTGGAAGCGGCGAGCTAGCTTCCCCTCGCCTCACCCAGGCCTGCGCCGATCACTCTTCAGCTTGGTGAACCGCACGCTCTCGCCGTCCGGCATCCGCATCGCCTTGAAACCCGCGGCGAGGCAGGCTTCGCGTTGCGGCATTTGGATATCCGGGCTGCGCAGGCTGTCCCACCATGAGGCACGATTCGCCGCGCGCGGCAGGGCCGCGCCGATGATCTCTTCGATCTGTTCATAGGTCAGCACGAATTCCGTCTGCTTCTGCCGCATCAGATAATCGCGCAACGCGTCGTAGTCGTTCACCGCTGTCCTCTTCGCTGGTCGAAGCCCCGCTTTGCCCAAAAACGTGAGCCGCGGAAACCAATTTTTAACTCATTCCGGCAGCGCCGTCCCGGCTTAAACACTACTCAAGCTTTCGGGCGCATTCACTGGTGTCGGGAGCAAACGATGTTGTCTCGATGGCGCGACGTCACGGCCCGACGGCCATGGCGGCTTTCGGCGAAGCTGCTGATCATCTCGTCCGTGGTGACGGTGATCGGCTTTTCCGCCATTTGCGTCAACGTCATGCTGGACATGCGTCGCGGCGAGGAGGCGCTCGCCCGCCAGACCCTGGAAAACCTGGCGACGACCATCGAGTCCGACGTCAGCCGCAACATCGAGATCTACGATCTGGCCCTCAAGGCGGTCGCCAGCAACATGCTGCTGCCGGAAATCGCCACGGTCTCGAAGCCGATCCGTCACCTGATCCTGTTCGACCATTCGACCACGGCGAGGCATTTCGGCGCGATCCAGGTGTTCGACGCCGACGGCCGGTTGACCATCGACGCCTCGACGCTCGATCCCGTTGCCGTGAACCGGGGCGACGAGGATTACTTCAAGGCTCATCGCGACAGTCCCGAAACGGGCCTCTTCATCAGCCGCCCGATGCTGTTCCGCGGCGCCTATGCAATCGTGCTGAGCCGGCGCATCAGCGACACCGACGGCGGCTTCCTCGGGGTCGTCGCCGGCTCGATCCGCTTCAGCTATTTCCACGAGTTGTTCGAGCGGCTGAACCTCGATCCCCATGACACCATCACCGTGCTCAAGCGCGACCGCACCATCATGATGCGGCGCCCGTTCGACCTCGACGTGATCGGCACCAACCTGAACGATCGGCGGACATGGAAGGCCGAAAATCTCCGGGTCGGCGCCTCCTATGCGGGCCAGGGCCCGGTCGATCCGACTCCGCGACTTTATGTGCGCAGCAGCGACAGCGGTCCGCTGTTCGTGGTGGCGGGCAAACCGCTGGCCGCGGTGTTCGAGCTCTGGCAGAGGGAAGCCTACCGCATCGGCGCCGTGGTGCTGGCGCTCAGCCTGTTCATGCTCGCATCGACGCTGGTGCTCGCGCGCGAGATCGGCCGGCGCGCCGAGGCCGAGCGCAAGCTCGAGGAGATGGCGACGACCGACGCGCTCACCGGCCTGAAGAACCGCCGCAAGTTCGACCAGGTGATCGACGTCGAATGGCGCCGCGCGATGCGGCAGCAGACGCCGATCGCGCTCTTGATGATCGATGCCGATCACTTCAAGGCCTACAACGACACGTTCGGCCACCAGGCCGGCGACCAGGTGCTGGTCGGCATCGCCATCTGCATTTCCGATTCGGTGAGCCGCGCCGGCGATTGCGCGGCGCGCTATGGCGGCGAGGAATTCGCCGTGCTGCTGCCGGGCACCTCGGTCCCCGACGCCCTCACGGTGGCCGAGAAGATCCGCGCCAAGGTGCAGGGCTGGTCCGACGACCACACGAGCTCGACGGTGTCCTGCGGCATCGCGAGCCTCGTTCCGACCACGGGCGTGGACTGGCCGCTGCTGGTCGCCGCCGCCGACAAGGCCCTCTACGCCGCAAAAGCCGGCGGCCGCAACCAGTCGGTGGTCGCGAGCCTGCCGAAGCTGTCGCTGGTGGCGTGAGGAGTTCGTTCCCTCATTGCGAGCGAAGCGAAGCAATCCAGACTGTCGCCTCGGAGGCAGCCTGGATTGCTTCGTCGCTTCGCTCCTCGCAATGACGAGCGGAGCGCTACTGCCCCAGATATTTCTTCATCTCCGCAATGAGCCCGTCACGCAGCTCCGGCCGCTTCAGGCCGTAGGCGATATTGGCGCGGAGGAAGCCGGGTTTGGAGCCGCAATCGTGGCGCTCGCCCTCGAACTCGACGCCGTAGAATTTTTGCGATCTGGCGAGGCCGATCATGGCGTCGGTGAGCTGGATCTCGCCGCCGGCGCCGCGCTCCTGGGTCTCCAGGATCTTGAAGATCTCCGGCTGCAGGATGTAGCGGCCGGTGATCGAAAGATTGGAGGGCGCGGTGCCCTTGGCCGGCTTCTCGACCATGCCGTCGACCTCGAACATCTTGCCGGTACGTTTGCCGACGCCGCAGATGCCGTATTGATGGGTCAGATGATCGGGCACCGGCTCGACCGCGATGACGTTGGATTTTTCGCCGAGCTTGCTGGCGGTGTCGATCATCTGCTTCAGGCAGCCGGGCGAATTGAGCACGAGTTCGTCGGGCAGCACGACCGCGAACGGTTCGTTGCCGACGATGTCGCGCGCGCACCAGACCGCGTGACCGAGGCCGAGCGGCGCCTGCTGGCGGGTGAAGCTGACGGCGCCGGCCTCCGGCTGGTTCTGCGCCAGAACGTCCTGCTCGGTCTTCTTGCCGCGCGCGGCCAGCGTCGCATCGAGCTCGAACATCCGGTCGAAATGATCTTCGATGACACTTTTGTTGCGGCCGGTGACAAAGATGAAGTGCTCGATGCCGGCTTCCCGGGCCTCGTCATAGACGTACTGGATCAGCGGCTTGTCGACGATCGTCAGCATTTCCTTCGGCATCGCCTTGGTGGCGGGCAGGACGCGGGTGCCGAGGCCGGCAACGGGAAATACGGCTTTGCGGATTTTCATGGGATTGATCGAATACCTGAGGAACACGTGAAGGGAGCAATGGCATCTTGCTAGCTTGTTTGCAGCCGCCAACAAAGGCGGATGTGGGGCCTCATCCTCACAGAGTTAAGAAAAAGGCCACCATCAAAATTTCACCTTTGTTAAGCTGTTGGCAACCGTAACCAGGCCTCCTGAGGGCGGATTTTGGCCGGACAGGTGTGGACATGATGCAATCAATGGCAGGGCTGGCAAAACGGGGCGGGTCCGTGACCGGTGCGATGATGATTGCGGCCGCCCTGCTGTTCCCGCTTCCCGCCGGCGCGCAGGCTCAGAACGGTCTGTCAAATCTGTTCGGCGGTATCTTCTCCGGCCCCAACGCGGCGCCTTCGCCAGCAGCGCCCGGGCCCAGCGGGGCTCAAACGGGAGTTCAACCCTGGACCGGCGAGGACGGCGCCTCCGGTCATCCGCTGATGACAGCCGCCGCGATCCGAGAGGCCGCGGGCAATTTCAACAATTGCGTCGCGGGCATGTGGCCCGATGCCGCACGGCGCAACATCACGCAGGAAAATTTCCAGCGCTTCACGGCAGGCCTCGCACCCGATCTGCGCATCATGGACCTGATGGATTCGCAGCCCGAGTTCACCAAGTCGATCTGGGATTATCTGGACATCCTCGTGAACGACAACCGCCTCGCCAAGGGCCGCGAGGTCCTGGCCAAATACAAGGCGCAGTTCGACGCCACCGAAAAAGCCACCGGCGTCGATCGCTACATCATCGCCTCGATCTGGGGCATCGAGTCCAACTACTCGACTCAGATGGGCGACCGCAGCGTGCTGCAATCGACCGCGACGCTCGCCTGCATCGGCCGCCGCCAGGGTTACTTCAAGGACGAATTCCTCTCCGCGCTGGAGATCCTCAACCGCGGCGATCTCAGGCCCGAGCAATTGCGCGGCTCCTGGGCCGGCGCCTTCGGCCCGACCCAGTTCATGCCGACCGCGTTCAAGCGCTTTGCCGTGGACGGCGACGGCGACGGCCGGCGTGACGTCGTCGACAATCCCTCCGACCTGATCGCGTCAACCGCCAACAATCTGAAAAAGGACGGCTGGCAGGCCGGCCAGACCTGGGGCTACGAGGTCGTGGTGCCCCAGGGCTTCAACTACATGCTGGCCGATCGCGCCAAGGCGATGACGGTGGCGCAATGGGAAAAGCTCGGCCTCAAGCGCCCGGCCAACCAGCCCTTCCCGCATCCGGCCGAGAAGGCCTATCTGCTGGCGCCGGCCGGCGCGCAGGGGCCGGGCTTCCTGATGCTGCAGAACTTCCGGGTCATCATGAAGTACAATCCGGCCGAGGCTTATGCGCTGGCGATCGGCCATTTCGCCGACCGCCTGCGCGGCGGCCAGCCGTTCGTGCAGCCCTGGCCGCGGCAGGAACGGGAGCTGTCTCGGACCGAGCGGCTGGAACTCCAGCAGCTGCTGGCCCAGCGCGGCTTCTACAAGGGCACCCCGGACGGTCAGTTCGGCGGCCAGACCCGGGAAGCCCTGCGCAACTTCCAGGCCTCGATCGGGGTCCCCGCGGACGGATTTGCCTCCTCCGACGCGCTGAACCGGCTGCGCGGGCGGTAAAATCGCGCCGAAAGTAACCCTGAACAGGGATTTTGGCCGGCAGTCTTGACCGGGGCGGCGGTTCGCCGTGTATGGGCCAATAATCTTGGGCCAAGGATCTCAAGGATCTGAAGAGAATCTGAAAGAGAATCTGCCCGTTTGGCGCCCGATTCCGTTATTATATCGAGCCTGTCCTGATCCCCATTGCACGTGCCGAGATCGCATGTCGAAGAAGTCCCTGTTCAAGGTGCTGACCGAGACCGGCCCGCTGATCGCGCTGGGGACGGCGCTTGCGATTCTGGTGTCGGTCGCGGGACCCGCCTCGGCGCAGTTCTTCAACTTCCCCGGCTTCGGCGGCCCACCGCAGCGCGCGGCTCCGCCGCCGCCGCGGAACGGTGGAGGTGGCGGTGGCGGTGGCGGATGGTTCGGCGGCGACTTCTTCGCGCCGTTCCAGCAGCAACAGCCGCAAGCACCGCGTCAGGACTTTTCGCGCGCGCCGGCGCCGGCCAAGCGCGAGACCATTCCCGACAGGAACGTGCTGGTGATCGGCGACGCCATGGCCGATTGGCTCGCCTACGGCCTGGAGGATGCCTACACCGAGCAGCCCGACATGGGCGTGATCCGCAAGCACAAGACCACGTCCGGCCTGATCAAGTATCAGCCCAAGGGTGAGCCCTCGGACTGGACGGCTGCTGCAAAGGGCATTCTCGAGACCGAGAAGCCCGACGTGATCGTGGTGATGCTCGGCCTCAACGACCGCATCGCGATCCGCGAGGCGGCGGCGCCCGATAAATCGGACAAGGCGACGGACAAGAAGAACGACAAGGGCGCGCGCGGCAAACCACCGGCCAAGCCCGGCGATGCCAAGCCCGGCGACACCGCCGCGAAGCCGGACGACAAGCCGGCCGATGCCGACCTGCCGCAGGATGATGCCGACAACGCTGACGCACCCGCAGTCGCTGCGCCCGAGAAGACCGCGCGTAACCCGAACGGCCTCTACGAATTCCGCGACGAACGCTGGGTCGAGCTCTACGGCAAGAAGATCGAGGAGCTCGCCAACGTCCTCAAGTCCAAGGGCGTGCCGGTGCTCTGGGTCGGCCTGCCCGCGATCCGCGGTCCCAAGGGCACCGCGGACATGCTGTTCCTGGATTCGCTCTATCGCGAAGGCGCGGCCAAGGCCGGCATCACTTACGTCGACGTCTGGGACGGCTTTGTCGACGAGGCCGGCCGCTTCTTGCAGAAGGGCCCGGACTTCGAAGGCCAGATCCGTCAACTCCGCAGCGGTGACGGCGTCTATTTCACAAAACCCGGCGCGCGCAAGCTCGCCCACTATGTCGAACGCGAGATCACCCGCCTGCTCGCCGGGCGCTCCGGCCCGATCGCGCTGCCGAGCGAACCGGCGACCCCCGACACCAGTGCCGAACCCGGCAAGCCCGCGCCGCGGCCGCTGGCCGGCCCGATCGTGCCGCTGGTTGCGGCCTCGATCTCGACCGATCAATTGCTGGGTGGGCCGGGCTCACGTCCTGCCG
Organism: Bradyrhizobium sp. 134; assembly: GCF_023074155.1. NCBI lineage: Bacteria > Pseudomonadati > Pseudomonadota > Alphaproteobacteria > Hyphomicrobiales > Nitrobacteraceae > Bradyrhizobium > Bradyrhizobium sp. 134. The sequence goes on along the minus strand of NZ_JADPKX010000046.1, from coordinate 496,858 downwards.
CCGTCGATGCGCTCGCTGCGAAGACGATGGTGAAGGGCGAGCCACTGGCTGCGCCGGCCGGCCGCGCTGACGATTATGCCTGGCCGCGCCGCGAAGTCGGCCGCGAGCAGGCCAAGGGCGATACGCCGGTCGCCGCGACGACGCCTGATGGCGGTACGCCGGGTGCGGCCGCAGCGATCGCCCCGCCAAAGCTTGCGCCAAAGAAGCCACCGGTGCCGCAGCAACCGGCACAGGCAGCGCCATCGATGCGAGATTTCTTCGGCTTTGGCTCGCCGCCGCCCCCGCCGCGTCAATTGGCGCCCGCGCCGCGCAATCCGAATCCCAACCCCGCGATCCCGCGGCCGCCTGGCAATGTCGGGCGATCGGCGGAAGTGTTCCGATAGTTGATCTCATGTCCCGGACGCGGCGCAGCCGCAGAGCGGACACCGCCTTGCAACATCCATAAAAAAAGGCCCCGGCTCGGCAACGCGGCGTTACACGCCGCGCTGCGTCCGGGGCCTGATGCTTATCGCGCCTTGGCTTCAGCCGTAATAGCGCCAGCGCGGCGGCGGGCGGCGGGAAGGCCGTGCCATCAGCAACGCGAGCGCGAAGCCTATGCCGCCGGCGACCAGCAGCGCGCCGAGCGGGTTGTCCTGCACCTTCTGGGCAATCGCCTGCGAACCGTCGCGCAAGGTTTCGGCCGGCTTGTCGTAGGCGTCCTTGGCATAGCTGGCCGCGGTGTCGGTCGCGTCACGTACGGCATCCTTGGCCTGGCCGTAGAGATTCTGCACGGTGCCTGCGGCTTCCCGCGCCTTGCCCGACGCCTGTGTCTGCGCATCGCCTGCGAGATCACCGACTGCGCCTTCCGCGCGTCCTGCGAATTCCTTGGTCGAGCCGACAATCCGATCTTTATCCATGATGCTCCTCCTCAGGGGTCAGCCCAAGTAACCGATCAGGAGCGGCGCGGTTCCTCACGCTAGAGAATAAGCCCGCCGTCGACGACCAATGTCTGGCCAATGATGTAGGACGACAGCGGCGATGCCAGGAATAGCGCCGCGCCCGCCATGTCAGCCGGCGTGCCCAATCGCCGCAGCGGAATGCGTGAAAGTGCACCTTCGAGCCGCTTTGGATTGTCGGTCGTCACCTTCGTCATCTTGGTGTCGACCAGACCGGGCGCGATGCCGTTGACGCGGATGCCGTCCTCGGCCCAGGCCTCGCCCAGCGTCCGCGTCAATCCGACCGCGCCGGTCTTCGACGCGTTGTAAGCAGGATTGCCCATGGTGGAATGATAGGCCGCGGTCGAGGACACCATGATCAGCGATCCCCGCGAGTCCCGCAGCATGGAATGAAAGCGCGTGGCGCAGGCCATCAGGCTCATCAGGTTGACCTCGACCACCTTGCGAAAGCCCGCCATCTCGAACTCGCCGCGGCGATAGAGCACCGCGCCCTGCGCGAGCACCAGGATATCGAGTCGCTCGAACGACGGCTTGAAGGCTTCGACCGCGCCGGCATTGCCGACGTCGAGCTGCGCGTAGGAGAGACCGGTGAGATCCGAACCTTCCGCTTGCGAATATTCCTTCGCGTGAGCCCGTGTACCGCAGACCGCAACTTGCGCGCCCCTGGCGCGAAAGGCTTGCGCAATGCCGTTGCCGATGCCGCTGGATCCGCCGACGACCAGCACCTGCTTGCCTGAGAAATCGAGCTCGTTCGTCATCGCTGGCCTCCCCGAGTGTCTTGCTTGTTTGACCTGTCTGCGGATCGATGACAGCCTTGTCAATCATAACAAGAACAAGCAGGGCTCAGAGGAAGCAGCATGGCCGATTTCAAACAGCTCAGCCGGTCCGTAAAGGGCCTGACCGTTCTCGTCACCGGCGCGGCCAGCGGCATGGGACGCGCGACGGCACGTGTGTTCGCCACCGAGGGCGCCAACGTCGCCGTCACCGATTACGACGAACAGGGCGCGCTGGCCGCGGCGAAGGAGATCGCGGCAAGCGGCGGCGCCGCGAAAGCCTGGAAGCTCGACGTGGCCGACGGCGATGAGATCAAGCGCGTGGTCGGCGACGTCGCTGCGCATTTCGGCGGGCTCGACATCATCGTCAACAATGCCGGCATCTCCGTGCGCGTCGCGATCGACGACGAGGCCTATGAGGACGCATGGGCCAGGGGCATCGCGGTGATGCTGACGGCGCATCCGCGCATCATCCGCGCCGCGCTACCTCACTTGCGCAAGTCGAAGAGCCCGCGCATCGTCAACATCGCCTCGACCGAGGCGCTCGGCGCCACCGCATTGCACAGCCCCTATTCGGCGGCGAAGGGCGGCGTCGCCAGCCTTACCCGCTCGCTGGCGGTGGAGCTCGGCCGCGAAGGCATCACCGTCAACTGCATCTGCCCGGGGCCGATCCGCACCGCCATCACCGATAGGATCCCGGAAGAGCACAAGACCATCTACGCCAAGCGCCGCACTGCACTGGGCCGCTACGGCGACCCCGAAGAGGTCGCGCACATGACGCTGAGCCTGTGCCTGCCGGCAGCGTCCTTCCTCACCGGCGCGGTGATCCCCGTCGACGGCGGCCTGATGGCGCGCAACGCGTGAGCGGCACCAAAGGTGCGTAGCCTGGATGGAGCGCAGCGCACTCCGGGGTTCTCACCTCGCGGGAAGACTTCCCGGATTACGCTGCGCTCCATCCGGGCTACGGGCAGCTATGCGCGCCTAGCGTTGACATCGCTTGTTACGGGAGTAACTTTTTCACCGACAGAGCGGACCAACCGCTCGCGGTTCGCGGGAGAAACGTCATGACGATCGCCATCCGGCAGCTTCACAAACATTTTGTCGGCGAGGTTTCCGGCCTCGACCTGCGGCAACCTCTCACCGAGGCCGAGACGCGCGAGATCGAAGCCGGCATGGACAAATATGCGGTGCTGGTGTTCCACGACCAGGACATCACCGATGAACAGCAGATGGCTTTCGCGTTGAATTTCGGCCAGCGCGAGGACGCGCGCGGCGGCACGGTCACGAAGGAAAAGGACTACCGCCTCCAATCGGGCCTGAACGACGTCTCCAATCTCGGCAAGGACGGCAAGCCGCTGGCAAAGGACAGCCGCGCGCATCTGTTCAACCTCGGCAACTGCCTGTGGCATTCCGACAGCTCGTTCCGCCCCATCCCGGCAAAATTCTCGCTGCTGTCGGCCCGCGTGCTCAACCCGAAGGGCGGCAACACCGAATTCGCCGACATGCGCGCGGCCTATGACGCGCTTGACGACGAGACCAAGGCGGAGATCGAGGACCTCGTCTGCGAGCACTCGCTGATGTATTCGCGGGGATCGCTCGGCTTCACCGAATACACCGACGACGAGAAGCAGATGTTCAAGCCGGTGCTGCAACGTCTCGTGCGCACCCATCCCGTTCATCGCCGCAAGTCGCTCTATCTCTCATCGCATGCCGGCAAGATCGTCGGCATGAGCGTCCCCGAGGGTCGGCTGCTGCTGCGCGATCTCAACGAGCACGCAACGCAAAGCGAGTTCGTCTACGTCCACAAATGGAGGCTGCATGATCTCGTGATGTGGGACAACCGCCAGACCATGCACCGCGTCCGCCGCTACGACCAGTCGCAGCCCCGCGACATGCGCCGCGCGACGGTCGCAGGCACGGAGCCGACGGTCCAGCAGCAGGCGGCGGAGTAGGCGTTACTCAGCAATCGGTGTCATCGCCCGGCTTGACCGGGCGATCCAGTACTCCGAGACAGTTGTGATAGAACCGATGCGCCGCGGCGTACTGGATGCCCCGCCTTCGCGGGGCATGACAGCGAGGCGCTACGCGTGCCCGGCCTCGTTCGAGAGCATGCCGGGATCGATGCCGATCTTGCGCAGCGCGCGTCCGTATTTTTCGTCGACGTCGTCGCCGAAGATCAAATCCGAATCCGCGTCGCAATGCAGCCAGCCATTGCTCTGGATTTCGGTCTCGAGCTGGCCCGGCGCCCAGCCGGCATAACCGAGCGCGAGGATGGCGTGCTTGGGGCCGGAGCCGTTGGCGATGGCGCGCAGGATGTCGACGGTCGCGGTGAGGCAGACGCCGTCGTCGATCCGGAGCGTCGCGTTCTCGATGTAGAAATCGCTGGAGTGCAGCACGAAGCCGCGGCCGGTATCGACCGGACCGCCGCGCAGCACCTTCATGCTTTCGGCGTTCTCAGGCAGCTTGATGTGCTCGCCCTTGTTGATGATGCCGAGTTGCTGCAACAGCTCGGGGAAGTCGATGCTGCCGGCCGGGTGGTTGACGATGATGCCCATCGCGCCTTCGGCGGAGTGGGCGCAGAGATAAATCACCGAGCGCTCGAAGCGCTCGTCGCCCATCACGGGCATGGCGATCAACAGCTGGCCGTCGAGGTAGCCCGCCGAACTCGGGAGCGCGGGGGCTGACTTGCGGGTGCTTTCGCCCGTCCTCTTGCCTGTGGGAGCCATCGGTGAAGCACTCCGGTTTCAATTCCTATCCTGATGTCGGGCCGGGCCGCTGTCAAATCAAGGCTTGGAGGGCCTTGATTCAAGTGCATCCATCACAAGCAATTCAATGGTTTGCCGCGGGGTGACCCTGTAAAGACGTACCATGCTGACAAGAGTTCCCCGGCGTGCGGCGATTGGCGTCGCGACAACCCTGCTCGCGTCGTCGCTGGCGCTTGCGGCCCATGCCGACGATTCATCGCCGTGGCAGCGCGATGGACATTCCGCGGTGCGGTTGCTCGCGGGATCGCGCAGCGGCGCCGTCCTGCTCGGCGGTATCGCCTTCCAGATCCAGCCCGGCTGGAAAACCTATTGGCGCATGCCGGGCGATTCCGGCGTTCCGCCGCGCTTCGATTTCTCGAAATCCGACAATGTCGAGGCGGTGACGGTGATGTGGCCGGCCCCGCAGAAATTCGACGACGGCGCGGGCGGCCATTCGATCGGCTATCACGACCAGATCGTGCTGCCCCTGCGCATCATCGCCAAGGCGGCCGACAAGCCGGTGACGTTGCGCGCCGAGATCAATTATGCGGTCTGCGAAAAGCTTTGCATCCCGGTCGAGGCTCGCGCCGAGCTTGGCTTCAACAGCGTCGCCTCGACCGAGGACGCCAATTTGCGTGCAGCGCTCGACACCGTGCCCAAGCCTGCCACGATCGGCGATCCCAACCCGCTCACCATCCGGGACGTCAAGCGCGACGGGCCCAAGAATGTGGTGGTGGACGTCGTCGTGCCGGATGCGCGCACCGTCAATCTCTATGTGGAAGGTCCGACGCCCGATTGGGCGTTGCCGATCCCGGCGCCGGTCGAGCCCAGCCCACCGGGCGTGAAGCGATTTTCTTTCGAACTCGACGGACTGCCGCCGGGCGCCAAGCCCGACGGCGCAGCGCTGAAGTTCACGCTGGTCGGACCGGAGAAGTCGTACGAGTTCAATACCAATTTGGATTAGTTGTCGTCCCGGCGCAGGCCGGGACCCATTACCCCAGGGATTAGTTTGGCGAAGACTCCTTCTTTGGAACTGCTACCCAATTCCTCCTGACAGATCACGCGGTATGGGTCCTGGCATTCGCCAGGACGACATCCTTGATCCAACCGAATCTTAACGAATGGTTGCTAATCCCCAGGGCTCCTGCGGCAAGTCTGCCGCAGCACTCGTGCGCGCCTCGGGGACCCTTCGATTTGGCCGTGATGGATGCAGAACCCGCAACGACCGGACCTGCCGGCCTCATCGCGCGGCTGCGCGAAAAATTAACGGGCGGGTCGAGCGAAGCATCGCTGACGCGGCGGCTGGCCGGCACCATCTTCGTCATCCGCGTGATCAGCGCCGGCCTTGCATATTTCTCTCAGGTTCTGCTCGCGCGCTGGATGGGGACGTCGGACTACGGCGTCTATGTCTATGTCTGGACCTGGGTGCTGCTGCTCGGCAGCATGATGGACTTTGGCATCTCGGCCTCCGCGCAAAAGATCATTCCGGAATACCGCGCCCGTGGCGAGCATGCGCTGCTGCGCGGCTTTCTCTCGGGCAGCCGCTGGCTCACCTTTGCGGTGTCCGCACTGGTGTCGCTCGGGCTCGCCGGCATGGTCAAATTGCTGTCACCCTGGATCGATCCGGCCGAGGTGCTGCCGCTCTATATCGGCTGCATGACGCTGCCCGCTTTCGTCGTCGCCAACACCCAGGACGGCATCGCGCGCTCGCATGACTGGATGCAGCTCGGCCTGATGCCGCAATTCATCATCCGCCAGGCACTGATCATCGGCATCACGGCCTGCGCTTTCCTGCTCGGCTATCATCTCGGCGCGGTCGCCGCGATGGTCGCGAGTGCCGGCGCGGTGTGGATCGCGATGACCGGGCAGATGGTGGTGCTGAACCGCAAGCTCGCCGATCACATCGAGCCCGGTCCCAAGGCCTACGACGTCGGCGGCTGGCTCGCCGTGTCGCTGCCGATCCTGCTGGTCGAAAGCTTCTATTTGCTGCTGTCCTACACCGACGTGCTGGTGCTTCAGCAGTTCCGTCCCTCCGACGAGGTCGGCGTCTATTTCGCCGTGGTGAAGACGCTGGCGCTGGTCTCCTTCATCCACTACGCGATGTCGGCGACGACCGCGCATCGCTTCGCCGAGTACAACGCAAGCGGCGACAAGGCGCGGCTGTCGGCTTACGTGGCGCATGCCATCAACTGGACGTTCTGGCCGTCGCTGGCGGCGACCATCGTGCTACTCGCGCTGGGCAAGCCGCTGCTCTGGCTGTTCGGGCCTCAATTCGTGGTCGGCTACGACATCATGTTCGTCGCCGCCATTGGCCTCGTGGTCCGATCCGCGATCGGCCCGGTCGAACGGCTGCTCAACATGCTCGGCCAGCAGAAGATCTGCGCGCTGGCCTATGCGCTGGCCTTTGCGATGAACCTGATGCTCTGCATCGCGCTGGTGCCGCGCTTCGGCGGCCACGGCGCTGCGGCCGCGACCTCGATCTCGCTCAGTTTCGAGACGGTGCTGCTGTTCTGGATCGTGCGACAGCGGCTCGGGCTGCACGTGCTGGCGTTCGGGCGCTAGCCGTCGGCTCACGGCGATGGGAAAGCCAACCGCCGCCTGATATAGTCGGATCCATGGCCGCAAGCGATCTACGAAACCTTCTGGAACGTGCCCAGACTTGGCCTGAAGAGGCCCAGAACGAGCTGGTCGCCATTGCCAGCGAAATCGAGAGTGAGCTGCTCGGCGGCGAGTATCTTGCGACGCAAGAGGAATTGCGGAGCATCGATGCGGCCTTGGCGTCCATAGATCGCGGCGAGGTCGCTACGGATGCCGAGGTTGCGGAGGCCTTCGCGAAATTTGCGCGCGGATGAAGGTCGTCTGGACGCGAGAGGCGCTTGCTGATCTCGCGGACATCGCGACCTATTATGCCAGCAACGCCAGCCCTGTGGTCGCCGAAGCTGTCGGCCGGAGATTTGTTGAGGTCGTGGAGCGCGTCCTTCGCGCGCCTTTCTCGGCGCCACGCGTTGCGCACCGTTCCGAGGTTCGTGTCGCAGCGGTCGTCCGCTACCCATTCCGGATATTTTACCGTGTCCGTGGCGACGTAATCCATATCGTCCACATCCGCCACACGTCCCGGCGACCGGTCGCGGGGCTGAATGAGCCCGGTAGGCAATATGCCTAGAGCGTTATCGGTTCTGATTGATCAGAACCGAAGCTCTGGATTCTTGTTTGACGTCTAACCGAATGTCCGTTTTGCAAGAGAGCGATGAATTGGAGAAAACACCTCCACTTCGGCCCCCTGCAGGAGGATTTTTCTTATTCGCTCCAATCGGTTGCGCTGCAGGGAAAGTTTATTCTACGTCATATTGCCCAACTGACGAGATAAACCTAAGATTCCCTGGACATGATCGATCCACTCTACGTCGCCTCCGGGTTCGGCGTCGGCCTGCTGGTCGGGATGACCGGCGTCGGCGGCGGTTCGTTGATGACGCCGCTGCTGATCCTGCTGTTCGGGATTCATCCATCGACCGCGGTCGGCACCGACCTGCTCTATGCCGCCGCCACCAAGACCGGCGGCAGCTTGGTCCATGGCTGGTCGCGCAGCGTGCACTGGCCGGCGGTGCTGCGGCTCGCCTGCGGCAGCCTTCCGGCGAGCGCGCTGACGCTGCTCGTGCTGTGGAAGCTCGACCTCAAGAGCGATTCCGAGCGCAATCTCGTCAACCTCGTGCTCTGCTTCGCGCTGCTGCTGACCGCGACCTCGCTGATCTTCCGCAGATCGATCATGGAGCGCTATCGCCGGCGCCTGGAGCAGGTCGATGACCGCACCACCGCGATCGCAACCGTCGTCACCGGAATCGTGCTCGGCGTGCTGGTCTCGATTTCATCGGTCGGCGCCGGCGCGGTCGGCGTCACCGTTCTGCTGCTGCTCTATCCGCGCCTGCCGGTGGCGACCATCGTCGGCTCCGACATCGCCCATGCCGTCCCGCTGACGCTGATCGCCGGAATGGGGCACTGGGCGCTTGGCGACGTGGATTGGGCGCTGATGGGCGTGCTGCTGTTGGGCTCGCTGCCCGGCATCGTCGTCGGCAGCTTTAGCGCGACGCGCGTGCCCGAGACGGTGCTGCGCCTGACACTTGCCAGCGTGCTGTTCGTGGTCGCCGGCAAGATCATGTTCGCGGAGTTGCACCTGTCCTCGGCATTCGAGACGGCGCTGGCCTGGACGCACTGAACGAAAATGGCGGAGCTCGGCTCCGCCATTTGCCAGCCGTCGCGCTCTACTCCGCGGTCCAGCCGCCGTCGATCGACAGGTTGGTGCCGGTGATCTGCGCGGCATCGTCGCCGCAGAGGAACAGCGCGAGGGCTGCGACCTGCTCGGAGGTGACGAACTCCTTGGTCGGCTGCGCATCGAGCAGCACGTCGTTGATGACCTGGTCGCGCGTGAGATTGCGGGCCTTCATGGTGTCGGGGATCTGCTTCTCCACCAGCGGCGTCCAGACATAGCCGGGGCTGATGCAGTTGCAGGTGATCTTGCTGGTCGCGACCTCGAGCGCCACGGTCTTGGTCAGGCCGGCGATGCCGTGCTTGGCCGACACATAGGCCGACTTGAAGGGCGAAGCGACCAGCGAGTGCGCGGAAGCGGTATTGATGATGCGGCCCCAGCCCTTCTTCTTCATGCCGGGGACGGCTGCGCGAATGGCATGGAACGCCGAGGACAGGTTGATCGCGATGATCTGGTCCCATTTCTCCGGCGGGAATTCCTCGATGGGCGAGACGAACTGGATGCCGGCATTGTTGACGAGGATGTCGACCGAACCAAAGCTCTTCTCGCCGAGCGCGATCATCCCGGCGATTTCGACCGGCTTGGTCATGTCGGCGGGCGAATAGACCGCCTTCACGCCGAAATCGGACTCGATCTTGGCGCGCTCCTTCTCGATGTCCTCCGGCGAGCCAAACCCGTTGATGACGACATTGGCGCCGGCGGCGGCGAAGGCGCGCGCATAGGCAAGCCCGATGCCGCTGGTCGAACCGGTCACGACGGCATTCTTGCCTGACAGACTTCCCATATTACTCGCTCCTTTTTGGCGGGGGCGCAGTGACGTCCCCCGTGAGATCGTAGGTCACCATGGTCTCGCCGGATTGCGGCCGCTCGAGCCAGTCCTTGTGGCGCATCGACAGATGCACGTCACGCACGCCGGCTTCCCAATGCTCGACCATCGCGACATGCGAGAAATCGTAATCCTTGGACGAGGATTCGTAATTCTTGCTGCGGTAGATCAGGTGCACCACAGTCACAGTGCTTTCGCGCGATACCTTGGCAAGGAATTCCACGGAAGGGTCGTTCTTGAGATAATCGGGCAATTTGGAAATCAGGTCGCGCACGGCCCTGCGGGCGTTGTGCACCTGCTTGTTCTTGTCAGTGTTCATCCGCGTGCGGCTGGAGAAGCGGATGTCCTTCTCGCGCTCGGTCGCCTCGAGCAGCGAGGTCGGCAGATCGCCGCGCGCGCTGAACAGGTCGATCTGGAAGATCAGGAGGTCGCGGTCGGTCTCGGTGTCCAGCACGTAGTCGAGCGGCGTATTGGAGGCGATGCCGCCGTCCCAATAATGCTCGCCCTCGATGACGATGGACGGAAACCCGGGCGGTAGCGCGCCGGAGGCCATGATGTGCTCGGGGCCGATTTTCTTGCCGAGCTTCCTGAACTCGAAATTGTCGAAATATTTGAAGTTGCCCGAGGTGACGCCGACCGCGCCGACCGACAGCCGCGTCTTCAGATCGTTGATGCGGTCGAAATCGACCAGTCGCTCCAGCGTCTTCTTCAGCGGTGCGGTGTCGTAATAGCTCTCGGCCTGCGGGCTGCCGGGCGGCCAGAGCGGCGCGGGCGGGATGCGCGGCGTGAAGAAGCCTGGCACGCCGAAGGTCGCGATCAATGCGGCGCTGGTCGAGTTGAACAGTTCGCGGCTGTGATCGCTCTTGCCGATCGGCTTCCACGGCACCGGCGCGGAGACCATCTCCCAGAATTCCTTGAGCCGCTTGACGCGCGTCTGCCCTTCGTTGCCGGCGATGATCGCGGCGTTGACCGCGCCAATCGAGATGCCGGCAACCCAGTCCGGCTCGAAGCCGGCATGGCAGAGCGACTGATAGGCGCCGGCCTGATAGGAGCCGAGCGCGCCGCCGCCCTGGAGGACCAGGACACGTTGCGCGTTCGCGGGGATTGTTGCGACTTCTGGACTATGATCGGTCATGCGGGAACAGTAGCAGATGGCGAGCGACCGTGGCGACAGTCTGCCGCGGCGTCAATGCATCCCGGGATCAAGTCTGGCTTATCGGGAGTCCGTCGAGGCCAGGATCATGGTCCAGAACACCTTGTATTTGGTGCCGGGAGCATAGCCCGCCGCGATGCCTAATTTTGTGACACCGCTCTTGAGCATGTTGGCGCGGTGGGGGGGCGAGTCGCGCCAACCCGAAAACGCTTCCGCCAGCGTATGATAGCCAGCCGAGACGTTCTCGACTGCAACGGTCGCCGGATAGCCGCCGGCGCTGAGGCGCTTGGCCAGCGGCGCGCGGACGTCATGGTCCATCTTGTTGGCCGCTGCCATGGCCTGGGACTGGGATTCGGCGAGCCGCATCAATTCGGGGTCGATCACGACGGTCCCGAGCCCGTTGTTCTGGCGGTATTGCGAAATCATGATCGCTGCCGCCTGCGCATCGAGCTTTGCGCCCGGGACAGCCATATCGGCATACATCGAGGGTTGCTGGACCGGTGCTTCGTTGCCGGCGCAGCCGGCGAGCAGCAAAGTGATGAGTATTGCGGCCGCGGCGCGCATGAACAGGAGCCCCCAAAATCAGGGGCCGTTGTTGCATACCAACCGTGGCTGAAAGGTGAATATTGAGGAAAAATTGACCCTTTGATCCCGCTCAGGTGCCCGCAAATATCCGGTAGCGGCGGGGCTCCAGGCCGATCGTGTCGCCGGCGCGCAGTTCCCTGTCGCGGGGAGCGTCGATCTCGATGGTCTCGCCGCCAGCGAGTGCCACCTCGGCCCGCTGTACGGGACCGAAATTCCGGACATGCCGCACGGCGCCCTCGAAGGCCCCGCTGCCGGGCGGGCCGACCAGCATGTCGTGTCGCCGCACGAACAGTCTTGACGCGCCAGGCGCAAGCCCATCTGCCGCGAGCTGAAGCGGCCGGTCGCCGAGCGTGATGAGACCGTCGGCGATCAGCACCGGAAGCTCGATGGATTCGCCGATGAAGCTGTGGACGAAGGCGGTCGCGGGGCTCTCATAGACGTCATCGGGCGAGCCGATCTGCTCGATCTTGCCCTTGTCCATCACCACCACGCGGTTGGCGACTTCGAGTGCCTCCTCCTGGTCATGGGTGACGAAGATCGAGGTGACGTTGATCTCATGGTGCAGCGAACGCAACCATTTGCGCAACTCCTTGCGCACCTTGGCGTCGAGCGCGCCGAAGGGTTCGTCGAGCAGCAGGATGCGCGGCTCGATCGCGAGCGCGCGGGCCAGCGCGATGCGCTGGCGCTGGCCGCCGGAGAGCTGGCTCGGATAACGGTCGGCGAGCCAGTCGAGCTGCACGAGATCGAGCAGCTCCTTGACGCGCGCGCGGATGGTCGCTTCGTCCTTGCGGATCGCGCGCGGCTGCACGCGCAGCCCGAAGGCGACGTTCTCGAACACCGTCATGTGGCGGAACAGCGCGTAGTGCTGGAACACGAATCCGACGTGCCGCTCGCGCGCCCCCTGCGCCAGCGCATCCTCGCCGTTGAAAGACACCTCACCGGAATCGGGCCAGTCGAGGCCGGCGATGATGCGCAGCAGCGTTGTTTTGCCCGAGCCGGACGGACCGAGCAGCGCCAGCAGCTCGCCGTCATTGACCTTGAGGTCGACGCCGTCGAGGGCTTTGAAGCTGCCGAACTTCTTGACGAGATTCCTGACTTCAATGCTCACTTGCGTCGTGTCCTTCGTCGAGGTGATTTTCCAGAACGGTTTTCGCGATCAGCGTGATCAGCGCCAGCATCGCCAGCAGCGAGGCGATCGCGAACGCCGCGACGAACTGGTATTCGTTGTAGAGAATCTCGACCAGCAGCGGCATCGTGTTGGTCTCGCCGCGGATATGGCCGGAGACCACAGAGACCGCGCCAAACTCGCCCATCGCGCGCGCGTTGCAGAGCAGGACGCCGTAGAGCACGCCCCATTTGATGTTGGGCAGCGTGACGCGGAAGAAGGTCTGCAGGCCCGAGGCGCCGAGCGAGATCGCGGCCTCCTCCTCTTGCGTGCCCTGCTCCTGCATCAGCGGGATCAACGCACGCGCCACGAAGGGGAAGGTCACGAAGGTGGTCGCAAGCGCGATGCCGGGCACCGCGAACAGGATCTGGATATCATGATCGCGCAGCCAGCCGCCGAAATAGCCCTGCGCGCCGAACAGCAGCACGAAGACGAGGCCCGAGATGACGGGGCTGACCGAGAATGGCAAATCGATCAGCGTGATCAGGAAGGTCTTGCCCAAGAATTCGAATTTTGAAATCGCCCAGGCCGCGACCAGGCCGAAGACAAGATTGAGGCCGACGGAAATTGCCGCAACCAACAGCGTCAACTTGATTGCGGACAGCGCCTCCGGGTCGGCCAGCGCGGCGAAATAGGCGAGGACTCCCTTCGAGAAAGCCTGCGCGAACACCACGACCAGCGGCAGCACGACGAAGACAGAGAGAAAGGTCATCGCCAGCGCGATGATGACGATGCGGACCGCGCGCGGTTCGGTGCGCAGGTTGTTCCGCGCGGCCGCCGCATGCGCGCGTGCCTTGGCATCGGGAGGCGAGAGCGAAACCGAATCTGCGATCTGCATCGTCATGATCCGCCCTCAGCGTGCCGGGATCCGGCTCTGCGCCCAGCGCTGGAGCCGGTTGACGGCGAAGATGATGACGAAAGACACGATCAGCATGACCACCGCGATGGCGGTCGCGTCGGCATAGCGGAATTCGGAGAGGCGGATCACGATCAGCAGCGGCGCGATCTCGGAGACGTTGGGCAGATTGCCGGCGATGAAGATCACCGAGCCGTATTCGCCGACGGCGCGTGCGAAGGCGAGCGCCAGCCCCGTGAGCAGCGCCGGGCCGAGCGAGGGCAGGATCACGCGGATGATGGTCTGCCAGCGGCTCGCGCCAAGACTTCCGGCGGCCTCTTCGATCTCAGGATCGAGGTCCTGGAGCACCGGCTGCACCGTGCGCACCACGAAGGGGATGCCGATGAAGATCATGGCGACGAAGATGCCGACCGGCGTGAACGCCACCTTGATGCCGGCCGCCGCAAGCGGCGCGCCGAGCCAGCCCTTTTCGGCGAACAACGCGGTCAGCGCGACGCCGGCGACCGCCGTCGGCAGCGCAAAGGGCACGTCGACAATGGCGTCGAACAGCCGCCTGCCCGGGAAGCGGTAACGCACCAGCGCCCAGACGATGATGCTGCCCATCACGAGATTGACGCAGGCGGCCGCAAAGGCGAGTCCAAAGGACACGCGCAACGCATTCAGGGTGCGGCGGCTGGAGAGGATGTTCCAGAACTGCTCGGGGCTCAGCTCAAGCGATTTCAGAAACAGGCCCGCGAGCGGAATCAGGATGATGATCGACAGCCAGGACAGCGTCAGCCCCATGGTGAGACCGAAGCCCGGCAATGTCCGGCGTCGTGCTGCGATTGCGCTCACCAGGCCCCCTGTTTAAGCCCCGCCGACAGCGCCCGATCAGTTCTTGTAGATCTGATCGAAGACGCCGCCGTCGGCAAAATGTTCCTTCTGCGCCTTGGTCCAGCCGCCGAAAAGTTCGTCGATCGTGAACAGCTCGACCTTCGCGAAGGAGTTTTCGTGTTTTTTGGCGATCTCGGGATCGCGCGGACGATAGAAGTTGCGCGCCGCGATTTCCTGACCTTCCTTGGTATACCAATATTGCAGGTAGGCGTCGGCGGCGTTACGGGTGCCTTTTTTATCGGCAACCTTGTCGACGATCGTCACGGGCGGTTCCGCCAGGATCGAGAGCGGCGGCGCCACGATCTCGAATTTTTCCGGGCCGAATTCCTTGAGCGCCAGGTACGCCTCGTTCTCCCAGGCGAGCAGCACGTCGCCGACGCCGCGCTCGACGAAGGTCACGGTCGCGCCGCGCGCGCCAGTGTCGAGCACCGGCACCTGCTGATAGAGCTTTCCGATGAAATCCTTGGCTTTGTCCGCCGAGCCGTATTTCTTCTGCGCAAAGCCCCAGGCCGCCAGATAATTCCAGCGCGCGCCGCCTGATGTCTTCGGGTTCGGCGTGATCACGGCGACGCCCGGCTTGAGCAGATCGTCCCAGTCCTTGATGCCCTTCGGATTGCCCTTGCGGACCAGAAACACGATGGTCGAGGTATAGGGCGACGAGTTTTGCGGCAACCGCTTCTGCCAATCAGCCGTCGCGAGGCCTTTGCTGGCGATGGCGTCGATGTCGTAGGCGAGCGCAAGCGTCACCACGTCCGCCTGCAATCCGTCGATCACGGCGCGCGCCTGCGAACCGCTGCCGCCGTGCGACTGCTTGATCTCGACGCTCTTGCCGGTTTCCTTCTGATAGGCTGCCGCGAACGCCTTGTTGAACTCGACATAGAGCTCACGCGTCGGATCGTACGACACATTCAGCAGATTGATGTCAGCGGCCAGAGCCGAGCTTGCCAACAAGCCTGTCACGAGCAGTCCTGCAGCGAGCGGAACGATACGGCGCATCATGTCCATCTCCATTCACATCAATGACGTCGGCGCCATCGATGGCAGGCATAACTCGGGTCGAAACGCGCTTAAGTCAACGGAACCGGATTTTCTTGTTCGTAGCAGGGCAGCGTGACCATGCTACGAAGTCTTCATCGTGTGGATGCCGCATTCCGTCTTGGCCCGGCCGCGCCAGCGACCGGCACGCTCATCCTCGCCTTCGGCCGTTCTGCTCGTGCAAGGCATACACCCAACCGACAGGAATCCGGACGCAACCAGAGGATGACGCGGCAATTTGGCACGGGCGAAGATCGCTTCGAGTTCCTCGCGCGAAACATTGGCGAAGGGATTGAACTTCAACCGTGCACCGTCGTCCTCGACCACCGGGATGCCGGCGCGCGCGCTGCCCTGGAAGCGCTTGCGGCCGTTGAGCCACGCATCGAACGGCTTCAGCGCCCGCGCCAACGGCTCGACCTTGCGAATACGGCAGCAGGCGTCGGGATCGGAGAACCAGAGGTCGCGGTCGGGATCCTCGCGCGACAGCGTCTCCTCGGCGGGCTTGATCGAGCGGACGTCCTTCAGGCCCAGCGTCGCGATCAGCGTGTCGCGATAGGTCAGCGTCTCCTCGAACAGCCAGCCGGTGTCGAGGAAGATCACCGGGATCGCCGGATCGACGTCGGCCATGACCTTCAGCAGCGTCGCCGATTCCGTGCCGAAGGACGACACCAGCGCGAGCTTGTCGCGACCGACCGTCTTCAACGCAGCGGCGATGATTTCGGCGGGCGAGGCATCGCGCAAGGCGCGATCGAGCTCCTCCGCCGAGGGCAGCGCCGAGACGGAGATTGACGACACCGGAGAGGCGATTGCGTTCACGTGCCGACACCCTCGGAATGACGCAGTTGCATGCGCCGGTGCAGCGCCGTGATCCGGCCGTCACCGGTGGGTTGGTAGAATACCGAGTAGCGCTTCGCGGTCTGCATGAAGGCTTCCGCGTCGGCCTGCTTCTTGACGTCGAAGGAATCGAAGCCCGCGCGCAGCATGAACACGAACTGGTCCCGCAGGATCTGGCCCGTCGCACGCAATTCGCCACGGTAATTGTAGCGCTCGCGCAGTAGCCGCGCCTGGCTGTAGGCACGTCCGTCGCGGAAGGTCGGGAACACCAGCGCGACGACGGCGATCTTGCCGAGATAGGGCACCAGCTCGGCGATGTCGCGATTGTTCGGCCAGATCACGCCGACCTTGCCGTTCCGCTTGAGCAACGTATCCGCCTCGCCCACGAAGCGTTCGGCCGGCACCAGGATGTCGCCGCCCTCGGGCAGCGGCGTGTCGACGGCGAGCTTGACGAAGCTGTCGTCGGCGATCTTTCCGCCGTTAACGAGTGGCATAAACGCGCTCCTTGAAGGGTTCGACGCCGAGGCGCTTTACGGTGTCCATGAACAGCTCTTCGGGCCGCTCGCGCAGCGCCAGATAAGCTTCCACGATGTCCTCGACGACGTCGGCGACCTCGTCGAACTTGACGCCGGGGCCGATCAGATTGCCGAGCGCTGCGCTTTCGTCGGCGCGCCCGCCGATGGTGATCTGGTAGACCTCCTCGCCGTTCTTCTCGACGCCGAGAATGCCGATGTGACCGACATGGTGATGGCCGCAGGCGTTGATGCAGCCGGAGATGTTGATGTGCAACCGGCCGATCAAATTGGCCAGCTCGTGATTGGCGAAACGCCGCGTCAGCTCCTGCGCGATCGGGATCGAGCGCGCATTGGCCAGCGAGCAGTAGTCGAGCCCCGGGCAGGCGATGATGTCGGTGATCAGATTGACGTTCGGCGTCGCGAGACCGAGCTTGTCGAGCGCCTTCCACAACGCCGGCAGGTCGCGCTTGGCAACGTGCGGCAAAGCGAGGTTCTGCTCGTGGCCGACGCGGATCTCCCCGAAGGAATATCTGTCGGCGAGATCGGCGAGCGCATCCATTTGCTCGGCGGTGGCATCGCCCGGAGGCGCGCCGATCGGCTTCAGCGAGATCGTGACAATGGAATAGCCCTGGACCTTGTGCGGGGCCACCGAGTTCTTGCGCCACGCCTCGAAATCCGGATCGGCCGCGGCCTGGCGCAGCTCGTCCGGATTGTGCGGCAGCTTCTCGTAGGCGGGATAGGTGAAGCGCGAGCGGATGTCCTCGACCACCTCGTCGTCGATCTGGAGCGAGGAGTTGCGGATGTGCTGCCACTCCTCCTCGACTTCGCGCGAGAACTTCTCGATGCCGAGCTCGTGCACCAGGATCTTGATGCGCGCCTTGTAGATGTTATCGCGGCGGCCGTACTGGTTGTAGACGCGCAGGATCGCTTCGATATAGCTGAGAATGTCGCGGCCATGCACGAAGTGCTTGATGGTCTTGCCGATGAACGGCGTGCGCCCGAGCCCGCCGCCGACCAGAACCTCGAAGCCGGTCTCGCCCTTCTCGTTCTTGATCAGCTTCAGCCCGATGTCGTGGATCTTGATCGCGGCGCGGTCGTGGTCCGACGCGGTGATCGCGATCTTGAACTTGCGCGGCAGGAACGAGAATTCCGGATGCAGCGTGGTGTGCTGGCGGATCAGCTCCGACCAGATGCGGGGATCCTCGATCTCGCCGGGCGCGACGCCGGCCCACTGGTCCGAGGTGACGTTGCGCATGTTGTTGCCGGAGGTCTGCATCGCATGGATGCCGACCTCGGCGAGATCGGCCAGCGCATCCGGCAGCTCGGCGAGCTTGATCCAGTTGAACTGGATGTTCTGCCGCGTCGTGAAATGGCCGTAGCCGCGGTCGTATTTGCGCGCGACGTGGGCGAGCGCCCGCAACTGGTTGGACGCCAGCGTCCCGTAGGGGATCGCGACCCGGAACATGTAGGCGTGCAGTTGCAGATAGACGCCGTTCTGCAGCCGCAGGATCTTGAACTCGTCCTCGGTGAGCTCGCCGGACAGGCGGCGCTTCACCTGGTCGCGGAATTCCGAGACGCGCTCGTTGACGAGCGTGCGGTCGATTTCGTCGTAAGCGTACATGAGAGAATGCCTTAAACCTGGACCGGCTGTCCGATGGTCACGCCGGTGCGGCGGATCTGTTCGCGCAGATTGCCGGGTTCGACCTTGCCGTCGGCGTCGACCTGTACCGGGGCGATATAGGGACCGATCGCGCCCACGTCATCGGCCACGGACTCCGCAAGCAACGCTTTCGCCTCGTCGGAGTTGCGCACGATCGCAGCTTCCGAGAGGTCGGCAGACCAGCCCTTGGCGGCGGTGCGGTACACCACGATGCCGTCCCAGGTGCGATTGGCGGTCACGACCGAGGGGCCGGCGATTTTGATCTTTTTCTGTTCAAGCGGGGAGGTCATTCGGCTGCATCCAATAGGTCAGAGATGATTTGCTTTGGGGTTTGGCGGCGAAGCGATCCGGCATGCCGGACCACATCGCCGATGATGAGAATGGCAGGCCCGCCATTGGTCCGTCGCACCAGCTCAGGCAGGTCGCGCAGCGTGCCGATCGCGCCTTGCGCATCGGGGCGCGTGACGCGGGCGAACACGCCGACCGGCGTCTCCGGCGAACGGCCGGCGGCAAACAGGCCAGCGCGTATAGCGGGCGCAGCCGTCATGCCCATGTAGACCACGACGGTCATCCTGGCGTCGGTCAGCGTCGACCAGTCCACGACTTCCGCGTCGCGCGCCTTGTGCGCGGTGAGGAAGGTGATGCGGGTTGCTTCGTGACGGTAGGTGAGCGGCACCTCGAAATCGGCGGCGCCACCAAGGCCTGCGGTAATGCCGGGAATGATCGAATAAGCAACGCCGGCAGCACGCAGCGCTTCGACTTCTTCGCCGCCACGGCCGAACACGAAGGGATCGCCGCCCTTCAGCCGCACCACACGCTGGCCGGATTGCGCGGCCTCGATCATACGCTTGTTGATGGCGTCCTGCCCGATGCCGGGCTTGCCGACGCGGCGGCCGACCGGCACACGCGTGGTGTCACGGCGGATGCGATCGAGAATTTCAGGCGAGACCAGCTCGTCGTGGAAGACGATATCGGCATCCTGGAGCGCGCGCAGCGCCTTGATGGTGAGCAAATCCGGATCACCTGGACCGGCGCCGACCAGCGCGACCGAGCCTTCCGGCTTGTCGGCCCGCGCGAAAGCGGATGGATCGGAAATCGCCTTGAGCGCTGCGTCCGCGTCGCCTTTGCGGCCGGCCAGAATGGCAGCGCCAATCGGGCCGTCGATGACGCGCTCCCAGAAGCGGCGGCGCAGCGGAAACTCGGCAATACGTTCGTTGATGGATTTACGGAAGCCGCCGATGAACTCGGCGAGTTCGCCGATGCGCGCCGGCAGCAGCGCCTCGATCTTCTCGCGCACGCGCCGCGCCACCACCGGCGACGTGCCGCCGGTGCCGACGGCGACCACGACATCGCCGCGATCGACGATCGCCGGAAAGATGAAGCTAGAATGCTCGAGATCGTCCATGACGTTGACGGGCAGGCCGAGCGCCTTGGCGCGGGCCGACATCGCCACGCCGACATCGCCTGCGCCGGCGCAAACGACGGCGATGATTCCCGAGAGATCGGCGGTCAAAGGATCGGCCGCCGCAATGTCGATACGCGCGGCGTCCTCGGAGCTCAGACCCAGGTCCTGATTGCCGTCGATCGCATGCACGCGAATGCGCGCACCGGCCGCAGTGAGCACGCGCAGCTTGGCGCGCAAAAGCTCACCCGCACCGATGAGGACCACCGGACCGGCGTTGAGATCGAGGAACACGGGCAAGAACCGCATACGATACTCGCTTCCCCCACATGCGGGGTTGACTGGAATTATTTTCTATATATGTGTCGTTTCGAGCGCGCAAAGAGAAAATTTTTTCTTCTCCCTTGCACCGCAACTATAGAATTTTCGCCTCCAAACGCAAAGTGGCAGAGATGCATCTTCTCAAGGACAATTCCACTGCTGGCGGGCTGAGCAGCCCCGCTCTCGCCGAGCGCGTGCCCGCGCAAGAATTTTCTGCCGACCTGGCACCGAGCATGGACCATCTCGACCAGCTCGAGGCCCAGAGCATCTACATCTTCCGCGAGGCTTTTGCCCGTTTGAAGAAGATCGCCCTGCTGTGGTCGCTCGGTAAGGACTCCAACGTCATGATCTGGCTGGCGCGCAAGGCGTTCTTCGGCCGTCTGCCGTTCCCGGCCCTCCATGTCGACACCGGCAAGAAGTTTCCGGAGATGTATCGCTTTCGCGATCACTACGGCAAGGAATGGGATCTCGATCTGCGCGTCGAGCCCTGCCCGCCGATTGATGCCGTCGACCCAACGCTGCCGCCCGCCGCCCGTTCCGCCGCGCGCAAGACCGAGGGCCTCAAGATGGCGCTCGGCAAATACGGTTTCGACGGCCTGATCGCCGGCATTCGCCGCGACGAGGAGGCGACGCGCGCCAAGGAGCGCGTGTTCTCTCCGCGCGGCCTGGAGGGCAATTGGGACGTGCGCGACCAGCCGCCGGAGTTCTGGGATCATTTCAATGCGTCGCCGCCGCAAGGCGCGCATTTGCGCATCCATCCGATCCTGCATTGGACCGAGTCCGATATCTGGGCCTACACCAAGCGCGAGAACATCCCGATCATCCCGCTGTATCTGTCGCAAAACGGCAAGCGCTATCGCTCGCTGGGCGATCAGGACATCACCAATCCGGTCGCCTCAAACGCGTCGAACATCGACGAGATCCTGATCGAGCTCGAGCAGACCAAGGTGCCGGAACGTTCCGGTCGTGCGCTCGACCACGAGACCGAGGACGCTTTCGAGCGCCTGCGCGTCGCCGGCTATCTCTGATCAAGGACGCGAGCGTCGTATGAACATGATCGTCACCCCCGCATCGCCTGCGACCCCGAACGGCACCACGCGTCCGCAGGTCCGCATCGTCATCGTCGGCCATGTCGACCACGGCAAGTCGACGCTGGTCGGCCGCCTCTTGCACGAGACCGGCAGCCTGCCCGACGGCAAGCTCGACATGCTCAAGGCCGTCAGCGCGCGGCGCGGCATGCCGTTCGAATGGTCGTTCCTGCTCGACGCGCTGCAGACCGAGCGCGACCAGGGCATTACTATCGACACGACGCAGATCCGCTTCCGCACCAATTCGCGCGACATCGTGCTGATCGACGCACCCGGCCACGCCGAATTCCTGCGCAACATGATCACCGGCGCCTCGCAGGCCGACGGCGCGGTGCTGATCATCGACGCGCTCGAAGGCGTGCGCGATCAGACAAGGCGGCACGGCTATCTCCTGCATCTGCTCGGCGTGAAGCAGGTCGCGGTCGTCGTCAACAAGATGGACCGCGTCGACTTCTCCGCCGAGCGCTTCAAGGACATCAGCGACGAGATCTCGGCGCATCTGCAAGGTCTCGGTGTGAAGCCCACGGCCGTGATCCCGATTTCCGCCCGCGACGGCGACGGCGTCGCCGAGCGCACCGACCGCATCGGCTGGTACAAGGGTCCGACCGTGGTCGAGGCGCTTGATGGACTCGAGCCGGCGCGGCCGCTCGAAGCGCTGGCGCTGCGCCTGCCGGTGCAGGCGATCTACAAATTCGACGATCGCCGCATCGTTGCGGGCCGGATCGAATCCGGCAACCTGGTCGCCGGCGACGAAATCGTGATCATGCCCGCCGGCAAGATCGCCAGGATCAAGACGGTCGAGAGCTGGCCGGTGACGCCGGTCGCGGGCCGACAGGGTGCGGGCCGCTCGGTCGGCATCACGCTCGACCGCGAGCTGTTCCTCGAACGCGGCGATATCATCGCGCATACGAACAGCGCGCCGCGCGAGACGCGGCGGCTGCGCGCACGGATCTTCTGGCTGCACGACAAGCCGCTGGCCAAGGGCGACCAGCTCCTGGTTCGCTGCGGACCGAAGGAAAGCCGCGCCACCGTCGTCGCAATCGAGAAGGCGGTCGATCCGGGCGAGCTGTCGAGCGTCGAGAACAAGGCGATCGGGCGCAACCATGTCGGCGAGATCGACATTTCCCTTTCGAATCCGATTGCCACCGATCCCTACACGGAGAATCCGCGCACCGGCCGTCTCGTGATCGAGGTGTCCGGGCGCATCGCCGGCGGCGGTCTCGTGCTGTCGGTCGATGCCGGCCAGCGCGCCGTGCCCGTCGACATCGTGCCGGTGGAATCCGCGCTGCGGCCCGACGAACGCTCCGCGCGCTATCGTCACAACGGCGCCGTGGTCTGGCTCACCGGCCTCCCCGCTTCCGGCAAGTCGACTCTCGCAAAAGCGCTGGAGCGGCGGCTGTTCAGCAATGGCGGCTCGCCGATCCTGCTCGACGGCGATACGCTACGCGCCGGGCTCAACAGCGATCTCGGCTTCTCGACCGCCGATCGCAGCGAGAACATCCGGCGTCTCGCTGAAGTCGCGACGCATCTCGCCCGCAACGGCCACATCGCCATTGTCGCCGCCGTCTCGCCCGCCCGCGAGGACCGCGCCACCGCGCGCCGCATCGCCGACACTTCGTTCCGCGAGATCCACGTCGCGACGCCTGCGGAAATTTGCGAGGAGCGCGACCCCAAGGGCCACTACAAGAAGGCCCGCGCCGGCACGCTCGCGTCGTTCACCGGCATCCTCAACGACTACGAGACGCCGCAAGCCGCTGAGCTCGTGATCGACACCTCGATGCGGACGGTCGCCGAGGCGGCGGACGAGATCGAACGGATGCTCAAGACGACCGGCGTGCTGTTCGACGAACTCGTGGACCTCGCCGCGAATATTTGAGCCGGGCTGCTGCCCCGCTGTCGTCGCCCGGCTTGACCGGGCGACCCAGTATTCCACCGACTGCAGTGATTCAGCCCAGAGGCCTCGGCGACTGGATTCCCCGCCTTCGCGGGGAATGACACCGTGCGTCCCCCACCTCGCCTTGACATTTTGACAACTTTTGGGGGCCTTCTCACGGCCCCGATTTTGGGGCTAATAAGACCCCGAAAGCCGCTCTTGGAGCGCATTTTGCTGCTGTCGGGTCAAAAGCAGCCAAAAACAGCCATTTCCAACGAGAAAGCCCATCATGAAACGCGTCGACGCCCACGGATTGAAGATTGCTCCCGTCCTGTTCGATTTCATCGCCAAGGAAGCGGCCCCGAAGACGGGAATCGCGCCGGATGCGTTCTGGGCCGGGCTTGCCGCCATCATCAAGGAGCTGGGCCCGAAGAACCGCGCGCTGCTGGCGGTGCGCGACACGCTGCAGGCCAAGATCGACGACTGGCACCGCGCCAACAAGGGCAAGGCGTTCGACCTCAACGCCTATACCGCCTTCCTGAAGGAGATCGGCTATCTCGTCCCGGAGCCGGCGACGCAGAAGGTCGAGACCACCAATGTGGACGAGGAGATCGGCAAGATCTGCGGCCCGCAGCTGGTCGTGCCCCTGACCAACGCACGCTACGCGCTGAATGCGGCGAATGCGCGCTGGGGCTCGCTCTATGACGCCTTCTACGGCACCGACGCGATCCCGCATGATCCGTCCGAGAGCGGCAAGGGCTACAACAAGGCGCGCGGCGACAAGGTGATCGCAAAAGCGAAAGCCTTCCTAGATGCCGCCGTGCCGTTGGCGACCGGCAGTCACACCGACGTCACCGCCTATAGCGTGGTCGCAGGCCAGCTCGCGGTGAAGCTGAAGAGCGGCAACGCCACCGCGCTGAAGAACGCCGCGCAATTCGCGGGCTTCCAGGGCGACGCAGCCGCACCGAGCGCGGTGCTGCTCGCCAACAACGGCCTGCATGTCGAGGTGAAGATCGACCGCAGCAGCGCGATCGGCAACGACGATCCGGCCGGCGTTGCGGACATGGTCATGGAGTCCGCGGTCTCCACGATTCTCGACATGGAAGACTCGGTCGCGGCCGTCGATGCCGAGGACAAGGTGCTGGTCTATCGCAACACGCTCGGCCTGATGAACGGCACGCTGTCGGCCGATTTCGAGAAGGGCGGCAAGACGCTGACGCGCTCGCTCAATGCCGATCGCAGCTACAAGACGCCTGACGGCAAGGGCGAGATCAAGCTGCACGGCCGCAGCCTGCTGCTGATGCGCAATTGCGGTCACCACATGTTCACCGACGCGGTGCTGGACGACAAGGGCGAGGAAATTCCGGAAGGCCTGCTCGACGCCGCCGTCTCCGGGCTTCTTGCCGTGCATGATCTGAAAGGCAACTCCAAGGTCAAGAACAGCCGCACGGGATCTGCCTATATCGTCAAGCCGAAGATGCACGGCCCCGACGAGGTGTCGCTGACCTGCGAGATCTTCGACCGCGTCGAGAAGATGCTGTCGCTGCCCGAGAACACGCTCAAGGTCGGCATCATGGACGAGGAGCGGCGCACCACCGTCAACCTCAAGGCCTGCATCCAGCGCGCCTCCAAGCGCATCATGTTCATCAACACCGGCTTCCTCGACCGTACCGGCGACGAGATCCACACCTCGATGGAGGCGGGTCCGATGATCCGCAAGAACGAGATGAAGGCGCAGCCCTGGATCAAGTCCTATGAGGATTGGAACGTCGACATGGGCCTGACCTGTGGCCTGCCCGGCCATGCCCAGATCGGCAAGGGCATGTGGGCCGCGCCCGACAAGATGGCGGACATGCTGGCCCAGAAGCTTGCCCATCCGCAGGCCGGCGCCACCACCGCCTGGGTGCCCTCGCCGACGGCCGCGACGCTGCACGCGCTGCACTACCACCAGGTCAACGTCACCGCGCGCCAGCAGGAGCTCGCCAAGGGCGGCCCACGCGCGAAGCTCGAAGACATCCTCACCATCCCGGTGTCGAAATCGAACTGGGCACCCGACGACGTCAAGCAGGAGATCGACAACAACTGCCAGGGCATTCTGGGCTATGTCGTGCGCTGGATCGACCAGGGAGTCGGCTGCTCCAAGGTGCCTGACATTCACGACGTCGGCCTGATGGAAGACCGTGCCACCTTGCGCATTTCCAGCCAGCACCTCGCCAACTGGCTGCACCAGGGCGTCATCACTGAGGCGCAGGTGATGGAATCGCTCAAGCGCATGGCGGTCGTCGTCGACAAGCAGAATGCGGGCGATCCCATCTACAAGCCGATGGCGCCCGCCTTCGACGGCACGGCCTTCAAGGCGGCTAGCGACCTCATCTTCAAGGGGCGCGAGCAGCCGAACGGCTACACCGAATACATCCTCACCGCCCGCCGCCGCGAGGCCAAAGCGGCGGGGTAGGCCCGAATAACCGAGCACCAAAGCCCCGGCTCACGCCGGGGCTTTTTTGTTGGAGCCGTAGCCCGGATGGAGCGAAGTGTAATCCGGGGCCGCTATGGTTTGGGGCAAGACCCGGATTGCGCTGCGATCCGTCCGGGCTACGAAAGCCCGGCTAGAACACGGCCAGATATTTCAGCAGCGACACGATGCCGATGATGATGACGACGACGCGCGCGATCTGCTTGGCGCGGCCGTCCATCGGCAGCATGTTGATGAGGTAAAGTACGAGAATGACGACGAGAAAGGTGACGAGTACGCCGACCAGCATCGCTAGGACCCCCTTTAGGCAAAATTGCTGACAGTCTCCTAACGCGCAACTCCCGGCTTGGTTCCATCGACGCAACCCTCTGCAACTTCTAGTAAATACGTACTTCTACCGTCAGCCGGCCTGCCTAAAACTTTACCCTTTTCCTTTCAGATGCAGTCACCGTTTGGGCCCTGAGCCACAAACGGCATGCGATTGCCTGGTCTTGCGTGCGCCCACTTTTCCGATGTTGCCGGGCGACTTCACGCACTTTGTAATGGGAATTGGGGGACTTCGATGCTGAATCGTCTGACCGTATCCGCGCTGCTGAAGGCGGTGATCGCGATCACGTCGGTCTGCGTGGTGATCGCACTCTCGCTCACCGCCTACGAGTCCTGGGATCGCCTGAAGACCGCCAACCGCATCTCGCAGATCGCCGACACGTCCGCCGATCTGTTCAAGGCGATGCACAATCTGCGCACCGACCGCTCGACCACGGTCCGCCTCCTGAACGCGACCGAGCCGATGGACGGCGAGATCGAGAAATATCTGCGCGCCCTGCGCGATGCCCAAATGCCCGCCATGGCGCGCGCGATCGAGCTGCTGCCGACCATCGACTTTCCGCAATCGGGTACGCTGGTACCGGAGCTCGCGCGCCTCTACAAGCTGCTGATCGAGGAGCAGAAGCAGTTCTGGGAGGATGTGGCCAAGCCGAAGGACCAGCGCCGCGCCGGCCTGCCCAAGGAATACATGGAGACGACACAGGGCCTGCTCGACACGCTCGACAAGCTTTCGAACACGTTGGCCGCCACCGTCAATCACCTGGACGCCGCGATCGACCAGTTCCTGTCGATCAAGCAGAACGCCTGGCTGCTCCGCAACACCGCGGGTGAGGCGTCGCTGATCGTCTCGACCGGGCTGGCCGCCGGCAAGATCACCCCGGAAGGCCGCTACGCCTATACCCAACATGTCGGCGGCACGAGCGCGATGTGGAAGGCGCTGGAGGTGTCGACGTCCGGCATGCAGTTGCCGGCGGGGCTCGCTTCCGCGATGGCCTCTGCAAAGTCCTCTTATTTCGAGCCGCAATATCTGGCCTTGCGCGACCGTCTCGCGGACGCGCTGGTCAAGGGTGAGAAGCCCGAGATGACGGCGAACCAATGGAGCCCGCTCACGGTCGGTCGCATGGCGAGCGCGGTCGCAGTGGCAGAAGGTGCGCTCGATGCTGCCAAGATCCACACGCAGGAGCAGCGCGGCGCCGCACAGCGCGCGCTGATCGTACAGCTTACGCTGCTGGCGCTCGCTATCGGCCTTGCCGTCGGCGCGATCATGCTGGTCAGCCGCCGCGTCATCACCCCGCTCAACACCATTCGCGACGCCATGCTCAAGGTCGCCGGCGGCGATCTTGCCGTCGACAGCGGCTATCTCGACCGCAACGACGAGATCGGCGCGCTTGCCGGCGCGCTGGAGACCTTCAAGCAGCAGGCCAACGAGAAGCTCACGATCGAGGCGCAGGAGCGCGAACGCAATGCGGGCGCCTCGGCGCGCCAGCGCGCGGTCGAGACCTATGTCGGCGAGTTCGAGGGCGCGGTGCGCAAAACGCTCGGCGAATTGAGCGAAGCCTCCGGTGAAATGCGCAAGACCTCGGGCGATCTCTCCGCGGTATCGCGGCAGACCAACGACCGCGTGCAGGTCGCGGGCAAGGCCTCCAATGACGCGTCCATGAGCGTCGACAGCGTCGCCGCCGCCGCGGAGGAGCTCAGCGCCTCGATCAACGACATCAGCCAGCAGGCCGCGCATGCCGCAGGCATCGCCAGCCGCGCCGTGACCCAGGCGCGCGACACCGACGGCACGGTCCAGGGACTTCAGAAGTCGGCCGGCCGCATCGGCGAGGTTGTCGGCCTGATCAACACCATTGCGCAGCAGACCAATTTGCTCGCGCTCAACGCCACGATCGAGGCGGCCCGCGCAGGCGAAGCGGGGCGCGGCTTTGCCGTGGTCGCCTCCGAGGTGAAGTCGCTGGCGAGCCAGACGGCCAAGGCAACCGAGGAGATCTCCGAGCAGATCGCCGACATCCAGAAGGTCGCGGGCGATGCCATCAGCGCGATCCAGACCATCGGCGGCATCATCGGCGAAGTGAACGAGGTTGCGACCGCGATCGCCGCCGCCGTGCAGGAGCAGGGAGCGGCCACGCAAGAGATCACCCGCAGCACCCAGTTTGCGGCGCAGGGCACCAAGAACGTCTCGGACAACATCACCGGCGTCAAATCCGATGCCGACGCTGCCGCAGCCGCCGCTGACAACGTAAAACACGCCTCCGAGATGCTTGAGAGCCAGAGCCGCCAGCTCGGCCATGAGGTCAGCGACTTCCTCGGCAAGATCCGCGCGGCGTAGCGTAGTCCGTTAAAGAGAGAGCCGCGCCCCACACCCTCAACGTCGTCCTGGCTTTCGCCAGGACGACGTTGAGGGCTACTCCTTCGCCACTACTGGCACTTGGCGGAATCTTGCGCGCACCGAATCCGGCAACGGGGAGAAATTCATCGCGACACCGCGGCGGTCGTTCGCATTGCGGCTGGCGACCACCAGACCGTCGGCGCCCGCGACGATGTCGCCCTTGCGCAAGGTGGGATCGTCGTCGACCTTGACCTGAGCGAGCCCGACCGGATCTTTGCCGTTGCAGGTGCAGCCTGCGACAATCTCATTGCGATAGCGGAACGCGTTGGGCAGGTCGGAATATGATTTCCCCTTGTCCGTCGTCGCGTCCTCGATGTTGCCGCCATAGACCAGCGAGGTCTCCGAGGCCGGACAGAAGCTCTTGCAGGATTGCGCCTTGCTCTCGGAATCATTTCCCTGCGCCGGGAAATAACGTCCGTCGCAGCCGCGCACGCAATAGGCCGTGCCGCCGCCGTAGGAGGCCCGCTGGCGCGGCGTGTCGTAGCGCGGCATGTCATCGGTCTGGAACGGCATGCGAATCTCTGGCGCCGCCCGCCCGCGGAAGCCGCCGAACAGGGCCGAGAAAAAGTCCTCCGCATGGGCCGATGGGGTCAGCGCGAGGCCGAAGGAGGCAACGGCGACGAATGCCGCCGCGCCACCGGCGAGTTTGCCGATCGAACGTCTCTTCATGTGACCTCACTCGACCCTTAGTTTACGGCCGAATTCGAAATGTTCAGCGCCTGACGGCCCGAGGGCAGCGCCGTCACGGCCGGACGCTTGCGCACGGAATCCCCGCCTTTGGCCATCAGCGGCGCGTTCTTGGGCAGCACAACGACCTTGGCACCGACATTGACGCGGCCGAACAGGTCGGTGACGTCCTCATTGGTCATGCGGATGCAGCCGGACGAGACGAACTTGCCGATCGTGGTGGGATCGTTGGTGCCATGGATGCGGTATTCGCTCGACCCGAGATACATCGCACGCGCGCCGAGCGGATTGCCGGGGCCGCCAGCGACGAAGCGGGGCAGATAGGGTTGGCGCGCGATCATCTCAGCCGGCGGATGCCAGTCCGGCCACTCCGCCTTGCGGCTGACGCTCTGCACGCCCGACCAGGTGAAACCCTCGCGCCCGACACCGACGCCATAACGGATGGCGCGGCCCTGGCCGAGCACATAGTAAAGATAAGTATTATTGGTATCGATGACGATGGTACCGGCCGGCTCGCTGCGGTCGAAGCTGACAATCTGCTTGCGCAGGCGATCGGGCAGCGCGGCATCCTCGTCGGAAGCCTGCACGTTCGGGCTTGCATAGCCTTGGTTCGCATAGCCTTGGTTTGCATAACCCTGCGAATAGCCCTGGTCCTGCGGGTAGGCCTGATCCTGCGGATAGGTGTAGCCCAGTGTCTGTGCGCTTGCGGCGCCGAACGGCAGTGCCAGCAAAGCGGTTGCGAACGCGAAAGCGGTGATGCGGCGCGGCGATAAGCGGCGTCGGACTGCAGAGAACTTCGTCATGTGCTGCCCCGTTGGATACCTGCATCAGCCCGTTGGATACCTGCATCAGGGTGATGCTCTGGTCCGACCAACGCGGTCGAGCCGATACAAGTTCCCCTGCCCGATGCAGCAGCGACGTCACAGTCAAGCGAGCATTTCTTCACGAAGCCGCGATGGAACCCGCAGGGCGCTTGGACGTTCTCTCCTGGTCCTTGGGCGCGCGGACCGAAGACTCCGTGCCGGAGAGGTATTGTGCGCGTCCTTCCCAGTGAACGTATGACTTCCGGCAACGGCGAAGGCACCCCGCTTCCCGAGAGCCACGGCGAGCTCCCCCCGGTGATCCGCCGCACCGAGCTCGTCGCCTTCTCGCTCGCCGGACTGCTCCTCATTGCAATCGTCGCGGTGCTCTATGTCGGAAAGGCGTTCTTTCTGCCTGTCGTGATGGCGTTCGTCACCGGCACGATGCTCTCACCGGCGGCGACCTTCCTGGAGAAACGGAAAGTGCCGCGGAGCCTCGCCGCCGCGCTGATCGTGTTCGCGGTGACCGCCGTGGTCGGCTTCATCGTCGCGCTGATCGCCTCGCCAGCGATGGAATGGAGCTCGCGCCTGCCCGAACTCGGCGCGCAGTTGAAAGACAAGGTCCACGTGTTCGACCGGCCGCTGGCGCTGTGGCGGGAGCTGCAGATGATGCTCGGCGGCTCGGAGGGATTGCCAAGTTTCCAGATGCCGAAATTCGATTGGGTGCAGCCGACGATCGAATTCCTGTCACCGACCTTTACCGAATTCCTGCTGTTCTTCGTCACCCTGATCCTGTTCATCGCCAGCTGGCGGGACCTGCGACGGGCGATGATCATGACCTTCAGCGATCATGAGGCACGGCTGCGCACGCTTCGCATCCTCAACGAGATCGAGGTCCATCTCGGCAACTACCTCTTGACCGTGACCCTCATCAATGTCGGCGTCGGCGTCGCCGCCGGCATTGTCTGCGCGCTCACCGGAATGCCCAATCCGGCTGGCCTCGGCGCGCTCGCGGCCACCCTCAATTTCATTCCGATCATCGGACCGGTGGCCATGTTCGCCATTCTGGTCGTGGTGGGACTGGTCACCTTTCCGACCGTCAGCGGCGGCCTGATGGCGGCGCTCGCCTTTGGCGGCATCACCTTCCTGGAGGGACATTTCGTCACGCCGACCATCATCGGCCGACGGCTGGCGCTCAATGCGCTCGCGGTGCTGCTGGCGCTGGCGTTCTGGACCTGGCTGTGGGGGCCGATGGGCGCGTTCCTGTCGTCGCCGCTGCTGATCGTCGCCCTGATCCTGAAGGAGCATCTGTTGCCGCAGGATTCGCCGCAGCTCCCGCAGGACTGACCGGTTTCCGTGGACGGAACTTACGCGACGACGAAACGTTTCCCGGCTGTCTCAACCGTCAACAGCTCGGAGCCCCCGATGTCCGCCACCAATGCCGAAGCCGGGATGAGAGACTGGACCGACAAAGCCACCCGAGAACGCCTCGAGAAGGATGTAGCAGCCGTGAAAAGCGATATCGCCGCCCTCACCGATCAGATCACCGACGCGCTCAATACTTTTGCCAACTCCTCCAGCAAGCAAGCCCGCCGCGGCTATAGCCAGGCGCGCGAAAACGTGGATTCCGCGATCGACGACATGTCGGAACGCGGCAGCGCGATGATGGGCGCGGCACAGGAGGCCTATGGCTCGATCGAGGAGACGCTGGAGGACGCGATCACGCAGCGGCCGCTCGCGACCGTCGGGCTCGCGCTCGGCATCGGCTTCCTGATCGGCGCGGTCTGGCGTCGCTGAGATCGCGAACGGGTATTGAGACGGTGGCGCAGCGGCGCCGCCGGTGCCGGCTTGTGGGGATCTGAGGAGCAAGGCCATGTTTCAGCGCATCATCGACGGGATCAGCGCATCCACCGGTACTACTGTGCGGCTGACATCGCTGGCAGCAGGCGCGGCGCTCGCACTCTTCATCACCACGTGCTTCCTGTGCGCGGCAGCGTTCATTTCTGTGCTCAACAAATATGGACCGGTGCAGGCCTGCCTCGCCGGTGCAGGCATTTTCTTTCTGCTGACCCTGACCGCAGCGGTGAGCTATTGGGTCTACAAACGGCAGCTGCGCAAGCAAGCTCATATCGCAGCCGAGCGCGCCACGAGGTCGGCGGCCTCGAGCATGCTCGCGGACCCCATGCTGCTCGCCACCGGACTTCAGATCGTTCGCGCCATCGGGATCAAGCGGCTGTTGCCGATCCTGGCGATCGGCGGCGTCGCGCTCGGAATCATGGCGAGCCGCGCCGGCGTACCCGACGATGCCTCGGCCGAACCTGCCGAGTAGCGGCTAGCGCGCGTTAGAAAATTTCGTCATAGGTCCAGCAAGCGCATCTTTCGGAATTCGACACCCGCGGGCGCCCTGCCAAATTTGCGTGGCCCGACGCGAATGTCCCTACTCACGCAAACGCTACTCGGATAGGCAGGCGGTTGCCGCTAAAAGCAGCGCCCCTGATTCCAAAAGTCATTTTTTCGATGAAACCGTCTGTCCAGGCGAACCTCGCCGCATTCCATCACGACCCCCGGCTCTATTTGACGCTCGGCATCGCCAATTGGTCGGTTTTCGTCGACCACATCCCGAACAACGTGGTCAATTTGCTGACGCTGCGCAACTTCGGCTTCAGCGGCGCCGCAGACTTGTTCGTGTTCGTGGTGGGCTATGGCGTCGCGATCATTCACGGCAGGATAGCGCTTGAGCGCGGCTACGTTGTCGCGGCGACGCGCATCTTTCGCCGCGTCTGGCGGCTGTATGCCGCCTATGTCGTGCTGTTCGTGATCTATATCGACACCATCGCCTATGTCGCCTCGCAATCGATGGCGCCCGAAATCATCCACGAATACAACATATCGGGAATTCTCGAACACCCGCTGCGAATCCTGGTGCGTGGCCTCGTGCTCCAGGAGGAGCCGCTGAATCTCGATCTGTTACAGCTGATGATCCCGCTGATGGCCTTCTTTCCGTTCGCGCTGTGGGGGCTGTTGCGGCGGCCGAACCTGACGCTGGCTGCATCGGTCGCGCTGTACGTTGCGGCGCGCTGGTTCGACTGGAATTTCCGGGTCTATCCTGACCAGGAGTGGACCTTCAACCCGTTCTGCTGGCAGATGCTGATGGTGCTGGGCGGCTGGTTCGCCGTGACCGGTGCGTCGGGCCGCGCGCTACATTGCCTGTCCTGGCTGCGCGTGCTTGCAGGCGCCTATCTCGTATCCGCGATGGCGATCACGCTGATGCGCCACTCGCCGGCGCTTGCCGCCTACCTGCCGGACATCGTGCTCGACAACATCACGCCGACAGACAAGGAAAACCTCGCACCCTATCGCGTAATCCACTTCCTCGCACTCGCTTTCATCGCGACACATCTCGTGCCGGCCGATCATCCCGGCCTGCAATGGAGATCGCTACGGGCGGTCATCCGATGCGGCGAGGAATGGCTCGCGGTGTTCTGCGTCGGCGTGTTCCTGTCCTTCGCCGGCCATCTCATCCTGATCACGGGTGCCAATCTGGTGATGATGCAGATCGCCGTGAGTCTGGCCGGCTTCGCGGCGATGGCCGCGGTCGCATACTACATCGTCTGGTCGAAGCGGCAGGACCTGCCGGCGGCCTTGCGGCAACAGGCCTAGCCCGGCACCTTCCGATTCCGCTAGGCCGGCCATCGCGGCTGGGCTAAGCGGAGCGGCAGCGGATTGCGCGAGGAGGCGGGGCGTGGCGATGGCGAATGGCGGGGGTGAGGGAGCCGACAGCGCGCCCCGGCGCGGCCGGCCGAGGTCGATCGAGACCACCAACGCCATTCTCCAAAGCGCCTATGCGCTGATGGCCACCACCGGCCTTGCCGCCACCACCATCGACGCGATCGCGCGCCACTCCAGCGTCTCCAAGATGACGATCTACAAATGGTGGCCGTCCCGTGAAGCCTTGCTGATCGATGCCTTCCTTCATCAAGCCGCGCAGATGCTGCCGCTGCCGCCTGCAAGCTCGGGCAGCCCCGCCGCGCGCGCACGCCGCCATGCCGCCGCCTATGCCGAAGCGCTCCAAGGCGAGTTCGGCAAGGTCCAGCTCGCCGTCATCTCCGAATGCATCTCCAAGACCGGCTCCGCCGAGCTGTTCTACGCCCGCTACCTGCAATTCCGCCGCGACGCGCTGATCGAGATGATCGCCGCCGGCCAAAACGACGGCAGCATTCTGGCGGAAGCACCGCCGGAGGATCTCTACGACGCGATCTATGGCAGCCTGTTCTACCGTTACGTCTTCGGCATCGCGCCGATCACACCGGCCTACGCGCGCAATCTGGTTGACCTCGTGCTGCGGTCGAAGAGCTAACCTGGAATCACCGCGCGGGCCGGATCGGTGCCGACAGCTTGTCGGTGCGGTCGCGCTCGGTCATGTCCTCGACCGTCTCCATCGGCGCGGTCAGCTCATAGACATAGGAGACGTCGGTGAAATAGCGCTTGGCGGTGCCGCCGAGCGCCTCGGGCGCGACGCGGTCGAGCAGGATCAGGCCGAAATCGGAATCGGGGCGGCGCGTCGCTTCGCTGGTGTTGAACTCCTCCCAGCGGAAATAGAAGACCTCGCCGGCCTCCTCGTTCGTCACCGTCCAATTGGCCGTGATGTGCGGATGCTTGCCGACCAGCGACAGGCCTTCGTCGGAGTGCGAGGCGAGCTCGAAGAACAGCAGCGACAGGCTCTGCGCCGCGCGCGCGCTGACTGCGATATCAGGGCCGGTGACGGCGATGCGATCGGCATGCGGAATCGCGCGCGCCTCGAACAGGCCCTTCAGCTTGACACCCTGCCACTGGCTCTCGCTGAGCAGCGAGACGACGTTGGACATGGCGTGGATGCGGCCGATCAGGAGCTCGCGCGCGACATCGATGTCGGAGCCATGGCGCAGCGTGCGGGTCACGATCGACTGGATCACCGCCAGGATGTTTTTGACCCGGTGGTTGAGCTCGTCGATGACAGCGGTCAGCCGGCGTTCGAAGCCGATTCTGACCTGGATTTCCCGGCTGAGCCGCAAATTGTTGTAGGCGACATAGCCGAACAGGCCGCACACCATCGCGGTGATCGCAAAGCCGATCGCCGCCACGATGATCGCGGTCTGTTCGGCGCGGCGCGCCGAATTGGTCTTGGCGTAATAGCCGAGCTGCCAGTCGCGGCCACCGAAGCTCACCGTGCGCGTCGCCGACGGCGCGGGCCCATCGGCCGCCGTCGTTCGGCCGGAGACGACGCCTTGATCGTTGGCGACCAGCTCGCCACCCTCCAGGCGCGGATCCTTCAACGCGACCGCGAACAACGACATGTCGTCGTTGGTCAGCATCAGGGAAGAGAGCTCGTAGGAAAATGTGATGAAGCCCGCCGGCTCCGTTGCGCCCTCGGGGATGACGGGAGCGGCCACAATGATGCCGATGGGCCCGTCGCCGCGCAGGAGGGCAACCGGTTCTGAGGCAACCGATCTCTTCTCCACTCTGGCGCGCGTCAGCATGGCGCTGCGCACCTGGTCCTGGTCGTAACTGCGGCCAGGCAGCCCCTTGGTCTCGTTGCTGCGCGGCTCGAGATCCAGCAGCACGTCGATCGGCTGGGTGACACCTGCCGGATCGATCGGCTTGTCGTCATAGGTGCGGATTCGCGGATTGGGGAAGCCGGCGCTCGCGATGGCGGCCTGCGCTGCGGCAAGCTCGTTCGGCTTCAGGCGGGCCACCCAGCCCGCCACCACGAAATCGGTCTTGAAGGCGTAGATGGCCGAGCGCAGCGGCTCGAGCATGTTTGGCTTGAGCACCGACGGTGCCCGGAACAGGCCGGAGGCAACCCGCGCGAGCAGTTCACGCTCGGTGAGCCGGTCCTGGACCAGGCTCGCATGGACGTCGATCGCGCGCGCAAGCGCGATCCGGTCCAGCGCCAGCTCCTGGTCGTGGACGCGATAAGCCGCAAGCCCGGAGAGCAGGGCTCCGAGAAGAGCAATGAAGCCGATGATGAAACCCAGCCTGACCACGCGACTACTCAGGCGAAAGCAGGAGGTCGGCAATAAACACGGAGCATATGGACGCCGCTCGAACGGGCACGTGCCGAAACAGGGCGAACCCCAATGGCCGAGATAATGGAGGAGGAGGCATCGATACGCAACTTGGGTCGCCTGAGAAGCTTAAAGCCGCCCGGCCGATGGTCGGGCCGGGATGGATTTGCTCCGGGCACCGGAGGTAATCAATTGCCGTGACCGAAATTTGTTCCGCGGACACGGCTCTGCCCGTGCCGTTATCAGGGGAAAACGCCTGCGCCAGGTGGTCGCGCCGGTCAGCCGGCCCGTTTCAAGCCGCCTTTGGCCTCGATGAAGCCGACGATGCGGTCCAGCCCCTGGCTCTTCTTCAGGTTGGTCATGACGAACGGTCGCTCGCCGCGCATGCGCTTGGCGTCCGTCTCCATCTTTTCCAGGGAGGCGCCGACATAGGGCGCCAGGTCGATCTTGTTGATCACAAGGAGGTCGGACCGGGTGATGCCCGGGCCGCCCTTGGACGGGATCTTGTCGCCGGCCGCCACGTCGATGACGTAAATGGTGAGATCGGCGAGCTCAGGGGAAAAAGTGGCAGCGAGGTTATCACCGCCGGATTCGATCAGCACGAGATCGAGCCCGGGAAACTTGGCGCGCATATCCGCCACCGCGGCGAGATTCATCGAGGCGTCCTCGCGGATCGCGGTGTGCGGGCAGCCGCCAGTCTCGACCCCGGCAATGCGATCCGGCGTCAGCGAGCCCGAGCGCACGAGGAATTCCGCATCCCATTTGGTATAGATGTCGTTGGTGATCGCGGCGATGTCGTAGCGCTCGCGCATGGTCTTGCAGAGCAGGTCCATCAGCGCGGTCTTGCCCGATCCGACCGGACCGCCGATGCCGACACGCAAGGGACCGTGAGATGTAGCCATTGCTTCTTTCCTATCGTCGTCCTGGCGGCTGCGGAGTGTACTGGCCGCAATCAAGATCTGAACAGCCGCGTATATTGCGTCTCGTGCCGCAGGCTGGCGAGGTCGGCGCGAAGCGTCGCGCCGCCGACATCGTCCAACGTCGCATTCAGCGCACGATTCGCAGTCGCGGCAACCGCGGCTTCCAGCTTCACCAGCACGCGCTGGCTGTCGGTCTGGCCGAGCGGAATGAGCCGACTGGCCGCGGAAACCCAGTTCGAGACCAGCGCATGCAGGAAGGCGTGCAGCGTCGGCGCCAGCGGCACGCCGTGCATCGCGGCGACCACGCCAACGGCAACGGGATAGACCAGTGGCGTCCGGCATGCCGCAACCATGCCATCCAGCCCGTCGGCATCCCACGCGGCGCGGGCGATATCGATAAAGGCACGGCCCTGCGATGTCGTCTCCAGCTGCCGCTCGCGCGAGGGCACGAACGCCGCGGCGAGCTCGGCGATATCGCTCAAGGTGTCGCCCTCGCCCGCTTCAGTGGCGCGATAGGCGTGGACCAGAAACGTCGCATCGCAGAAGCCCGAGCCGTCGCGAAGCATCGCATCGAGCCAGTCCGCCAGCGACGCGGTGTCGGTGATGTCGCCGGCCTCGACCGCCCATTCGATGCCGCTGGAGTAGGAAAAGCCCCCGACGGGAAACGCGGGCGACAGCCAGGTCATCAACCGGTACAGCGCCGCCGCCTCGCGCTCCGCGAGGTCGCGGGCCGCGACCGGCTCATTTGTGGTCATGAGCATGCTTGTGGCCGTGGTGATGATCGGGGTGATCGCAATGCTCGTCGTGGTGATGGTGATCGTGACCGTCGCCATGTGCGGCATGATCATGGTGGTGGCCATGATGATCATCGTGGCCATGATCGTGATGCGCATGGTCGTCGTGTCCATGCGCATGACCGGCATCGGCATAGGCGCCGCCCTCGGGATCGAACGGCGCCTCGATCTCGATCACGCGCGCACCGAGGCCCTTCACCATGGCTTCGATGACGTGGTCGCGGCGGATGCGCAGGCCCTTGGCCATGATCTGCGTCGGCAGATGGCGATTTCCGAGATGCCAGCCGACGCGAATAAGGTGGTGCGGATCGTGGCCGCGGATCTCGAGCAGCGGCTCGGGCGCGGCGACCACCTCGACCAGCCGGCCGTCCTCCAGCACCAGCGCATCGCCGCCGCGCAGTGCGACGGCATTCTCCAGGTCGAGCAGGAACTCGAGCCCCCGCGTCCCCGTCATCGCCATGCGGCGGCGGTGTCGATCGTCGAAATCGAGCACGACCGTATCCGCCGGCGCTTCCGCGAAGCGGTGTTGTCCCCTGACCTGCGTCGCCCGGATCATGCGCTTTTACCCCGTTACCGTGTCTCGACCTTCTCGGGCGTGATCACTTCGATCTTCGGCGGCGCCGTAAAACACTTCACCGCGACGCGGCCGAAGGTCTTCATGTGCTCCATGGCGCGATGCGGCACCAGCGCCTCGGCATTCTCCCACTGCTCGACGAACACCATCTTGGCGGGATCGGTGACGCTCTCATGCAGATCATAGGCGATATTGCCGGGCTCTTTCCGGGTCTCCTTGATGCAGGCGGTGGCGGCTGCAATGAATTCGGCGCGCGTTTCAGGCTTGATGGTCAAGGTGGCGACGACATAGATCACGAGAAATCCTCCCGGCTTTTCTTCTGGGCTTCAGATACCGGGCGGGACCTTAGACCAGGCGGGATCGAACGCAAAACCGGAAAAGCTGTCTCCGATATGCGACCAAGACATATTCCTGGGACATGCGTTGAGGCGCTATTTCAGTACATGAAATATCGTTGCGCCATCGGCAGCACCTCGGCGGGGGCGCAGGTCAAAAGCTCGCCGTCGGCACGGACCTCATAGGTCTCCGGATCGACCTCGATATTGGGCGTGGCGTCGTTGTGAATCATGCTCTTCTTCGAGATCCTGCCGCGGGTGTTCTGGACTGCATAGAGCTTCTTGTCGATGCCGAGCTTGCGCGCGAGGCCACCGGTGATCGCGGCCTTCGAGGTGAACACCACAGAAGACGCAGTGCGCGCCTTGCCGAAGGCGCCGAACATCGGCTGGTAATGCACCGGCTGCGGGGTCGGGATCGAGGCGTTGGGATCGCCCATGGGAGCCGCGACGATCATGCCGCCCTTGACGACGCAATCCGGCTTGACGCCGAAGAAGGCCGGCGACCACAGCACGAGATCGGCGAGCTTGCCCTTCTCCACCGAGCCGATCAGCTTCGAAACGCCGTGGGCGATCGCGGGATTGATCGTGTATTTGGCGATGTAGCGCTTGACCCGGAAATTGTCGTTGTCCTTGCCCTTGTCCTGCGGCAACGAGCCGCGCTGCTTCTTCATCTTGTCGGCGGTCTGCCAGGTCCGGATGATGACCTCGCCGAGGCGGCCCATGGCTTGGGAGTCCGAGGAGATCATGGAGAGCGCGCCGAGATCATGCAGGATGTCCTCGGCCGCGATGGTCTCCTTGCGGATGCGGCTTTCGGCAAACGCCAGATCTTCCGCGATCGAGGGGTCGAGGTGGTGGCACACCATCAGCATGTCCAGATGCTCGTCGATGGTGTTGCGCGTGAAGGGCCGCGTCGGGTTGGTCGACGACGGGAGCACGTTCTTCAGCCCCGCGACCTTGATGATATCAGGGGCGTGACCGCCGCCGGCGCCCTCGGTGTGGAAGGCGTGGATGGTGCGGCCTTTGAACGCCTTGATGGTATCCTCGACGAAGCCGGATTCGTTCAACGTATCGGTGTGGATCATCACCTGGATGTCGTAGTCGTCGGCGACCGACAGGCAGGTGTCGATCGCGGCCGGCGTCGTGCCCCAATCCTCGTGCAGCTTCAGCGCACAGGCGCCGGCCTTGATCATCTCGACCAGCGCCGCGGGCCGCGAGGCGTTGCCCTTGCCGGAGACGCCGAGATTGACCGGGAAGGCGTCGAACGACTGGATCATCCGCCCCATGTGCCAAGGCCCCGGCGTGCAGGTGGTGGCGAACGTGCCGTGCGACGGACCGGTGCCGCCCCCTAGCATCGAGGTGACGCCCGACATCAGCGCGTGCTCGATCTGCTGCGGACAGATGAAATGGATGTGGCTGTCGAAGCCGCCGGCGGTGAGGATCTTGCCTTCACCCGCGATCACGTCGGTGCCGGGGCCGATGATGATGGTGACACCGGGCTGGATGTCGGGATTGCCGGCCTTGCCGATGCCAGCGATCATGCCGTCCTTGATCGCGACGTCGGCCTTCACGATGCCCCAGTGATCGACGATCAGCGCATTGGTGATGACGGTGTCCGCCGCGCCCTGCTTGTTGGTGACCTGCGACTGGCCCATGCCGTCGCGGATCACCTTGCCGCCGCCGAACTTCACTTCCTCGCCGTAGGTGGTGAAATCCTTCTCGACCTCGATGATGAGGTCGGTGTCGGCCAGCCGCACCTTGTCGCCGGTGGTCGGGCCGAACATGTCGGCATAGACGGAACGCTTTATTTTGACGGACATCACAAGCCCCGTTTGCGTTTGAATTTTGGATCGGTGCTCACAGCGAGGTCCTCGCTGTGAGCACCGTGTCGTCGAATGTCGTATCCAGCCAGGAGTTACCGCCGCGGCAACCGGCGACAACCTGCTCGGCCCAGTCGGTGTAATCGACGAGATCGTCACGTTCCTCGGCCGTCGGATCGGAATGTACGCGCGCGCCGATATTGCTGATCTTGTCGGCGATCTTGATCAGCCTGGCGCCAGCCGATTTCTTCGGTGCGTCGAGCACCTGACGCCGCCGCCGCTCCGGCTTCGGCAGGCTCATATCGTCGGTGCATTCCTCGACAAGCGACGCGACACGGTCGGAGAATTTTTGCGCGAGCTCCTCGCGCGTGGTGTCGGTGTCCTCGATCGCATCATGCAGCCAGCCGGCGGCAACGAGTTCGGCGTCGGCGCCGTCGGTCGCGGTCGCAAGCAGGTTCGCGACCTCGGCGAGGTGGTTGATGTAAGGCTCATGACCTCGGCCCTTGCGCGCCATGCCGTTGTGGCGGCGCGCGGCGAGTTCGGCGGCTTCGGAGATGAGGCGGACAGGTGACAGCATGGCAAAGTCCTCCGTTTTCGCCTCAACCGTGGCGCGCCACGCTCGTTCCTGTGGATTTCACAGCTTCCCCATCACGTCGCCGCGGAAGCCGTAGATGGTCTTCTTACCGGCCACCGCGACGAGCTGAACGTCGCGGGTCTGGCCCGGCTCGAAGCGAACGGCGGTGCCGGCGGCGATGTCGAGGCGCATGCCGCGGGCTTTCTTGCGATCGAACTTCAGCGCCGGGTTGGTCTCGAAGAAATGATAGTGCGAGCCGACCTGGATCGGGCGGTCGCCGGTGTTGGCGACCGTCAGCGTCACGGTCTTGCGGCCGGCATTGAGCTCGATCTCGCCGTCCTGGATGAAGAGTTCGCCGGGAATCATGCTTCTCTCCTACCTGATCGGCTCGTGCACAGTGACGAGCTTGGTCCCGTCCGGAAAGGTCGCCTCGACCTGGATGTCGTGGATCATCTCT
The DNA here is from genome assembly GCF_023074155.1 of Bradyrhizobium sp. 134. Lineage (NCBI taxonomy): Bacteria > Pseudomonadati > Pseudomonadota > Alphaproteobacteria > Hyphomicrobiales > Nitrobacteraceae > Bradyrhizobium > Bradyrhizobium sp. 134. The sequence goes on along the minus strand of NZ_JADPKX010000046.1, from coordinate 455,768 downwards.
GGGATTCCCGGCATCACCTGCTCGCGGGTGAGGACCTGCGCGCCCGCCTGCATCAGCTCGGCGACGGTGCGGCCATCGCGCGCACCCTCGAGGATGAAATCGGAGATGAGCGCGATCGCCTCCGGATGGTTGAGCTTGACGCCGCGATCCAGCCGGCGGCGGGCCACGATCGCCGCCATCGAGATCAGAAGCTTGTCCTTTTCGCGGGGAGACAGGTTCATGCGAAATCTCTTCCGTTCACTTCGTCAATTCAACCAGAGCCGCGGCAGCGCCGCACCGGTGCGCGCCAATACGGCCATCATGTCGGCGCGCAAGCGCGCCGCATCTTGGGCACAGAACCGTGCCATTGCAAAGCCATTCCAGGCGGATATCCCGACCTCGCCGGCGAAGGATTCCGAGGCCTCGCGGAGACGCTCGATCAGGGCCTCGTCGCCGGGCACGATCAGCGCCGTGCCGATCGCAGCGCCGCCCTTGGCCACCGCCGATCGCGCAAGCTTTGCGCCGATATTGCCGTCGAGCCTGACGGTCTCGGCGAACACTAGCTTGCCGCCGCGACGCAGCCGCCAGTGGTCGACGAACTCGCCTTGCTCCATTCGTTCGCCCATGGCGGTACGGCCGAACACCACGATTTCGCACAGCAGAAGCGACGCAGTCACATCGAGGTCAATGTCGAAGCGGCGCCGAACGCGCGCCCGGTCGAACAGGATCGTCTCCTGCGGCAGCCAGCCGAGATGTGCGCCTGCGGCAACCTTCAGCGTTATATTGAGCTCCGCCGCCTGCGCTGGCGCGCGGTAGACCTTTTCCGCGGCTGCCGTCGTCAGCGTCAGCTTCGAGCCATCTGCGGCCGCGATTTCGATGTCGAAACGATCGCCGCCCGCAACGCCGCCGGCCGTGTTGACGAACACACCGGAGAGACCCTCGTCCTCCGGCGAAGGGAAGCGCACGCGCAGGGAGCCGGACTCATGCAATATCCCGCGACGTGTCACACCGTCGCGCGCGTGGACGTCGAAGCGCACCGCGCCGCGGGCGCGGTTGGCGTCGAACACCGAAGATGTCGCTAAAACGTCGCTGCGCATCCGCCTCCCCAGCCGGTCGCGGCAGAATGGCTTACAGCGCCATCTGGCGGCTGATTTCGCTCGCGTCGAGATTGGAGCGGTCGCAGGTGAACTTCACCGCGCCGCGATCCATCACCGCAAAACTGTCGCCGAGTTCGCAGGCAAAGTCGAGATATTGTTCGACCAGCACGATGGCGATGTTGCCGAGATTGCGCAGATACGAGATGGCTCGGCCGATGTCCTTGATGATCGAGGGCTGGATGCCCTCGGTCGGCTCGTCGAGCAGCAGCAGCTTTGGCCGCATCACCAGCGCGCGCCCGATCGCGAGCTGTTGCTGCTGGCCGCCGGAGAGATCGCCGCCGCGCCGGCCGAGCATGGATTGCAGCACCGGGAACAGCGAGTACACGTCGTCCGGAATGTGCTTGTCCTCGCGCCTGAGCGGGCCGAAGCCGGTCTTGAGATTTTCCTCGACCGTCAGAAGCGGAAATATCTCGCGCCCCTGCGGCACGAAGCCGATGCCCTTGCGCGCGCGCTCATAGGGCTTCAGACCCGTGATATCGTTGCCGTCGAGCACGATCGCGCCCGAGGAAATCGGGTACTGCCCGACCATCGCGCGCAGGAGCGAGGTCTTGCCGACGCCGTTGCGCCCGAGCACGCAAGTGACCTTGCCGGGTTCGGCCGCGATCGAGACGCCGCGCAGCGCCTGCGCCGCGCCGTAGAACAGGTTGATGTCCTTGACCTCAAGCATCGCTCACCGCCCCAGATAGACTTCGATGACCCGCTCGTTGGACGAGACCTGGTCGATGGTGCCTTCCGCGAGCACGGTCCCCTCGTGCAGGCAAGTGACCTTGACGCCGAGCTCGCGCACAAACGTCATGTCGTGCTCGACCACCATCACGGTGTGAGTCTTGTTGATTTGCTTGAGCAGCTCGGCGGTGAGATGCGTCTCCACGTCGGTCATGCCAGCGACGGGTTCGTCGACGAGAAGCAGTTTCGGATCCTGTGCGAGCAGCATGCCGATCTCGAGCCACTGCTTCTGGCCGTGGCTGAGGCTACCGGCGAGACGGGCGCGGGCATCGGTGAGGCGGATCGTCTCCAGCACCTTGTCGATCTGCTCGGATTCCGCCCGGCTGCCGCGCCAGAACAGCGCACCCTTGACGCTGTGGTCGACATTGAGCGCGAGCAACAGATTGTCCTGCACGGTCTGGCTCTCGAACACGGTCGGCTTCTGGAATTTGCGGCCGATGCCGAGCTCGGCGATGCGGGTCTCGTCCAGCCGCGTCAGATCGGTGACGCCGTCGAACAGCACGGTGCCTTCGTCAGGCTTGGTCTTGCCGGTGATGATGTCCATCATCGTGGTCTTGCCGGCGCCGTTCGGGCCGATGATGGCGCGCATCTCGCCGGGCTCGAGCGTCAGCGAGAGGTTGTTGATGGCGTGGAAGCCGTCGAACGAAACGTGCACGCCGTCGAGATAAAGCATTGCGGAGGTGGCGCGGGTGTCCATGACGTTCATTGAGCTTCCTCCGCCATTTTAGGTTCGGTGACGCCGTCTTCGGCCGCGGCGCTCGCAATGGTCGCGGCGTCGCGCCTTTCCTTCGACGAGTCCCACCAGGCGTTGAAAGTGCCGACGATGCCCTTGGGCAGCAGCAGCGTCACCAGGATGAACATGGCGCCCAGCATGAACAGCCAGTAAGGCGCGAGCATGCCGGAGGTGAAGAACGTCTTTGCGTAGTTGACGACGACGGCGCCAAGCGCAGCGCCGACCAGCGTACCGCGGCCGCCGACGGCGACCCAGATCACTGCCTCGATCGAATTGCCCGGCGCGAATTCGCTTGGGTTGATGATGCCGACCTGCGGCACATAGAGCGCGCCGGCGACGCCCGCCATGCAGGCCGACACCGTGAACACGAACAGCTTGTAGGACTCAACGCGGTAACCGAGGAAGCGCGTGCGCGATTCCGCATCGCGCACGGCGATCAGCACCTTGCCGAGCTTGGACGAGACGATGGCGCGGCAGATCAGGAAGCCGGCGATCAGCGCCAGACAGCTCAGCGCGAACAGCGCAGCACGCGTGCCCTCGGCCTGCACGTTGAAGCCCAGGATGTCCTTGAAGTCGGTCATGCCGTTGTTGCCGCCGAAGCCGAAATCGTTGCGGAAGAAGGCGAGCAGCAGTGCATAGGTCATCGCTTGCGTGATGATCGACAGATACACGCCCGTGACGCGGGAGCGGAAGGCGAGCCAGCCGAAGCAAAAGGCGAGCAGCCCCGGTACGACCAGCACCATCAGCGCGGCAAACCAGAACATGTCGAAGCCGTACCAGTACCAGGGCAGCTTCGAGTAGTTCAGGAACACCATGAAGTCCGGCAGGATCGGGTTGCCGTAGACGCCGCGGCTGCCGATCTGCCGCATCAGGTACATGCCCATCGCGTAGCCGCCGAGCGCGAAGAAGGCGCCGTGGCCGAGCGAGAGGATGCCGCAATAGCCCCAGATCAGGTCGATCGAGAGCGCCAGAATGGCGTAGCAGACATATTTGCCCCAGAGCGCGACGAGATAGGTCGGCACTTGCAGGAACGAGCCCGCCGGCAGCAGCAGGTTGGAGAGCGGGATGAGGATGCCGCAGGCCACGACGACGGCAAGGAAGATCGTCGCGCTGCGGTCCAGCGATCGCGTCAGCATGTGAGGGGTCATGCTTCCACCGCACGGCCCTTGAGCGCGAACAGGCCGCGCGGCCGCTTTTGAATGAACAGGATGATGAGAACGAGGATGGCGATCTTGCCGAGCACGGCGCCGGCGACCGGCTCCAGGAATTTGTTGGCGATGCCGAGCGTGAAGGCGCCGACCAGCGTGCCCCAGAGATTGCCTACGCCGCCGAACACCACGACCATGAAGCTGTCGATGATGTAGCTCTGGCCGAGATTGGGGCTGACATTGTCGATCTGCGACAGCGCCACGCCGGCGATGCCGGCGATGCCCGAACCGAGGCCGAAGGTCAGTGCGTCGACACGCGAGGTCGCGATACCCATCGAGGCCGCCATGCGGCGGTTCTGCGTCACCGCCCGCATCTCGAGCCCGAGCGCGGTATAGCGCAGCATCGCGAGCAGAATGACGAACACCGCGAGCGTGAAGACCAGGATCCAGAGCCGGTTATAGGTAATCGTGATCTGGCCGAGCTCGAACGCGCCACTCATCCAGGAGGGGTTGCCGACCTCGCGGTTGGTCGGACCGAACATGGTGCGCACTGCCTGCTGCAGCACCAGCGACAGGCCCCACGTCGCCAGCAGCGTCTCCAGCGGACGGCCGTAGAGAAAGCGGATGATGCTGCGCTCGATCACGACGCCGAGCGCGCCCGCCACCAGGAAGGCGAGCGGCACCGCGATCAGCAGTGAATAGTCGAACAGGCCGGGATAGCGGGTGCGGATCACCTCCTGCACCACGAAGGTGGTGTAGGCCCCGATCATCACCATCTCGCCATGGGCCATGTTGATGACGCCCATCACGCCGAACGTGATGGCAAGCCCGATCGCGGCAAGCAGCAGCACCGAACCGAGCGAGAGGCCGTACCAGGCATTCTGCACCATCGACCAGACCGCGAGCGAACTCTGGATCGAGCCGATTGCGCTCGCGGCAGCCTTGGTCACCGAGGCCGGCTGGTCGCCCATGCCGGTGAGCAGCGCCATCGCCTCCTGGTCGCCGCGCGCCTTGATGGTGGCAACGGCTTCGAGCTTCTCGACCTCGGTGGCATCAGGCTTGAACAACAGGATCGCCGCGCGGGCGTCGCCCAGCGCAGCCTTGACGGATCGGTTGGTTTCCTTGGCGAGCGCGCCGTCGACGGCTTCGAGCGACGTCTCCTCATGCGACTTGAAGACGGATTGCGCGGCCTGGAGCCGCGCTCCGATGTCGGGTGACTGCAGCGTCAGACTTCCGATCGCGGCATCGACGCTGCGGCGCAGGCGGTTGTTGAGGCGGACCGCGCTTGCACTGTCGGGCACGCTGGCCACGGCCTGACCGGTCGCGGCATCGATCGACTTGCCGTCGGCGCCGGTAACGTAAACCTTCTTGCTGTCCGGATCGGCCATCAGCCGGCCGTCCTGGAGCGCGCTGATGATCGGAAAGGCCAGCGTATTGCCGCTGCTGGCGACCACGCCGATCGCTTCTTCCGTGTCGGAATAATCGTCGTTGGCGAATTTGGCGACCGCATCTTCGAACGGACCAGCCAAGGCCGGCAGTGCGAACGCGATCAGGAACAACGAGAGCAGGAGCGAACAGAAGCGGGCGGACAAATTGGCTGGCACTGTGAAAGACCCCGGCAGAAAAGGGTGGAGAAGGCGGCCGGATCGCCGCCTTCTCCGATCGTGCAATGGAGTGTCAGATTCGGATCAGGAACCCGAACCGAGGCACTTGTTGCTCTTGGTGTTGAAGTTGCCGCACTTCTTGCCGACCCAGTCGCCGACCAGGTCCTTGGAGCCGTCGAGCTCCTTCGACCAGGCGTCGCCCGCGACAAGACCCGGGGTCTTCCACACCACGTCGAACTGGCCGTTGGCTTTGATTTCGCCAATGAACACCGGCTTGGTGATGTGATGGTTCGGAAGCATCTTGGAGGTGCCGCCGGTCAGATTCTTGGCTTCGATGCCCGGGAGCGCGTCGATCACCTTGTCCGGATCGGTCGACTTCACCTTCTCGACCGCCTTGACCCACATGTCGAAGCCGATCACGTGCGCTTCCATCGGATCGTTGGTCACGCGCTTCGGATTCTTGGTGTAGGTCTGCCACGCCTTGATGAACTTCTCGTTCTCCGGCGACTTGATCGACTGGAAGTAGTTCCAGGCGGCGAGATGGCCGAGCAGCGGCTTGGTGTCGATGCCGGCGAGTTCTTCCTCACCCACCGAGAACGCGACGACCGGGATGTCCTTCGCCTTGATGCCCTGGTTGCCGAGCTCCTTGTAGAAAGGAACGTTGGCGTCGCCGTTGATGGTCGAGACCACGGCGGTCTTCTTGCCGGCCGAGCCGAATTTCTTGATGTCGGCCACGATCGTCTGCCAGTCGGAATGACCGAACGGCGTGTAGTTGATCATGATGTCTTCCTGGGCGACACCCTTGGACTTCAGATAGGCTTCCAGGATCTTGTTGGTGGTGCGCGGATAGACGTAGTCGGTGCCCGCGAGCACCCAGCGCTTCACCTTCTCGTCCTTCATCAGATAGTCGACGGCGGGGATCGCCTGCTGGTTCGGCGCGGCACCGGTGTAGAACACGTTGCGCTCGCTCTCCTCGCCCTCGTACTGCACGGGGTAGAACAGGATGCTGTTCAGCTCCTTGAACACCGGGAGCACCGACTTGCGCGACACCGAGGTCCAGCAGCCGAACACGACCGAGACCTTGTCCTTGGTGATCAGCTCGCGCGCCTTCTCGGCGAACAGCGGCCAGTTCGAAGCGGGATCGACGACGACGGCTTCGAGTTTCTTGCCGTTGACGCCGCCCTTCTTGTTCTGCTCGTCGATCAGGAAGAGGATGGTGTCCTTCAGCGTGGTCTCGCTGATGGCCATGGTGCCGGAGAGAGAATGAAGCACGCCGACCTTGATGGTGTCGTCCGCGGCTTTCGCACCGGAAATGGAAGCCAGACCAAGCATCAGTCCGGCGGTCGCGGCGAGAACGCCACGGCGGCTAAATGGCGCCGCTATATCGTGAGTGGATTTGCTATGCATGAGTGTCTCATCTCCCTGACGCAGACGTGAAAAACGCTGCGAAACGGCCCCAACGGCCGCCTGCGACTAACGGATTCGCAAGAACCGTGCCATGGATTAGACACATATTAGGCCATTGATTTCGCTGGCGAAATCGACAGAAAACCAAGCATCGCCATCGCCGCGTCGCCTAAACATTGAGCAATTCAAATGTATGCGAATGCGGCAGGCAGGCTATTTTCTAAGCAAATTTCCACCCCTGGCTAAATTTCCGGCATAACTATTTCTGCACCGCGATCGCCATTTGTGGTGCGCCTGCCTTGAAAGCGCCGCCTCAATGTTCCATATGGGGGGCGAGGTCTCTTGCGAATCAGAGACCGTTGCGAGCCGCGTGTTCTTAAGCCCTTACGGGCGTCTGGCTTGCCCCATCCCATCAAGCCATCCGACACCCCAAACACGCAGGTGTCCCTCTCGACACCCTTTTGCGCGCGCCGCGCCGAATGCGCCGGGCGACCGCTTTTGACATGGAAAGAACCCACCTTTTGACTTCGTTTCAGGATTTCGGCCTCGCCGAACCCATCGCTCGTGCTCTCACCGAAGAGAACTACGTCACCCCCACCCCCATCCAGACCCAGACGATTCCGACCGCGCTGACCGGCCGCGACGTCGTCGGCATCGCCCAGACCGGAACCGGCAAGACCGCGTCCTTCGCGCTGCCGATCCTGCACCGCCTGCTCGAGAATCGCATCAAGCCGCAGCCGAAGACGACCCGCGTCCTGGTGCTGTCGCCGACCCGCGAACTGTCAGGCCAGATCCTCGACAGTTTCAATGCCTATGGCCGCCACATCCGCCTGTCCTCGACCCTCGCCATCGGCGGCGTGCCGATGGGCCGTCAGGTCCGCTCGCTGATGCAGGGCGTCGAGGTGCTGGTCGCCACCCCCGGCCGTTTGCTCGACCTCGTGCAGAGCAACGGACTGAAGCTTGGAAGCGTCGAATTCCTCGTGCTCGACGAGGCCGACCGCATGCTCGACATGGGCTTCATCAACGACATCCGCAAAATCGTCGCCAAGCTGCCGATCAAGCGGCAGACGCTGTTCTTCTCGGCCACCATGCCGAAGGACATCGCCGAGCTGGCCGACGCCATGCTGCGCGACCCTGCCCGCGTCGCGGTGACCCCGGTCTCCTCGACCGTGGAGCGCATCCAGCAGCGCATCATCCAGGTCGACTTCTCCGCCAAGCCGGCGTTCCTCGCCCAGCTGTTGAAGCAGGAGCAGGTCAACCGAGCCCTGGTCTTTACGCGCACCAAGCACGGCGCCGACAAGGTCGTTAAGACACTCGAGAAGGCGGGGATCCCCGCCAGCGCCATCCACGGTAACAAGTCGCAGAACCATCGCGAACGGACGCTTGCCCAGTTCCGCACCGGTGAAATCCGCACGCTGGTCGCCACCGATATCGCCGCCCGCGGCATCGATGTCGACGGCATCACCCACGTCATCAATTTCGACCTGCCCAACGTGCCGGAGACCTATGTGCATCGCATCGGTCGCACCGCGCGCGCGGGTGCCGAGGGTACCGCGATCTCACTGGTCGCAGGCGGCGAGGAGCTGAGCTATCTCCGCGATATCGAGCGGCTGATCAAAGTGGCGCTGCCGCGTGAGGATCGCCGCACCGACGCCGGCCGCCGCGATGCGGGCCCTCCCCCGCAGCAGCAACGACAGGGTCGGCCGGGCCGCCCGGGCCAGCGTCCGCAAGGCGCAAGGTCTGGTGAGGGACGCCACGGTGACGGTCGCCGTGCCGACGAAAGGCATGCGGACGGGCGCCACCACAGTGCCGCCAAGCAGGGCGACGGAAGACCCGGCGAGGGACGGCATGGCGACGCCAGGCGTGCTGACGCACGGCCCGGCAGTGGCCCGAAGGCTTCGAAGGCCCCTCGTCGCGACCACACCGGCGGCAAGGCGCATTCTTCGCCAAACGGCCGTCCGGAACAGCGTTCCGCGCATAGCGCCGGGGCGTCTGATGGGATACAAGGCGTTGCCTTTTTGCGCCGCGAGAGTCGGCCGAACGGCCAACCGAACCGCAAACCCCATTCGCACTAGCCGTCCACGACCTGGAGAAATTCATGGCTAAGGAAGAGCTGATCCAGTTCGAAGGACTGGTCACCGAAATCCTCCCCGACGCGCGCTATCGCGTGCAGCTCGATGCCGGACACGAGATCGTCGCCTACACCGCCGGCAAGATGAAGAAGAACCGCATCAAAACTCTGGCGGGCGACCGCGTGACGGTGGAGATGTCGCCCTATGACCTCGAAAAGGGCCGGCTGATTTTCCGCCACAAGGACGAACGTCCGAGCGGGATGGGCGGACCTCCGCGCCCCGGGCAGCGCGGCGGCCAGTTCCGCCGCCGCTAGTCGGCAGGCTCAGCGCGCGAGCGCGGACCTGAAGTTCCTACCTGTTATGCTGATCCGCCGTGAACATCACGGCGGATCAAAAAATCGTGCACGTCAGCATTGTTTTGGGATTCTGTTTCGAATAAAATGAATTAATCGATTTTCGGCCGGACGACATTAGCATCCACCGGTACAGCCGGTTCAGACACGCTGACGACCCTTCCAAAATTCGATCTAACCTGTCCGCGCGAGCGGGCTCTGACATTGTGTTATCTGAGAAGGGACTACCCCCATGAGCATGGGAACCGTGAAGTGGTTTAACGCGACCAAAGGCTTCGGCTTCATCCAGCCCGACGATGGCGGCCAGGACGTGTTCGTCCACATCAGCGCTGTGGAGCGTGCAGGCCTCGGCACGCTGCGCGAAGGTCAGAAGATCTCCTACGAGATCGTGGCCGACCGCCGTTCCGGCAAGTCGGCAGCGGACAACCTCCGTTCCGCCGGTTGAGCCTACCGCTTACGGCCCCGATCGGCTCGAGCGAACAAGTTAAAGAAAAGGCCGGGCGCAATGCCCGGCCTTTTTTCTAGTTCAGGGGGCACGGCAGCGACGGTACGCCGTTGTAAGGAACGCAGGTGACCTGGCGCGGCCGCGTGTAGGAGACATCGCTCAGCGTGATGCCCGACTTCAGAACAAATTTGACAGAAGGCGTGTAGAGGTAACTCGCCTCGCTGTAAATGAGGTAGGTCTTCGGGATCAAGAGCGTCGACGGAATCATCGAGGTGACCGTGGTACCAGCAACCAGAGCCGAGGGCGGTGCCGTCAGCGTGGCCTGCGTCGCACCGTTGGCAATGGTGGCGGACTGGCTCCATTTAATTTTGGCGACGCTGCTCGAGTCGATATAGATCTGAAGAACCGTGCCGTTCACGAGCGTAGCGTCGTAAGGCATGATCATCGAAATGCTTGCCGTGAACGTGTCCTGCAAGTCGCTCGAGTCGAGCGACGTTGACTGCGACGTCAAATCGGACAGTGTCCGTGCAATCATTGTGACTTTGCGATCAATCGCCACGGCCGATGAAAATTCGACGGTACCGAAGAACATCACCAACATCAGCGGCACGATGACCGCGAATTCGGTCGCCGCGAGCGCGCGCTTGTCGGCGACGAAGTCACGCACGAAGTGACCGGTATTCCTCCAGATATGCGCAATCGGCTGCATCGGCTTGCTCGAATCCATCTGTCTCAAAAAGGTTCGTTCTTGAAGGCCGCGGTCGCGACCAGCAGCCGTTTGTTGCTGCAGCCCATGTTGAAGCCAAGGCCGGTGACGATGAGCGGCCACTGATAGAACAGGCGCACCACGACGACCTGGCCGGCGGCCCCGGCATTGTACTGCACGCCGGCCGGGTTGAAGCTGCAGGAATTGCCGTAGCTGGTGAGGCTTAGTGCTCCGAACGAGTTTGTACTCACAACGTCGATGTAGAGCTTGGTGCAATCAAAGAGCGCTGGGATCTGGCTGCAGACGTAAGCCTTGAACGTCGTTTGCGAGCAGGGCGTGCTCACGCCGGACACCGCGCAGGCCGCCACCGAACCGGATTGCGCCTGCCCCGTCAGCAACACCCGCGCGGAATTCTGGCTGGCGCTCTCGAGCACCTGGGTCGCCAAGAACATCAGCGCCGTCTCGATGATGGCGAACAGCAGCGCGAAGAACATCGGTGCGACCAGCGCGAACTCGACGGCTGCGGAGCCGCGGCGACTGCCGCGAAACCGGCGCAGCATGGCGAGGAGCGTGAACCTCGTAGGTGCAGGCGAAGGCATCAAATTCCCCAGCAGCAGCAGCAATCATCTGCCATGTTCAATAGCGGAAACTGATTGTTTAAGTGTTTCAGGCGATCCGCACCCGGCGACCCGGGCCATTAGGGGCGCGTTAACCGTGAACGACCCAGGCCAAGGAGACGAGAGCATTGAGACGAGCATACGGAGAGAGAAACTCATGCGCCCGCATCGGCCCGGGGCGATCCTTGCCCCGGCAAGCCCGCCAATCAAACTCGCTGGTTGGTCTTACCTGGTTGGTCTTACTCAGTTCGTCTTGGCGCCCGCACCAGCATTGCCGCTGGCCGTGCTGCTCAACGAACCGGCCTGACTCATCGTGTTGTTGAAATAGGTGTCGCTGTCGCCGAGCGTCACGCGACGCTGGCAAACCGGCATGCAGCTGTAGGACTCGCGCTCGATCCCGCGATAGACGGTGACGAGCCGATCGCTCGGACCTTCGACCTGGATCTGGCGATCGACCAGGATCTCGCCGCCTCGGTCGAGCGCGATGAAATTGGTGGCGCCATAGCCCTTGCCGGTCACGACGATCATGCCACCAGGCTGGAGCGTGACGTCGGCGATCATGGGATTGCCGACCACGATGGTCGCCACCTTGCCAGGCAACCGCACCAGCTTGGCCTGGTCGACATTCACGGCTATGGCATCTGCGGTCGGCTCGGCAAGGCCAGCAGCCGGCGATGCCAGCACCGCGGCCGCAACCAGAAGACAGACGCGCGCATGACGGCGCAGCAGTTGTTTACGCATACTCTTACCCCCGGGACGTCACAAACCGGCAGAAGCAATCAGATAACAGCCGAGCCGGTGCCCGACCCGGCTAACCTGCCCTCAATTCGTGAACGTTCCGCAAATTCGCCGAGTATTGTTTGAACGGACTGGCATTTCGCGGCCCCGAGAACCTAGCGGCGGAACGGATAGGCAAGCTGCCCTCCGATCTCCTTCGGCATGGTGGCTTCATCCTTGCCGTAATCCTGCGGCAATTGCCCCGCGGGCATCCGGAAAGTGCCGAACAGCACATCCCAGATCGGGAACGTGCCGGCAAAATTGGTGTCGCCGCCCTCCGCGAGCGAGGTGTGGTGCCAGCGATGGAACACCGGCGTCGCCAGCACATATTTGAACGGCCCGAAGGTCCAGTTGAGGTTGGCGTGCACGAAGGCCGAATGGAAGGTCGTGAACGGGGCCAGCCAGACCATGGCGTTCGGCGAAATGCCGGCCATCAGCAGCACGACGTCGACCGCGATCGTACCGAGCACGAGATTGACGGGATGGAAGCGGGCCGCGGAAATCCAGCTGATCTCCTCCGAGGAGTGATGGATCGCGTGATACTTCCAGAACCCGCCGCCGTGGAACAGCCGGTGCAGCCAGTACAGCATGAAATCGGACAGGACCAGGAACAGCACGGCCTGGACCCAGAGCGGCAATAGCGACAGCGGGCCGTGGCCATTGTCGTAGAAGGCGATGAGTTCGTCGGCATCATGGATGTTGAAGACGAAGCTCGCACCGACGATCAGAAGGCTGATCCGCATGACACGTGCAAACACCGGAACGACAAACCAGTAGCAGATGTCCGTGACGATCTCCCGCTTGCGCCACCAGGGCACGCCGGGATTGCAGGCCCAGACGTGCTCGAGCACGGTGAAGACCACCGCGAGCGCGAAAGTCGTGGGGATCACCTTCGCGATGGTCTCGCCGAGCATCAGGGCGATTTCCATGGGCAGGCTCGACATTGTCGCCTCTCTTGCGAATTGCTGGTCCCGCCTACGCGTACTCCCTCAAATTTAAGGGACGGTGAAGCCGGAACTGCGCTTGCTGCACATCCGGAACTGGAACGATTGCAGCTGGCTGCCTTAAGGCGAAATTCACTCTGGCCAGCGGCAGGCGGGTTTGCCCAATCGAATTAACTCTCCCGAAAGAGCTCGGATCTCATGGTCATTGGGTCAAGCACAACGCCGAACGAGGCGATCCCACCCCAGATGGAGTTTTGTTCATGAAGAACCTGATTGCGCGTTTCGCGAAAGATGAATCCGGCGCCACCGCCATCGAATACGGCCTGATCGCCGCCGGCATCGCGCTGGCCATCATCACCGTCGTCAACAATCTCGGCACCACGCTGAACGCCAAGTTCACCTCGATCAGCAGCTCGCTGAAGTAAGCGATCGACGAACGACGGCAAAAGCCCCGGGCCTCCGGGGCCTTTGTTTTTCAGACGGCGAGTTCCAGTGGCGTTGAGCAAGTACAGAACCGATGCCGCGGTCGCGGCAAACGCGGCGGAGGCCGCGCAGACCGGCTCGCCGGCTTACTGGGTCTGCCTGGCCCTGCTGCTTGCGACCGTCGCGCTCGCCGCACGCATCGCCTCCCTCTGGTGAGCACGCCTTCGGCTGGCTCCGCCCATCGAAACGGCTGCCGCCGTTTTCGGTTTGTTTAGCACTGCCGGCTAGAATCCGGCGACGCCAGCTCCGCGGCAAACCCAGGCCTCAAGACGCGACCCATGATCCTCGACCTTGCGCGCCTTCTGCTCTTCCCTGCCCTGATGGCGTTTGCCGCCGCGAGCGATCTCTTCACGATGACGATCTCTAACCGCGTATCGCTGGCGCTGGTCGCCGGCTTTTTCGCGCTCGCTCTCGCCGGTGGCATGGCACCTTACGAGATGCTGAGCCATGTCGGCTCAGGTGCGCTCGTCCTGGTCGTGGCTTTCACCTGTTTTGCGATGGGCTGGGTCGGCGGTGGCGATGCCAAGGTCGCGGCCTCCGTCGCACTCTGGTTCGGGTTCGCACAGCTGATGAACTTCCTGCTCTACGCCTCGCTGTTCGGCGGGGCGCTGACGCTGCTCCTGCTCCAGTTCCGGCAGTGGCCGCTGCCTTATGGGCTGGCGGGCCAGGCCTGGCTCGCGCGGCTGCACGCCAAGGAGAGCGGCATTCCCTACGGCATCGCGCTCGCAATGAGTGCGCTGATGGTCTACCCGGAGACCGAATGGGTGAAGGCGATCGACCTCGCTCACCTCGCATTGCGCTGAACGCATCGGGTCAACCCGGCGTTAAGGCGATTTAGATACGCCTCATTAACCATGCTTTGACGAATAGCTGGTCAACTGCCGATTACGGCGGCGTCAGCGTCGCGGCGTTTGTTGGAAAGTGAAGCGTATGAATAGGGCACGCATTGTCGTCCTGACGGTCGCCATCTGCGCCGGCGGTGTCGCCGCGTATCTGGCGAGCGGCTCGGACAATTCTGCGCCGCCTCCGGCTCCGGTCGCGCAGCTTCCCACCGTCGACGTCCTGGTCGCCAAGAACGACATCGGCCTCGGCCAGACCGTCAAGCCGGAAGACGTGCAATGGCAGACCTGGCCGTCCGCGACCGCCAGCACCACCTTCATCCGCCGCAACGAGCGCCCCGAGGGGGTAACCCAGGTCACCGGCTCGATCGCACGATCTCCCTTCATCCAGGGTGAGCCGATCCGCGACCAGAAGCTGGTCAAGGCCGAAGGCTCCGGCTTCATGGCGGCAATCCTGCCCACCGGCATGCGGGCGATTTCGACCGAGATCTCGCCGGAAACCGGCGCAGGCGGCTTCATCCTCCCCAACGACCGCGTCGACGTGCTTCTGACGCGCCGTCTCAAGAATCCGGACCAGAGCAGCGGCGCCCCTGATGTGATCACGTCCGAGATCATCCTGGCCAATATCCGCGTCCTGGCCATCGACCAGGCGCCGAAGGAGAAGGACGGGCAGAACGCGGTGGTCGGCAAGACCGTCACCCTCGAGCTCAATCCTGCGCAGACTGCGACGCTCTCCTCCGCACGCCAGAGCGGCACGCTGTCGCTGGCGTTGCGCAGCATCGTCGACGTCAAGCTCAGCGAGATCACGCTCGATGATTCCGCGCAGAAGCGCGATGGCATTTCGATCATTCGGTACGGTATCCCAAGCTCGACGGCGAAGGCACGATGAGGACTGTCGATATGAAATGCAGGGCGAACTTGGCGACGATGCGAACCTCTGTGGTCCGCGCCCTGTCGTTTTCGGCCACCGTCGCGCTCGCGCTCAACCCGGTGCTGACCCCTGTGGTTGCCGCCGACTATCGCCCTGTGGCGCAGGCTGCGGCCGACGGTCAGATGAACGCGCGATTCCTCTCGCTCGGCATCGGCAAGTCGATCGTGATCGACCTTCCGCGTGACATCAAGGACGTGCTCGTCGCCGATCCCAAGATCGCCAACGCGGTCGTCCGCTCGGCGCAGCGCGCCTACATCATCGGCGCCGCGATCGGCCAGACCAACATCGTGTTCTTCGATTCCGCCGGCCAGCAGATTGCGGCCTATGACATCGCCGTCAAGCGCGACCTCAACGGCGTACGGGCCGCGCTGAAGCAGGTCCTGCCGAACTCAGACATCCAGATCGACGGGCTAGGCGACGGCATCATCCTGACCGGTTCGGCCGCGAATCCTGCCGAAGCCCAGCAGGCCAACGACCTCGCCGTGCGCCTCGCGGGCGGCCCCGAGAAGGTCGTGAACTCGATCGTGGTCCGCGGCCGCGACCAGGTCATGCTCAAGGTGACTGTTGCCGAAGTGCAGCGCAGCATCATCAAGCAGCTCGGAATCGACCTTACCGCCAACCTCAGCTACGGCACCTCGGTCGTCAGCTTCAGCAACTCCAATCCGTTCACGGCTCTCGGCAAGAACCTCGTCGACGGCAACAATCTGACCACCAAGTTCGGCGGGGCCCCGTCGGTGCAGGCCACCCTGCGTGCGATGGAAACCGCGGGTGTGATCCGGACGCTGGCCGAACCGAATCTGACCGCGATCTCCGGTGAATCGGCAACATTCATCGCCGGCGGTGAATTCCCGGTGCCTGCCGGCTACGCGTGCGACCCTACCACGCACGTTTGTACTACCCAGATCAGCTTCAAAAAGTTCGGCATCTCGCTCAACTTCACCCCCGTCGTTCTCACCGAGGGCAAGATCAGCCTGCGGGTGATGACGGAGGTCTCTGAGCTCTCCAATGAAAACGCGATCACGCTGTCCCAGGCCGTGACCTCGACCTCGGTCAACTCGCTCACGGTGCCCTCGATCAAGACCCGCCGCGCAGAAACCTCGCTGGAAATTCCCTCCGGCGGCGCGATGGCTATGGCCGGCCTGATCCAGCAGCAGACCAAGCAGGCGGTCAGCGGACTGCCGGGCCTGATGCAGCTCCCGGTCCTCGGCACGCTGTTCCGCAGCCGCGACTTCGTCAACAACGCGACCGAGCTGGTCGTGATCGTGACGCCCTATATCGTTCGCGCAGTTGCGCAAAAGGATCTGTCGCGGCCGGATGATGGCTTCTCCGCGCCTGCGGATCCGCAGGCCGAACTGCTCGGCAACATCAACCGCATCTACGGCGTGCCCGGCCGGACCGAACCGGCCAAGAACTACCGCGGCACCTACGGCTTCATCACCGATTGAGGCGGAACGGGGACTTCATGAAGATCACTAGACCACCCCAGATTCGCAGGCGCGCCATCCACCTCGGCGGCGCGCTCGTCGGCATGGCGCTCGCCCTTGGCGGCTGCCAGCATGACGAAGCGGTCACCGCCTCCATTCCCGACAACTACAAGCAGCGCCATCCGATCGCCATCGAGGAGCAGAATCGCTCCATCGTCGTCTTCGTCGGCCATGCCCGCGGCGGCTTGACCGCCGCCCAGCGCGCCGACGTGATGGGCGTCGCATCGGCCTGGATGCACGAAGGCACCGGCGCGATCCAGATCGACGTGCCGTCCGGCACGCCCAACGCGCGTCCGGTCGCGGACACCATGCGTGAAATCCAGGCGATCCTGTCAGCGGCAGGCGTTCCGCCGCGCGGCGTCAGCGCCCGTTCTTACCAGCCGGAAGACAAGCGCTTCCTGCCGCCGATCCGGCTCACCTATTCCAAGATCGCCGCGGTCGCGGGTCCTTGCGGCCTGTGGCCGGAAGACATCGGCCCTTCGATGAAGAACAAGAGCTGGTTCGAGAACAAGGAATATTACAATTACGGCTGCGCTTATCAGCGCAACCTTGCGGCGATGGTCGACAATCCGTCAGATCTCGAGCAGCCGCGGCCCGAAACGCCGTCCTACACGCCGCGGCGCACCGCCGCGTTCGAGAAGTATCGCAAGGGAATGCCGACGGCGGTCGCCTATCCTGAGGCCGACAAGGCCAAACTCAGCGACACCGGCAAATGATCAGCTACGCTCGCCAGCCCCAAGAAGAGCAGTCCGAGGCATCGTTCCCGCCGGCCGAGGAGCATATTGCGCCTGCCCCCCGCGTTTCCGTCCAGGCTTTCTGCGAGACCGTGGAAACGGCGGCTGCCGTGCAGTCGGCCGGCGAAGATCGCCGTCTCGGCAAGGCCCATCTCAAGATCCAGATGGGCGGTATGGCGGCTGCGGTCGAAGCCTACCGCTCGGCACCCACGCCGAACGTGATCGTGCTCGAAAGCGACGGCCGCAACGACCTCCTGGGCGGGCTCGATCATCTCGCAACCGTCTGCGACGCCGGCACCCGCGTGGTCGTGATCGGCCGCATCAACGACGTCATGCTCTACCGCGAGCTGGTGCGCCGCGGCGTCAGCGACTACGTGCTCGCGCCGGTCGGCGCGATCGACGTCGTGCGCTCGATCTGCAACCTGTTCTCGGCGCCGGAAGCCAAGGCCGTCGGCCGTATCATCGCCGTGGTCGGCGCCAAGGGCGGCGTCGGCGCGTCAACCATCTCCCACAACGTCGCCTGGGCGATCGCCCGCGATCTCGCGATGGACGCGGTCGTCGCCGACCTCGACCTCGCCTTCGGCACTGCTGGGCTCGACTATAACCAGGATCCGCCGCAGGGTATTGCCGACGCCGTGTTCTCGCCCGATCGCGTCGATACCGCCTTCATCGACCGCCTGCTGTCGAAATGCACCGACCACCTCAGCCTGCTGGCGGCGCCGGCGACGCTCGACCGGGTCTATGATTTCGGCGCCGACGCCTTCGATGCCGTGTTCGACACGCTGCGCTCCACCATGCCCTGCATCGTGCTCGACGTTCCGCACCAATGGTCGGGCTGGACAAAACGCGCCCTGATCGGAGCGGACGACATCCTGATCGTGGCGGCACCCGACCTCGCCAATTTGCGCAACACCAAAAACCTGTTCGATCTCCTGAAGGCCGCGCGTCCGAACGACCGTCCGCCGCTCTACTGCCTGAACCAGGTCGGCGTGCCGAAACGGCCCGAAATCGCCGCGGCGGAGTTCGCCAAGGCGATCGAGAGCCAGCCGGTCGTCTCGATCCCCTTCGAGCCGCAGATCTTCGGCTCGGCGGCCAATAACGGCCAGATGATCGCGGAGATCTCGGCCAATCACAAATCAATCGAGATGTTCCTTCAGATCGCCCAGCGCCTGACCGGCCGCAGCGAAACGAAGAAGCAAAAGTCGTCCCTGCTTTCACCCCTGATTGAGAAGTTGCGGGGAAAATAGGTCGCCGCATGGAGTTTTTAAGTGTTCGGTAAGCGTAGCGGAACAGACACCGACCCTCGGGCCTCGAAGCCCGGTGCCGTGTCGTCAGAGCCTGCCCAGGCTTCGGCGCCCGCTGTGTCGCGCGTGCCGCCGCCGCCGGCCGTCACCTCTCCGCCGCTTGCCCCGGCGAAGCCTGCGCCGACCATGGAAGCCCGCCGCTCGGACAATTATTACGAGGTCAAGGCGACCATCTTCGGCGCGCTGATCGAGGCCATCGACCTCGCCCAGCTCGCCAAGCTCGATTCGGAGTCCGCGCGCGAGGAAATCCGGGACATCGTCAACGAGATCATCGCGATCAAGAACATCGTGATGTCGATCGCCGAGCAGGAAGAGCTGCTCGACGACATCTGCAATGATGTCCTCGGCTACGGTCCGCTGGAGCCGCTGTTGTCGCGCGACGACATCGCCGACATCATGGTCAACGGCGCCGACACCGTCTACATCGAGGTCGCCGGCAAGATCCAACGCACCGGTATCCGCTTCCGCGACAACCAGCAGCTCCTCAACATCTGCCAGCGTATCGTCAGCCAGGTCGGCCGGCGCGTCGATGAATCCTCGCCGATCTGCGACGCGCGCCTGGCCGATGGCTCCCGCGTCAACGCCATCGTGCCCCCGCTGTCGATCGACGGCCCCACGCTCACCATCCGCAAGTTCAAGAAGGACAAGCTGACGCTCGATCAGCTCGTCAAGTTCGGCGCAATCTCGCCGGAGGGCGCGGAAATCCTCCAGATCATCGGCCGCGTCCGCTGCAACGTGCTGATCTCCGGCGGTACCGGCTCGGGCAAAACCACGTTGCTCAACTGCCTGACCAACTACATCGAGCACGACGAGCGCGTCATCACCTGCGAAGACGCCGCCGAACTCCAGCTCCAGCAACCGCACGTGGTCCGACTGGAAACCCGCCCGCCCAACATCGAGGGCGAGGGCCAGGTCACCATGCGCGAGCTGGTGCGCAACTGCCTGCGTATGCGTCCCGAGCGGATCATCGTCGGCGAAGTCCGCGGACCCGAAGCGTTCGACCTGCTCCAGGCCATGAACACCGGCCATGACGGCTCGATGGGCACGCTGCACGCCAACAATCCCCGCGAGGCGCTATCGCGCTGCGAATCCATGATCACGATGGGCGGCTTCTCCCTGCCTTCACGCACCATCCGCGAGATGATCTGCGCTTCGATCGACGTCATCGTCCAGGCCGCGCGCCTGCGCGACGGTTCGCGCCGCATCACCCACATCACCGAGGTGATGGGCATGGAAGGCGACACCATCATCACCCAGGACGTCTTCCTCTACGACATGGTCGGCGAGGACGCCAACGGCAAGATCATCGGCCGGCATCGGTCGACCGGAATCGGCCGTCCGAAGTTCTGGGAACGCGCCCGCTATTACGGCGAAGAGAAGCGCCTTGCCGCGGCGCTCGACGCCGCGGAAGTGGCGCCCACGACGTGAGCAGGTCAGCGCAGCCATGAACATGCAAGTCCTTGCCCTCGCCTTCCTTGCCACCGCCGCCGTCGGCGGCCTCGCCTGGGTCTTCCTTTATCCTATGCTCTCCGGAGAACGGAAGGCCGAGAGCCGCCGCGCCTCGATCTCGCGGGCAGAGGCGCCCACGGCCCGCGCGGCCGAGAAGACGCAGCGCTCGCGCCGCGAGCAGGTCGAAACTTCGCTCAAGGATCTCGAGGCGCGGCGCCAGCAGGAGAAGAGCGTACCGCTCAGTGTTCGCCTGTCGCAGGCCGGCCTCGACTGGGCGCCGCAGAAATTCTGGATCGTGTCCGCCGTCGTGGCGGGCGTGCTGTTCGCACTCGCCTTGTTCATCGGCGGCGGCCTGCTCGGTGCCGCCGGACTCGCTTTTGCCGGCGGCTTCGGTCTGCCACGCTGGGCGCTGGGCTTCCTGAAGAGGCGCCGCGAAGCCAAATTCCTGAAGGCGCTGCCCGACGCGGTCGACGTGATCGTCCGCGGCATCAAGGCAGGCCTGCCGCTGTTCGAATCGATCAAGGTCGTCGCCGCCGACGCGCCGGAGCCGCTGCGCTCGGAGTTTCTGTCCATCATCGAAACGCAGGCGATCGGCATGCCGCTTGGCGAGGCCTGCACGCGACTCTACGATCGGATGCCGCTGCCCGAGGCCAATTTCTTCGGCATCGTCATCTCGATCCAGCAGAAATCGGGCGGCAACCTCTCCGAAGCACTCGGCAACCTCTCCAAGGTGCTGCGCGACCGCAAGAAGATGAAAGAGAAGATCCAGGCGATGTCGATGGAAGCCAAGGCCTCGGCCGGCATCATCGGCTCGCTGCCGCCGATCGTGATGTTCCTCGTCTACCTCACAACGCCGGGATACATCTCGATGCTTTGGACTCATCCCACCGGCCAGCTCATGCTGGTCGGCTGCGTCGTCTGGATGTCGATTGGCATCATGGTGATGAAGAAGATGATCAATTTCGACTTCTGATGGTGCCTTATGGTAGAGTTCCTCGTTGCGAAACTTCACGACGTCCACTTCATGACGATGCTGCTGGCGGCCGTTGCCGCCAGCGCCACAGTCTATACGCTGGTGATGCCGCTGTTCGCTGGCGAAGGCCTTTCCAAGCGCATGAAGGCGGTAGCGAACGAACGTGAGCGCATCCGGCAGCGCGAGCGCGAGCGCCTCCACAAGAGCGAAAAAGTCTCTCTTCGCCAGACGCCGAAGCAGCTCGTCTCGAAGGTCGTCGACGACTTCAACCTTACCAAATGGCTCGCGCAGGAAGCTGCACGGGACAAGCTCATCATGGCGGGCTATCGGGGCCAGGCGCCCTACATCACCTTCCTGTTTGCCCGCCTGGTTGCCCCGATCGTGCTGTTCGTCGGTTCGGTCGTCTACGTGTTCCTGATCGCGCATATGCAGCAGTCGATGCCGATCAAGATCGGCATCTGCGTCGGCGCGGCCTATCTCGGACTTCAAGCGCCGATGCTATTCCTCAGGAACGCGATCTCCAAGCGCCAACTCTCGATCAAGCGCGCCTTTCCCGACGCGCTCGACCTGCTCCTGATCTGCATCGAATCCGGCATGTCGATCGAGATGGCATTCCGGAAGGTCGCGGTCGAAATCGTGGGCCAATCGATCGCGCTGTCGGAGGAGTTCACCCTGACAACGGCCGAGCTGTCCTATTTGCAGGATCGCAAGGTCGCCTATGAGAACCTCGCGCGGCGCACCGGGCTCGAGGGCGTCAAGTCGGTATGTCTCGCGCTCCAGCAGGCGGAGCGTTACGGCACCCCGCTCGGCCAATCCTTGCGGGTGATGGCGCAGGAAAACCGCGACATGCGCATGAACGAGGCCGAGAAAAAGGCCGCGGCACTGCCGCCGAAGCTGACGGTACCGATGATCCTGTTCTTCCTGCCGGTGCTGTTCGTCGTCATTCTCGGACCGACGGGGATCAAGGTCACCGAGATGCAATGACGTTAGACGGACCGCGCAAGGTCCGCGGATGCCTTCTCAAGATTGGACGATCACGTCTGATCAGTCAGGCTGGCCGAGCGAGGCGACCGGAGTCCGCTTCGGCGCACCCCGCTTGACGTCGCTGCGGGTCAGCATTTCCTTGAGATAGGCGACATTGGCGGCAGCTTGGTCCGGCGGCAGGTCCGCCTTCACGATGGTCTCGGCCTCGGCGAAGCGGCCCTGGAGGCCGACGACCAGACCGAGATTTTGCCGCACCCGCGCGTTTGCGCGCGGCGAGGCATAGGCTTGCCGCAGCGCGTCTTCGGCCTTGGGCAGATCTCGCGACAACATGTAGGACAGGCCGAGATTGGAGAGCACGCCGGGATCGCCAGGCGCGATCTTGAGCGCGCTCGCATAATAGGAACGCGCTTCCTCGTGACGGCCCATCTGATCGAGCGCGGTGCCCTGCACCGAGAGCAGCCGCCAATCCGGGTTGTCGGGCGAATGCGCCTTCGTCAGCACGTCGAAGGCTTGCTGGAAATTGCCGTTGTCGGAGAGCGCGCGGCCGTATTGGGCCATCAGCGCCTTGTTGCCGGGATTGGCGATGGTCGCCTGCTCGAGCACGGCGGCGGCCTGGGCGTGCTGGCCGTTGGCGCGCAAGGCCTGGCCGTAGGCGAGCGCCGCATCGGCGTCCTTGGGATTGGCACGATAGCGCTCGCCATAGACTTCGGCAGCGCGCGCGGGATCGGTGGGAGCGGCTTCCGCCCGCGGCCCGACCGAGCCCGTGACGTCGGAGAGTTTCGACATCGCCGTGCAGCCGCCGAGGCCCATGGCCACCGCCGCAACCAGCGAGGTGGACGCAAGAAGCCGGGCAAGACTGAGTCGTTCAAGACTGAGCCGTCCAAGACTGAACCGTTCAAGACCGAACTGTTGACGCATGACGCTTTGACTCTCGAGCCGATTGATCGAGCCGAACACGCCAGCAATAGACTGTTAACCCTAACGGCCGGTTAATCCCCTGCCGCGTCCCTCACCGCGGCGCCTGCGGCGGCACCTCGCCGCCGAGGCCCAGATCGAGGCCCAGCGCCTTCACCTGCTCGTTCAGGTCTCGCAGCAATTGCAGTCGTTGCCGCGTTTCGATCTCGACATCGATGCCCGGCCGCGCCACCCTCGGCAATTCGCGCCGAAGATCGTCACGATTGACCAGACGCCTCGCGCGGAGCTCGTCGAGCTGAACGTCGTCGATGCCGAGCACATTTGCAGATTGCTCGACCAACCGACGCAGCAGCGATGTCACCACGGCCACTGCGTCGAGGTCATGCTTGCGTGCGGATCTCGAGAACTTGCTGTCGAGATCGGCCCAGGCGTGAGAGGTCACGAGATAGACGTGGAGCAAATCGGCCCAATCCACCTCGCCGTCGGCATAGAAGGCGCGGCGTAGCAGGAGCCGGCGGGCGAATGCCGCGACCTGATCCCGTTTCAGCGTCGTGCATGCGTCGATCTCGATGCCCGACTGGACGGCCGGATCTCGGGAAAACTCGCGCCCGGCCGGCAGCCTGACGACGCCGTGCGGCAGGTTGGAATCGAGCGGCCTGAAGACACCATCCTTGCGCGGACGTGAGTAGCGGGCGATCGCGAAGCGATACTCGGTGCGGCCGCCATGGGACATCGGGCCGAAATGGATGACGTTGAAGCCGGCATCGTCACCGGCCTGCCCGGTCGATGATGGACAGGACAGGACGTAGATCGTGCGCCAGAATGCTTCATCGCTCTCGCTCGACGTAGCGCGCGGATCGGGAATCGAATAGCGCGTCAAGCCTTCGACATGCCGGTGTCCGTGCAGAACCAGATCGACGTTGAGCGATGTCGCCGCTTCGAGGAAGGTCGCGGGCGCGGCGAGATACATCAGCGGCTCGTCGGGCACGCCGAGAAACCGCTTTCCTTCTCCGGTCGCCTGCGGCAGTGGATGATGGTGCAGCGCCAGCACGCGCACCAGGTTTTCAACCGGCTCGGCATAATCGGCGCGGCCGCCCGACCCGAGGCTGCCCGCGAGTTCGACGCTCAGCCGCGAGGAATCCGAAACCAGGGCGTGATAGGCGCCCTGGTCGACGTTGCCGCTCGCGAGCGTCGTGAGGCTCGCGCGGTTCGAATCCAGCAGCACCAGATCGAGACCGGCCTGACGGTAGTAGACGCTCTTCGAGGTCCGCGGCAAATGCAGGTAATCATAGACGTCGTGGCGGCCTGCACGCTGGCTCGGGCGCTTGACGTCGTGATTGCCGGCAATTGCCTGAATGTCGGTGAACAGCCCGGTCTGCCGGAAGGACGTAATGACGGCGAGCGCTTCGTCGAGCGCAGGCGGCGTCGGGTCGTCGACGATATCGCCGGTGATCAGCAGGATGCGATCGGGAACATCCGCGAAGTCCGCCATCCTCTCGCGAATTGCGGCATTGAGCGTCTCGATCGTCGCAAGCAGCCGACCAGACCCGTCCAGATGCAGGTCGGAAATCTGTACGATGATGAACGATCTATCCATTTTGCGTCGCTTATTTGCGAATGCCGCGCCGCGCAAACGATAAGAGAAATGCCTTCGATGATCAGGTTCCGTTCGGTATCAGCCCGAGCCATGATGAGCCGGGTAAGAAGCGACCGCATGCCTCGTTGTTGCGCTCGCCACGTGCAGAACCGCACGGCACAATCTAAAATATTGGCCAATAATGCCACAACCGCAGCGCTAGTAAAGCCCTGCGGCCGCTCGCGTGAACGGCGGTCCTCGGCATGAGATACGGGGCCCGTCCGATGATGGTTTCGTTCACCAGATCAATATTCGATGGCGAGCCGCTTGCGGATTTCGTCAATGCGCTTGTCCAGTGCATCGAACCGCGCGTGAACGGAGCGGTCGTGGAGATAGAAGACGTAACCACCGGCGAGGAACGCGAATATCCAATGATGATGCTCGACATAGCCAAAAATCGCCTCGACCGCCTGGCCGATGAATGTGACCACGCTCCACACAAATTCCATTGCGTTTCCTCCCGGCCGGCTTTGTCGTCGGCCGCCGGAGATCTCCGCACCTGACGGCCCGTTACCGGAACCTAGCATGGCCCCCTTGCTGCGAGTAGCGGATCGCTCAACGATGGCAGCAAAGCTGATTGCAGCGGCGGCGAAACTCTGCGAAATCTCGTCCGTTCGTATGACCCGCTCGATCTGACGATCCGGACCCGCCAATGCCTTCTGTCTTCGAGACGTCGCCTACCGCCATTCCGATCACCTTCGTCACCAAGTCGAGCTGGGATCAGGTCGCTGAGCGGCTACCGGCGGCGCAACGCCAGTTCGCCACTGCGAGCGCCTTTACCGCAAAGCCGGGCGGCTATCTCGCGCTGCCCGCGCCCGATGGCGCGATCGCGCAAGTGCTGTTCGGGATCGAGGACGAAAGTGCCAGATCGCGCGACCTGTTCCGACCGGGCGCCCTGCCCGGCCTGCTGCCGCCGGGCGTCTATCGCTTCGCCAATGCACCGCACGATGCACGGCTCGCCGCACTCGCCTTCGCACTCGGCAGCTACCGCTTTGCCCGGTACCGCAAGGCGGATCGCCCCGACGTCCGTCTCATGCCACCCGACGGCGTCGACGCGACCGAGATCAACCGCATGGCGGACGCCGCAATGCTGGCGCGCGACCTCATCAACACGCCGGCCAACGACATGGGGCCGGAGGAGCTTGCCGCAGCCGCGCAGGATCTCGCCGCCGAATTCGGTGCAAGCTTTGCCTGCACCATCGGTGATGAGCTGAAGACGAATTTTCCGCTGATCCACGCCGTCGGCATGGCCTCAGACCGCGCGCCGCGGCTGATCGACATCGGCTGGGGCGACCCGGCGCATCCCAAGGTGACGCTGGTCGGCAAGGGCGTCTGCTTCGACACCGGCGGGCTCGACCTGAAGCCTTCGAGCGGCATGCTGATCATGAAGAAGGACATGGGGGGCGCCGCCAACGTGCTGGCGCTGGCGCGCATGGTGATGGATGCGAAGCTGAAGGTGCGGCTGCGCGTGCTGATTCCGGCCGTGGAGAACGCGGTGGCGAGCAATGCCTTCCGCCCGCTCGACATCTTCACCTCGCGCAAGGGCATCACGGTCGAGATCGGCAATACGGACGCGGAGGGACGGCTGGTGCTTGCCGACGCGCTGGCGCTGGCGGACGAGGAAAAGCCGGACCTGCTGATCGATCTCGGCACGCTGACGGGAGCGGCACGCGTCGCGCTGGGGCCGGATTTGCCGCCGTTTTACACCAACGATGAGATGCTTGCCGCCGACGTCGCACGATGCGCGGTGAAGGAGAACGATCCGCTGTGGCGCATGCCGCTGTGGCCGCCTTACGATGTGTGGCTGGACTCCAAGACCGCCACCATCACCAACGCACCATCAGGCGGCTTTGCCGGCTCGATCATCTGCGCACTGTTCCTGCAACGCTTCGTCGAACACGCCAGGAGCTGGCTGCATGTCGACATCTACGGCTGGACACCGTCGGCGAAGCCCGCACGCCCCGAGGGCGGCGAATGCCAGGCCGCGCGCGCGATCTACACATTGTTGAGCGAGCGCTATGCGTGATCCTGGGCGAGATCCAAGGCTGACACCCGCGCGCGGCGACCTCGCCGCAAAATACCTCGAAGGCAAGGTGCAGGCGGATCGTTTCGTCACGGGCGAGGAATTCGAGACAGTCGAGGCGATCGCGCCCGTGCGCGAACAGCCGTCGTCGAACGCGATGCTGATGACGCAAGCGTTGCGCGGCGAGCGCGTCACGGTCTACGACCGCAACGGCGAAGGCTGGGTGTGGGGTCAGCTTTCCGGTGACGGCTATGTCGGCTGGCTGCCGGATGCAGCGCTGATGAAGCCCTCGGCCGCCCCGACCCATATGGTCAGCGCGCTACGAACCTTTGCCTTCCCCGGTCCCTCGATCAAGCTGCCGCCCGCAGACACCCTGGTGATGGGATCAAAGATCGTGGTTGTGCGCGAGGACGGCAGCTTCGCCGTGACGCGCGACGGACAATATCTGCCCAAGACCCATCTCGTCCCGCTCGGTCATCGCGAGCCGGATTTCGTCGCCGTCGCCGAGCGTTTCGTCGGCACGCCCTATCTCTGGGGTGGCAAGAGCAGCCTTGGCGTCGATTGCTCCGGACTCGTCCAGATCTCGCTGACGTCAGCGGGCATCGGCTGCCCGCGCGACAGCGACATGCAGCAGGCCGGCCTCGGTCGCGCGCTGGAGCCGCATGAGCAGAGCAAGTTACAACGCGGCGATCTCATCTTCTGGAAGGGGCATGTCGCGATCGTCCGCGATGGCGGCACCATGGTTCACGCCAATGCGCATCACATGGCAACGGTGATCGAGCCGATCGAGCCGGCCATTGCACGGATCAAGCAAACCGGCAGCGAGGTCACCGCGATCAAGCGGCTCTGACGGACGCTACGTCGCCGCCGAACCGTTCTCGGCCGTCTCCAGCCGGAACGCCGCCGCAAACAGCGCGCGCGTGTAATCCGTCTTCGGATTCTTGAAGAGCTCGGCGGCCTGGCCTTCCTCGACCACCTTGCCGCCACGCATCACGATCAGATGGCTCGCGAGCGAGGCGACGACGCGCAGATCGTGCGAGATGAACATGTAGGTGAGATCGCGACGACGCTGCAATTCACGTAGCAGATCGACCATCTGCGCCTGAATCAGCATGTCGAGCGCACTGGTCGGCTCATCCAGCACGACGAAATCCGGCTCCAGCACCACCGCCCGCGCGATGCTGATGCGCTGGCGCTGGCCGCCGGAGAATTCGTGCGGATAACGGTTGCGGGTATCCGGCTTCAATCCGACGTCCTCGAGCGCCTTGACGACGCGCTCCTCACGCTCGCCGCGCGAGAGCTGCGGCTGATGCACGGTGAGGCCTTCCGCGACGATGTCGGCGATCGACATGCGCGGGCTGAGCGAGCCGAACGGATCCTGAAACACGATCTGCATGTCGCGCCGGAACGGCCGCATTTCCTTGAAGCGCAGACCCTGGATATCCTGCCCCAGGAACACAATGCGTCCGTTCGAGGAGATCAGCCGCAGCAATGCGAGCCCCAGCGTGGTCTTGCCCGAGCCGGACTCGCCGACGACGCCGAGCGTCTCGCCTTTGCGCACGGCGATGCTGACGCCGTCCACCGCCTTGATGTGGCCGACCGTCTTGCGCATCAACCCGCGCTTGATCGGGAACCAGACTTTCAGGTCGTCGGCCGACATCACCACCGGCGCATCCGGCTGCGGCGGCGCCGGATCCGGCTTCGGCTCCGCGGCGAGCAGGTCGCGCGTGTAGGGATGCTTCGGGGTCTTGAACACCTGCTCGACCGGCCCTTGCTCGACGATCTCGCCGCCCTTCATGACGCAGACCTGGTCGGCGATGCGTCGCACGATGCCGAGATCGTGGGTGATGAAGAGAAGACTCATGCCGAGCCGGCCGCGGATCTCTGCGAGCAGCGTCAGGATCTGCGCTTGCACGGTGACGTCGAGCGCCGTGGTCGGCTCGTCCGCGATCAGCAGGTCCGGCTCGTTGGCGAGCGCCATCGCGATCATCACGCGCTGGCGCTGGCCGCCGGAGAGCTGGTGCGGATAGCTCTTCAGCCGCGTTTCTGGCTCGGGAATGCCAACCTGCGTCAGCAATTCCAGCGTCCGCCTGCGCGCCTCGGCATTGCTGGTCGGATTGTGCAGCTGGATGATCTCGCCGATCTGCGCCTCGATCGTGTGGAGTGGGTTGAGCGAGGTCATCGGCTCCTGGAAGATGATCGAGATGTCGCTGCCGCGAATCTCCCGCATCTCCTGCTCCGACCGGTCGATCAGTTCCTGGCCCTTGAAGTGGATGCTGCCCGAAGGATGCGAGGCGTTCGGATAGGGCAACAGCTTGAGAATCGAGAGCGCGCTGACCGACTTGCCGGAGCCGGACTCGCCGACCAGCGCCAGGCACTCGCCGCGCCTGATCTGGAACGAGACCTTGTCGACCGCGAGCGTGGTGACGCCGCCCTGGTGGAACGCCACCGAGAGGTCGCGCACGCTGAGCAGGGGCTGATTGATCGCGTCCATTGGCTTACCTGAACGTCTTGCGCGGATCGAATGCGTCGCGCACGGCCTCGCCGATGAAAATCAAGAGCGACAGCATGATGGCGACCGAGAAGAAGCCGGAGAAACCGAGCCAGGGCGCCTGCACGTTGGACTTGCCCTGCGACAGCAGCTCGCCGAGCGACGGCGAGCCGGGCGGCAGTCCGAACCCCAGGAAGTCGAGCGCCGTCAGCGTCATCACCGAACTCGACACGATGAACGGCAGGAATGTCATGGTCGCGACCATCGCGTTCGGCAACAGATGCCTGAACATGATGACCTTGTTCGACACGCCGAGCGCCCGCGCCGCCTGGATGTACTCGAAATTGCGTCCGCGCAGGAATTCCGCGCGCACAAGCCCGACCAGCGATACCCAGGAAAACAACAGCAGGATGCCGAGCAGCACGAAGAAACCGGGCACCAGCACCGACGACAGGATCAGCAGCAGATAGAGCGAAGGAATCGCGGTCCATATCTCGATGAAACGCTGGAACAACAGGTCGATCCAGCCGCCGAAATAGCCCTGCACCGCGCCGGCCGCGATGCCAACGACGGAGGAGACGATGGTCAGGCAGAGGCCGAACAGCACCGAAATGCGGAAGCCGTAGATCAGCCGCGCCACCACGTCGCGGCCCTGATCGTCGGTGCCAAGCCAGTTGTATTCGAGATCGCGGCAGCTCTTGAGGCCCTTCTTCTCGACGACGGGCTTGCACTGCGCTTCCGTCAACATCCAGGTCGGCCGCGACGGCGCCGGCGTCGGCAGATCGAGATTGTGGGTGTCGTAGGAATAGCGGATCAGCGGCCAGACGATGCTGCCGCCCTTCTCCCTGATTAGCTTCTGCAAGTAGGGATCGCGATAGTCGGCCGCCGTTTCGAAGTCGCCGCCGAAAGTGGTTTCCGAATAGGTGACGACGGACGGCCAATAGAGGTGGCCGTCATATTTGATCAGGAACGGCCGATCATTGGCAATCAACTCGGCGAACAGCGACACCACAAACAGGATCAGGAAGATCCAGAAGGACCAATAGCCGCGCCGGTTCGCCTTGAAATTCTGCCACCGGCGCCTGTTGAGCGGCGATGGCACGAACGGTTTGCGCGTGATCGGCACGGCACTGCCGAGCGGCGACTTCGCAGTGGTTTCGATCGGCGTGGTGGGGGCGGCCAGTGTCATCAGACCTCCCGCGCCTCGAAATCGATCCGCGGATCGATCCACATATAGGTCAGGTCAGAGATCAGATTGATCACGAGGCCGACGAGCGAGAAGATGAAGAGCGTGCCGAACACCACGGGGTAGTCGCGGTTGAGAACGCTTTCGAAACTGAGTAGTCCCAGTCCGTCCAGCGAGAAGATGGTCTCGATCAGAAGCGAGCCCGAGAAGAAGGCGTGAATAAAGGTGCTGGGAAAGCCGGCGATGACGATCAGCATCGCGTTGCGGAAGACGTGACCGTAGAGCACCCGGTTCTCGCTGCAGCCCTTCGCGCGCGCGGTCATCACATACTGCTTGCGGATCTCGTCCAGAAACGAGTTCTTGGTCAGGAACGTCATGGTGGTGAACGCACCGAGTCCCATGGCGATCAGCGGCAGTGTCAAATGCCAGAAGTAGTCGATGATCTTCCAGTACCACGGAAACTGCGACCAGCCGTCCGACGTCAGTCCGCGCAGCGGGAACCAGTTGAAGAACGAACCGCCGGCAAACAGGATGATCAGGAGGATCGCAAACAGGAAGCCGGGTATGGCATAGCCGAGCACGAGCACGCTCGACGTCCAGGTGTCGAAGCGCGTCCCATCCCTGACCGCCTTGCGGATGCCGAGCGGAATCGAGATCAGGTAAGTGAGCAACGTCAGCCAGATGCCGAGCGAGATCGAGACCGGCAACTTCTCCTTGACGAGCTGGAGCACGCTGACATCGCGAAAATAGCTCTTGCCGAAGTCGAAGCGGGCGAAATTCCAGACCATCAGCGCGAAGCGCTCAGGGGCCGGCTTGTCGAAGCCGAACTGCACTTCCAGCTTCTTGATGAAGTCGGGATCGAGGCCTTGCGCGCCGCGATATTTCGAATTGATGGCGTCGCCGCCGGCCCCCAACTGCCCCGGGGCGCGCTGCGCAAAGTCGCTGCCGCCCGAAATGCGCGAGGTCCCGCCGGTGTCGGCGCCCGAGAGCTGCGCGATCACGCGCTCGACCGGGCCGCCCGGCGCGAACTGCACGACAATGAAGGAGACGAAGAGGATCCCGAGCAAGGTCGGGATCATCAGCAGGATGCGGCGGGCGATATAGGCGCTCATGGCTGTTTCGCCTGCTCGAGCTTGGCAGCCTTGCCGCCGTCGTGCCACCAAATATCGGGGGCGCCAACGCCGTTGGCATAACGCGGCGGCTTCTGCGGATGGCCGAATTGGTCCCAATAAGCAAGCCGGTGCGTCTTGTTATACCATTGCGGCACCCAATAACGGCCGGCGCGAAACAGGCGATCGAAGGCGCGGCAGGCTATGGTCAAGTCCTCGCGGCTGTTGGCCGCCATGATCTTCTCGATCATGGCATCGATGGCCGGGCTGGCGACGCCCGCGAGATTGTACGAGCCCTTCGTTGCCGCGACCTGCGACGAGAAGAACGCGCGCATGGCGTCGCCCGGCGTTGCGGACATGCTGAAGCGTTGGATCGTCATATCGAAGTCGAAATCTTCCTGGCGCGCCTTATGTTGTACGGCATCGACGAGGCGCACGCTCGCTTCGATGCCGAGCGTCGCGAGATTCTTGATATAGGGTCCATGGTGCGGCTGGAACGAAGCCTCGTCCAACAGGAATTCGATCCTGAAGACCTCACCGTTCGGCAGCATCCGCTTGCCGTCCTTGATCGGCAAGCCGGCATCGCTGAGCAGTTGCTGCGCCTTTCGCAACAGGCTGCGATCCTGCCCGGAGCCGTCCGAGACTGGCGGCGTGAACGGTGCGGCGAACACCTCGTCGGGAACCTGGCCGCGAAACGGCTCCAGCAGCTTCAGCTCTTCCGGCGGCGGAGGCCCATCGCTCGCCATGAGGTCCGAGTTCTGAAATGAGGATACCGTGCGGGCATAAGCACCGTACATGATGGTCTTGTTGGTCCACTCGAAGTCGAAGGCGTCGATCAGTGCCTCACGCACGCGAGGATCCCTGAATTTTTCGCGCCGCGTGTTGATGAACCATCCTTGCGCGCCGGACGGCGTGTCGTCGGGCACGACCTCCATCTTGACGCGACCGTCCTTGACCGCGGGGAAGTCATAGCGGGTCGCCCAGATACGAGCAGTGAACTCTTCGCGGTAGAGATAGTTCTTGCCGGTGAAACCTTCAAAAGCGACATCGCGGTCGCGGTAGAATTCGTAGCGCACGACGTCAAAATTGTAGCTGCCGCGACAGGGGGGCAGATCGGCAGCCCACCAATCCTTGACGCGCTCGTATTCGATGTAGCGGTTGACCTCGAACTTGCCGACCTTGTACGGCCCCGAACCCAACGGGATCTCCAGAGACGTTTCGTCGAACGGACGGGAGGCATAGTAGGCTTTCGAGAAGATCGGCAGGCTCGCGACATAGAGTGGCACGTCGCGCGCGCGTCCCTTGGCGAAGGTCACGACAAGCGTCGCATCGTCAACAGCTTCCGCGCTGACCATATCGCGCATCTGCACGATGATCAGGGGATGGCCCTTCGTCTTCAGCGACGTCAGCGAAAACGCAGCGTCGTGCGCGGTGAGCTTGGTGCCGTCGTGGAATTTCGCCTCGGGCCGCATGGTGAAGCGATAAACCAGCCTGTCTGCCGATATATTTACCGACTTGGCGGCAAGCCCGTACATCCCGTCCGGTTCGTCATTGGCGCGCAGCATCAGCGGCGCAAAAGTCATGTCCATGCCCTGCGCGCCATCGCCTTTGAGGATGAAGGCATTGAGCGAGTTGAAGGTCTGGTAGGACTGGTTGTAGGCGCGCACTGACGGGATAAGCGAGAAGGTGCCGCCCTTCGGCGCGTCGACATTGACGTAGTCGAAGTGATGGAAGTCGGCGGGATATTTGAGGTCGCCGAAGGCCGACATGCCGTGGGCCTCTGCAGGCATCTCGGACGCTGTCGCGCCCCGGAGCCAAGCGGCGCTGAACGCGCCACCGGCACCCAAGGCCAGCACATGCCGGCGTGAAAGCTGCGCCATGCGAGAAATGCCCTTCACGACTTCTTTGCGATCCGCGTCGCTTTGTCTGCGTCGTACCACCAGACGAACGGGAAGCCGGACTGACCGTATTTGGGCAATTCCGCTGGCCGGCCAAACCGATCCCAGCGCGCGGTGCGGACCTTCGTATAAGTCCACTGCGGCACGACGTAGTGATTCCACAGCAGCACGCGGTCGAGTGCTTTGGTTGCCGCGACGAGATCGTCGCGACCCTTGGCGTAGATCACCCGCTCGATCAGCTTGTCGACCGCCGGATTCTTGATGCCGGTAATATTGCGTGAACCGGCGATGTCGGCCGTCTTTGAGGACCAGAATTCGCGCTGCTCGTTACCCGGCGACTGCGACTCGCCCCAGGAGTTGGTGACGATGTCGAAATCCCACTCGCGCGTCCTGTTCTCGTACTGAGTGGGATCCACCGTCCGCACGCTGACAGCAATGCCGAGCCGTTCCAGCGACGGCTTGTAGAACAGCGTGATCCGCTCGAAGCTTGGATCTGAGTTCAGCAGTTCCAGCGAGAACTGGGCGCCGGTCTTGATGTCGATCAGCTTGCGCTCGCGCACCTCGTAGCCGGCTTCCTTGAACAGGCGCAGCGCCTCGCGCAGATTGTCGCGAACGGCTTCCGGACTGCCGCTGACCGGGTTGGTGTAGGCCGTGGTGAAGACTTCGGGCGGGACCTCGGCGCGGACTGTCTCGAGGATCTCGAGCTCCTTGCCCTGCGGCAACCCGGTCGCCATCAGCTCATCAATGCCATCGAAATAACTGCTGATGCGCTTGTACTGGCCGTAGAAGATCTGCTTGTTCATCTCCTCGAAGTCGAAGGCGTAATTGAGCGCGCGTCGCACGCGCGGATCCTTAAACTTGGCGCGGCGCAGGTTCGGCACGAAGGCCTGCATGACGCCCGAGCTGCGATTGGCGAACTCCTCTAGGATCACGCGCTTTTCGGTGACGGCCGGGAAGTCGTAGGCTGTCGCCCAATTCTTTGCGCTGTTCTCGGTGCGCCAATCGACCTGATCGGCCTTGAAAGCCTCGATCGCCACGGTGGCGTCGCGGAAATATTCGTAGCGCAGCTCGTCGAAATTATTTCGGCCCACATTGGCGGCGAGATCGCGCCCCCAATAATCCTTGACGCGCTCCAGCGCGATCGACCGCCCGGCAACGAATTCCTTGACCTGGTAGGGGCCCGAACCCAGCGGCACTTCGAGCGTGGTGGCGGAGACATCGCGCTTGCGGCCCTGCGCGTCGGTGCCCTCCCACCAATGCTTCGGCAGGACCGTGAGTTGCCCGACGATCTGCGGCAATTCGCGGTTGCCCGGCGCGTCGAACACGAACTTTACCTCACGCTCGCCGACCTTCTCGGCTTTCACCACATGGCTGTAATAGGCCGAGTACTGCGGGTGGTGCTTCTTGAAGGAATCGAGCGAGAAGATCACGTCGTCCGCGGTAACCGGCTTGCCGTCGTGCCATTTGGCTTGCGGCCGCAAGCGGTAAGTCACGAAGGAGAAATCATCCGGATGGCTGACGGCCTCGGCCAGCGCGCCGTATTCGGTCGAGACTTCGTCGAGCGAGGCCGTCGTGAGGGATTCGTAGATGAATGCCACGGCACCGGCGACTTGCCCCTTCACACCGGAGACGACGATATTGAAATTGTCGAATGTGCCGACGGCGATCTGGCGCGCGACGCCGCCTTTTGGCGCTTCCGGATTGACGTAGTCGAAGCGCTTGAAGTCCGCAGGGTATTTGACCTGTCCGAACAGCGACAGCGCGTGCCGCCAAGTCGGCTCGCTGGCGGATTGCGCGTGTGCCACGCCGACGCCGGAAAGGCCCCCTACGGAACCAAGGGCGGGGAGCGTTGCGGCAGCGGTGCCAGTGAGCAGGAGATCGCGTCGGGTAAGGGCCAAATCAACATTCCTGTCTTGAAGGAGGCTACTCCTTTAAGTTCCCAATATAGGCGAGGTTTCGACGGAATATGTTGCTTTTTCCTCATCTTGGAAGCCGGGCTGGCCGATCGCTGCGGCCAAACGCCCCGATAACAACGCCGCGAGGCCCGGATAAGCAAACGGCCGGGCTTTGAGCCCGGCCGCGTACCAAGATCGAAATCGACAGGCCTTACTTCGCCGCGGTCGGCAGCGGCTTCGGGCTGTCGGAGAGACTGTTCAGGTAAGCGATCACGTCGGCGCGCTCGCTATCCTTCGGGATGCCGGCAAAGCCCATCGCGGTGCCCGGGACAGCCGCCTTGGGATTGGCGATGAACTTGTTGAGCGCATCGAAGTCCCAGGTGCCGCCCTTGGCCTTCATCGCAGCCGAGAAGTTGAAGCCGCCGCGGCCCTCGCCGACATGGTCGCCGACGACGCCGTAGAGGTTCGGACCGACACGGTTCGGGCCGCCCTTCTCGAAGGTGTGGCAGGCGCCGCACTTCTTGGCGGCGGAGGCGCCCTTCTCGACCGAGGCGGTCTGGAGCAGCTTTTCGATCGGTTCGGCGGCTGCGGGGGCAGCGCCGCCTTCCTTGCCGTGACCGGCGTCTTCCTTCACCGCGATCTCGAAGCCCGGCTTTTCCGGCATCTTGGGCGAGAACAGCGCACTCGCGGTGAAGCTCGTCACCAGCAGAAGGAGACAGGTGCCGAGCACGGCACCGAGAATCTTGTTCAGTTCGAAAGAGTCCATTGCCGGCCAGGCCCCACACCGCAAGAAGGATCGAGCGGCCCAATGCGGCCGCCAGGACGAGCCTCGGAGAATCAACGTTCCTTTATTGTTTCCCCGAGTTTTGCCATTGAGATATCGGTTTGCCCGGGGTCTGGCAACCCGTATAAGCGAGCGGGCTTCACGCCCGTCCCCACCCCATTTCTCGGCGCGGAAAACGCCCCGTTTCCAGGCCCTTGAACCATGATCGATCCCCGCATCCTGGTGCTGATTCCAGCCCGCATGGCCGCCACCCGCCTGCCCGGCAAGCCGCTCGCCGATATCGCGGGGCAGCCGATGATCGTGCACGTGATGCGCCGCGCCGAGGCCGCCGGGATAGGCCGGGTCGCGGTCGCAACCGACACCGCGGAGATCGCGTCCGTCGTGACCGCCCATGGCGGCGAGGCCGTGATGACCCGCCCGGAGCACCCGTCCGGCTCCGACCGCATCCACGAGGCCATGCAGAAGCTCGATCCGGACGGCAAAGCCGAGATCGTGGTCAATCTCCAGGGCGATTTCCCGACCATCACGATCGACAACATCCGCGAGGTGCTGCCGCCGCTGCAAGACCCCCTCGTGGACATCGCAACGCTGGCTTCGCAGATCCACACCGAGGAGGAGGACCTCGCGCCCAGCGTCGTGAAGGCGATCGGGACCTCGCTCGGCGGCAGACGCATGCGTGCACTTTATTTCACCCGCGCAACCGCGCCGACCGGCGACGGGCCGCGTTACCACCATATCGGCCTCTACGCCTATCGCCGCGCCGCGCTGGAGCGCTACGTCCGGCTTCCGCCTTCGCCGCTGGAACTGCAGGAGAAGCTCGAGCAACTCCGGGCGCTCGAGGCCGGAATGCGCATCGACTTCACCATCGTCGATACCGTGCCCCGCGGGGTCGACACGCCGGCGGACCTGGAAACCGCCCGCAGCATCCTTTCCAAATCCTGAGCCGCTGTTACAAGGCCGAGCATGAGCAAGCTGAAAATCGCATTCCAGGGCGAGCCTGGCGCCAATTCCCACATCGCCATCGTCGAGGCCTATCCCGATGCCGAGCCGATGCCCTGCGCCACCTTCGAGGACGCCTTGTCGGCGATCGCGTCGGGCGAAGCCGATCTCGGCATGATCCCGATCGAGAATTCGGTCGCAGGCCGCGTCGCCGACATCCATCATTTGCTGCCGGCCTCCGGCCTCTTCATCATCGGCGAATGGTTTCTGCCGGTCCGGCATCAGCTGATGGCGGTGAAGGGGACCAGGCTCGAGGACATCAAGAGCGTCGAGAGCCACGTGCACGCGCTCGGCCAATGCCGGCGCATCATTCGCAAGCTTGGCATCAAGCCAATCGTGCACGCCGATACCGCCGGCAGCGCCCGCGACATTTCCGAGCGCAACGACAAGACCGTCGCCGCGATCGCCTCGCGCCTGGCCGCAAAGATTTACGGCCTCGACATTTTGGCCGAGGACATCGAGGACGAGGCCCACAACACCACGCGCTTCGTGGTGCTCGCGCGCGAACCGAAATGGGCCGCACAGGGCTCCGGTCCGCTGGTCACGACTTTTGTGTTCCGGGTGCGCAATTTGCCGGCCGCGCTCTACAAGGCGCTCGGTGGCTTTGCCACCAACGGCGTCAACATGACCAAGCTCGAGAGCTACATGGTCGACGGCAATTTCTTCGCCACCCAGTTTTACGCCGACGTCGACGGCCACCCTGATGACAAGGGCCTCGCTTTCGCGATCGAGGAGCTGAAATTCTTCTCGCGCGAATTCCGCATCGTCGGCGTGTATCCAGGCCACCCGTTCCGCGCGACGATGGAATAGTCTCGTGTCCCGGACGCGCGAAGCGCGAGCCGGAGCACGAGAGCCTTATCCGACCGCCTTAAGCCCGAACGCCTCCGCCAGCAGCGAATACGATTTCTTTCGCGCCTCGTGATCATAGACGGCGGTGATCACCATCAACTCGTCCGGCTTGCTTGCATCGATCAGTGGCTGAAGCGTCTTCTGCACCGTCGCCGGGTTACCGACGAACAGGCGCGAGCGGTTGCGCCGGATCGAGGTGCGCTCCGAGTCGGTATAGGGATAGGCCAGCGCCTCTTCGACGCTCGGCAACGGAAGATACTGGCCGCGGTCGCGGCGCAGGCGGTTGAGGTCGAAAGATGCGGCGAGCTTTTCGGCTTCGTCATCCGTGTCGGCCGTGATGACGGCGACCGCGAGGATCGCGCGCGGGCTCGAACTCCAGGCCGAGGGCTGAAAACGATTGCGATAATGCACCATCGCATCGATCGCATCGTGGGACGCAAAATGATGGGCGAATGCGAAACCCATGCCGACCTGCGCAGCGAGCTCGGAAGAATAATCGCTGGAGCCGAGCAGCCAGATCGGCGGCAACGGCGTATCGTCGGGCATCGCAACGACGTTGTGGTAGGGATGGCCCGAGGGGAATTCCCGGGTCTGCCATAGGATCAATTCGTGCAGCCGCTCGAGGAAATCGTCGCCTTCGCGGCGATCGAGCCGACTGCGCAGCGCATAGGCTGTGGCACCGTCAGTGCCGGGGGCGCGGCCGAGGCCGAGATCGATGCGACCCGGAAACAGCGCCTCCAGCATCTTGAAGCGCTCGGCCACGACCAGCGGCGCGTGATTGGGCAGCATCACGCCACCGGAACCGACGCGGATGTGCTTCGTCACCGCCGCGATCTGCCCGATCATCACGTCGGGCGCCGGGCTCGCGACGGAGGCAAGGTTGTGATGCTCGGCGAGCCAGTAGCGGACATAGCCGAGCCCGTCGACATGGCGCGCCAGGTCGATGCTGTTGCGCAGTGCCGCGGCCGGCTTTGTGCCTGTTGTGACGACGGAGAGGTCGAGGACTGAGAGCGGGATCATGGCGCGTTAACGTAATGGAGAGCGGCGCAGCGGCAATGGGCAGGGCGCGCAGGTCTGACGTGCAGGCCGCGGGCTCGCGCACCGGACCGCGCCGCGAAGTTGGGACAAAATCGATCTAAAAACAACTCCTTCACATTGCCCACCCCAGAACTTTGCGTCAAATGGCCACGGATTCTGGCTATATGCCTGATTTGACTATCATTATAGCTGAATGCATTTAGCCCACTTCGACTTCAAAGGACATCTAATTTGCTACCATAGTAACAAAAGTGGGCTATTTCCCATCTGCGATGGGCTGTCGTGCGCGGCCGCTTTGGCTTATCTTGACGTCTCTCAATGTAGACCCGACCGCCGGCCGCCGACGACCCGGCGCGCCCTTGGAGTGAGTGGTGCCCATGACTGACGCGACGATGCCTGCCCACACCGACGGGCAAGACGGGTACCTGAAGCGGCCTGCGATTTCCTTCGAGTTCTTTCCGCCCAAGACGGAAGATATGGAGCGCAATCTCTGGGACACCATCAACCGGCTGGCTCCGCTCGACCCGAAATTCGTCTCGGTCACCTATGGCGCCGGCGGCTCGACCCGTGAGCGCACCCACGCGACCATCTCGCGTATCCTGAAAGAAACCGCGCTGCTGCCGGCCGCGCATCTGACCTGCGTCGGCGCCTCGCGCGGGGAGATCGACGAGATCGTCGACCGCTATCACGAGGTCGGCGTCCGCCACATCGTGGCCTTGCGCGGCGATCCCGCGGGCGGCATCGGCACGGCCTATTCCAGCCATCCCGACGGCTACCAGAGCTCCGCCGACCTCGTCGCCGGCATCAAGAAGCGGCACGGCGATATCGAGGTATCGGTCTCGGCGTACCCTGAGAAGCACCCGGAGGCGCGCGATTTCGACGATGACATCGACACGCTGCAGGCCAAGGTCGATGCGGGTGCGACCCGCGCGATCACGCAGGTGTTCTTCGATAACGACCTCTATTTCCGCTATCTCAACCGCGTGCAGGCGCGCGGGATCAACATCCCGATCGTGCCGGGCATCATGCCCATGCATAATTTCAAGCAGGCTCGCAATTTCGTCACCCGCAACGGCACCTCCGTGCCGGACTGGATCGCCGCGAAGTTCGAGGGCCTCGATGAAGACGCCGAGACCCGCAAGCTGGTGGCGGCCACCGTCGCCGCCGGCCAGGTGCAGAAGCTGGCGAAGCACGGCGTCGACACCTTCCATTTCTACACCATGAACCGCGCCGATCTCGTGTTCGCGATCAGCCATTTGCTCGGCATCCGCGCCAAGAGCGCGCAGAAGGCGGCTTAAGACAGCATGACCGTATCCACCTCTCCCAAGCGAACCGCCCTGCTCAACGCCGCGCGCGAGCGCATTCTCGTGCTCGATGGCGCCATGGGCACGATGATCCAGAACCTCCAGTTCGACGAAGCCGCCTTCCGCGGCGAGCGCTTCAAGACCTTCCATCGCGATTTGCGCGGCAACAACGATCTCTTGATCCTGACCCAGCCGCAGGCGATCGAGGACATCCACGCCGCCTATTTGCGTGCCGGTGCCGACATCGTCGCCACCAACACCTTCTCCACGACCTCGATCGCGCAGGCCGATTACGATCTCGCCGACATCGTCTACGAGATGGCGCGCGAAGGCGCCCGCCTCGCCGGCAACGCCGCACGCCGCGTCGAGGCCGAGGACGGCAAGCCGCGCTTCGTCGCCGGCGCCATCGGACCGACCAACCGCACCGCCTCGATCTCGCCCGACGTGTCCAATCCCGGCTACCGCGCCGTCACGTTCGACGATCTGCGCAAATCCTATGGCGAGCAGATCAACGGCATGCTCGACGGCGGCGTCGATCTGCTGCTGGTCGAGACGATCTTCGACACGCTGAACGCCAAGGCGGCGCTCTACGCGATCGCCGAGATCACGGAAGAACGCGGCATCGACATGCCGGTGATGGTGTCGGGCACCATCACCGACAAGTCCGGCCGTCTGCTGTCCGGCCAGTTGCCGGAAGCGTTCTGGCATTCGGTGCAACACGCCAAGCCCATCACCATCGGCTTCAACTGCGCGCTCGGCGCGGAAGATCTGCGCGCGCATATCGCCGATATCGGCCGCGTCGCCGACACGCTCGTTTGTGCCTATCCCAATGCCGGCCTGCCCAACGAGTTCGGCCAGTATGACGAGACCCCGGAATACATGGCGCGCCTGGTCGGCGAGTTCGCGCGTGACGGCCTCGTCAATATCGTCGGCGGCTGCTGCGGCACCACGCCGGATCATATCGCGGCGATTGCGGCTGCGGTCGCGCCGCACAAGCCGCGGATCGTGCCGGAGATCGAACCTCGCTTGCGGCTCTCCGGCCTCGAGCCGTTCATCCTGACCGACGCGATTCCTTTCGTGAACGTCGGCGAGCGCACCAACGTCACCGGCTCCGCCCGCTTCCGCAAGCTGGTCACCGCCGGCGACTACACCGCCGCGCTGCAGGTCGCGCGCGACCAAGTCGAGAACGGCGCGCAGATCATCGACGTCAACATGGACGAGGGCCTTCTGGACTCGGAAGCCGCGATGGTGACCTTCCTCAACCTCGTCGCCGCCGAGCCCGACATCGCCCGCGTCCCCGTGATGGTCGACAGCTCGAAATTCTCGGTGATCGAGGCCGGCCTGAAATGCGTGCAGGGCAAGCCGGTCGTCAACTCGATCTCGATGAAGGAAGGCGAGGACAAGTTCATTCACGAGGCCAAGGTCGCCCGCCGCCACGGCGCGGCCGTCGTGGTGATGGCGTTCGACGAGGCCGGCCAGGCCGATACGTTCGCCCGCAAGACCGAGATCTGCAAGCGCGCCTACGACATCCTCGTGAACCGCGTCGGCTTCCCGCCGGAAGACATCATCTTCGATCCGAATATTTTCGCGATCGCAACCGGTATCGAGGAACACAACAATTACGGCGTCGACTTCATCGAGGCGACGCGCTGGATTCGCAAGAATCTGCCGGGCGCGCACATCTCGGGCGGCGTGTCCAATTTGTCGTTCTCGTTCCGCGGCAACGAGCCGGTGCGCGAGGCCATGCACTCGGTGTTCCTGTATCACGCCATCAAGGCCGGCATGGACATGGGCATCGTCAATGCCGGGCAAATGATCGTCTATGACGACATCGATCCCGAATTGCGCCAGGTGTGCGAGGACGTCATCCTCAACCGCGACCCCGGTGCGTCCGAGCGTCTGCTGGCGCTCGCGGAAAGATTCCGCGGCAACAAGACCCAGACCAAGGAAGCCGATCTCGCCTGGCGCGAATGGCCGGTGGCGAAGCGGCTGTCGCATTCGCTGGTCCACGGGATCACCGAGTTCATCGAGCAGGATACCGAGGAGGCGCGCAAGGCCTCGAAGCGCCCGCTCGACGTGATCGAGGGTCCGCTGATGGCGGGCATGAACGTGGTCGGCGATCTCTTCGGCGACGGCAAGATGTTCCTGCCGCAGGTGGTGAAGTCGGCCCGCGTGATGAAGCAGGCCGTCGCCTGGCTGATGCCGTTCATGGAAGAGGAGAAGGCGCGCAATCTCGCCAATGGCATCGGTACGGAAGGCTCCTCGTCCGCCGGCAAGATCGTGCTCGCGACCGTCAAGGGCGACGTCCACGACATCGGCAAGAACATCGTCGGCATCGTGCTCCAGTGCAACAATTACGAGGTGATCGACCTCGGTGTGATGGTGCCGGCGGCCAAGATCGTCGAGACGGTGAAGGCGGAGAAGGCCGACATCGTCGGGCTGTCCGGCCTGATCACACCCTCGCTCGACGAGATGGCGTTCTTCGCCGCCGAATTGCAGCGCGAAGGCCTCAAGCTGCCGCTCTTGATCGGCGGCGCCACCACGAGCCGCGTGCATACGGCGGTGAAGATCGACCCGAGCTATCGCGCCGGCCCCGTGGTGCATGTCAACGACGCCAGCCGCGCGGTTGGTGTTGCGTCTGCTCTGCTGTCGCCCGAGAGGCGCGAGGCCTATGCCGCCGAAGTCCGCGCTGAATACGCAAAGATCTCGGACGCGCATATGCGCGCCCAGGCCGACAAGAAGCGGCTGAAGCTGGCGACCGCCCGCGCCAACCGCGTGCCGGTCGACTTTGCCGCGAACAAGCCGGTGAAGCCGACCTTCCTCGGCACCCGAAGCTTCGACGACTACGATCTCGCCGAGCTGGTGCCCTATATCGACTGGACGCCGTTCTTCCAGACCTGGGAGCTCGCCGGGCGCTTCCCCGCCATCCTCGACGATGCCAAGGTCGGCGAAGTCGCGCGCTCGCTCTACGACGACGCGCGCAAGATGCTCGACCTGATCGTCAAGGAGAAATGGTTCCGCGCGCGGGCCACCGTCGGCTTCTGGCCGGCCAATGCGCAGGGCGACGACATCGTGCTCTATGCCGACGAGAGCCGAACCAGGACGATCGCGACGCTGCACACGCTGCGCCAGCAGCTCGAGAAGCGCGAGGGCCGTTTCAACGCGGCGCTGTCCGACTTCGTCGCGCCCGCCGGCACCGGCGCGCCCGATTATGTCGGCGGCTTCGTCGTCACCGCCGGCATCGGCGAGGATGTGGTCGCGGACCGTTTCAAGATGGCCAATGACGACTACTCGTCGATCCTGTGCAAGGCGCTGGCCGATCGCCTCGCCGAAGCCTTCGCCGAGCGCATGCATGCCCGCGTCCGCCGCGAGTTCTGGGCCTATGCGCCGGACGAGACGCTCTCGACCGACGAGTTGATCCTCGAAAAGTACCAGGGCATCCGTCCCGCTCCCGGCTATCCCGCGCAGCCCGATCACACCGAGAAGGCCACGCTGTTCGAGCTGCTCGACGCCGAAAACACCGCCGGCGTGAAGCTGACCGAGAGCTTTGCGATGTGGCCGGGCTCTTCCGTGTCGGGGCTCTATCTCGCCAATCCCGAGAGCTATTATTTCGGCGTCGGCAAGATCGAGCGCGATCAGGTCGAGGATTATGCTGCGCGCAAGGGCATGAGCGTCGCCGAGACCGAGCGCTGGCTCGCGCCGATCCTGAACTACATCCCGGCGAGAGAGGGTACGAGCGACAAGGCGGCATTCGCGGCAACACCGGCCAACGACGAAACGTCGAAGGAGCTTGCCTCGCATCCGCCGGGCTGCACCTGCGCGGTGCATCTGGTCTGGCAGAAGAAGCGCGCGGGCGCGGGCTAAGCGCCCTCCAAATAAAAAACGAGAAATCAACCCCATGCACAGTAGGCATGGGGTTGAAAAGGCTCGACAAATTTCGGTCTTACCGAAATGGCTTGCGGCGTCGGGCAAAACACCTGTATGAATGCATGATCGCCGACCGCGCCCAT
Source organism: Bradyrhizobium sp. 134 (assembly GCF_023074155.1). Classification (NCBI taxonomy): domain Bacteria; kingdom Pseudomonadati; phylum Pseudomonadota; class Alphaproteobacteria; order Hyphomicrobiales; family Nitrobacteraceae; genus Bradyrhizobium; species Bradyrhizobium sp. 134. The sequence goes on along the minus strand of NZ_JADPKX010000046.1, from coordinate 411,782 downwards.
TTGATACTCGCTGCCTCGTCCGCCGCGATCATGAGCGCGCGCCACACGTTCGGTGTCGAACGTTCGGTGTCGTCATGGCGGAAGCCAGGACTCATGCCGAGTGACCCATCGGTGACGATCGCGGGCACTACCGAACGACGAATCTTCGCCAAATGACCAAGTGGGGTGATGGGTCCTGGCTTTCCCAGAACAATATCGGTGAAGCAAATGCTCAGCCTGTACCGGAACGACGCAGCACATCGAACAGCTGCGGATGCGCCCTCGCAAGAATCGGCCGCTTGTGAACTCGTTCACTTGTCCGCTCAACCTTGGTTCGCTACTGTCTCGGCCTACTACCTTTAACCGACGATTTGCTTGGGATCGAACATATGAAGCAGTTCATTGCACCGTTCGTCGCCGCGATCGCTCTCGTCGTGCTACCCACGATTGCCGCGGCGGACTGTCCGAAAGGCTATGTGCCATGCGGCGAGAAAAATCAGTTGTGCTGCCCGGGAAAGTAACAAGCCGCAAATGGCTTTGGCTTGGTAGCGGAGTTTTTGTCGCGATAGCCCTCGTGATGGTCTCGGTCTACGCGGGATTCCCGCGCAAGAAGCAGACCATCACGGCCATCCTCTCCGAGACCGGATATTTCGAGGTGGTGCCGCCAAGCACGTTCGGCGGCCCCGGCACGATCAACACGATCGAGTATCTGAGCAATGGCCGGGTGGAGCTGCATCCGACTTGCGAGGTCGATCCGACGCTGCTCACCGGCAAGATTCAAAAATCGCGGACCGTCGACCGCGACCTGAAGCAGTCGCTCGAGAAAAAGCTCGACGTGTCGGCCCAGGTCAGGGACAAGCTGTCGGCCGTCGCCGGAATGCAGCAGGTCGAGACCGTCAACCTCAAGCTCGAGAACGCCAACATTCTGCTGATATCCGACGAGTCGCTGATCTCGGCCCGCAACGCCTTGCTGAAAGCCGAGTGTGAAGACGCGGTCACCCAGAACGTTTCGAGCGGCGGCGTCGTGTGCCAGACGCGGTCCGTGCTGGAGGCCGACGTCGTCTACGAGATCAAATATCACAACACTATTTCGATGGAGGAGCGGGCCAAACTGACATCCGAGATCGCGACGAAGCTCGATCTTGACGTCCATGAGGGGGCGAACGACAAGGTCTCCGGCTCTCAATTGTTTTTCGGCATCAGACTGTCGCCAAATCCGATCGTGATGCACTCTGCTTCGGGCGAGATCAAGCCCTGCACGAGGAGATAGGATCGGCGCCGCACCCCTGACGTGAACGCAACGCGCGTTCGCCGCGACCAATGGCGGTCGCCGCCGAAGCGCAGGGGAATCGGATGCTGAACGCCCAACAATTGATGTGGACCCAGATTGCCGCCGGCATCGCGGTGCTGCTGTTTGGATTGACGCTGTTCAACCTGATCCGCATGCGAGGCCGGATGGTCGCGGCGCGGAGTTGGGACAAGGTGGAGGGCATCATCACGGTCTCCCGGGTCGACCAGCCAACGGCGCACACCTCGGACGATCGGAACGACGCCAAGCCCATCATCCGCTACCGCTATCAGGCCGGCGGCCAGGAGCTGGAAGGCGACAAGGTCTTTGTCGGCGGCACCGTCATCACGACGAGGGTCCTGGCCGCAAAACTGACCGGACGTTATCCGGTCGGCGCCCATGTCGACGTCCACGTCGATCCGAAGCAACCGACCGAGGCGCTGCTGGAGCCCGCCGCCGCGCAGAACGTCGCGGCACTGGTGGCGTTCACAATGGTGTTCGGCATCATCGCCGCCACGCTGACCGCGCATTCGTTCGCAGGCCACGTGCTCTACGCCGACAAGGGCGTGCCGCTGTTCGCGTTCGCGGTGCCGATCATCGTGCTGGTGGGCGGGGTGTTCCTCGCCGCCGATTATGTCCGGACGCGCCGGCTGGCGAGCGCCAGCCTGCGCTGGCCGACCGCTGCCGGCAGGGTCACCCATTGCGACGTGATCGAGGAAATCGTCGAGGAGAAGACCGAGCACGACAATCGACCGACGACTTCAAAGCTCGTCCACCGCTATCAGGTCGACCTGCGCTACGCCTACAGGGTCGGCAAGCGCGACTTCATCGGCACCGAAGTCGATTGGAACGGCACCATGATCTCCGGGTTGCGCGAGGTCGCCGAAGAGGGCGCTGCGAAATACAGGCCCGGGAAGAGCGTCCAGGTCTATTACGATCCGGACCAGCCCGGTCAAGCCGTGCTGGAGCCTGCAAGCCGCGCAGGCGCGCTGGGGCCGCTGATCGGCGCCGCGGTCTGCGCGGTTGTCGGCGGCCTGTTCCTGACAATCCTGATCAAGGTCGGGTTCGCATAGCGGCGCTTCTCCCTTCGCCTCTCCCCGTAAGCGGGAGGGATTGAAAGAGCCTCACCCCTTCGGCGGTGACAGTGGCTGCACGATCTCCTGGAACGGCACCAGCGCCTCGCACGCGTCGGCATGCGCCGACAACGCCGGATAGCGCGAGGTCTCGAACAGAAGCGGGTGCGCCTCGCGGGTGAAGCGCACGACGCAGGCCACCGCGATGTCGGCATGGCCGATGCGGTCGCCCAGCCAGTATGGCGTGGTCACCTTGGCGCGCTCGGCCTCCAGCGCTTTCAGCACGTCCGCGATCTGCGCTTCGCAACGCTGCACCCACAGCGCAAGCTGCTCCTTCCGCAACACGCGCTCGTAGAGCAGGCTGACCGCCTTGTCGCCGAGACCGGAGGCGAGCGCGCAGATGCGCAAATGATGCCGGCGCTCGGCGCCGGAGCGCGGCAGCATCGCCTTCTCCGGCCCTACCAATTCGTCGAGATAATCGAGGATGACCGTGCTCTCGATCAGCGCCTCGCCGTCGTCGAGCACCAGCGTCGGCACGCGGCGCAGCGGATTATAGGGCGCGATCTTGTCGGCGTCGCCGAAGGTCGACCACGGCCTGTGCTCGAAGGCGAGGCCGTACAGCCGCAGCGCAATCGCGACGCGGCGGACAAAGGGGGAATCGTATTGGCCGATCAGGAACATGGTTTTGCGCTCTTCTCTGGCTTTTAGACGAGGCAGGGCCGATCAGTTTCCATGGCAAGGCCGCAGTAGCGCAAGCAAAATCATGGAAGTGGAGCATTGCGCCGGATGCAACGGCGCCGCGACAGCGTCTGCCGGATGCGCTATCAAGGACGGCATCATGACAGCAACAATGGACATCAATCGGGAGCGGATCGCGGCGACCGAGGCCGTCATCCGTCCGCACATACGGCGCACGCCGCTCGTTGAGGCCGATCTCACCGATTTTGGCCTGCCGGCTTCGCCCGTCATTTTCAAGCTCGAGCTGTTGCAGCATTCCGGATCGTTCAAGGCGCGGGGTGCCTTTGCCAATTTGCTGTTGCGCCGGCTGCCGGAGGCCGGTGTCGTCGCCGCATCGGGCGGCAATCACGGCGCGGCGGTGGCTTATGCGGCGCAGCGGCTCGGCGTTCCCGCCACGATTTTCGTGCCCGACATCACCTCGCCGGCCAAGGCCGAGCGGATCAGAGGATATGGCGCGCAGCTCGTGGTCGCGGGCAGCCGCTATGCCGACGCGCTCGCCGCGAGCGAAACCCATGTCGCGCAGACCGGCGCCATGGCCGTGCATGCTTACGACCAGCTCGAGACCTTGCTCGGTCAGGGCAGCGTCGGCATGGAGCTGGAGCAGGATGCACCGGGCATCGACACGGTGCTGGTTGCAGTCGGCGGCGGCGGCCTGATTGGTGGTATGGCGGCCTGGAGTGCCGGCAGGACGCGCATCGTCGCGGTCGAGCCGGAGCAATCGCCAACGCTTCACGCCGCCTTCGCGGCAGGCGCGCCGATCGATGCGCCCGCGGGCGGCATCGCCGCCGACAGTCTCGCCCCGCGACGTGTCGGACAATTGATGTTTCCGATTGCGCGGGCCCATGTCGAGCGAGTCGTCCTCGTCGCCGACGACGCGATCAGGCAGGCGCAGGCGGCCTTGTGGTCGAGCCTGCGCCTGGTGGCCGAGCCTGGTGGCGCGGCCGCCTTTGCCGCCTTGCTCTCCGGCCGCTATCGTCCCTCACCCGGCGAGCGGGTTGCGGTCCTGGTTTGCGGCGCCAACACCACGGCAGTCAATTTCAACGGCTAGCGAGCTTCGCATGATCGGGTATCGCGGACTCATTTTGACGTCGATCCTGCTGACGTCGATCCTGCTTGCCCTGGCCGGCCACGGCGCCCGCGCGCAGGACCGCCCGATCGGCTTCCAGACGCCGTCGAAAAACATCGCCTGCCAGTTCTTCACCGACAACGGACAAGGCGTGCTCCGCTGCGACATCATGAACCTGGAGACGCGGCCGCGCCGTCCGGCGGATTGCGAGCTGGAATGGGGCAACGCCTTCGAGATGAGCGCGAAAGGAGCCGCAGGCCGCATCTGCGCCGGAGACACCATCATGGACCCGTCACTGCCCGTGCTCGCCTATGGCGAGGTGTGGCAGCGCGCTGGGTTCACGTGTCGGTCGGAGCCGACGGGGCTGACGTGCTTCAACGCGATGCAGCGGGGGTTTTCGCTGGCACGGGTGAAGCAGGAGGTGTTTTGATCATGTAGCCCCCCATGGAGCGCAGCCGAATGCGGGGATACCGCCCCGGATTGCGCTGCGCTCCATCCGCTACGCTTCTGAGGCTGGATTGCTACGTCGCAAGGGCTCCTCGCAACGACGGTGGGGAGACAGCTGCGCACTATTCGATGATCGGCACATACCTCGCCGCCGTCCGCGGCACCGTTCCATCGAGGCGCGGGTCGTCGGCGATCTCGACCTGGCGGCGGAACGGGCGAAATCCTGACCGCTGGTAGAACGAAACGGCGGACGGATGGTCGAAGGTGCAGGTGTGCACCCAAACGCGGGACAGGTCGCGTGACCACGCGAGCTCAAGCGCGCGGTTCATCATAAAGCGGGCGGCACCACTGCCGATCAGTTTTGCGGTGACGCCGAAATACACGAGCTCGCATTGGCCGGCCTCGCGAAAGTTCAGCTCCAGCAGGCCTTCATCGTTGCCGTCCACGACAAGCGCATAGACCTCGACGCCCGGTGCATGGATGATTGCGGCGAGCTCGGCGTCGTTCATGCGCGCCCGCGAAAACCACAACCACTCCTCGCCGACGCGGCGATGGAGATCGCGATACCAATGAAGCGCGGGGGTATCGACCTTGCGCAGGGTCCATGCGCCAAGGGGATCGCCACGCAGCGGCGGACGCGCGGTCATCTCGAGATGCGTGACGACGGCAGCGATCTTGCCGGCGGGAATGTCGGAATAGCCGTCGGGGAGGATCATGGGATGCGTCCCTTTGAAGCTGAACGCCGGCCACACATTCGGGGTCGTCCTGGCTTTCGCCAGGACGACGGCGGAGTTTGTGGATACGCCTCACTCACCGCGGCGTCAGGGTGATCGCTTCCGCCGTCGCCGCCTCGACCGCAGCGCGGCTGTAGAGCAGGGGCACATACCGGCCGGTCGCCCACAGCGGCGCGAGGTCGCGATAATGGCCGCTGAAGGGATCGCCCGACTGGCCCGGCGTGTTGATGGTGCGGCTCGCATCCCAATTGCCGACGTCCAGCACCATGCGGAACGAGGCGCCGGCGAACAGCTGATAATCGGTGCGGCGATAGGTGGCCGCGCGCGGCACATTGGCGGCGCCGCCGTAGGCCAGCGGACCGACCGAGAGCTGAGCGGCTGTCGCCTTGTCGGCAAGCGGCATCAGCGCGTGGTCGAATTTCGCGACGTGCAGGCGGCCCCAGCGCCAGGTTGAGGAATCGGCCCCGAGCTTGGCCGCCACATCGGCCACCGCGGCGCCAAGGCTGTCGCGCAGGATCTGGTCGCGGGCGGCGGCGGGATCGGAGCCAAACGACGCGTCTGGAGATTCCAGGAAGGCGACAAGCGCCGAAATGCTGGACGCCTCGGGCGCGATCAGGTCGGCGGCCTTGGGCGCCGTGGTCTTCAACAGTACCGGTCCAAGATGATTGGCGATCCAGACCTCGAACAATGCGGCAGCGGCGCTGTCGGCGGCATCACGCGCATCCCACGGTTTGAGCAGTTCGAGGCCCTTTTTCACGTTAGCATCGTCCGAGGTGAGCGGCTGCAACAGCTTGACCAGCCGCCGCCCCAGCATCGTGGTGTCGTCGTTCTGCAGATCCATGGCGTCGGCCAGCGTCACCTTGCTGTTGGCCTGCAGCACCTCGGTGATGCGCTGCCAGCGCGCACTGTCCGCCCATTCGAAACCGACCTTGCGCTCGCTGACGGGATAATCCGCCGGCAGGTTCATCTGGTTGGCGGTGGCGAGAAAGCCCTGCTTGGGCTGATAGGCCTTGGGCAGTTCGTCGAGCGAGAGAAAACCCTGCCATTCGTAGCGGCCGTCGCCGGGCACCGGCATCAGGCCATCATAGTTAGCGCGCCGCGGCGTCTTGCCGGCGGCAACCCAGCCAATATTGCCCTTGGTGTCCGCATAGACCTGGTTCTCCGACGGCGCGCCCCAGCGCCGCATGGCCCCGAGGAATCCGTTCCAATCCTTCGCGGTCATGTAGTCGGAGGAGCCGAAATAGGCCGAGGTACCGGGCTCGAACCAGATCGAGCGGACGGCAAAGGCGCGCTTGTTGGCGTCGTCGACATAGATCACCGGACCATGCCGGGTGAATTTCAGCTCGAGGTCGCGATCGCCTTCGCCTTTCACCTGCTCCGTCTCGTGCACGATGCGCATGTCCTCCCAGCCGCTGCCATAGCGGTACTGGTTGGGATTCTGCGGATTGAGCTCGTAGACGTAGAGGTCTTCCTGGTCGACGTTGAAGATGGTGAGACCGAAGGCGATGGTGCCGTTGTGGCCGATCGAGATGCCGGGCAGCGCCGGCTCGCCCGCGCCGACCACGGAAAGGCCGGGCGCATTGAGGCCGACGACGTAACGCAGCGAAGGCACGCTGTGCTCGCGATGCGGATCGTTGGCGAGGATCGGCCGTCCCGTCGCGGTCCGCGACGCCGCGATCACCCAATTGTTGGAGCCGATGGTGTCGCGTTGCTGGTCGGCCTCGGTGAGGTACTTGTCCGGATCGTGCGCGAGCGCGGCCTGGCGATCTTTCGGCGCGGCAAAGGCGACCGGGCGCGTCGCGAGATCGTAAGGCGCCAGCACGGCCTTCGGCACGCTGCAGGGATCGAGACCATCTGGAATTTTCGTCGTCCATGCCGGCTCGAGCTTGACGCGAAACCGATCGGCATCGAGGCCGGCTGCGCAAGCGACCAACGAGCGCTTGACCTCGGAGGCGACATTGCGCGTCAGGCCGTGGCTGCGGATGCGGACGATGTCGTCCGCCGTCCACGGATCCGGCATGGTGCCGGCGATCCTGAACTCGATCGGTAACGGGCGCTTGCCCGCGCGCACATCGGCGACATAGGCGTTGACCCCGGCGACGAACGCCTCCGCATAGGTCTTCGCCTTGGGGCCGTAAGCCGCCCATTCCGCATTCATGTCGCCGCGATAAAGAAAGAGCCGTAGCGCCTTGTCCTGTTCGGCATAGGCCGGGCCGAAATCCTTGGCCAGCAGACCGAGTCCGCGCTTGCGCCAGAGATCGATCTGCCAGAGCCGATCGCGGGCGGCGTTGAAGCCTTGCAGGAAAAACAGGTCGTGCTCATTGGCGGCATAGATGTGGGGGATGCCCCAGACATCGACCAGAATCTGCGCGGGGGCATTGAGACCGGCGACGTCGGTCTTGACCTGCCGCGCGCTTCCGAGCGGGTCCGGCTTCTCACGCGCAATGGCGGTCGAGGTGAGCAGCGCGGCGCAGATCGCTGCGCCAAAAAGCTTCTGGATGACCCGGTTGAAATCCGTGTTCATTGTTGGTGCTCCCTTTGTTGCTGTTTCTTGTAGCCTGGATGGAGCGCAGCGCAATCCGGGAATCGTGCCATGCAGAACCCCGGATTTCGCTGCGCTCCATCCAGGCTACGAGATCCTCCTAGCCCTCGCCCTCGTCGCTCGCGAGCACGCCCTTCACCGCCCTCGCCCAGCCCGCCAGCTTCCGCTCCCTTGTCGCCTGGCTCATGTTCGGCTTGAAGCGGTGCTCGAGGCGCCAGTTGTCGGCGAATTTGGTCGGCTCGGGATAGACGCCGGCCTCAAGGCCGGCGAGATAGGCGGCGCCCAGCGCCGTCGTCTCCTGGATCACGGGGCGGTCGACCGGGGCGTCGAGCAGGTCGGCGAGGCGCTGCATGGTCCAGTCGGATGCGGTCATGCCGCCGTCGACGCGGAGCACGACGCTGGCGGTTTCCGAGCTCGGCCAGTCCGCGCGCATTGCGGCCCAAAGGTCGAACGTCTGGTAGCAGACGCTTTCGAGCGCGGCGTGGGCGAGCTCGGCCGGGCCGGTATTGCGGGTGAGGCCGAACAGCGCGCCGCGCACGCGTGGATTCCAGTAGGGCGCGCCCATGCCGACGAAGGCCGGCACCAGATACACGCTCTGCATGGAGTCCGACTGATCAGCAAGAGGTCCGGTCTCGGCGGCGTGCTTGATGATGCCGAGGCCGTCGCGCAGCCACTGTACCGCGCTGCCCGCGACGAAGATCGAACCTTCGAGCGCGTAGGTGCGTTTGCCACCGAGTTGGTAGGCGATGGTGGTGAGCAGCTTGTTCTTCGAGGCCACGGGCATCGTGCCGGTGTTGAGCAGGGCGAAGCAGCCGGTGCCGTAGGTGGACTTCATCATGCCCGGGCGGAAGCAGGCCTGGCCGATGGTGGCGGCCTGCTGGTCGCCGGCAATGCCGGAGATCGCAATCGCGCCGCCGAACAGGTCCGGCGTGCTCTCGCCGAAACGGGCGGAGGAATCCTTCACCTCGGGCAGCATTGAGCGCGGCACGCCGACGATCTCCAAGAGCTCGTCGTCCCACTCGCCGGTGTGGATGTTGAACAGCAGCGTGCGCGAGGCGTTGGTGGCATCGGTGGCGTGCACCTTGCCGCCGGTGAGGCGCCACAGCAGATAGCAATCGACGGTGCCGAACATCAATTCGCCGCGCGCGGCGCGCGCCCGCGCGCCGGGGACGTGGTCGAGAATCCAGGCGACCTTGGTGCCGGAGAAATAGGGATCAATGATCAGGCCGGTCTTCTGCGAGATCACCGGCTCGCGGCCGTCGGCTTTCAGTCTCGCGCAGATGTCGGCGGTGCGGCGGTCCTGCCAGACGATGGCGCGGTGCACGGCCTGCCCGGTGGCGCGGTCCCACACCACGGTGGTCTCGCGCTGGTTGGTGATCCCGATCGCGGCGATGTCCTTTGCGCTGATGCCGGCCTGCGCGATCGCGTCGCGGCAGACCGTCACGGTCGAGGTCCAGATGTCCTCGGGCTCGTGCTCGACCCAGCCCGAGGCGGGGAAATGCTGCGGAAACTCGGCCTGCGCCTTCGCCGCAATGGAAATGTCGCCGCGAAACACGATCGCGCGCGAGGAGGTGGTGCCCTGGTCGATGGCAAGGACGAAAGACATGGAAGCACCCTTGGGGTTTGCTGGTCGTTTTCTTCGCGTTGTCCCGGGAGGGATCATTGTGTCGCGCCAAAGGGAGCGGATTAGGGCGGGAAGGTCAAGAAGGGCTCAGCTGTCGTCCCGGCGAAGGCCGGGACCCATACCGCGTGATCCATCGATTGCGCACGATGCCGATCCAGCACGACCAGACTTCGTCAAACCACTCCCTGTGGTTATGGGTCCCGGCCTTCGCCGGGACGACGAGCTGAGAGACCTACGCCGCCGCCGTGGTCACGCCGCCGTCGATGACGATGGTCTGTCCGGTCATGAAGCTCGACGCGTCGGAGGCGAGGTAGGCCACTGCGCCCGCGATTTCGTCGGGTTCGCCGATGCGGCGAAGAGGCGTGGTGGCGGTGCGGCGTTTCAGATTCGCTTCGTCTTCCCACAGCGCGCGGGCGAAGTCGGTCTTGATCAGGCCGGGCGCGATGCAGTTGACGCGAACGCCTTTCGGGCCCCATTCGCCGGCGAGCGAACGACACAGCGCGAAGTCGGCGGCCTTGGAGATGCCGTAGGCGCCGATCACGGTCGAACCGCGCAGGCCGCCGATCGAGGAGATGATGACGACGGAGCCGTTGCCACGCTCGGCCATCTGCGGGATCGCCAGCGCAGAGAGCCAGATGTTGCTCTTGACGTTGCTGCCCATGATCTTGTCGAAGGCCTCGTCGGTGATGTCGAGCAGCGGGCCGTAATACGGGTTGACCGCGGCATTGCAGACGAGGATGTCGATCTTGCCGTAGTGCTTGGTCGCACCCGCGATCAGCGCCTCGACCTCTTGCTTGCGCGCGATATTGCAGGGGATGACGGTGGCGTCACCTCCAGCCGCCTTGATGCCGTCGGCGACCTCCTGGCACGCGTCGGCCTTGCGCGAGGAGACCACCACTTTGGCGCCGAGCTTTGCCAGCAACTCTGCGGATGAGCGGCCGATGCCGCGGCTGGAGCCGGTGACCACGGCGACCTTGCCGGTAAGATCGAACGGGGTGTTTTTCATTGTTGTTGGGCTCCGTTGATTCCGTTGACTGCGTCATTGCGAGCGAAGCGAAGCAATCCAGGATCTTTCGGCGGAGAAAGTCGGGATTGCTTCGTCGCTACGCTCCTCGCAATGACGGCGGTGGCGCTTAGATCAACCCGCCACCGTCCGCCACGCGGCGCTGGTGATAGTCGGTGTCGCCAAAGCTGTTCTCGATCATGGTCAGGCGCTTGAAATAGTGGCCGATCTTCGCCTCCATGGTCATGCCGATGCCGCCGTGGAGCTGGATCGCCTGCTGTCCGACGAACTTCAGCGACTTGCCGATCTGCACCTTGGCCGCGGCAACGGCGTTGCTGCGCTCCTTGGCGTCCTCGAAATCAGCAGCCATGGTCGCGAACATCGACATCGATCGCGCCTGCTCGGCGGCGACGAACATGTCGGAGGCGCGGTGCTGGAGGCTCTGGAACGAACCGATCGCGACACCGAACTGCTTGCGCGTCTTGATGTACTCGACTGTTGTCTTCAGAGACTCGTCCATCAGGCCGACCGCTTCGGCGCAGAGCGCGATGCGGGCTTCGTCGACCACACGCTCGATCAGCGCGAGCGAATCGTCGGGATTGCCGAGCACGGCATCGGCACCGATCTCGACGCCGGTGAAGGTGATGTCGGCGGCGTGCAGACCGTCCTGGGTCGGGTACGATTTCTTGGCGACGCCCTTCGCGTCGGCCGGCACCAGGAACACGCCGATGCCGCTCTTGTCGCGCCGCTCGCCCTTGGTGCGCGCGGTCACGATCAGGGTATCTGCGTTCTCGCCGTTGAGCACGACGAACTTCTCGCCGTCGATAACCCAGCCATCGCCCTTCTTCTTCGCCGTCGTGGAGACGTCGAAGAGATCGTAGCGCGAGTTCTTCTCGAGCTGGGCAAAGGCGAGCGTCTTGCTGCCGTCGACGATGCCGGGCACATGCGCGGCCTTTTGCGCATCGCTGCCCGCATGGCGCAGGAAGCCGCCGCCGATCACGACGGTTGCGAGATAAGGCTCGAGCACCAGCGCCTTGCCGAGCGCTTCCATCACGATCATGGTCTCGACGCCGCCGCCGCCGAAGCCGCCATCGGCCTCCGCGAAGGGCAGACCGAGCAGGCCCTGCTCGGCGAGCTTGCCCCAGACGGTCCGGCTCCAGCCGCCCTTCTCCTTCATGTACTTCTTGCGGCTCTCGAAATCGTAGGAATCGGTCAAGAGGCCGTCGATGCTTTCCTTGAGAAGCCGTTGCTCCTCGTTCAGATCAAAATCCATATTCTTTGCTCTCCGGTATCGATGTCGTCATGCCCAGTCTTGTGCCGGGCATCCACGTTCTTTCGTGGCGCTAGGCGTGGATGGCCGGGTCAAGCCCGGCCATGACGGTGAGTGCGCGTTAATAGTGTACGATCACAGCCCCAGCACCGCCTTGGCGATGATGTTGCGCTGGATTTCGTTGGAGCCGCCGTAGATCGAGACCTTGCGGTTGTTGAAGTAGCTCGGCGCGATCTGGGCGGTCCAGTCCATGGCTTCGTTCGAGCCGTCGTCGCCGTGCACGTCGTAGGGCGCGGCGAACGGGCCGATCACTTCCATCAGCAGTTCGGTGGTGGTCTGCTGGATCTCGGAGCCCTTGATCTTCAGCACCGAGGACGCCGGATTGGGCTTGCCCTTGCCGTGCTTGCCTTCGTCGGCGACGACGCGGAGCTGCGTCAGCTCGAGCGCCTTGAGCTCGATCTCGCAGGCCGCGAGCTTGTCACGGAAGGCCGCGTCCTGGATGATCGGCTTGCCGCCGGATTCGACCTTACCGGCGAGATCGCGGATGCGGCGGAGCCGCTCCTTGGAGACCCCGACCCGCGCGATGCCGGTGCGCTCATTGCCGAGCAGGAATTTCGCGTAATCCCAGCCCTTGTTCTCCTCGCCGATCAGGTTCTCGTAGGGTACTTCGACGTCGTCGAAGAAGACCTCGTTGACCTCGGCGCCGCCGTCGATGGTCTGGATCGGGCGCACGGTGACGCCCTTCGACTTCATCGAGAACACGATGAAGGAGATGCCCATCTGCTTCTTGGCGGACGGGTCGGTGCGGCAGAGACAGAAGATCATGTCGGCGTGCTGGGCCAGCGTCGTCCAGGTCTTCTGGCCGTTGATGATCCACTTGTCGCCCTTGCGCTCGGCCTTGGTCTTCAGCGAGGCGAGGTCGGAGCCGGAGCCAGGCTCGGAGAAACCCTGGCACCACCAATCGTCGACATTGGCGATGCGCGGCAGGTACTGCTTCTTCTGTTCCTCATTGCCGAAGGTGTAGATCACGGGGCCCACCATGCTGACGCCGAAGGCGAGCGGCTGCGGCGCCGGATAGGACTGCAGCTCCTCGTTGAAGATATAATGCTGCACGGAGGTCCAACCGGTGCCGCCATATTGCTTGGGCCAGTGGCTGACGCCCCAGCCCTTCTTGTTGAGGATGCGCCACCACGTCACCATCTCGTCCTTCGAGAGGTGGCGGCCCTCGACCAGCTTGCGCCGCGTATCCGGCGGCACGTTGTCGCGGAAGAATGACCGCACTTCCTCGCGAAACGCCTGCTCTTCCTTCGTGAATGCGAGATCCATCGGATCCTCCTATGAATGTGTCGTCCCGGCGAAGGCCGGGACCCATAACCACCGGCCTTCGTTGTCCTGCGAAGGCCATTGTTGTTCGTGCGCCAAACTCCTGCTGCGGAGTATGGGTCCCGGCTTTCGCCGGGACGACGGCTACTGGACCAGAACTACTGCAACACCTCAAAAAGCCCCGCCGCGCCCATGCCGCCGCCGACGCACATGGTGACGACCGCATATTTCGCCTTGCGCCGGCGGCCTTCGATCAGAGCGTGGCCGGTGAGGCGCGCGCCCGACATGCCGTAGGGATGGCCCACCGCGATCGCGCCGCCGTCGACGTTGATCTTGTCGGGGTCGATGCCGAGCTTGTCGCGGCAATACAGCACCTGCACCGCGAAGGCTTCGTTGAGCTCCCACAGGCCGATGTCGTCGACGGTGAGGCCATGACGCTTGAGCAGGCGCGGCACCGCGAACACCGGGCCGATGCCCATCTCGTCGGGCTCGCAGCCGGCGGAGACGAAGCCGCGGAAGATGCCGAGCGGGTTCAGCCCGCGCTTCGACGCTTCCTTGTCGCTCATGATCACGCTCGCGCTGGCGCCGTCCGAAAGCTGGCTGGCATTGCCGGCGGTCACCGAAAAGCCTTCACCGCGCACGGCCTTGAGGCCGGCGAGGCCTTCCGCGGTGGTCTCGGGGCGCGGGCCCTCGTCCTGCGAGAGCGTGATGTCCTTGAACGAGACTGCACCGGTTGCCTTGTCGGTCACCGCCATCTTTGTGGTGATCGGCGCGAGCTCATCCTTGAACTTGCCGCCTTGCTGGGCCGCGGCCGTGCGGCGCTGGCTCTCCAGCGAATATTCGTCCTGCTTCTCCCGGGAGATGCCGTAGCGTTTGGCCACGATTTCGGCGGTGTCGATCATGGGCATGTAGACCTCGCCCTTGATCTCGAGCAGCGCCGGGTCTTGCGCATGGAAGCCGTTCATCTTGTCGTTCTGCACCAGCGAGATGGACTCGCCGCCGCCGCCGACCGCGATCTCCACACCATCAAAAATCACCGAACGTGCGGCGAGCGCGATCGCCTGCAGTCCCGAGGCGCATTGCCGGTCGATGGTGGTGCCGGCGACCGTGACGGGGAGACCGGCACGGAGCAGCGCCTTGCGCGCGATGTTGCCGCCGGTCGCGCCCTGCTGGAGCGCTGCGCCCATCACGACGTCCTCGATCTCCTTGGGGTCGACCTTGGCGCGCGCGACGGCCGCGCCGATGGCGTGGCCAAGCAGGGTTGCGCCCTCGGTAGCGTTGAGGGCGCCGCGATAAGCCTTGCCGATCGGGGTGCGGGCGGTGGAAACGATGACGGCGTCGGTCAAGAGCGATCTCCTGATGCAAGTCGGGTGGCAAGTTGGGCGGATTGTGATGGTTTCTGCTGCTGGCGCAACTCATGGCGCGACAGCTTTCCGACCGGCGTGCGCGGCAGATCGTCGACGAATTCGACCTCCGCCGGCAATTCGTGCCTGCCGAGCTTGCCGGCGAGCTGCGCGCGCAGCTCGTCGAGCGAGAACGACTTTGCGCCGGGCCTGAGCTTGATGAAGGCCTTTGCGGCCTCGCCGCGATACGAGTCGGGAATGCCGAGCACGATCACCTCGTGCACGCCTGGTATGGTGTAGATCGCCTGCTCGATCATTTGCGGATAAACGTTGAAGCCGCCGGAGATGATCATGTCCTTCTTGCGGTCGACCAGGAAGAAATAGCCGTCGCTATCGACATAGCCGATGTCGCCGGTGACGAAGCGGCCGTCGACGAAGGCCTCCGCGGATCCCTCGGGCTTGTTCCAGTAGCCCCTGGTGACGTTCGGGCCCTTGATGCGGATCTCGCCGACTTCGCCCGGCGGCAATACGCGTGTCGGATCGTCCAGGGAAACGACGTCGAGCTCGATGCCGGGCAGCATCAGGCCGATCGAGCCGGGCTTATCGGGACCTGTAGGCGGATGGCCGGTGCCGGGCGAGCAGGTCTCGGTCATGCCCCAGCCGCTGCGGAGCTTCTTGCCGACTTTGCGCTCGAAGAAACTCGCGATCTCCACCGGCAGCGGCGCGCCCCCGGAGCCGATTGTCGCCAGCGAGGAAAAATCGCGCTTGTCGAGATCGGGAAGGGCCGCGATCGCGATCCACATCGTCGGCACGCCGGGAAAGTAGGTTGCGCGCTTGATTTCGATGTCGCGCATCACCGCTTCGACGTCAAAACGCTGATGCAGCGAGATCAGATTGCCGCGCCTGAGCGAGAACAGCAGCACGACTGTGAGCGCATAGATGTGGAACAGCGGCAGCACGCAGATCACGCGCTCGACGACGTCGCCACGCGTCGCGCGCGACGGCTTGCCCCAGACGTCGTAGATCGACACGGCCGAGGTGAGATTGCCGTGGGTCAGCATCGCGCCTTTGGGCAAGCCGGTGGTGCCACCGGTATATTGCAGCAGCGCGACGTCGTCGGCGCTCACTTGCGGCCACTCTGCCGGCGCGGTGGCGCCCTCGACAAAGGCCTTGAAGGTGACGATGCGGGGATCGCTGGGGATCGCAGCCTGCGGCGTGCCGACCTTACCCCAATTATTGTCCTCGCAGACCACCAGGCGGTCGATCAGGCCCTTCTCCAGGAATTTCAGCGCGGTCGGCAGCAGCGCCGCGAGGTTGGACGTGACGAGCAGGCGCGAACCGGAATCGGTGACCTTGTGCGTCAGCGCGATCTCGCCGTCGAGCGGTGAGAGATGCGCGACCCGGGCGCCGGCTTTCAGCGCGCCGAAGAAATTGACGGGATGGTCCGGCGTATTGCCGAGGAACAGCGCGACCGAACTGTTCTTGCCATAGCCGGCGCGCAGGAAGGCGGCGGCTGCGCGCTCGGCCATCGCGGCGAGCTCGGTGTAGCTGATCGGACGATCGCGAAACTCGAGCGCGGTGCGCGCACCGTAGTCAGCGGCGGCTTTCGACAGCAGGTCAGGGAGCGTGCCCTGGACGATGGCGTCGTCCCAACGCACGCCCTCGGGATAAAACTGTTCGCCGGGATGGGTCATTGAAGGCCGTTACTTTGCAAACGTGAGGCGGGCACGGACAGACGGGCTCCCTTCCCCCTTGTGGGGATGGGTTGGGGAAGGGGGTGGCCACAAACGCCTGCGCCCGGGGCTACCCCCCTCCCTGACCCTCCCCCACAAGGGGGAGGGAACGGAGAGGGCGTTGCCCGGGGCGAGACATCACAGCCACCCCAATCCAATCACGCCGCTTTCGAGCCCGCCGCGAGCGACGCGAAGGTCTTGCCTTCGACCGCGAGCTTCTTCAGCAGTGGCGCGGGCTCGAGGCTCGGATCGTTGGTCTCCTTGGCATAGAAGGAGAGACGATCGGCGATGTGCTTGAGGCCGACGGTGTCGGCCCAGAACATCGGGCCGCCGCGGTAGATCGGCCAGCCATAGCCATAGAGCCAGACCACGTCGATGTCGGACGGGCGCGCGGCGATACCTTCCTCCAGGATCTTTGCGCCCTCGTTGATCATCGGATACATCATGCGCTCGAGGATCTCGTCGTCACTGACGACGCGCTTCTTGCGGCCCATGCGCAGCAGCGTCTCATCGATCAGCTTCTCGACTTCGGGATCCGGCAGCGCCGAACGGGAGCCGGCTTCGTATTTGTAATAGCCCTTGCCGGTCTTCTGGCCGAAGCGCCCGGCTTCGCAGAGCGCGTCCGCGATCTCCGACTTGATGCCGCGGTCCTTGCGCGAGCGCCAGCCGATGTCGAGGCCGGCGAGGTCGCCCATCGCGAACGGCCCCATCGGCATGCCGAACTTCGTCACGACGGCGTCGACCTGCTGCGGAAGCGCGCCTTCGAACAGCAGCTTCTCGGACTGCTTGCCGCGCTGGGCCAGCATGCGGTTGCCGACAAAGCCGTCGCAGACGCCGACCACGGCCGGCACCTTTGCGATTTTGCGCGCGATCGAGACCGCGGTCACAAGGGCATCCGGCGCGGTCTTGTCGGCGCGCACGATCTCGCACAATTTCATGACGTTGGCGGGCGAGAAGAAGTGCATGCCGAGCACGTCCTGCGGCCGCTTGGTCGACTTCGCGATCTCGTCGATGTTCAGGTACGAGGTGTTGGAGGCGAGCACGGCGCCAGGCTTGACGTACTGGTCGAGCTTGCCGAACACTTCCTTCTTCACCGCCATGGTCTCGAACACGGCTTCGATGACAAGGTCAGCATCACCGACGTTCTCGATGCCGACGACGCCGTTGATCAGCGCCATGCGCTTGGCGGGTGCATCCGCCGGGATGCCGCCGCGCGCCGCGGTCGCTTCCCAGTTCTTCTGCATGATGCCCATGCCGCGCTTGAGCTGCTCCTCGCCGGTCTCGATCAGGGTGACGGGAACGCCGGCATTGGCAAAGGACATCGCGATGCCGCCGCCCATCGTGCCGGCGCCGAGGATGGCGACGCGGTTCACGGGCCGCGGCTTGGTCCCCTCAGGAACGCCGGCGATCTTGCTGGCCTCGCGCTCGGCGAAGAAGGCATAACGCTGCGCCTTGGACTGATCGCTGGCGACGAGCTTCAGGAAACCTTCGCGCTCCTTCTTGAGGCCTTCGTCGAACGGCAGGTCGATGGCGTAGCCGACGGCGTCAGCCGCCGCGAACGGAGCTTCCAGACCGCGCGACTTCTTGGTCATGGCGGCGACCGCGTTGGTGAAGATCGAGCGATCGACCTTGGCCGCCGCGATCTTGGAGTCGTCGTCACGCAGACGGCGCAGCGGACGCTTTTCAGCCAGCAGCTTTCGTACGAAGGCTTCACCTCCGGCGGCCGGGCCCTCGACGATCTCCTCGATAAGGCCGTTCTTCAGAGCTTCCGCCGCACCGATCGGATCACCGCCGACGATCATCTTGACCGCGAGCTCCGGTCCGACTGCGCGCGGCAGGCGCTGGGTGCCGCCGGCGCCCGGCAGCAGGCCGAGCTTCACCTCGGGCAGGCCGAGCTTGGCTTCCTTCACCGCGACGCGGAAATGACAGGCGAGCGCGACCTCGAGGCCGCCACCGAGCGCGGTGCCGTGGATCGCGGCCACGACCGGCTTCGGTGAATTCTCGATCTCGGAAAGCACGTCGTTAAGGGCGGGCGGCTTCGGCGGCTTGCCGAATTCGGTGATGTCAGCGCCCGCAATGAAGGTGCGGCCGGCGCAGGTCAGCACGATGCCCTTGATGGCGGGATCGGCGATTGCGGCCTTGATGCACTCCAGAATTCCGCCGCGAACCGCGGCGCTCAGCGCGTTGACCGGAGGGCTGTCGACCGTGACGATCCCGACTTCGTCATGACGCTCAAGCTTGACCACTTCGCTCACGGTGTCCCTCCTTGGTGGGGTAACTTTTGTTCAATTTCGCACTGCGGAATTTAATTCCGCATCTTGACGGCAGGGTTATTTTGAAGCACGTGGCTTGTCAACGACTCCGCGCAAGAAGCAGATCTGGGATGAAGCGTACAGGAAAGAAGACCGCGACCGATCGGAATTTCGTCGTCGCGCTTTCCCGCGGACTAGACGTATTGCGCGCATTCCAGCCCAGCGACGGACTTCTTGGCAATCAGGAAATCGCGGCCCGTACCAACTTGCCCAAGCCGACCGTTTCGCGGCTGACCTATACCTTGACCAAGCTCGGCTATTTGACGCCGGTTCCCCGCTTCGAGAAATATCAGCTTGCGCCGGCCGCGATGGCGCTCGGCTACGCCGCCTTGTCCAATCTCGGCGTTCGGCATTTGTCCGAACCGTTCCGCGAGGAAATGATGCGCGCGACCGGCGGAGCCGTTGCCGTCGGCGGCCGCGACCGTCACAGCATGATCTATTTCGGGCAAAGCCGCGGCAGCGAGACGGTCGGCGTTCAACTTGACGTCGGCTCCCGCGTGCCGATTGCAACCAGCGCGATGGGCCGCGCCTATTTCTGGGCGCTCGAGGAGAACGATCGGGCGGAACTGTCTCGTGTCTTGCGCGAACATTACGGCAGCCGCTGGCCCAAGATGCGCGACGGGCTGGAACGTTCCGGCGAGACGGTCGCGAAATACGGATTTGCGATTTCGGTCGGCGACTGGCACGACGACATCGGCGCCGCCGGCGTCGCACTCAGGCTCAACGACGGAACCGGCCCCTACGCATTCAATTGCGGCGCGCCAGCATTCCGCTTCACGGAAGAGCGTTTGATCAACGACATTGGACCGCGTCTGCTTGCGATGGTAAGGAACATCGAAGCGGCACTTGGGGGTCTGATGCCGCATTCCAAAAAAGACGTCAGCAAAAAGCTGAAATCAGGAGGGAAAGTTGCGCGTGTGGCCGAGGGGATCAGATAGCCTTTGTTGTCATCGAGAGCGGTTCACATCGCTCCGTCGCTCACCGAACAGAGTGGGCGAGACGAGATGACGCAGGCACAGCTCGCGCAGGGGACATCGCCCCTGCTCGCGGTTCGCGACGTCAGCGTCGTGTTCGGCGGCATCGTCGCGCTCAACGGTGTGTCCTTTGACATGCACAAGGGCCAGATCCTCGGCTTGATCGGCCCTAACGGCGCCGGCAAGACCACGCTCTTCAACTGCCTCTCGCGGCTGTACCAGCCGTCGTCCGGCGACATTCTGATGGAGGGCGCGAGCATCCTGACGCGCCCGCCGCACCGGATCGCGGAGATCGGCATCGGCCGCACCTTCCAGAACGTGGCGCTGTTTCCGAATTTGTCGGTGATGGACAATGTCCGCGTCGGCACCCATGCCCGCACCTCCAGCGACATCATCAGCGACTCGCTGCGGCTGGCCTGGGTTCGCCGCAGCGAGAGCGACGTCAACAAGAAGGTGCACGAGATCCTCGCCTATCTCGACCTCGAGGATGTCGCCCACACCGTCGTGTCGGGCCTGCCGTTCGGCACGCAGAAGCGCGTCGAGCTGGCGCGCGCGCTCGCTGCCGATCCGAAGATCCTGCTGCTCGACGAGCCCGCCGGCGGCCTTAACCACGAGGAAGTCTACGTGCTCGGCGACCTCATCCGCCGCATCCGCGACGAACGCCACATGACCGTGCTGCTGGTCGAGCATCACATGGGCCTCGTGATGTCGATCGCCGACCACGTCGTCGCGCTGAATTTCGGCAAGAAGCTCGCGGAAGGCACGCCGGCCCAGGTGCAGGCGGATCCCGACGTCATCAAGGCCTATCTCGGGAGCAAGGACCAATGACGACACTGCTCAACGTCAAGGACCTGCGCGCCTATTACGGCCAGGTCCAGGCGCTCCACGGCCTCTCCTTCTCGCTCAGCGAGGGATCGCTGACCACGCTGCTCGGGGCCAACGGCGCCGGCAAGACCACCACGCTGCGCGCGATCTGCAACATGGTGCGCTCGACCGGCGGCATCGAGTTCGACGGCAAGCCGCTGAACAACCGCTCCACCGAAAGCATCGTACGGTTCGGCATCGCCCATGTGCCGCAGGGCCGCGGCACCTTCACCACCATGACGGTGGAGGAAAACCTCCAGCTCGGCGCAATCACCCGCAAGGACAGCGCCGGCATCGTCTCCGACATCGAGCGCATGTATGCGCATTTCCCGGTGCTCAAGCAGCGGCATACCCAGCAGGCCGGCACGCTCTCGGGCGGCGAGCAGCAGATGCTCGCGGTCGCCCGCGCGCTGATGCTGCGGCCGCGGCTGATGCTGCTGGACGAGCCTTCGTTCGGCCTGGCGCCGCTGGTGGTGCGCGACCTGTTCGGCATCCTCGGCAAGATCAATCGCGAGGACAAGGTGTCGATCCTGGTGGTCGAGCAGAACGCCCAGCTCGCGCTCGAGCTCGCCGACCAGGCCTATGTGATCGAGACCGGACGCATCGTGATGTCGGGCAACGCCAAGGACATCGCGAACAACGAAGAAATCCGCAAATCCTATCTGGGTTACTGAGGAGCCGGCACGATGGAGCTGTTCACCAACCAAGTGCTGGCCGGCATCGCCACGGGCGCCATCTACGCCTGCATGGCGCTCGCCGTGGTCATGATCTACCAGGCGATCGACCATCTCAACTTCGCGCAGGGCGAGATGGCGATGTTCTCGACCTTCATCTCCTGGCAGCTGATGCAATGGGGCATTCCCTATTGGGCCGCCTTCGTGATCACGCTGGCATTGTCCTTCGTCGGCGGCATCGCGATCGAGCGCATCCTGTTCAAGCCGCTCGCCAAGGCGCCGGTGCTGACCAACGTCGCCGGCTTCATCGCGCTATTCGCGATCATCAACTCCTCGGCCGGCCTGATCTGGGACTTCACCATCAAGCAGTATCCGACCCCGTTCGGCTCCTCGCCGTTCCTCGGCAGCCAGCTGATTTCGACCCACCAGGCCGGCATGATCGGCGTGACTGTGCTGCTGCTGCTCGGCCTCTACTTCTTCTTCCAGTACACCAAGATCGGCCTCGCCATGCGCGCGGCCGCCTCCGTACCTGAATCGGCACGGCTGGTCGGCATCAACACGAGCTGGATGATCGCGCTGGGCTGGGGCATGGCGTCCGCGATCGGTGCGATCGCCGGCATGCTGATCGCACCGGTCGTGTTCCTCGAGCCCAACATGATGGGCGGCGTGCTGATCTACGGCTTCGCCGCGGCGGTGCTCGGCGGACTGACGAGCCCGTTCGGCGCCGTGGTCGGCGGCTTCCTGGTCGGTGTCTTCGAAAACCTCGCCGGCACCTACATTCCCGGCGTCGGCAACGAGTTGAAGCTCCCGATCGCGCTCGCGCTGATCATTTCCGTCCTGGTCGTCAAACCCGCTGGCCTGTTCGGCCGGCAAATCGTCAAGCGAGTTTGATCATGAGCGCTGCAGAAGACGTCGTCACGGAAGCCCCGGCCGTCGAGGCGGTTCCGAAGCGGGCGATGACGCTGGGCACGGGCACCTCCCTGTTAGTGCTGGCGGTGCTGTTGATCGTGCCGGTGTTCGTCAAGAACTTCATCATCTTCCAGATGACGATGCTCCTGATCTACGGGCTCGCGGTGCTGGCCTTGAACATCCTGACGGGCGGCTCCGGCCAGTTCTCGCTCGGCCAGAGCGCCTTCTACGCCGTGGGCGCTTATACGTCGGCGGTGCTGATGGAGTACTTCAACGTAAACTATGCGCTGACAATTCCGATTTCCGCGGCGGTCTGCTTCGCCTTCGGCTACCTGTTCGGCAAGCCGGCGCTGCGGCTATCGGGCGTCTATCTCGCGCTCGCGACCTTTGCGCTTGCCACCGCGATGCCGCAGCTGCTGAAGCTAAACTTCCTCGAGCACTGGACGGGCGGCGTGCAGGGCCTCGTCGTCACCAAGCCCGACGCGCCGTTCGGGCTGCCGATGTCGCAGGACACCTGGCTCTACTACTTCTCGCTCGCCGTCGTGCTCGCGATCTACATCTTCTCGGTAAACCTGCTGCGCTCCCGCTCGGGCCGTGCCTTCATGGCGATCCGCGACAACGAGATCGCTGCCTCCTCGATGGGCGTCAACGTCGCACTGTACAAGACGCTGGCCTTCGGCGTGTCCGCCGGCATCACCGGCGTTGCCGGCTCGCTTGGCGCTATCGCCGTGCAGTTCGTCGCGCCCGACAGCTACACGATCACGCTGGCGATCTCGCTGTTCCTCGGCATGGTCGTCGGTGGCGTCGGCTGGCTGCCCGGCTCGTTCGTCGGCGCAGCTTTCATCATCTTCGTGCCGAACATGGCGGAGGGCATCTCCAAGGGCCTATCCGGCGCCGTATTCGGCGTACTCCTGTTCGCCGTCATCTACCTCGTGCCGCACGGCGCGAGGCAGATCGCGATCATGGGCCAGCAACTCGTCGGCCGGCTCAGAAAGAACTGACAACCCGTTGATTAAGCTAAGGAGACCCGAATTGTTTTTTGAAAGAACACTGCGAACCGCTGCGCTGGTGACGGCAACGGCGGTCATCACTCTCAGCTCCGGCGCCGCATTCGCCCAGAAAAAATACGACACCGGTGCGTCCGATACCGAGATCAAGATCGGCAACATCATGCCGTATAGCGGTCCGGCGTCGGCCTATGGCATCATCGGCAAGACCGAAGAGGCCTATTTCAAGATGATCAACGACAAGGGCGGCATCAACGGCCGCAAGATCAACTTCGTCACCTATGACGACGGCTATTCGCCGCCGAAGGCCGTCGAGCAGGTCCGTAAGCTGGTCGAGAGCGACGAAGTGATCGTCGTGTTCAACCCGCTCGGCACACCTTCGAACAGCGCGATCCAGAAGTATTTGAACGCCAAGAAGATCCCGCAGCTGTTCGTCGCCACGGGCGCCACCAAGTGGAACGACCCGAAGAACTTCCCCTGGACCATGGGCTGGCAGCCCTCCTACCAGAGCGAAGCGCAGATCTACGCGAAATGGCTGTTGAAGGAGAAGCCGGACGCCAAGATCGCGATCCTTTATCAGAACGACGATTTCGGCAAAGACTACCTCAAGGGCACCAAGGACGGCCTAGGCGCCAAGGGCGCGTCCATGATCATCATGGAAGAGAGCTACGAGGTGTCGGAGCCCTCGATCGACGGTCACATCGTCAAGATCAAGGCGGCCAATCCCGACGTCCTGCTGATCTACGCGACACCGAAGTTCGCGGCCCAGACCATCAAGAAGACCGCCGAGCTGAGCTGGAAGCCGCTGCAGATCCTCACCAACGTGTCGATCTCGGTCGGCAGCGTGATGAAGCCGGCCGGCTTCGAGTCCTCGCAGGGCGTGTTGTCGGCAGCCTATGCCAAGGACTCCACGGACCCGCAGTGGGCCAACGACCCCGGCATGAAGAAGTGGAACGAGTTCGTCGACAAGTACATGCCGGGTGCCGACAAGTCCGACACCAGCATGGTCTACGGCTACGGCGCGGCGTCGACGCTGACCAAGGTCCTGGAAATGTGCGGCGACGATCTGACCCGGGCCAACATCATGAAGCAGGCGGCCTCGTTGAAGGATTTTGCACCGGACACCCTGCTGCCCGGCGTCAAGATCAACACCGGCCCCACCGACTTCGCCCCGATCGCACAGCTCCAGATGCAGCGCTTCAAGGGCGAGAAGTGGGAACTCTTCGGCGAGATCATCAGCGGCGACATCGCCACCGAGTGACACTCTGACGCTATAGTCCGACACGTCGAGAAGCCCCCGCGAACGATCGCGGGGGCTTTTTGTTGACGTCGCGCATCAATCTTGTTCAATGCGGCGACGATCCGTTCCGGGTGGAGAAAGATGGCTGCCGTTCGATTTCAGGTTGCGGGCGTTCTGGCCGCATTCGCGTTGTGCACTGCGATGAGCGGCCCGGCCCTGGCGCAAAAGAAATACGACAGCGGCGCTTCCGATACCGAGATCAAGATCGGCAACATTATGCCCTATAGCGGCCCGGCCTCCGCCTATGCGGCGATCGGCAAGGCCGAGGAAGCCTATTTCAACAAGATCAATGCCGAGGGCGGCATCGGCGGCCGCAAGATCAAGTTCATCTCCTACGACGACGGCTATTCGCCGCCGAAGACGGTGGAGCAGGCCCGCAAGCTGGTCGAGAGCGACGGGGTGCTGCTGATCTTCGGCTCGCTCGGCACCTCCACCAACGGCGCCATTCGCAAATACATGAACGAGAAGAAGGTGCCGCAATTGTTCGTGGCGAGCGGCGCTTCGAAGTGGAACGATCCGAAGCAATATCCCTGGACCATGGGCTGGCAGCCGAGCTACGCCAGCGAGGCGCGCATCTACGCCAAGTACATCATGAAGGAGAAGCCGGACGGCAAGATCGGCGTGCTCTATCAGAACGACGATTTCGGCAAGGACTATCTGAAAGGACTGAAGGACGGCCTTGGGCCCAAGGCCTCGATGATCGTGCTGGAAGACAGCTACGACACTTCGGAGCCGGCAATCGACGAGCACGTCGTGAAATTGAAGGCCTCCGGCGCCGACATCTTCGTCAGCATCACCACTCCGAAATTTGCCGCACAGGCTATCAAGAAGGCGGCCGAGATCAACTGGCATCCGGTCCACATCATCTCCAACGTCTCGGCCTCGGTCGGCGGCGTGCTCGAGCCGGCGGGGCTCGAGATCTCGCAAGGGATCCTGTCGGCGAGCTACACCAAGGACGGGTCCGACCCGCAATGGAATGCCGACGACGGCATGAAGAAGTTCTACAACTTCCTCGCCAAATACGATCCCAAGGCCAACAAGCTCGATGCCGGCGTGGTGTTCGGCTACGCCGCAGCCCAAACCATGGTGAAGGTGCTGCAGATGTGCGGCGACGATCTCACCCGCGACAACGTCATGAAGCAGGCGGCTTCCTTGAAGGATTTCGAGCCCGACACCCTGTTGCCCGGCATCAAGATCAACACCGCAGCCGATAATTTCGCCCCGATCGAGCAGCTCCAGATGATGCGATTCAAGGGCCGGAAATGGGAGCTGTTCGGGGACGTCATCTCGAGCGAACTCGGCCACTGAAGCTGCGCAACTCAAACTCGCTCCTGACCGGCTCGTCAACTCAGACGGACGCACCTTCTCGCACTCGCACACGCGCGCGCGCCTGTGCCTGACTACTAAAGAAGCAGCCCCCGCAACCCCGCCGCAGGGGCTTTCTGTTGTAGGCATCAGGTAAATCGTATTGAATTGCGGCCGCGTCACCAAGAACAGGCAACACAAGAAAAGGGACGCACACACACCAAGAAAATAGGGAGATAGGAATGTCCGCTGTCACCGGCAAACTTGCGGCCGCGTCACTGGCGCTTGCACTCATTGCGGCCTCGGCCTCCACTGCATTGGCCCAGAAGAAATACGATACCGGCGCGACCGATACCGAGATCAAGATCGGCAACATCATGCCCTACAGCGGACCGGCCTCCGCCTACGGCATCATCGGGCGAACCGAAGCCGCCTATTTCAAGAAGATCAACGACGAAGGCGGCATCAACGGCCGCAAGATCAACTACATCAGCTACGATGACGCCTACTCGCCGCCGAAGACGGTGGAGCAGGCGCGCAAGCTGGTCGAGAGCGACGAGGTGCTGTTCATCTTCAACTCGCTCGGGACACCGCCGAACTCGGCGATCCACAAATACATGAACTCGAAGAAGGTGCCGCAGCTCTTCGTCGCCACCGGCGCCACCAAGTGGAACGATCCGCAGAACTTCCCCTGGACCATGGGCTGGCAGCCCAACTACCAGAGCGAGACGCAGATCTACGCGAAATGGCTGCTCAAGAACAAGCCGGATGCCAAGATTGCCGTGCTGTTCCAGAACGACGATTACGGCAAGGATTATCTCAAGGGCCTGAAGGACGGCCTCGGCGCCAAGGCTGCGTCGATGATCGTCATGGAAGAGAGCTACGAGACATCCGAGCCAACCATCGACAACCACATCGTCAAGCTGAAGTCGACCGGTGCCGACGTCTTCATGAACATCACGACGCCGAAATTCGCGGCGCAGGCGATCAAGAAGGTGGCCGAGATCGGCTGGAAGCCGCTGCACTTCCTCAACAACGTCTCGGCGTCCGTCGGCAGCGTGATGAAGCCGGCCGGCTTCGAGAACGGTCAGGACATCATCTCCGCCGACTATCTAAAGGACGTGTCCGATCCCGCGTGGAACAACGATCCCGGCATGAAGGAGTTTTTGGCGTTCATGACCAAATACTTCCCCGACGGCGACAAGCTCGATAAGGGCACCCTCGTCGGCTATGCCGTGGCCCAGACGCTGGTTCAGGTCTTGAAGCAGTGCGGCGACGATCTCACGCGCGAGAACGTCATAAAGCAGGCGGCGAGCCTGAAGGACTTCCGCACCGAGGCGCTGCTGCCGGGCATCAAGATCAACACCTCGCCGACCGATTTCGCGCCGATCAGCCAGCTTCAACTCGAGAAGTTCAAGGGCGAGAAGTTTGAGCTGTTCGGCGACGTGATCAGCGCCGACGTCGGCGGCTAGCCGCGCGAGCACCCGCGCCTATTGAAAACCCCCTGCGCTGACCGCGCAGGGGGTTTTTGCTTGCGCGTCGATTATGATCACGCGATTGCACAATCGAATGATGGCAAAGCCGGCTTACGCTTTGGCGCATGATGCGGTAGGCAGGTGAGCGGCGCGTTTGCCGCCAGTCTTTCCTGCCCGCTCAAGGCCCTTCGTCATGACCGACCGACGCCCCCTGCTCCGCGCGCTCTACGACGCAGCCGTTGCCGCCGCTCATCCGAGCACGATACTGGCGCCGCACCTGCGGCCCGCGCCAAGGGGACGCGTAATCTGTCTCGCCGCCGGCAAGGGCGCGGCCGCGATGGCCGCCGCCGCCGAGCGGCATTATCTCGACACGCTCGGGCTCGCACCGGAGCGCCTGGTCGGCATCGCCACCACGCGTCACGGCTACGGCGTGCCGACGCGCCGCATCCGCGTGGTCGAGGCCGGTCATCCCGTGCCTGACGAAGCCGGCCTGAAGGGCGCGGCCGATACGCTCGCGCTCGCAGCCGAGGCCGGGCCGGACGATTTGCTCCTGGTGCTGCTCACCGGCGGCGGCTCGGCGAACTGGATCGCGCCCGTCAACGGCATCAGCTTCGCGCAGAAGCAGGCGGTCAACAAGGCGCTGCTCCGCTCCGGCGCGCCGATCGGCGAGATGAATGTCGTGCGCAAGCATCTGTCGCGGATCAAGGGCGGGCGGCTGGCGCGCGCGGGCAAAAATGCCGCCGAGATCGTGACGCTTGCGATCTCCGACGTGCCGCATGACGATCCCTCCGCGATCGCCTCGGGTCCGACCGTGCCCGATCCGACCACGCTCAATGATGCGCGCGCCATCGTCGCCCGGTACAAGCTCGACATCGACGATGCCGTTCGCCGCGCGCTGGACGACCCCGCCAACGAGAGCTGCAAGCCGGGGGACGCCGCGTTCGCGCACGCGCATTTCGAATTGATCGCACGTCCGAAGCAATCGCTCGACGCTGCGGTGAGGCTCGCGCATGAGGCCGGTTACGAGACGATCGATCTCGGTGCCGACCTTGAGGGCGAGGCCCGCGACGTTGCCGCCGATCACGCCAGGCTGGCGCTTCAGGCCCGCGCGCAGGGCAAGCGCGTCGCGATCCTCTCCGGCGGCGAGCTCACGGTCACCGTGCGGGGCAATGGCCGCGGCGGCCCGAACCAGGAATACGCGCTGGCGCTCGCCGCCCTCTTGAAGGACACGCCTGACATCTCCGCGCTCGCCGGCGACACCGACGGCGCCGATGGCGGTGCCGGCAATCCCACCGACCCCGCCGGCGCGCTGATCGATGCGGCGACGTTCGCGAAGATGGCGGCGCAGGGGCTGCAACCCCAGGTCTATCTCGACAACAACGATGCGACGACGTTCTTCGAGGCGACGGGCGACCTGCTGCTGCCGGGTCCCACGCTGACCAATGTCAACGACATCAGGGTAATCCTGGTCGACTGACACGGCGGCATCGCCATCCCGCCGGCGCCGCGCGCGGTTCGGCGGGACGGCCTGGTTAACGATCTCTGAATTCTCGTCGGCGTCCTCTTTCCAGGGGGCGGGCATCGCCGCCTTTAACCTCGCATTCGCCGCAGTTTCAGGAACATGTCCCGAAACTGGGCGTATTGTTGGGCTGATTCACCACCGCCTGCTCTAATCGCGTCGTCCCGGGGGCAACGCACATGGCGCAAAGTGATCAGGAGGTCGCAAGCATTGATCCGCTCGTGCTCGGCGAGCTGCTCAAGTGCGCCGCCAATAATCTGTGGCTTGGGATCATCCTCTTTGGCAGCGACCGCAGGGTCATTTTCTGCAATCCGCGCTACCGCGAGATGTACGCGCTCTCGCCCGAGCAGGTGCGCCCGGGAACGCCGATCAAGGACCTGATCCAGCATCGGCTCAAACTGGGCCTGAACATCGGCGGAGAAGCCGGCGCCTATGTCCGCGCCCGCACGGAAGGCTCGGTCGTCAGCGAGCAGACGGTCCAGCAGTTCGCCGACGGAAGAATCATCGCCTACACCATCCATCCTCTGCCCGACGGCGGCGGCATGGCGACGCACGAGGACATTACAGAGCGCGAAGAGCTCAGTGCGCGACTACAGGAACGCAATTTTCAGTTCGACATCGCGATCAACAACATGTCGCAGGGACTTTGCTTCTTCAGCGCCGACCATCGGCTGCTGGTCTGCAACACGCACTATATCGAAATGTACGGCCTGCCGCCCGACCGCGTTCGTCCGGGCACGCCGCTCCAGGAGATCCTCGACCTGCGCTTCGAAGCCGGCAGCGTGCCGGCGATGACGCGGGAGGAATACGCCACATGGCGGACCGATGTCGCCACGTCGGCCGAGGCCATGGACAGCATCGTCGAGATGCGGAACGGGCGAACCTTCAAGATCAGGCACCGACCGATGCCCGATCTCGGATGGGTCGCGACGCACGAAGATATCACCGAGCAGCGCAAGGCGGAATTGCAGATCGCGCATATGGCGCACCACGACGCGCTGACGGACCTCGCCAATCGCGCCCTGCTCGGTCAGCGCCTCAAGCAGGCGCTCGAACAGGGCGGGATGTTCGCGATCCACCACATCGATCTCGACAAGTTCAAGGCCGTTAACGACACCCTGGGCCACCAGGCCGGCGACATCCTGCTGCAGGATGTCAGCCGCCGCCTCAAGCAGCTCGCGCGCGACAGCGATACGACCGCGCGCATGGGTGGCGATGAATTCGTCATCCTCCAGTCGCCGATTTCCGATTCGAGCGAAGCGGACACGCTGGCGCGTGATGTTGTCAGCACCCTGAGTGCTCCGTTCGGGCTCGACGGACATCAGGCTATTGTGGGCGCGAGCATCGGGATCGCCATTGCGCCCGGTGACGGCTCGACGCCCGAGCAACTCCTGCACAATGCCGATCTGGCCCTGTATCGCGCGAAAAGCGACGGCCGCGGCATGCACTGCTTCTTCGAGCCGGCCATGGGCGAAGAGGCGCAAAGCCGTCGCGCGCTGGAGCAGGACCTGCGCAACGGCCTTGCCGCCGGCGAGTTCGAACTGCACTACCAGCCGGTCGTGAAGACCGACGGCGGCGAGATCAGCGGCTTCGAAGCCTTGATCCGTTGGCGACATCCAGGGCGCGGACTGGTCGCGCCGAACAGCTTTATCCCGCTTGCGGAAGAGATCGGCCTGATCGTGCCGATCGGCGAATGGGTGATCCGGCAGGCCTGTGCCACTGCAAGCCGATGGTTGGACCATCTGCACGTCGCCGTCAACATCTCGGCGGTGCAATTCCGCCAGCCGGGCCTGACAGAGGTGATCGTCGGCGCGCTCGCGGCCTCCGGCCTCGATCCGCGGCGGCTGGAAATCGAAATCACGGAAAGCGTTCTGCTGCAGGACAGGCATGGGACGCTGACGACGCTGCACCAGCTCCGGGCGCTGGGCATCAAGGTCGCCATGGACGATTTCGGCACCGGCTATTCGTCACTGACCTATCTGCAATGCTTCCCCTTCGACAAGATCAAGATCGACCGGTCTTTCGTCAGCGGCGTGGAAAACAATGCGGCCTCCCTCAGCATCGTGCGGGCGGTGGCGGCACTGGCGCGCGGGATGGGCATGACGACGACGGCGGAGGGCGTGGAGACCGAGGAGCAACGGGACCGGATCGCAGCGGAAGGCTGCACGGAAATGCAGGGCTATCTGTTCAGCCCGCCCTTGCCCGCCGGGGAAATCGAGCGCCGTTTCCTGTCCGCGGAAGCACCTGCCATGCCCGACCGGTTCGCTGCGGCATAACCGCCGCCAGTCCGCCCGCGATTCCGGGTTTGATGCCCGGTCGCCGCGGCAATCAACCGTCAAAACTCGTTGGCGATCTTCGAGAGCATCCCGAGCAGGGCTTCGCGGTTGGACGGCCCGAGCAGCTCGTTCAGCCGGGCCTCGTGCTTGGTCGCGACGAGCTTCTTGGCGCGGGCCAGCACGGCCTTGCCCTTGTCGGTCAGCACCAGGATGTGCGAGCGGCGGTCGTTGGTGGAGCGGATCCGCGCGCAAAGGTCGCGGCTCTCGAGATTGTCGAGCATCGCCACGAAATTCGGCCGCAGGATGCCGAGGGTGGAGGCGATCTCGGTCTGGTTACGGCCGGGGTTTTTCTCGACCAGCAACAGCACGGAAAACTGCGCCGGCGTGAGCTGGAGCGAGGCCATGCAGCGCAGGAAGTTCTCGAACACCTTGAGCTGTGCCCGCTTCAGGACATAGCCGAGCTGCTCCGAGAGCTCGCCGAGCTGGAGGGCTTCGCCAGGCCCGTCGGCCGCATCCTTGCGGCCCTTGGCGGTCTCGGCGGGTTTTTCAGAGGACTTTTCAGCGCTTTTGGAAACGGTCATCGCCTCATGCTCGCAATCCCGTTAAGTTCGGGAGGATCGTTCGCCACCCTTGATGTTATATTTGATAATTGTTATGGACCATATCAAATATCGTCAGCGCTGTTCAATGGCTGTGAGCGGACCGTCCACCACAATCAGGGGACCGGTCCTGAATCTTTGAGGGGGAGCGTCCGGTCTTGAATACCACCATCATGCTGTTCCTGCTGCAGGACGGCATCACCAATGGCGCGATCTATGCGCTGCTCGGCCTGGCGCTGGTGCTGGTGTTCGCCGTCACCCGCGTCATCCTCATTCCCCAAGGCGAATTCGTCACCTATGGCGCGCTGACCTACGCCTCGCTGGCCGCGGGCCAGATGCCGGGCACGGCGAAACTCGCGCTCGCCCTCGGCGTTGGCGCCTTCGCGTTCGACCTGTTCGCCGCGCGCAAGGCGCTGCACGGACGCCTGGTGCTGCGCAGCGCCCTCACCAACATCGTGCTGCCGACCATCGTGCTGGCGCTGACCGTCTACTACGCCGCCCAGAAGCCGCCGGTTGCGGTCTGCATCGCGCTGTCGCTGGTGATCGTGGCGATGATCGGCCTGTTTCTCTACCGCATCGCATTCCAGCCGCTGGCGCACACCTCGGTGCTGGTGCTGCTGATCGCCTCGGTGGGCGTCCACCTCGCGCTTCAGGGTTTGGGCCTTTTGTTCTTCGGCGCCGAAGGCCAGCGCGGACCTGCCGTGCTGTCCGGATCTTTCACCACCGGCGCGCTGCGCTTCACGGGCCAGAGCATCACGGTCTACGGCATCACCATCGCCTTCATCGTCGGGCTGTGGCTGTTCTTCGGGCTGACACTTTACGGCAAGGCGCTGCGCGCGACCGCCGTGAACCGGCTGGGTGCCCGGCTCGTCGGCATCCGCACCACGCTGTCCGGGCAGATCGCCTTCCTGCTGGCGTCCGTCATCGGCGCACTGTCGGGCATCATGATCGTGCCGATCACGACGCTCTATTACGACTCGGGCTTCCTGATCGGCCTGAAGGGCTTTGTCGCCGCCATCATCGGCGGGCTTGTCAGCTATCCCCTCACCGCGGTCGCGGCGCTGGTCGTCGGCATCGTCGAGGCGTTCTCGTCCTTCTATGCCTCCAACTACAAGGAGGTGATCGTTTTCATGCTCTTGATTCCCGTGCTGCTGCTGCGCTCGCTCGCGGCGCCTGCGGTCGAGGAAGAGAAGGACTGACGCCAAGATGCAGAGCCGGCTCCCCATCCTCATCTTCGCGCTGATCATGGCGGCGATCCCGTTCGTTCCTGGCATGCCCCCGTTCTGGATCGTGCTGCTGGACAATGTCGGCCTCACCGCCCTGGTCGCGATGGGCCTCGTGCTGCTGACCGGCGTCGGCGGCCTCACCTCGTTTGGACAAGCGGCCTTCGTCGGCTTCGGCGCCTACACCACCGCGGTGCTGTCGACGACCTACGGCATGTCGCCCTGGCTGACGCTGCCGCTGTCGCTGGTGGTCAGCGGATTGTTAGCGGTGCTGCTCGGCCTCGTCACGGTCCGTCTGTCCGGCCATTATCTGCCGCTCGGCACGTTGGCCTGGGGACTCGGCTTGTTCTATCTCTTCAGCAAGCTGGAGTTTTTGGGAAGAAACGACGGCATCTCGGCGATCCCACCGCTGTCGATCGGCTCGTTCAAAATGCTCTCGCCCGGTTCGATCTACTACGCGATCTGGGTTGCCGTAATCCTCTCGGCGCTGCTCACGATGAACCTGCTGGACTCCCGTACCGGCCGCGCCATCCGCGCGCTCCGGCGCGGCCATGTCGCGGCCGAGGCGTTCGGCGTGCACACGCCGCGGGCGAAAATGCTGGTGTTCATCCATGCCGCCGTGCTTGCCGGCCTCTCCGGCTGGCTCTACGCCCATCTTCAACGCGCGGTGAATCCGACGCCGTTCGGCGCGCAGGCGGGCATCGAATATCTCTTCATCGCCGTGGTCGGCGGCGCCGGCTATGTCTGGGGCGGCGTCCTCGGTGCGGCGCTCGTCGTGGTCCTGAAGGAAGTGCTGCAGAGCTACCTGCCGCTGATCCTGCCCGGCTCCGGCCAGGTCGAGACCATCGTGTTCGGCATCATGCTGGTGGCGCTGCTCCAGCTCGCACCCGGCGGCGTCTGGCCCTGGCTGATGTCGTTCCTGCCCCAGCGTACCAGGGGCAAGAAGCCGGACACTTCGCTGAAACTGGAGCAGCGCGCCCGCTCGCCCGGCCAATCCAGCGTCCTGCTTCAGGTCGAGAAGGCGCGGAAGCAATTCGGCGGCGTGGTCGCGGTGAACAACGTCTCCTTCGACGTTCAGGCTCGCGAGATCGTCGCGCTGATCGGCCCCAACGGCGCAGGCAAGAGCACCACCTTCAACCTGATCACCGGCGTGCTGTCGGCCAGCTCGGGCTCGATCTCCGTGCTCGGCAACAAGGTGGACAGGGCTCCGCCGCAGGAGATCGTCAAGCTCGGCATCTCCCGCACCTTCCAGCACGTCAAGCTGGTGCCTGACATGACCGTGCTGGAAAACGTCGCAATCGGCGCGCATCTGCGCGGCCATTCGGGGCCGATCTCCTCGATGCTGCGGCTCGACCGCACTGATGAGGCAAAGCTGCTCGCCGAGGCCGCCCGCCAGATCGAGCGGGTCGGACTGGGCGAGCAGATGCATCAGCTCGCAGGCTCGCTCTCGCTGGGACAGCAACGGATCGTCGAGATCGCCCGCGCGCTGTGCGTCGATCCGATGCTGCTGCTGCTCGACGAGCCGGCCGCCGGCCTGCGCCACATGGAGAAGCAGCAGCTCGCGACGCTGCTGCGGGAGCTACGCGACGGCGGCATGAGCGTCTTGCTCGTCGAGCACGACATGGGCTTCGTCATGAACCTTGCCGACCGCATCGTGGTGCTCGATTTCGGCACCAAGATCGCGGAAGGAACGCCGGCCACGATCAAGACCAATCCCGAAGTGATCAAGGCCTATCTCGGAGTGGCGGCATGAGCGCGCTGTTGTCCGTCGCCGACGCCCATGTCGCCTATGGCAAGGTCGAGGCCGTGCGTTCGGTCTCGCTCGAAGTCGGCCAGAACCAGATCGTCACCATCGTCGGCGCCAACGGCGCAGGCAAGACCACGCTGCTGTCCGCCATCATCGGCATCTTGCCGCTGAAGGGGCGCGTTTCATTCGCAGGTCAGGACCTGTCGCGGCTCGACATCGAGGACCGCGTCGCCATGGGACTGGGCCTCGTTCCCGAGCACCGCGAATTGTTCGTGACCATGAATGTCGAGGACAATCTCGAGTTAGGGGCCTTCCGCATCGAGAGAAGCAAGGCGAAAGCCTCGATGGAGCGGGTCTACACGCTGTTTCCGCGGCTCAAGGAGCGGCGCAAGCAGCTCGCCGGCACGCTCTCCGGCGGCGAGCAGCAGATGCTCGCAATGGGCCGCGCGCTGATGGGCGAGCCCAAGCTCCTGATGCTGGACGAGCCGAGCCTCGGCCTCGCCCCGATCATCGTTGCCGACATTTTCCGCATCGTCACCGAGTTGCGTGCCGCCGGCGTCTCCGTGCTGCTGGTCGAGCAGAACGCGCAGGCCGCGCTCAAGATCGCGGATCAAGCCTACGTCATGGAGCTCAGCGAGTTCGTGCTCAGCGGCAAGGCCAGCGACATCGCGGCGAATGAACGCGTCGCCGCCAGCTATCTCGGCTTCCAGCACGAAGGCGCGAGTGTGTTGTAAGTGCGCCGTGAACTCCTCTTCCCTTCTCCCCTTGCGGGAGAAGGAGGCGCGAAGCGCCGGATGAGGGGTATCCATCCAAACGGAAAGCGCTTCATTCGCGGAGAGGGACCCCTCATCCCGCGCAAGTCGCTCTAGCTTTCATTGGATGGTGAGTTCGCCTCCCCCTTCAGCGCCGCGACCTCCGCCTCCAGCTCCGCTATCTTCGCATCCCTCGCCGCCAGCGCCGCTGCCACATCGCCAGCGTCGAACTTCTGCGGGATGTGCTGCGGGCAGTTCGTATCCCACGCTTCGATCTTGAACAGGATCACCTGCTCCGGGCGCGCCCGATAGCCTTTCGGCATCAGCGATGTCGTCAGCGCCTCGTCGTCCTCGACCACGCGGGCCTCGCCCCAGATCTTCACCCGGCGGCGATGGGCGTAGTCCATCAGGAAGATGTAAGCCTTGGGATTTTCGGACAGGTTTCCCTGCGTGATGTATTGCCGATTGCCGGCGTAGTCCGCGAACGCCAGCGTCTGCTTGTCCAGCACCTTCAAGAAGCCCTTCGGGCCGCCGCGATGCTGAATGTAGGGCTGGCCATCGGCCGAGGCGGTGGCAAGATAAAAGCTGTTGGCATCGGCCAGGAACGCCGCGAGGTTCTCATCGACCTCGGTGCGCCAGCCGCGCTGCTCGGCATGCGCATAGCCTTCGCGTGATCCCTTTCGGGTCTGGATCGACTTCACCGCCGGCGTGAATGCCACGTCGCTGGCGTAGGTGTGAGTTGCCGTCATCGGACCATCTCCTGAAATCCGACGCATCCCTGCGTCTTCGCCAGCTAAAGTGGACTTTTCGCAGGCTAAAACAATCGGTCCGCTTGACACTTCATCATTGCGGTATATGCAACAATGCCATGGATCGCCTCGAAGCCATGCATGTTTTCGTCGCCGTCGCCGATTTGCGCGGCTTCGCGCCGGCGGCACGAAAGCTGCGGCTGTCCCCCTCGGCGGTGACGCGGCTGATCGCGGCTCTGGAGGAGCATCTCGGGGCGCGGCTGTTGCAGCGGACCACCCGTCAAGTGACCCTGACCGACGTCGGCACGCGCTATCTGGAGCGTGCGCGTCGCATCCTCGCCGATGTCGAGGAGGCCGACGGCTCGGCACGGGAGGAGCGCAGCCGGCCGAGCGGGCGGCTGGTAGTGGCGGCGCCGGTCGGCTTCGGCCGGCTCCATGTCGGCCCTGTCATGATCGCCTACCTCAAGCGCTATCCCGAGGTCGCCTGCGAATTGCGGCTGTCGGACAACCTCGTCAACCTCGTGGAAGATGCCGTCGATGTTGCGGTGCGGATCGGCCATCTCACCGACTCCTCGCTCGTCGCGCGCCAGGTCGGCGAGATGCGGCGGATCGTGGTGGCGACGCCAGGCTATCTGAAGCGGCATGGCGAGCCGAAGACGCCGGAGGCATTGCTCGCGCACCAGACCATCGCCTTCGGTCCATCCGCGAACTGGCGCTTCGTGCAGGACGGCCGCGACATCGAGGTGGCGCCGAATCCACGCTTCGCCAGCAACAGCGCCGACGCCGCCCTGCAATATACCGAGGCCGGCGGCGGCGTGACCCGAGTGCTGGCCTATCAGGCCGACGAAGGCTTGCGGCGCGGGCGGCTCAAGATCGTATTGGCGAACTACGAGCAGCCGGCGCTGCCAATCCACATCGTCTACCCGACCTCGCGCCTGCTCTCCGCCAAGGTGCGCGCCTTCGTCGATCTCGTGGTGGAGACCGCGGAGTGGAAATTTGGGTGACGCCCTCACCCCTTCTTCGGCACGACGCGAAAGGTGCCGCTGGCGCGCGCGATCACGGCGCCGTCGGCCTTCGCGAGGCACTGCGCGAAGCAGATCGTGCTGCCGGTCTTGATCGCCTCACCCTCGACTGCCAGCCATTGGCCGATCTCGCCGGCGCCGACATAGTCGACCGACAGCGAGATCGTGACCAACGAGGTGGTCCAGCCCGTCGCCAGCGCGCAGCTGTAGCCCATGGCGGCATCGGCCAGCGCCGCGATCAGGCCGCCATGGATCAGCCCGCGCGCGTTGGTGTGCGGTGTTGCCAGCCGCAATCCCACGGTGACGCCGTTGTCGGTTTTCCTGGAGTAAAGCGGCTCCCAGGGATCGGTGAGCGGGGCTTTGCGAAAGTGCGGCTCGAAGCCGGCGGGGATGTCGGTGCTGGTCATGTCCATCTCGCGTTGGTGGCTGCCGCCATTGAACGCGAGGGACGTGACGGTTGCATCACCTACAAAGTTTTAAACGACATTTGCGCGGGCGTTTGAAATGGACGGCGCCGTGGCCTCACCAGGACTGTCATCACCCGCGAAAGCGGGTGATCCAGTATTCCAGAGACGGCGACGTGATACGGAGAGGCCGCGGCGTACTGGATGCCCCGCCTTCGCGGGGCATGACAGTGACCGTCCTAAAACGGCAGCCCCACGTAATTCTCCGACAGCGACGTCATCGCGGCCTGCGACTGCGTGACGTAGTCGAGCTCGGCGAGCTGGATGCGCGCGCCGATGGTGCCGGTGTCGGGGAATTTGTGCAGCATCGAGGTCATCCACCAGGAGAAGCGCACGGCCTTCCAGACCCGCGCCAGTGCCTTCGCCGAATAGGCATCAATGCCGGCGCTGGATTTTTCGTCGTAGAACTCGCGAAATGCGCTCGACAGATAATGCGCGTCGCTGGCCGCCAGGTTCAGCCCTTTGGCGCCGGTCGGCGGCACGATATGGGCGGCATCACCGCACAGGAACATCCTGCCGAAGCGCATCGGCTCGGCCACGAAGCTGCGCAGCGGCGCAATGCTCTTCTCGATCGAGGGGCCCGTGACCAGGCTGTCGGCGGCGTCCTGGTCGAGCCGGCGCTTGAGCTCGTCCCAGAAGCGGTCGTCGGGCCATTGGTCGACATGGTCATCGAGCGCGCACTGCACATAGTAGCGGCTGCGTCTGGTCGAACGCATGGTGCACAGCGCAAAGCCGCGGGCGTGGTTGGAATAGATCAGCTCGTGGCTGACCGGTGGCGTCTCGGAGAGGATACCGAGCCAGCCGAACGGGTAGATGCGCTCGAACTCCTCGATCGCCGAAGCCGGAACGCTGGCGCGGCTGACGCCATGAAAGCCGTCACAGCCGGCGATGAAATCGCAATCGATGATGTGGGTGACGCCATCCTTCACGTAGGTTACGCGCGGGTGACTGCCGTCGAAATCGTGCGGTTGCACGTCCCTGGCCTCGTAGACCGAGGTGAGACCGGCGGCCGCGCGCGCATTCATCAGGTCGAGCGTGACCTCGGTCTGGCCGTAGATCATGACCGTCTTGCCGGTCGAAGCCTTCATGTCGATGCGGTGCCGGCGCCCCGAAAAGGCGAGTTCGATCCCTTCATGCACCAGACCTTCGGCATGCGCCCGCGCGCCGGCGCCGATCTGGTCGAGCAGCGCGACGGTCCCCTCTTCCAGGAGACCTGCACGGATGCGGCCGAGCACATAGTCCGGGCTCTGCCGCTCGAGAATGACATTGTCGATGCCGTAACCGTGCAGCAGTTGCCCAAGCAACAATCCCGCCGGCCCTGCCCCGATGATTGCGACTTTTGTCCGCAATACTTGCTCCTCCCGATCCTGTAGGCTTTCGGCGCGGCTCGCTTGTCGCAGCCGTCCGCGCACGATAATTATATCATATAACGGTTGGGCAAAAGGGAGTGCGCGACGGCGCGTCGCGCCAGTTCCGGCTTGAACGCGCCGGCCAATTAGATAACATGTTAATTAACGAGACCGGGCCATCGAAGCCCGCCGTCAAAAGAGGGAGAGACACGTGATGAGGAAAGCCTGTCTGGCGTTGCTGCTGGCAGCAAGCGTGAGCCCTGCGTTCGCGCAGGACAAGACCTTCGATTTGAAGATCTCGCACTGGGTGCCGGCCTCGCATCCGCTGCAGAAATCGCTGGAGGACTGGGCCGCCGCGGTCGAGAAGGATTCCGGCGGCACCATCAAGGGCAAGGTGTTTCCGGCCCAGCAGATGGGCAAGGCCTTCGACCATTACGACATGGCGCGCGACGGCATCGCCGATGTCACTTACGTCAATCCCGGCTACCAGCCCGGCCGTTTCCCGATCATCGGCGCCGGCGAATTGCCGTTCCTGATCTCGGATGCCAAGGGCGGCTCGATGGGGCTCGACGCCTGGTACCGCAAATACGCCGAAAAGGAGATGAAGGACGTCAAATACTGCCTCGCCTTTGTCCACTCGCCCTCCTCGTTCCATTCCAAGACCAAGAAGATCGTGATGCCGGAGGACGTGAAGGGCCTGAAGATCCGGCCCGCCCACGCCACCATGGCGAACTTCGTCACCTCGCTCGGCGGCACCAATGTGCAGTCCTCCGCGCCCGAAGTGCGCGACATCATCGAGCGCGGCGTCGCCGACGGCGTCACCTTCCCCTGGGGCTCTCTCGTGCTGTTCGGCATCGACAAGGTGACAAAGTACGACATGGAGGCGCCGCTCTACACCACGACCTTCGTGTTCGTCATGAACAAGGACAAATACAATGCGATGTCCGACAAGCAGAAGGCCGCGATCGACAAGAATTGCACGGTCGAGATGGCCGGTGTGGTCGGCGAGCACTGGGGCAAGTTCGAGGATGCCGGGATCGACAAGGTCAAGGCGGAGAGCGGTCACGAGGTCTACAAGCTGACGCCCGAGCAGACCGCCGCCTGGAAGAAAGCCGCCGAGCCCCTGGTGAAAACCTGGAGCGACGGCGCGAAGAAGGCCGGCGCCGATCCGGACGCGGCGCTTAGCGAGCTGAAAGCCTCGCTGAAGAAGTACAACGCGCTGGCGGAGTAGCTCTTCGTCGAAACACATGCGGCGGCGGGATGCATCTCGCCGCCGTTATTCTGCAAGCGGGCCGAGAGGCGGGGAGCGCGTCCTCTCCCTCTCCCGCCTGAGGATGACATCTCCTAGGAAGCTCACATGAAGCGCAGCTGGATGGATCGCGTTATCGACTCGATCGAATGGATCGCAGCGGCTTTCGTCGGCATCGTCGCGCTCGACATCTTCCTGTCGGTGTTGCTGCGCAACACGCTGAACTATGCGATCCCCGACAGCTTCGACATCGGTCGCATGCTGCTCGGCATCCTGATCTTCTGGGGCATCGCCGCGACCTCCTATCGCGGCACCCACATCACGGTCGATTTGGTCTGGGGCAATGTCGGGCCGCGCTACCAGCGCTGGATCGACGTGTTCGCGACCCTGGTGCTGCTGTTCGTCGTGACGGTGCAGACCTGGACGCTGTTCGACAAGGTCCGCGGGACCTACAACGACAACGTCCAGACCTTCGACATGCATATGCCGACCTGGCCGTTCTTCGCGATCGCCTGGATCGGCGACGTCTCGGCAGTGCTGTTGATCGCGATCCGCACCTACCGGTTGATCTTTCATCCCGAAGAAATGCACGACCCCAAGCTGAAGGCGACGGAGTAATCATGAGCACCGATGCCGTCGCCGTAATCGGCTTCGTTTCCCTGTTCGCCCTGATGCTGCTGCGCGTGCCGGTCGGCATGGCCATGGGCCTCGTCGGCGTCTCCGGCTTCTCCTATCTCGTCGGCGCCACGCCGGCGCTGAAGCTGGTCGGCCAGACCTCGATGCGCACGGTGACCGACTACACCTTCGGCGTCATTCCGATGTTTTTGCTGATGGGCTCCTTCGTCAGCAATTCCGGCATGAGCCGCGAGCTGTTCCGCGCCGCCAACGGCTTTGTCGGCCATTTGCGCGGCGGGCTCGGCATCGCCACCGTCGGCGCCTGCGGCGGCTTTGCCGCGATCTGCGGCTCCTCGGTCGCGACCGCCGCGACCTTCTCCGCGGTCGCTTATCCCGAGATGCGCCGCTTCGGCTATCCGCAATCGTTTGCCACCGGCGTGATCGCGGCCGGCGGCACGCTGGGCGCGATGCTGCCGCCCTCCACCGTGCTCGCCGTCTACGGCATCATCACCGAGCAGGACATCGGCAAGCTCTTCATCGCCGGCATCATTCCGGGCATCCTGGCGATGACCATGTACATGATCACGATCTTCCTGATCGGCTATTTCCGGCCGGACTTTCTGCCCAAGGGCAAGGTGCTGCCGTGGCGCGAGCGCTTCGCCGGCCTGAAGGACATCTGGGCGCCGGTGCTGCTGTTCGTGTTCGTGATCGGCGGCCTCTACGGCCTGCCCTATTTGCCGCGCTTCACGCCGACGGAAGCCGGCGGCGTCGGCGCTGCCGGCGCCTTCATCATCGGCGTGGCGACCGGCCGGCTCGACCGCGAGAAGATTCTGGCCTCGCTGCTGCAGGCGACGCGCACGGCGGCCGCCGTGTTCACCGTGCTGATCGGCGCCTTGATCTTCGGGTACTTCCTCACGGTGACGCAGACCCCCCAGAAGGTGACGGAATTCCTCACCGGCCTAGGCCTCGGCCCCTACGGCGTGCTGGCGCTGATCATGGTGATGTATCTCGTGCTCGGCTGCCTGATGGACGCCATGGCGATGATCATCCTCACCGTGCCGATCATCTTCCCCGTGATCATGCATCTCGGTTTCGACCCGATCTGGTTCGGCGTCATCATCGTCATGACGGTCGAGCTCGGCCTGATCCATCCGCCGGTGGGCATGAACGTCTTTGTCATCAAAAGCGTGGTGAAGGACGTCTCCTTCTCCACGATCTTCAGGGGCGTGATCCCGTTCGTTGCAACAGACCTCGTGCGCCTGGTGATCCTGATCGCCTTCCCGCTGCTGGCGACGTGGCTGCCGACGCGGATGATGGCCCATTGAGGGGTGAATCGATGACCACGCCGACGCTGGAAACCAAATACGTCTTCACCGTCACCGCACGCATCGGCGACGTCGTCACCGCCGGCGAGACCGGCATCGGAATTCGCCGCATCATTCCGATCATCGGCGGCGAGGTGACGGGCGCGATCACCGGCAAGGTGCTGCCGTTCGGCGCGGACTTCCAGACCATCCGCCCGAATGAGCTGATCGATCTCGAAGCGAAGTATGCGTTTGAAACCGACGACGGCGCCATCGTCTATGTCGAGAACAAGGGCATGCGCTTCGGCCCGGTCGAGCTGTTGCAAAAGCTCAAGCGCGGCGAGCCGGTCGACCCGAAGCATATCTATTTCCGCACCGTGCCGAAGTTCGAGACCGGGCATGAGAAATACCGCTGGCTGATGGAGCACATTTTTGTCGGTTCAGCAGCGCGGCATGCGGATCGCGTGGTGATCGACGTGCATCAGGTGATGTGAACGCGTCGCGCCGCAAGGGCCGGCTAGTCCATTGACATGTCGGTATCTGTAGCGTATACGCTACAGATACCGACAATCAAGAGAACCGACGAATTCTCTGACTGGCTTAGAAACCAGCGAGACCGGAGAGCGAAGGCAAAAATCCTCGCCCGGATCGATCGGCTGGCGCTCGGCAATCCCGGAGACGTTGCTGCGGTCGGAGGCGGCATCAGCGAAATGAGAGTCCATGAGGGCGCCGGATACCGGATCTACTACGTTGCCCGAGGCGAGGAGATCATCGTCCTTCTTTGCGGTGGCGATAAAGGCTCTCAGCCGGGGGACATAGCGTTGGCAAAGAAGATCGCGAGCGAATTGGAGGTCTGAGCGATGGCAAAAGTGAAATCATTTGATGCTGCGGAGTACCTCGACAGCCCGGAGATGGTTGCGGCCTATCTCACCGAAGCCTTTGAATCGGACGATCCGTCCGCAATAACGATGGCAATCGGTGCCGTAGCCCGTTCTCAGGGCATGGGCGCCATTGCCGAAAAGGCCGGTCTATCCCGTGAGAACTTGTATCGCTCGCTTGGCGGCGAGGCCAAACCCGAATTCGGCACTGTGATAAAAGTTCTCCACGCCATGGGTATCAATCTTGTGGCGCAACCCCAAAGTGGAACGAAGGCGGCGTAGCGACCGGATCGCATCGGCGTCCGTAATATCGATCCCAATCTTGCGCATCGGGCATTCGGGTACGGGCGCTGCACCCGGACTGTCGTCCCTTTTCCGGACTATGCATCGGCTTCCGCGCTGTCAGCCGTATTGACTCCCCCTGAATTCGTTATACAACATAACTATTCTGACAAGGACGCAAATGACACAGGGAAACGCCGAGACCGCTGACGCGGGCGCCTCCGGGCTTTTGAGGATCGAGCGGGCAGACCGGGTTTTGACGGTCGGTCTGAATCGGCCGGCCAAGCGCAATGCGCTCAACGACGGCATCATCCTGGAAATCGGCGAGTGTTTTGCGTCCCTGCCCGAGGATATCGGCGCGGTCGTCATCCACGGCATCGGCGACCATTTCTCCAGCGGTCTCGACCTCTCCGAACTGACCGACCATGATGCCACCGGCGGCCTTCTTCATTCCCAGATGTGGCACCGGGTGTTCGACCGCATCCAGTACAGCCGGGTGCCCGTGATCGCGGCACTCAGGGGGGCCGTGATCGGCGGCGGGCTGGAGCTCGCATGTGCGGCGCATATCCGCGTCGCCGAACCCTCGACCTATTTCGCGCT
The DNA here is from genome assembly GCF_023074155.1 of Bradyrhizobium sp. 134. Lineage (NCBI taxonomy): Bacteria > Pseudomonadati > Pseudomonadota > Alphaproteobacteria > Hyphomicrobiales > Nitrobacteraceae > Bradyrhizobium > Bradyrhizobium sp. 134. The sequence continues at coordinate 368,171 of NZ_JADPKX010000046.1, read as the reverse complement.
GCCGGAGGGGCAGCGCGGCATCTTCGTCGGTGGCGGCGGTTCGGTGCGCCTGCCGCGCCTGATCGGCGTCGCCAGGATGATGGACATGATGCTGACCGGCCGCGTCTATTCCGCGACCGAAGGCACCTCCTACGGCTTTGCGCAATATGTCACGGAAGCCGGCAACGGGCTCGGCAAGGCGATGGAGCTTGCGACCAAGGTCGCCTCCAACGCGCCGCTGACCAACTTCGCCGTGCTCCAGGCACTCCCGATGATCGCGGAGGCCAATCCGCAGACCGGCCTGTTGATGGAATCGCTGATGGCGACGGTGGCGCAGAGCGACAAGGAAGCCAAGCGCAGGATCCGCGAGTTCCTCGAACACAAGACCGCAAAGGTGAAGCCGAAATCATGAGCGCGCAGCCGTCGTCCTCTTCCAGCATGGAGCGCGGCGCGAGCACTTCCCCGCTGCGGCCCATTTCGTTCGGCGATCCGGTCGTGAATATCGAGCGGCGCGACGACGGCACGATTTACCTGCGGCCCAAACAGCCGCTCGGAGACTATCCGGCCCGCATCACCGACCGCCTGCATCACTGGGCGAGCGCGACCCCCGATCGCGTGTTCATGGCCGAGCGCGAAGGCGGCCGCGGCTGGCGCAAGATCAGCTACGCCGAGTTGCTCGCCGCGAGCCGGCACATTGCCTCAGGACTCATTGCGCGCGGGTTGTCGGCGGAGCGGCCGGTCGTCATCCTCTCCGGCAATTCGATCGACCATGCATTGCTGGCGTTCGGAGCGTTCTATGCCGGCATTCCGTTCTGCCCGGTGTCGCCGGCCTATTCGCTGGTGTCGAAGGATTACGGCAAGCTCTCCTACTTGATGAAGCTGCTGACGCCCGGCCTCGTCTTCGCCGAGGACGCCGACAAGTTCGCCGGCGCCCTCGCAGCCAACGTCTCGCTCGGCACCGAGATCGCCGCGTCCTACGGCCATGTGCCGGGCCGCGACGTCACCTTGCTCGCCGACCTCATGGCAACGCCGATCCGCGGCGATCTGGACGAGGTCCACGGCAGGATCGGCCCCGACACCATCGCGAAATTCCTGCTGACGTCGGGCTCGACCGGCAACCCCAAGGCAGTCGTCAACACCCAGCGCATGATCTGCGCCAACCAGGTGATGCTGCGCGAGACGCTCGCCTTCCTCAAGGACGAGCCGCCCGTCATCATCGACTGGCTGCCCTGGAATCACACTTTTGGCGGCAACCACAATATCGGGTTGACGCTCTACAATGGCGGCTCGATGTATCTCGACGCCGGCAAGCCGGTGCCTGGAGGCATCGAGGAGACCGTGCGCAATCTCCAGGAGATATCGCCGACGGTCTATTTCAACGTCCCCAAGGGCTACGAGTCGCTGCTGCCTTATCTGCGCGACGACCAGGGCCTGCGCGCAAAATTCTTCGACCGGCTGCACGCAATGTTCTTCTCGGGCGCGGCCCTGTCGCCGTTCGTCTGGAACAGCCTCGACGAGCTCGCGGTGAAGGAAAAAGGCTACCGCGTGCCGATGCTGACCGGCCTCGGTGCAACCGAGACCGCGCCGTTCTTCATGTCGGTCAACCCGCGCACCAGCCGCTCCGGCCATGTCGGGCTTCCCGTATCCGGCAACGACGCCAAGCTGGTGCCGAACAACGGCAAGATGGAAGTTCGTTGCAAGGGGCCGAACGTGATGCCCGGCTACTGGCGCCAGCCCGACATCACCGCAAGTTCGTTCGACGAAGAAGGCTTCTACAAGCTCGGCGATGCACTCAAGCCCGTCGATCCCGATGATCTCAATGCCGGCTTCGATTTCGACGGCCGCATCGGCGAGGATTTCAAGCTCGGCAGCGGCACCTGGGTCAGTGTCGGCCCGTTGCGCGCGCGCTTCGTTGCGGCCTGCGCACCGCTGGTGCGCGACGTCGTTATCGCCGGCATCAACCGTGACGAGGTCTCCGCGCTCGTCGTGCTCGATCTCGACGGCTGCCGGCTGATCAACCCGACGCTGCCGACCGACGATCTCGTCGTCGCGACCCGCGACCGCTTGGTGCGCGAGGCATTTCGCGAACGGCTGACCCGCTTTCTCGGCGCGGCCACGGGATCCTCGACGCGGATCACGCGCGCGATCCTCATGGACACGCCGCTCTCGATCGACAAGGGCGAAGTCACCGACAAGGGCTCGATCAACCAGCGCGCGGTGCTCGAGCATCGCAGCCTGCTGATCGAGGAGCTCTACGCTGCCAATCCATCGGACCGTGTGATATCGGTCGGCTAAGAAATATCGCACCAGGGAGAACGCCATGTTGTTGAAGGATCAGGCTGTCATCGTCACCGGCGGCGCGTCGGGACTTGGTGCGGCGACCGCGCGAAAGCTGGCTGGCCAGGGCGCCAAGGTCGCGGTGTTTGATCTCAATGCCAAGCTCGCCGAGACTGTCGCCGCCGAGATCAAGGGCGTGGCTGTGGCTTGCGACGTCTCCGATGCCGCGTCCGCGGAAGCTGCGATCGCGCAGGCGACCAAAGCCCATGGACCCGCGCGCGTGCTGGTCAATTGCGCTGGCATCGGCGTTGCCAAGCGCGTCGTCGGCCGCGACGGCCCGATGGCGCTCGCCGATTTCGACAAGGTGATCAAGGTCAACCTGATCGGCACCTTCAACATGCTGCGTCTCGCCGCAAACGAGATGTCCAAGCTCGAGCCGCAGGCCACCGGCGAGCGCGGCGTCATCATCAACACGGCGTCCGTTGCCGCTTATGACGGCCAGATCGGGCAATCGGCCTATTCGGCCTCGAAGGGCGGCATCGTCGGCATGACGCTGCCGATCGCGCGCGAGCTGGCGCAGTTCGGCGTCCGCGTGCTGACGATTGCGCCCGGCCTGTTCCTCACGCCGCTGCTCGCCAACCTGCCGCAGGAAGCCCAGGACTCACTCGCCGCCGCAATCCCGTTCCCGCGCCGGCTCGGCCACGCCGACGAGTTCGCGGCGCTCGCCCTGCACATGGTCGAGAATTCCTACCTCAACGGCGAAGTGGTACGCCTCGACGGCTCGCTGCGCATGGCGCCGAAATAGGGCGCGGCATATGTTCGTGAACCGGCGCGACGTCCAGATCCAGTGGGGTGACTGCGACCCCGCCAACATCGTCTATTACCCGCGCTATTTCGCGATGTTCGACGATTCGACGTCGACCCTGTTCGAAGTCGCCGGCTTCTCCAAGCAGGACCTGGTCAAGAAATACGGCCTGGTCGGCATTCCCATGGTCGATACGCGCGCCAAGTTCTACATCCCCTCGACTTATGGCGACTGGATCACCATCGAAACGAAGGTCGAGAGCATCAAGCGCTCGAGTTTCGAGGTAAAGCACAGCGTCTTCAAGGGCGAGGCGCTTGCGATCGAGGGTTTCGAGACCCGTGTCCTGGTCGGGCGCGACCCCGTTAACCCCGACAAACTGAAATCGGCACCGTTTCCTGCGGAAATGGTAGCCAAATTCACGGGGAGCGAGACCCGGAGCTAAATCGCCACATCACCAAAAGAGGGGGCTGAATTACCCCCCGATTTCTGCTTTCAAAGAAACACATAAAGGGAGGAATAGATGAAACGCTTTTACCTGACCGCCGCCGTCACCGCGGCCGCGCTTGCGCTGCCGGCCGTGCCCGCGCTGGCTCAGACCGCCGAGGTCACCATCGGCATCACCACCACCACGACCGGCCCGGGCGCAGCGCTGGGCATTCCCGAGCGCAATGCGCTGGAGTTCGTGCCGAAGGAGATCGGCGGCGTGCCGCTGAAGGTGATCGTGCTCGACGACGGTGGCGATCCCACCACCGCGACCACCAACGCACGCCGCTTCGTGACCGAATCCAAGGCCGACATCATCATGGGCTCGGCGCTGACGCCGCCGACCATCGCCGTGTCCAACGTCGCCAACGAAGCCGGCATTCCGCATTTCGGCCTGGCGCCCTTCCCGATCACGCCGGAGCGCATGAAGTGGTCGGTGGCGATGCCGCAGCCGATCCCGATCGTGGGCAAGGTGCTGTACGACCACATGAAGGCCAAGGGCGTGAAGACCGTCGGCTACATCGGCTATTCCGACTCCTATGGCGACCTCTGGTTCAACGATTTGAAGGCGCAGGCCGTGCCGATGGGCATAACCATCGCCGACGAGGAGCGCTTCGCTCGCCCCGACACGTCGGTGACCGGACAGGTGCTGAAGCTCGTGGCAGCGAATCCCGATGCCATTCTGGTCGGCGCTTCCGGCACCGCGGCCGCGCTGCCGCAGACTGAGCTGCGCGAGCGTGGCTATCAGGGCCTGATCTACCAGACCCATGGCGCCGCCAGCATGGACTTCATCCGCATCGCCGGCAAAGCGGCGGAAGGCGTGCTGATGGCCTCTGGCCCCGTCATGGATCCCGAGGACCAGCCGGACGAAGCTGCCACCAAGAAGCCGGGCCTCGCGCTCAACTCGGCCTATGAAGCCAAGTACGGCCCGAACAGCCGCAGCCAGTTCGCCGGTCATTCCTACGACGCCTTCGAGATTCTCAAGCGCATCATCCCGGCGGCACTCAAGACGGCGAAGCCCGGCACGCCGGAATTCCGCGAAGCGATCCGCCAGGCGCTGCTGTCGGAGAAGGAGCTTGCGGCGAGCCAGGGTGTCTACAATTTCACCGAGAAGGACCGCTACGGCCTCGACGAGCGCTCGCGCATCCTGCTCACGGTGAAGAACGGCAAGTACTCGCTGGTGAAGTAGACGCGGCGAAAATTAGAGACGACAGAGCCGGCCCGACGGGCCGGCTCTTTTGTTTTGGCTGTATGAGCGAGCCGCACCTCCGGTGTCGCTGCGCCTCCTCTCCCGCTTGCGGGAGAGGGCCGGGGAGAGGGTGCCTCCGCAGAGGGATTGTCTGACGTCTACCGGCAAAGCCCCCAGAGGAGATAGCCCTCACCCGCCACGCTCTGCGGACGCGCTGTCGTCAAGCTGCCTGCCGCAGCGGGGTCCAGGCGAACTCCGGATAGTAAGTGTCCATCATCCGGTCGACATAAGCGGTGAGGTTCAAAAATCCTTCGGCGCGACGGCGCAGGGCGGATTCGAAGAACGGCGTCAGGATCCCGGCGAGTGCACCGAAGGCGGTGGCATCGACGCCGCAGGGTTTGTTGCCCATCAGATAGGACTTGTCACCGAGTTGCACCGAGAGCGCAAACAGCGAGCGCACGGCGAGATCGACGTCGTCATCGGGCGCGTGCCGTCCGAGCCCGGAGAGCAAATAGTTCTCGGCGACACGGAATTGCGCGTCCTCGCGCAACTTCTCGCGGTTGTGCTCCGGCGCGCCGTCGAAGAAATGCGCAGGCCCCTTGGCGAAGTTGACGGGGTCGACCCAGCGCGCCCCGACCAGCGCAAAATAAACGTGATGCTCGATCATGCGCTCGAACGCCCAAGCCTGTGCGCGCTCGGCAAGAGACAGCCCGGCGTCGAAATCGAAGCCGTAGCGGCGCTCGATATGGGCGCGGATGAAGGTGGAATCGGCCACCGCCTCGCCGCCATCGTCGATGAAAGGCAGCTGCCCCTTGGGAGAGGCGGGCGGCATCGCCCGCTCCTTGCGGTAAGGCAATCCCGCCATCTTGAGCTGCACCTCCGTCTTGGTGACGAAGGGGCTGATTTCCGGCAGGCCGAAGCCGGTGCCAAAGCCGTAAAGCGTGATCATGAAGGCTCTCCTGAAACCACCGAAAGAGTTGAGGGAACTTAACCGCGGGCTGCTGCCACCATGGTGGCAGCAGCCGTGATATCTTCTGCGAAACGGGCCCCTCGCCAGGCGCGGCCGATGACATGACGGACCAGCGCGTCCGCGGCCTGGACCAGGAAGCGAGCCACCATGGTCGCGAGCGCAAGGCGGAGGTCGACGACCATGAGATCAAGGAATACGAGGAGGCGGCCGAACGCCCATACGTACCAAGCCCGGAGTTGCAAACGCAGGACTTGCAAAGGCTGGACCTGTAGAGGCTGGGTCCGCCACAGCGCAGCGGCCGGGCCGAAATGAGTTGGAATGATCATGGACAAATCCTCTTCAGTCGACGTGTTGACCCGGTATAGAACTCCCCTGCTGCCAACATCCTGTCAGCAGCCGCGCGCCACCATCTGAAAAACCACCGACAAGAGACCCGTCATGAGACGCGCCGACCGGCTGTTTCAAATCATCCAGGTGCTGAGGCGCACGCGTAAGCCGCTGACGGCGGACGCCATCGCGGCCGAGCTCGAGACCTCGAAGCGCACGATCTATCGCGACATCGCCACGCTGATCGGCCAGCGCGTGCCCATCCGCGGTGAAGCCGGCATGGGCTACATCCTGGAAAAGGGTTTTGACCTGCCGCCTTTGATGCTGACACCCGACGAGATCGAGGCGGCGGTGCTGGGCGCGCAATGGGTCGCCGGCCATGCCGATCCCGCGCTGGCGCGCGCGGCTGAAGATCTGATGGCCAAGATCGCCGACACTGTCCCGGAGCGCCTGCGTCCCTTCGTGCTGGAGCCGGCAAGCCGGGCCCGGCCGAGCTGGAACAGGGAGCCCGACCGCCTGGACATGGCGCGCACACGCACCCAGATCCACGAAGGCAAGAAGATCATGCTGCGCTATCGCGACGAGCAGGGCCGCGCCAGCGAGCGCATGATCTGGCCGATTTCGATCGGCTATCTCGAAGCCGTGCGCCTGCTCGCGGCCTGGTGCGAGCTGCGCGGAGACTTCCGCAGCTTCCGCACCGACCGCGTGGTCGACGCGACCTATCCCGATGAGAGATATCCTGAAAGGCGCGACGTGCTGCGCGCAAAATGGCGGCAGAGCCTGGTCTGGGGCCCGCCCAAGGATACGTGAAGGACACGTGACGATGGACGAGAACGCCCCCAGCGACCTGTCGAGCTGCTGCCAGAGTTGCGGCGCCTGCTGCGGCTATTCGGCGAACTGGCCGCGCTTCTCGATCGAGAGCGACGAGGAGCTCGCCGCGATTCCCGAAGCGCTCGTCAACGACCGTCAATCCGGCATGCGCTGCGAAGGCGATCGCTGTTCGGCGTTGCAGGGAGAGATCGGACAAGCGACCGCGTGCGGCATCTACGCAGTGCGGCCGGACGTGTGCCGCACGTGCATGCCGGGCGACGCCGAATGCGCGATGGCGCGACGGAAATTCGGGCTGCCAATGATCGCGAGCGTTTAGGCCGGGACGGCTTCGCTGATCTCGTCGTCGATCTCGTCGTCCAGCGGCGCGAGCACCGAGAGCGGCTTGGTCGACAGCGTGATCGGCTTGCGCCCACCGGACAGCGACGGCGAGGATTTCGCCGCGCCTTCGCGCGCAAGCGCGTAGAGCGTCGAACCGACACGGCCGCCGTTCTCGATCAGGTCGCGCTCGTTGCAGCTGCCTGCGATCGCGACCGCCAGCGAATGCAGATGGCTTCGGCGATAGCAGAACAGCGCTAGCCTGGCGCGCGCGTCAGGGGAAACACTTTCAACCAGCCTCGGCAGGCCACTCTCGCTGGCGCGGTACATCTCGCCAAGGAGTTCGTCGCGGACCGGGCACGAATCGCCTTCAAAGGTATCGCGGCTTGAAAACATTGCAGTTCTCCCTCGTCTGGGAAGATGCAGTGCAATTCTCTAATGAAAGGTTAACCACGCTGCCCGGTAGTCACCCGGGGTCCTTGCGCGTGGGCCGCGAATCAATGGGCTGGAAAGGGTTTTCTCTGTGGCCATCCTTCGAGACACCCGCCTTCGGCGGGCCCTCAGGATGAGGTCTGCTTCTGCTGAAAGATTCTCAGCCCTCGTGACGAGGAGGCGCGAAGCGCCGTCTCGAACCACGCAGGCCCGCCAGCCACTCCAGACGGCCGCCAGCGCTCAGTTCGCCGCCATGAAGATGGAGAGGCCGAAGCCGGTCAGATGGTGCAGGGCTTGGTCGACACCGATCAGGGTCCAGAACCAGGGATGCGCAAGATCGACACCGAAATTGGCCGAGACGAGGCCCTTGGCGCGGTCGATCGTGATGTGGATCACGAAGTCGATCAGCGCCACAAACCAGAATTTCGGCGCCACGATCAGGATGAGCGGCAGCGCAACCGCAAGGTGAACCAGGCAGTGCACCAGGAGCGGCAGGGCCCAGCCGTGCTTCTGGTCCTTGCCATGCGCCATCCAGGCGGTCTGGAGGACGAAATCAGCGATGATGTGCTTGAACGTCAGCAGCAACATCCAACCAATGAGGGCTTCGACCGGAACCGCCGATGACAGGGGTGGAAACGACAAGGCGCCCTCGTTGACGTGACAGGAAGAATTGGAGCGTTCAGCGCAATCTCTTCCTGGGCCGGTCAAATCGCCGGGACCTGCGATTTATGACACCTCCCGCGGCGGAATGCAGCCGGGGGGAACCGGAAAATCGCCAACTGTGGCTAACTGGTGATAGGATGACCAATCGCCGCGGCCGGGTTGAGTAAGGTTACCTTCGGCTCGGAATTTGCATTCCGCGGCCTGCGCGCTATCATTGCCGGCAGAGAATATCGTTCTTTTTTCAGACGTTTACGAATTACAGGGCGACCGCAGCGATCGCATCCGCGATGCCGCCCGCCACCGGAAGCATAAGGCCAGAGTGCTGCCATGAGTACTGAGGGCCCGACCTCATCGCCGATCGAGCCACCGCCCCGGCGACCCAAGGTGATCAAGACCAATCAGCAGCAGGTCTTCCTCTACGTCGTGCTGACCCTGCTGTTGTCGCTTGCCACCGTCTGGGGCGGCCGCATGCTGGTGCACAGTTCGGAGACGCTGACCTTTGCCGTCGGCGCCCCTAACAGCGACGAGGCGCTGTTCGCAGCCAAGCTCGCCGCCGTCCTGAAGAACAACGCCTCGCGCTTCCGGATCAAGATCGTCAACAACGCCGACAACGCCAAGGCGATCGCCCAGTTCGATCGCAAGCAGGCTGACCTCGCGGTGCTGCGCACCGACGCCAAGGTGCCGCTGCGGGCACGCACACTCGCGATCCTCGAGCACGATCTCGTGCTGCTGCTCGGGCCCGGAAACAAGAAGATCAGGTCGCTCGCCGAGCTGAAGAAGAAGAAGGTCGCCGTCCTCGCCGACAACGAATCATCGCTCGCCTTTGTCCGCGGCATCCTCGACATTCCCGACGGCGCGGACGCGGCGAGGATCCAGATGGCGCCGCCGGGCGCAACGCTCGACAAGCTGTTCGCGCCGGCAAGCGGCTTTGGCGCGGTCGTCGCCATCGTCCACGCCTCGAGGGCGGTCCGGGACAAGGCGTATGAGCAGGTCGCCCGGCGCGGCGGCTTCACGCTGAACGCCATCGACGAGGCAAAAGCGCTGGCGCGCAGGATCCCCGGCATTTCCAGCGAGACGCTGACGGCGGGCACGCTGTCTGCATCACCGGAAATTCCCGACGACGATCTCGACACGATCGGGCTCGAATGGTTGCTGGTCGCCCAATCCCGGATGTCGCCGACGGCGGCCGGGGAGCTCGCGCGCAGCGTCTACGAGAACAAGTCCGCGCTCGGGCTCGACAGTGGCTTTGCCAGCAGAATCGAACCCGCCTCCGTCGAGAAGGACGCCTTCGTGATGGCGCATCAAGGGGCGGCCGACTACATCAACGACGACACCAAGTCGTTCATGGATAAGTACAGCGACCTGATGTATCTGGCCGCTGCCGCGCTCAGCGTCATCGGCTCGATCTTCGCCGCGATCTACGCCAAGATCACCCGGATCGCGCCGGAGAAGGCCAGCGAGCTTTCCACCGCCATCCTCGACATCGGCGAGCGGATTGAACACGCGCATTCGCTCGACCAGCTCGAATGTCTCCAGGACGAGCTGGAAGGCATCTTGCGCGGCGCGGTCATCGGCTTGCGAGACGGCACGATCAGTACCGACGGGCTCGATACCTTCAAGCTCGGCTACGAATTCGTCCGCGACGAGATCGGCATGCGCCGCGACTACCTCAAGCGCCATGCGGGCGAGGGCGAGAAGGCCGCTCAGGATGCGGCCCCTCCCCATCACGACGAGAGCAATGTCGTGGTGGTGAAGACAGCTCAGAGTGCCTGACCTATCGATTTGAGGATCTGCGGTGACGCCTTGCCGGCACGTCCGCGAAGGACCGGGGGACCTCGTCCGGGAACCGTCCCTGTCCACAACCGTTTGTTCTCGGATCAACCGGAGACCGCGCCATGCGTGCACTCCTCATCATCTTCCTGCTGGGAATGTTGGCCGCGGTTGGCTATTTCGCTTACTCCGCGATGGCGGTCGAGGGCGAACCGATTCCGACGGAAGGCTATGTGGCGTTGGCGCTGGGGGCCGGGTTTTCCGTTCTTGTCGGCATCGGCTTGATGGTGCTGCTGTTCTTCAGCAGCCGTCGCGGCTACGACGAACCGCCGCATTTCAAGTAGCGGCACGTGGCCCGCGGCCGCGCCCGTCGTTGACGGCCTCGACCCGGGCAGGCACTTTGGCACCGAGGTTCCAGCCGGGGACCGCAAAGACAAAACCGAGCCGCCTTCCCGCATGTCCAAGCCGCTGATCTCCGCTCTGGCCCAGTTCGCGGCCGCCACGGCCGGCCGCAACATGACCAGGGCGGCCTATGTGGCCGTCGGCGTCGGCGTGCTCGGCATGGTGCTGCTGACGGTCAACCCGGCCTATGAGGCGGCACATCGCTGGGTCGATGCCCTGCTTTGGACCTGCCTCGTCTACTTCGTGTTCGAATGGGTGGTCCGGCTGCGCCATATGGCGCGACAGGGGCGCCTCGCACTCTACATGTCCTCCTCCGCCGGGCTGGTCGACGCGGTCGGTGCGTTGGCCGTGCCGGCCGCGCTGATTCTCGGAATCGAGCCCAGGACGGCGTGGCTGCTCAGCGTGCTCTGGGTGCTGAAGGTGGTACCGGGCATTCCCGGCCTGCGGCAGCTCCGCCGCGTGCTGGTGCTCGAATCGGGGCCGCTGCTCAGCGTGCTCGTGATCTTCCTGATGGTGGTCTTCCTGGCCTCGGTCGCCGAATATTTCCTGGAGCGGGACGTGCAGCCGCAGACGTTCGGCAGCGTCCCCGCCGCGCTGTGGTGGGCCGTCGCAACCCTGACGACGACGGGTTATGGCGACGTCGTGCCGGTGACGCCGCTGGGCCGCATGGTGGCCGCGCTGGTGATGATCTCCGGCCTCGGTGTGTTCGGCCTCTGGACCGGTATTTTGGCGACCGGCTTTGCCGCGGAGACCCGGCGCGACAATTTCCTCAAGACCTGGGAATCCGTCAGCAAAGTGCCGTTCTTCGCGGCGCTCGGACCGGCGGCCATCGCCGACGTCACCCACATGCTGCGAACCATGGAGCTGCCGGCGCGCACCATGATCATCCGCAAGGGTGCACAGGGCGATTGCATGTATTTCATCGCCGCGGGCGAGGTCGAGGTCGACCTGCCCGGCAAGAAGGTGCAGCTCGGCGATGGCGCGTTCTTCGGCGAGATGGCCTTGCTCGGCAACAATTTGCGCGGCGCCAATGTCTCGACCACCAAGGTGTCGCGGCTGCTCGTGCTCGACCTCGTCGACTTCCGCGTGCTGATGGCGCGGCATCCCGATCTCGCCGAGACCATCGATGCCGAGGCGAAGCGGCGCACGCTCGAAAACAAATAAATGGCGACAAGCAAATAAATGGAGACAAGAATGTCGGACATCACCGACGCAGCCACTGGCCCGCTGCTCGAACTCGTTGGTGCACGCGCCACCATCCGCCTCAATCGTCCCAAACACCTCAACCGGCTCCAGGCCGAGGATCTCGGCGAGCTGGTCAAACTGTTCGATCGGGTCGAGGCCGATCCTGCTATCCGCGTGCTGGTGTTGACCGGCACCGGGCGCGCCTTCTCCGCGGGCTATGATCTCAACTCGGTTGCCGAGCGCGCGGTCAATGCGAACGAGCAGCAGAGCGCGGGCTCCGCCTTTGAGGTAGTCGTCAACCGGCTGGAGGATCTCGGCGTCCCCACGATCTGCCGGCTCAACGGCGGCGTCTATGGCGGCGCGACCGATCTCGCGCTCGCCTGCGACTTCCGCATCGGCGTGGATACCGCCGAGATGTTCATGCCCGCGGCACGCCTCGGGCTGCATTACTACAGCAGCGGCATCAAGCGTTACGTGACACGGCTCGGCGTCGACAATGCGAAGAAGCTGTTCCTGACCGCGCAAAAGATCAGCGCGCCGGAGATGCTGCGGATCGGCTATCTCACCGATATGGTGGCGGTCGAGTTTCTGGACGAGGAGGTCGATAGGCTCGCCAGCATCCTCGCCGGCAACGCGCCGCAGGCGATGCGCGGCATGAAGCGCGCGATCAACGAATTCGCCCGCGGCGAACTCGACGAGCAAGGCGCCGACCAGCGCCACCGTGACAGCATGCGCGGCGACGAGATCAAGGAAGGCATCAAGGCCTTCGCGGAGAAGCGGCCGCCAATTTTCTGATCACGCCCGCTTCGACCGCATCGCCCGCACCTGCGTGAGCTTCGGATCGCGGGCAAGCGCTTGGTAGCGTTTGCTCTCGATGGGATAGAGCGCGATCCGGCCCTTGCTATCGGCATGAACGCCCCAGCCGAAGCGCTTGCCCAGGCTCGACGCCCTCATGCACGCCTGCCCTCGGGAGAAGAACGCTTCACGGGCCGCCCGCTTCTCTGTTTCCATCGCCTTCACGGCGAGTTCGCGTCCTGGCGCAGACGTCGCGAAGATCACGTCGTCGGACGTGTATTTGTAAGGCGCCTTCGCGATCATCCCGTATTGCAGGCACGCCACCGTCGGCTTTCCCGCGCGCAGCGGCGGTTCTTCGCCTGTGCGCGCAGGACAATCTTCAGCAACCTGGATGAAGGTGTTGAAGCAGTTGGTCGTGTGCATCGGCTTCGTCATCTTCAACCTTGGATCACTCAGCCCTGAAGCGCCGCAGCATGCTGCGCCGCCATCTCGGCATCGGCCGCGTTGACGCGCTGGAACGCCGGCCGCGAGGTCATCCGTCCGGCATAGCGGACGAACACGTCCTTTTTCGGCACAATGCCGAACATCATGGTCCAGCTGAACGCGATGCCCCACAGCACATCCGCGGCCGTCATACGCTCGCCGAGCAAATACGGTCCCTTCGACAGCTGCGCCTCGAGCGCGCCGAGCATGGTGTCATAGTCGGCATAAGGCGATTGCGTGATCGGTGCCGGCTCGCGCTGCATGAACTTGTCGATCAGGGCCGGCTCGAACGAGGCGCCGTAATAGGCGATCCAGCGCAGATAGGGGCCGCGCAGCGGATCGTTCAGCGCGGGCGTCAGCCCTGCCTGCGGAAACAAATCGGCGAGGTAGATGGTGATCGCGACCTGCTCGGTCACAAGCTGCCCGCTGTGGTGGATCGCCGGCACCTTGCCGAGCGGGTTGACGGCGAGATAGGCCGGCTGGCGCTGCTCGCCGGCCTTCATGTTGAGGACATGAAGATCATAGGGCGCCCCCAGTTCCTCAAGCAGCACCCGCGTGCCGGTGGCGCGGCTTTGCGGCGAATAATACAGCGTGATGCGGTTCGGATCGGTCATGGCGGTCTCCATCTGGCCGGCTGGCAAATGGCATTGTAGCGGAACATACCTGACATCCTGTGTCAGGTATGGTTTAAGGGACCATGCGCGCGAGCCGGATGCTGTCGATCCTCACCACCCTGCAGGCCAAGGGGCAGGTCACCGCGCCTGAGCTCGCGGAGGCCTGCGAAGTCTCGGTGCGCACGATCTACCGCGACATCGACGCGCTCGCGGCGTCCGGCGTCCCTGTCTATGCCGACCGCGGCGCGGAGGGCGGCTATCGCCTGCTCGATGGCTATCGCGTGCGGCTGAACGGTCTGTCGCAAAGCGAAGCGGAAGCGCTGTTCCTGGCGGGATTGCCGGGCCCGGCGGCAGCGTTCGGGCTGGATGCGGCGATGATCGCCGCACAGAACAAGCTGATGGCCGCGCTGCCCGCCAATTTGCGCGAAGACGCCGGACGGATGCAGGACCGTTTTCACCTCGACGCGCCGGGCTGGTTCGGCGAGGCGGAAGAACCCAAGCATCTGCGCACCATCGCTGCCGCGACCCTGCGCGGCACACTGATCAAGATCCGCTACCAGAGCTGGCGCGCCGAGAAGCAGCGCCGCGTCGCGCCGCTCGGTCTCGTGCTGAAAGCTGGCAGCTGGTATCTGGCAGGTCTGGTCGACGGCAGCGTGCGGACGTATCGCGTCGCGCGCGTGCTCGACTGCACGGCGCTCGAAGATCGCTGTGAGCGGCCCGCCGGTTTCGATCTCGCCGCCTATTGGCGGGACGCAACGCTGCGTCTCGAGGCCGAGATGCATCCCAATGTCGCGATCGTTCGGCTGTCGTCCTTCGGCGTGAAACTGCTCGACGCGCTGAGCCAGCCTTACGTCAGGGCGCGTACGCAGCTCGAAGAGACCGCGGATGCAGACGGCTGGCGCATTGCCAGAGTGCCGACCGGCAAGACGTCATGGCATGCCGCCGCCGAATTGTTGCGGCTCGGGCCCGAGGCCGAAGTACTGGAGCCGGCCGATCTGCGCGAGAAGATGGCCGAGCTGACAGAAGCGATGGCCGTGCGCTATCACGCGGCGCGGAAAACAGGACGGCGGCGCAACGCGCCGCGACCGACGAAACACTCCTGAAACACGATTCTCCCCTGCCTGCATGAACGCATCCGCGTTTCGGCTCGACCGAGATGCAGGGACACAACAACGGCCCCTGCGCCACACTGGAGAATGAAGATGTTTCGTAAGCTTGCACTTGGTCTGATCGCCGCCGGCTCGCTCGGCGTTGCCGCTCTCGCCCCCACCGCCGCGTCGGCCCACGGCTTCCACCATCACTGGGGTCCCGGCTGGGGCTTTGGCGGGGTCTACGTCAACAGCGGCGTCAACAATTGCTATCAGGAGCGCGTCGTCCAGACCCGCCACGGCCTGCGCGTCCGCGTCGTGAACGTCTGCGCGTACGGGGTCTACTGATATCTCGCATTCACGACAAAGCCCCGATCGCACCGCGATCGGGGCTTTGCACGTCAAATTTCGTCGGCTAGCCGGCCTGTCTATGTCGGCGAAACCAGGCCCAGGTCTCGCGCGTCGTCCTGATGTAGCCGCGGCCGCGGTGGACGATCTCGCCGTCGACGATCCCGTTCAGCTTCGGCAGCGCGTGGAACGGGATCGTGGGATAAGCGTGGTGCTCGACATGGTAAGGCATATTCCACGCAACCCATTTGACGATTGCGCCGGTGTAGGTGGTGCGGGTGTTCTGGAATGCGCTGCGGGTGCGCTCGCAGCCGGTGTGCTCGGCGTAGAGATAGGGCCGCAGGAAGAACTGCCCAATGATCAGCGGCACGATCCAGACCCAGAGCAGCAGCGCCGACGAGAACCACAGCGAGAGCACGAGCAGCAGCGCATAAAGTGCGACGTAAGCGCGCGCCTCGGTGACGATGATGGTGCGTCTGTTCTCGGGGATCCAGGGCACGACGACCTTGCCGGTGACGGCATGGTCGAGCATCAACCGCAAGCGTCCGGCGACCTGAAGCAGGCCGCTATAGGCGATCGCGAGCTGCGTGTCCGATGTGGGCTTCACGCCGACGATCAGTTCGGGGTCCTTGTCAGGATCCTGGGTGTAGCGATGATGGTCCCAGTGAAACAGGCAATAATATTCGTAGGGCAATCCGATGATGAAGCCTGAGAGATAGCCGACCACGAGGTTGAGACCGCGGCTTTTGAACGCGGTCTTGTGTGCGGTCTCGTGCACAGCCATGAACAGGAAGGCGACGAGATAGCCTTGCACCGCCATCAGCGGCAGCGCCCAGAGCACGCCATGGCGTGAGGCGACCATCCAGATCAGCCCGCCGATCAGCAGGATCACGCCGTAATGGCCGAGGCTCTGCACGGCACCCCTGAGGTTGGACGGCACCGACAGTTCACGCAGCATCGCCGGCGCCAGCGGCTTCAGCCGATGGCCGGACTCTGAAACGGTTGCGTCGATCATGATCGGATGCCTGCCCTACTTGCCGAGAAGCTCTGCGATCTCGGCCTTGATGAAGGCCCGATCGCGCGCATTGTTGACGGGGTTGCCGGCGCGATGGCCGTGCAGCGACGGGATCGGATGCAGCACCGCGGAGCGCGCATTGACCAGCCGGCCGAGTTCGTCCTCGTTGTCGCGGAGGTCGAAATAGCGGTCGGTCGCACCGGGCATCAGCAACATGTGCGCGTTGATCGCACCGAGCGCGCGATCGAAATCGCCATCGAAGGTCGTGCAGCGGCTGACATCGCCGTTCTGCCAGATGCCGATCTGCGCCAGGAGATCGTTAGCATCGCGCCGGGCAAACGCCGCGTCCCAGGTGCGGACGAGATAGTCGTCCAGCGAGGTGAAGCCTGCTTCGCGCCAGATATCGTCGCGATAGAAACCGTGCGACATCGCCCAACCTGCGTAGACGCGCCCCATGGCGCGATAGCCCGCGACAGGCTTCTCGACGAAGCGACCGTCGCGGAAGGCGGGATCGGCGGTCAGCGCGGCCTTCACGCTTTCCAGGAAGACGTAATTATAGGGCGCGCAGCGGGCACTGCCGCAGACAACGGCCGCCCGCTCGACCATATCGGGATGCAGCGCCGCCCAGTGATAGGCCTGCATGCCGCCCATCGACCAGCCATAGACCAGGGCAAGCTTCGAGATGCCGAACCGCTCGGTGAGCAGCCGGTGCTGGACCGCGATGGCATCGTGATAGGTCAGGATCGGGAACGGCGCGGCGGTATTCGACGGCGAGGACGACAGCCCGTTACCGAACAGATTCGGGATCACGATGAAGTAGCGTGTTGCGTCGAGCACCCCGTCGGGGCCAATCAGCCACTCGGTGTCGGCGTGCTGCGCGCTGAACGAGGTCGGATAGAGAACCACGTTGTCCTTGTCCGGACTGAGCGTGCCGTAGGTCTTGTAGGCGAGCTTGAGCGAAGGGACGGCGGTCCCGGACCGGAGCGCGACGTCGCCGGCCTCGAAAATCTCGTAGTCCCGCCCTGCCGTCATCGACCGAACTCCCGCTCACGCGGCAAGCGCGCCTCGGAAACGGCGATGCATCGATCATGCCGGTCCCGCAGACGCATCGTCGCGTCTAATAACTGTACTTATAGTCCATTTATTATGGATCAGCAAGATAAATCCGGTCGCGCCAGCTCAGGCGATGGCGGCCAGATAGCGCGCGACAGAGGCCGCGAATGCGGCCTTGGCGCCTGCGGCGATGTTGCGGTCCCACCAGGCGCCGTAGATGCGATCGAAGGCCAGCGGCTCGACGGCAGCCGCAATCCGCCGCACCGCGGCGGCATTGAGCGGCGTGTAGTTCGGATAGGAGTACATGAAGCTGACGAAGCGGCGATCCATCGTGACCTGCGCGATATCGCCGGTGAGCAGCGCACCCCTGCCGCTCGCCTGGTGCAGCATGGTGGCGCCGGCGAAATGACCGCCGGTGCGCAGCAGCAGCACATCGTCGGAGATGCGATGGCTGTCGCCGGTCCAGTGCACGATCGAAGCATGCGGACGCGTCACCCATTGGCGATCATCGGCGTGCAAATAGACCGGCACCCCGCCAAACGCCTCGCTCCAATCGGCGAGCGCGCCATAGTAATGCGGATGCGAGATCGCGATCGCCTTCAGGCCGCCGAGTGAACGCACATCCGCGATCGCCTCCGGCGTCGCCAGCGGGATACAGTCCCACATCAGCCAGCCGTCCGCGAGCGGCACCAGCAGCGCGCGCTGACCGATCGCAAAGCTTGGCTCGAGCGCAAGGCCGGTCAGGCCGAGATCGTCGCGCCAGACCATGCGGTGACGTTCCGAGAGCGCCTCGCGCGTGAGGAAAGTCTGTCCGTTCCAGCCGACGTATTGCCGTTCGTCCTCGCAAATCGGACAGGACGTTGGCGGATTTTCGCCATCCGGAAATTGCGCGCCGCAGGTTTCGCAGGTCCAGAGGGGCATGCCGTACTCCCGACAGAAACGATCCAACGTCAATAGGGAATTGCCGGCGGTGACCGCAAGCCCCACCGACCGGGCGAACCTGGAACCAACCCGATCAGCGCTCGTTAAACTCTCGTCCGCGCCAGATCGATTGGCTGAAAGGATCATGTCCCACCCGCCGTATCCCGGCTGAGACCACGTTTTTGGTATCGATGACATCGCGGTCCCCCTCCTCGTCTCGTATCTGGCCCCTGTTCGCTCTCAACTTCTTCATGGCCGACATGCAGTCGGGCATCGGCCCTTTCGTCGGCGTCTTCCTCCAGGAGCGCGGCTGGGCGAGCGGATTGATCGGCACCGCGATGACGATCGGCAATGTCGCGGGCATGCTGATCACGACGCCGATCGGCGGCTTCATCGACGCCAGCCGCAACAAGCGCATGTGGGTCGTCATTCCCGGCATCTGCGTGGTGCTCGCCTCCGCGATCATCCTGATCTCGCAGAATTTCTGGGCGGTGACATTCTCGCAGGTCGCACAATCGCTGGCGAGCGCTGCGATCGTGCCGGCGGTAACCGGCATCACGCTCGGCATCGCCAAGCAGAAGGGCTTCAACGCGCTCAACGGCCGTAACCAGGCGTTCAACCACGCCGGCAACATGGTCGGCGCCGCGCTGTCGGGCTATCTCGGTTACAGGTTCGGCTATGTCTCCGTGTTCGTGCTGGCGGCAATCTTCGGTGCCATCGCGATCGCTTGCGTGATGATGATCCCGGCCAAGGCGATCGACGATCGCGCCGCGCGCGGCAGCAAGGAGGACGATCCCGACAGCGCGCCGGACGCGCTCACGATGCTGCTCAAGCACCGCGCGCTGCTCGTGCTGGCACTGGCGCTCGCGCTATTCCATCTCGGCAACGCCGCCATCGTGCCGCTCTATAGCCTGGCGGCGGTCGCCGAAGGCCAGGCCAACGGCCCGAGCTTCGTCGCGACCACCGTGGTGATCGCACAAGGCGTCATGGTCATCACCTCGCTGATCGCCATGAAGGCGGCGAGCAAGCGCAACTACTGGCCTATCATCCTCGTCTCCTTCATGTTCCTGCCCATCCGCGGCGTGCTCGCCTTCTTCGTCACGGGATGGTGGGGCGTCGTGCCGATGCAGGTGCTCGACGGCATCGGCACCGGGCTCCAGACGGTTGCCGTCCCGGGCATGGTCGCGCGCTCGCTCAACGGTACCGGCCGCATCAATCTCGGCCAGGGCGCCGTGATCACCGTGCAGGGCATCGGCGCGAGCCTCAGCCCCGCGCTGGGCGGCTGGATCGCGCAATGGATCGGCTACGGCCCGACCTTCCTGCTGCTCGGCGGTTTTGGCCTCGCGTCCATGGCACTGTGGTTCGCGTTCGGCGCGGCTGTAAAAAAGTATTGAGGCGAGCCTTCTCAGCCGTCATTGCGAGGAGGGAAGCGACGAAGCAATCCAGGCTGTCTCTGCGGAAAGATTCTGGATTGCTTCGCTGCGCTCGCAATGACGATGTAGGACGAGTTGCGCGCTGCAGCTCTCGCCGAATTCCGCTCAACCAAACTCCACCACGATCTTGCCGAAATGACCGCCTTGCTGCATCAACCGCAACGCATCAGGCACGGCGTCGAAGTGGAACACGCGGTCGATCACCGGTTTGATCCCATTTCGCCCGATCGCGGCGGTCATGCCTTCGAACATGCGGCGGCTACCGACAGAGAGGCCGATGACGTGCAAATTCTTGGAGAACAGGCTTGGAATCGCGATCTGCTGCGAGAAGCCGGAGAGCACGCCAATCACCAGAATGGTACCGCCGATCCGCGCCGCCTCGAGTGACTGCGAGAACGTATCCTTGCCGCCGACCTCGACGACGTGGTCGACGCCGCCGCCGGTCCACTCTGCCGCGGCCTTGCCCCACTCAGGAACCGAGCGATAGTTGATCGTGTGATCGGCGCCGAGCGCACGAGCGCGTTCGAGCTTCTCGTCACTCGATGACGTTACGATCACGCTCCCGCCTGCAAGTTTGGCAAATTGCAATGCGAAGATCGACACGCCGCCGGTACCCTGCACCAGAACGGTGTCGCCGGGCTTCACCTTGGCTTCCTCGAACAGTGCGCGCCAGGCGGTTAGCCCGGCGCAAGGCAGCGTCGCCGCTTCCTGGAAAGAGAGATGCGACGGAATGCGGCCGACACCCTCCGCGTCCAGCAACATGACTTCCTGCAACACACCCGGACGCGTGCCACCGAGCGCGTAGCGCCGGCTCGCGGCTGAAACCGCTCCGTCGATCCACGATTGGAAGAACATCGGGCAGACGCGGTCCCCGACTGCTACGCGGGAAACGCCGTCGCCGGCGGCGATCACCTCGCCGGCGCCATCGGAGAACGGGATCAGCGGCAATCTGGTGACGCCACCCTTGCCCTGCACCGTGAGCAGATCGCGATAATTCAGCGATGCCGCCCGCATGCGCACCGCGACCTGCCCCGGACCGGGCTTGGGCTCGGGTAGATCGGCGAGCTCCATTCCCTCGATCGACCAGTCCCGCGCGATTTGCCAGACTTTCATGGTCGGGCGCTCCGCGTCAGGTCCCAAAATTCTTCTGGATCGCCTTGTCGAGCGTTTCGCCGCCGACGAAGCGCTGGCGGAGCTCGCGCTTGAGCAGCTTGCCGCTCGGGTTCTTGGGCAGGGCATCGACGAAGATGACGCGCTTGGGCACCTTGAAATGCGCCATCTGGCCGGCGCAATACTTGATGACGGATTCCTCGTCGAGCTTCTCGCCGCTCTTGACCACGACAATCGCAGTCACTGCCTCGATCCAGCGCGGATCGGGCAGGCCTACCACCGCTACCTCGGACACTGCTGGGATGCGGTAGACCATCTCCTCGACCTCGCGGCTCGCGACGTTCTCGCCACCGGTCTTGATCATGTCCTTGACTCGATCGACCACGGTGATGTGGCCCTCGTCATCGACGGTGGCGAGATCGCCGGAGTGAAACCAGCCGCCGGAGAACGCCGCCGCCGTCTTGATGGGATCGTTGTAATAGCCGGAGAGCAGATGCGGCGAGCGGTGCACGATCTCGCCGACTTCGCCGACCTTCACATCTTGCATCGAAGTGTTGACCACGCGGGTCTCGACATTGAGCACGGGCTTGCCTGCCGAGCCGGCCTTGCGCAGCTGGTCCGCAGGACCCAGCACGGTCGCGAGCGGCGCGATCTCGGTCTGGCCGTAGAAATTCCAGAATTTCACGCTGGGCAGGCGGCGCTGAAGCTCGAGCAACACCTCCACCGGCATGATCGAGGCGCCGTAATAACCCTTCTGCAAGGTCGACAAATCCGTGTTGTCGAAATTGGGCGAGCGCAGCATCGCGATCCAGATCGTCGGCGGCGCGAAGAACGACGTGATCCTGTGCGTCTGGATCAATGACAGAATGTTGTCGGCGGTCGGCTTGCCCGTGATCACGCCGGAGGCGCCGAGATAGATTTGCGGCCCCAGGAACACATCGAGCTGCGCGCAATGATAGAGCGGAAGCGCGTGCAGGAATTTGTCGTCCACGGTCATGCCGCCGTCGATGATGCAGCTGACATACTGCCACATCACCGCTTCATGGGTCAGCATCGCGCCCTTGGGCAGCGACTCCGTGCCGCTGGTGTAGACGATCTGTGCGAGATCGCGGCTGTCGACCGACGCCTCGAGGTACGAGCCGTCTGGGCTGAGGAGATCGTCGAAGCTGGTGAGGCCCGCGGGCGCCGTGGCAGGATCCTCACCCGGCAGCCAGATCATCTTCTCGACCGCGCAATCCCTGGCGCTGGCCGCGCGCGCGGACTCGACGAAATCAGGGCCGGCCGCGAGCAGCTTTGCGCCGGAGCTCTTCAGGATGAAATTGATCTCGTCCGGATTGAGCATGAAGTTGATCGGCACCAGCACCGCGCCGATCCGGGCCAATGCGAACCGGAGCGCCGCAAAGGCGTGCGAATTGCGCGAGAGCACGGCGAAGCGGTCACCCTTTTTCACGCCGAGGCCAAGCAGGCCGCGGCCGAGCCGATTGCAGATCGCGTCCATCTCGGCAAAGGTCCAGCTCACATTGCCGCAGCTCACCGCGAGCTTGCCAGGATCGCGACCCGCTGCGCGGCGCAGAAGGTCGCCGATGGAATGCTCGCGGGCCTTCGAGATGGTGGCTGCGATATCGCCGGTCATTTCCGTTCCCCTGGATTTTTTCTCTTCGTGAGGGCCGCCTGAGCACAGGTCAGGCCACCGCATTCACCCGCTTCTTGTTCTCTGCAAAAGCGTAGTCGGGGCAACCGGCCGCGTCAAATCAGCCAGCGAGCGCGGCGCCGTTACGCAAGAGTTGACGCTTCAGGGGGGCAAATCTAGCCTCGTGCACCAACGATAGAGTTTGGGGAAATGCCATGTGCCGAATTATGCGTGCCGCCCTAGCGGCCGGATTGACTGCGTTTCTGATCAGCCCGTCTCTCGCCCAGCAGGCGCCGCTCAAGATCGGCGTGCTCTCCGACTTCTCCTCGGTCTATTCCGACATCGGAGGCCAGGGGAATGTCGAGGCCACCAAAATGGCGATCGAGGATTTCGGCGGGCAGATGTTCGGCAAGCCTATCGACATGGTCAGCGCCGATGTGCTGAACAAGCCCGATGTCGCCTCGACCATCGCGCGAAAGTGGTGGGAGACCGAAGGCGTCGATATGATCATCGACCTGCCGACATCCGCCACCGCGCTCGCGGTGATGGAGCTGTCGAAGCAGTACGAGAAGATCATGATCGTGACGGATGCGGCGAGCTCCGACATTACCGGAAAGTCCTGCTCGCCCTACACCGCGCACTGGACCTACGACACTTATTCCAACGCGCACACGGTTGGCAGCGCCATCGTCAAGAACGGCGGCGACAGCTGGTTTTTCCTCACCGCGGATTATGTGTTCGGCCATTCGATCGAACGCGACACCGGCGACGTCGTGAGGGCCGCGGGCGGCAAGGTGCTCGGCAGCGTCAAGCATCCGCTAAACACCGCGGACTTCTCCTCCTTCCTGCTCCAGGCCCAAGCCTCCAAGGCCAAGATCATCGGGCTTGCGAACGGCGGCGGCGACACCATCAACGCAATCAAGCAGGCCGGTGAGTTCGGCATCGTCGCCGGCGGCCAGAACCTGACTGCGATCGTGATGTTCATCTCCGACGTGCACAGCTTAGGGCTGAAGCTCGCGCAGGGACTGATCATCACCGAGGCCTATTACTGGGACCTCAACGACAAGACCCGCGCTTTCGGCAAGCGTTTCATGGAGCGCGTCAAGCGCATGCCGACGATGAACCAGGCGGCGACCTACAGCGCGACGCTGCACTACCTGAAGGCGGTGCAGGCCGCCGGCACAAGGGACACCAAAACCGTCATGGCCAAGATGCGCGAGTTGCCGGTGAAGGATGCCTTCACCGACAACGGCAGCTTACGCGAAGACGGCCGCATGGTGCACAGCATGTATCTGTTCCAGGTGAAGAAGCCCGAGGAGTCCAAGGGCCCGTGGGACTACTACAAGCTGCTCGCCGAAGTCGCTGCCGACCAGGCCTTCCGGCCCCTGAAGGACGGCGGCTGCCCTCTTGTGAAGTGAGCCAGCAGGACGGACAAGGTATAGGGTCGCGAGCCCTGTCGGTATAAGCTCAAAGCTTGTGCCCCTTCTGGCGCAGCGCCTCGATCAGGCGCTGCTTCAACTCGTCGGCCGTCTTCTGGCCGACGTCCTGGCCGATCTGCGCGCTTGCCTGCGCCAGCGCATCCGACTTCTCCAGAAGCTTCTTCCCGGCCGGCTGGACATAGAAAGCCTCGATCTGACGCAGCTCGTCGATGCTGAAGCTCTGGGCATAGAGGGCTGAGACCTGATCGACCATCGAGTTGAGGGCCGGGGTGTAGATCTCGGAGCCGGGTGCCGTCACCGCGTCATAGTCGCGCTCGATCTCCGGCCTGTCCTGCGCGACCACGGGCCTCAGCTTGAGCAGGAGCTGCGGCAACAGCGCGCGATACTGGTCCGCGATCTTCAAGGTGACCACGAGCTTGCGCGCCGCGCTCATCGCCTCCGGCGACGGTGCTTGCGCCGACGCACCACAAATCAGGAGCAGGAGGGCGCCGGCGATCATCAACACAAGTCTGGACATGAACTTCTCCGTTGGATCTCTCCGCCAAAATACAGGCCGGCGAACCTCAATGACCCGCGGGCGCCACGGCAGACCTGTCCGCGGGCGCGCTTTCCAGGACGGTGTCGGCCTCCTCGATCTCCGTCACCTTCACGAACAGGTTCGGCACCCGTCCGGCCCGGTCGAGCAGCCAGGCGGCTGCGATCATGATGACGATGCCGACGACGGAGACCGCGAGCTGCTCCCAGACCCCCTTGGTGTATTGCGTCAGGATCCAGTGCGCCGAGAACGACAGGAAGACGCCGAGGCAGAAGATCGGCAGCGAATGCTGGCCGCAGAGGATCACGGGTCGCAGCCAGGCCCCGTGCAGGGTCCGCCACTTGCGCGAGATGAGGTGAGTCACCCAGATCGCCAGCGCCAGGAAATGCGTGAAGCGCAGCATGTCGAGATCGGTCTTGTCGATCGGGTAGATCGCCTTGATCATCCATTTCGGGATCAGGGCTTCGAGCACGGGGACGTGCCAGGTCATCACGATCAGCAGCGCGAAGGCGAGCCAGGTCGCGGCCAGCGCCATCGCCGCCTTCGACCACACCCATCTCGCGACCTTGTCGATCTGGCCGATGCCGCACCAGGCCGCGAACACGAACATCAGCTGCCAGCAGAACGGGTTGAAGTACCAGTGCGTGCCGGGCGGATAGGAGGCGACGTTCCAGTTTAACCAGCGCGCCAGCACGTAGAGCACCACGGATACGGCGAGCGTCAGGTTCGGCCGCCGCACCAGGCACCACACGATGAAAGGCGAGGCGAACACCAGCGTGATGTAGAGCGGCAGCACGTCGAGATTGACCGGCTTGTACTTCAGGAGGATCGCCTGCCCGATCAGCTCGTCCGGATGCGACAGGAAATTGAACACGTTGAACTCGTGCTCGTACATCGGATTGTCGAAGCGCCGCGCAGTGCGGGCGATCTGCGCCGTGAACAGCAGGAACAGCATGATGTGGGCGACATACATCTCGATCGCGCGCCGCCACAGCCGCTTCAGCGCGGCGGCAAACCAGCCGCCCGCGACGATCGGGCCGTAGATCCAGCCGACCAGATAACCGGAGATGAAGACGAAGAATTCGGCGGCGTCGCTGAAGCCGTAATTGCGCAAGGTCAGCCAGGCCACGACGTCGTGCGGGATGTGGTCGAGGAAGATCATCCACAGACCGATGCCGCGGAAGAGATCGAGCCGCAGGTCGCGCTCGACCGGCGCGAGCAGCGCTGACTGGTCCCGTGTGATCATGGCCCCGCCTCGTTTCGGTGGGCGTCGCGCCGTCGCGGCGCCGGAAAATCGAATGCTAAAAAATTGAAATCAAAAGTCGCCTGGCCGTGTGGCCAGGGCCGACGGTAGCCGACCTTGCTGCGCGTGCAAGGGCATAGTCATCGGAGCGGGCCGCACCAGCGTGCCGTCCTCTGCGCCGCGCCATGAAGGGCCCTTCAAGATAAAAGGGCGAAAACAATCCCATGCACAGTAGCTAACCCATTGCGACGCCTGCTGAATTTATTTGACGCGTCGGGCAGATTTCGGCCGCGATGGCAGCCCGGCCGCCGCTACCGTCAGCTGAGCTCGTCACCCGCCGCCTGCATCTCGTTGAGCATCGCCTCGGCTTTGTGCCGCAGCGGCAGCGCGCCGCTCTCGGCGGCGATCGCGATGGTCGCGCGCAGGGCGCCAAGGATCGCCGCCTTGGCCTCCGCATCCGACGGCGGCGTCACCACGGCCTCGCCGAACAGCGCCTCCGCCTCCAGGCCGGAGAACCCCTGTTGCCGCGCGGTGTTGCGCGCCTCGCGCAGCATGTTCTGCGCGGTCTGGACGTCGCCGAGCCGGTGGGTGGCGAGCGCCAGGTAGATCGAGCTGCGTAGCACCGCCGAGGTATAGCCGACGGCCTTGGCCTCCTCACGCGCCTCCGTCAGCATGCCGCGCGCCCGGTCGAACCGCCCCTGCTCCAGATAGGCCATGCCGAGATGGCAGGCGAGCACCGGCACGAACAGCCGAATGCCGTGCTTCTGCGCCAGGACAAAACCATCCTCGAGAATGGCCGCGGCCGCCGCCGGCTCGCCGCGGCCGAGCTTCAGCCAGCCGCCGCTGTAGGCGGCGGCGACGCGGTCATAGGGCCGGCCCGTCTCCTCCGCGATCGCGGCGGCTTGTTGCTGGAGTTGTTCGGCGGCATCGAGCTCGCCCATGACGGTGTGGGTAATGCTGCTCATCATGCAGCAGAGCAACAATGCGTATTTCGGTGTCGAGCCGAAAGGCGCGCTGGGCTCCGGCCCCATCAGCTGAGCGCAGCTCCGGGCGAAAAATCGATCAGCTTCACGGTAGCGCCCGGCAAGAAAATACACCTGTCCGAGCCCGTAGTGCGCGGCATTGAGCCATCCAGGATTACCCCACTCCTCCGCGAGGTGCGCGACTTGCTCACCGAGGGTGATCGCTTCGATGGGCGTGCCGTAGAAGTTTTGTGCAGCCGCCATGACCGTCATGGCCGCCACCTTCCGTCCGATGTCGTTGATCGCATCGGCGCGACGCTCAGCCTCCTTGCCGAGGTTGAGCCATTCGGCAATCTGGCCAGACGCAATGAATGCCGCACGCGCCTCGATACGAACATCCACGGCGCTCGCCTCCCTCAAGGGATTCGCCGGCATCATGTCCAAAGACCTCATGGCTACCTCGAAATAGTCAGCCGCATCGGCAAATGCCGACCGCGCCAGACATCTTCTCGCCGAAGCCCTGCCATAGCTGAACGACTTGTCCCAATCCTTCGCCCGCGTGGCGTGGTAGCAGAGCTTGTCGGGATCGTCGGCACTGCCTTCGCTGTCCTCCAGGGCCGAAAGAACGCGCGCATGGATGTCTTCGCGTACCTTTTCGACCATCGAGTCATAGGTGACCTGCCGGACCATCTCATGCCGGAATTCCAGGGAATTCTCCAATTCGCTATCGATCCTGACAAGCAACTCAGCGCGATCGAGCGCCGCGAGGCACCCCTGGAGAACGTCACGAGACAGGGCTGCGATCTTTTCAAGCAAGGCTTCGTTCGATCTCGGCCCCAAAGTGGCGGCGATCTGCAGAATGGACCGTTCTTGCTTCGATACCCGATCGAGGCGCGCTGCAATCACGCCCTGGATGCTGCTGGGAATGCCGAGTTCGTCGATCGGACGCACGAGCGCAAGATCGCCCCATTGGCCACGCAGCGTGCCGCTATCCTTCAACCCGCGGCAGACCTCCTCGATGAACAGGGGAACGTTGGCAGTATGAGAAATGATCCGGCTCTTCAAATCGGCGTTGGTCTCCGAGGAGCCAAGCATGTCTGCCAGCATGGCCAACCCCGAATCGTCGTCGAGGGGCCGCATCGCGACGATCTCGGCGTGACAGCGCGCGATCCAGACCGGCATGCCATTCGGCCGGGAGGTGAACAGCACGAGAAGACCGGGCGCCTGTAGCGACGCAACGGCGGCTACGACGATATCGCTCGCACGGTCAATCCAGTGCAGATCCTCGAGCAAGACTACCGTTGGCTGGCGATGGGCCAGGCTTCCAACGAGGGCACAGCTTGCGTCTGCGATCGCTTGTCCCCGTGCGTGAGGCTCCAGCTCGTCCCAGTACGGATTCGATATCGGTAGGTCGAGCACTGCGTCGAGGGCGCACTGTTGTATCGCCGGCAGATCGTCCCGAGGATCGCTTGGACTGCCGGGATGTCTCGCTGTCCCCTCCAGGATCGAGAGCAAGATCCGCTTGAGCGTGCTGAAGGGCGCGCCTTGGAGGTTCGGGCTACATTCCGCATCGATCAACCGCCAGCCATCCGCTCTCAGCTGCTGGGCAAACTCGTGCGCGAGCCGCGATTTTCCGATACCCGCATCGCCCAGCAGCAGGACGCTCTGCCGGGTTGTCCTGGCGTTTCCGGAGGTGCGCTCCAGCAGAGCCCGCTCAATCGTGCGATCGACGAAGCGAGAAACGCTACGCGCCCGCCGTACCCGCCAGCTCGACAGGTCGCTCGCGCCCACGATCCGGTAGACCGGCACGGGCTGATTGAAGCCGCGCAGGGACTTGTCGCCCAATGATTCGAACCG
This sequence comes from Bradyrhizobium sp. 134, assembly GCF_023074155.1. Lineage (NCBI taxonomy): Bacteria > Pseudomonadati > Pseudomonadota > Alphaproteobacteria > Hyphomicrobiales > Nitrobacteraceae > Bradyrhizobium > Bradyrhizobium sp. 134. The sequence goes on along the minus strand of NZ_JADPKX010000046.1, from coordinate 340,017 downwards.
GACATGTCCCTCGGCGAGCTTTTGACAGGCCTCCGAGACGTAGATCTGATTCGCCTCTGCCGCCGCCTCCAACCGCGCGGCCAGATGCTGGGCGGCGCCCCCGATCTCGTAAACCTTGGAGAACTCGCTGGCGACCATGTAGGCCACGACATGGCCAGAGTGGAGACCGACCCGCACCTGAAGTCCGGGGTCACCCAGGCTTGCGACGCGGCGGACGAGCTCGATCGCGGCGTGGCAGGCCATCGGGGCATGATTGTCATCCGCGATCGGGGCGCCGAACACCGCGGCAAGCCCATCGCCCAGCTCCTTGCTGACGATGCCGCCGAACTGCCGAACCGCGCCTCTCATGGACGCCAGGGCCGGCTCCAGGCGCGAGACCGCCTCCTCCGGATCCAGTTCGGCAACAAGCCCGGTGGAATCAATAACATCGGCCCGTAAAATCGTGACAAACCGTCGTTCGCTGTCGGGATCGGAACGTTGCACGCCTGCACCGCAATTGGGACACCGGCTGTCGCCAGGGTCGATCGTCGACTGACATGCCGCGCAATGCATTCCCGTGCTTTCAAGGCCTTGCAGCGGCATCGTCGGTCGGCCTCTGCGAACGAAGCAATAAGATCGCTTATGGAAACCTGGTTAGCAACGGGGCATGCGGCTCATCTTGGGCAAACATCCTCGAGCCGGTTGCTGATCTGGACGATTCACAGTCCCAGGTGGTAGCTTGCCGAAAGCTGCGCGAAAAACAGGCTGCGTATGACGAGCCGCCAGGCTCGTGTTGTGGTCGTCAAGCTTCGCGGAGCTGCACATTTCCCGGGGAAGCCAAGTACTCATTGAGGGGCAAAATACATGGGCATGAGAGTATATACGGGTAAGCCATTTAAGGACCTGATGAATGGTAACTACTACCCATTGGAGAACATGAAGAAGAGCGTAAAGAAGCTCAAGGCCTCGGAAAATATCCACCTCCCGACATTGGAATACGGCCAATATCACCTAGTTTTGACGCCGAAGAGCAAGTGGCCGCAGGGAAGCGCGAAGCACTGGCAGAAGGAGAAGGGCCGCGCTCGCGTCGATCTCACGTTCCAACCGAATACCACACCGCTGTCGAAGGACGAGCCGGACGTGATTCCCCTGACGCGATGCGCGTTGCTCGATGCCTGTGTCCGGAAGTGCTTCAACTCGGAGCCTCCGATTCCCATGAAGACCAACATCATCACGCATGCGCCGGCCGATCGCGACGCTGACCGGCATGAGATTCGGCTGGAGTGGGAGTACGAGGCAGACAGCAAGACGCCCACGCTGCTCAATCTGACGATGGTTTGTCCGCACAGACCCTGAGCTTCGGATAGTACGCACGAACGCATTACGCCTGCGCATTAGCGCGGGCTTAATGTTTGCTTCCGATCGCCGCCCGCCCCAAGGGGCAGCCCTCGCGCTCGCCAAGAGCTGTCGAAGGAAGCAGCACGGCCAAGCCGCTGGTCCTATCCGCCGCTTCCGAAAAACCGGTTCAGCTCGTACCCTGTCTGCTGCGGAAGCTCCTCCGGGAAGAAGTGCCCGCCATCAAGCGGCTTTCCGTCCAAATCATCGGCCCAGCTCCGCCAGAGCCCCAACGGGCCGCCCTCGCTCGCATACCACGCGTTCAGAGGGCCGCGACCGCTCCAGAGCACGAGCACAGGGCAGTCAATTCGGCGGCCGAAACGACGGTCCGCCAGATCGTGCGCGTGATCGAGTGTCGCGGCCGCACGATATTCCTCGCAGATCGCATGAACATGCGCCTCATCGCTCAACGCGTCGATATAGGCTGCCCGCACGGCCGGACTGAAGCTGCCAGCTGAAGACCCCCAGCCATGCAGCGCATTGTCGATGATGGCATCGGGGGCTGCCGACAACAGCCGCTCGGGAAGAGGTTCAGGCTGCGCAAGCAACGACCACGGCCAATAGCCGACCGTCAGGTTCTTGTCGGCGCGCTCCCAGGCATCGGCGATCGGAACGATGTCCAGGACGGCAAGCCGCTGCACGCGTTCGCGGTGATCAAGCGCGAGCCGATAGGCGACACGGCCACCGCGATCATGGCCCGCGACCGAAAAACGGTCGAAGCCGAGTTTCGTCATGACGGACACCATGTCCTTTGCCATCGCTCGTTTTGCATATGGCGTATGGTCCGGACTGGAGGGAGGACAATCGCTTTGGCCATATCCGCGAAGATCGGCGCAGACCACCGTGAAGTTCTGCGCGAGCACCGGCGCAACGTCGCGCCACATCAGATGCGTCTGCGGAAATCCGTGCAACAGGAGAACGGCCGGCCCCGAACCGGCGCGACGGATGAAGATACGTGTCTCATCCGCCCGAACATCGGCGGCCTCGAAATCTTCGAACTGCATTGGCCCTCTCCTTCCGAACGACGGCAAGCCAACAAGTGAGCACCGGACGCGCCGGTGACTCGTGTTGACGCCCGGCGGCATCCTGGGTTCCTTCCCCGGACGGCATGCTCTGGACTGATCGCGCTTACGTTCGGGACCTCCACCAATGGCGACGAGACGCGCTTTGGCCCGAACGAACCAAGGCTCAGCCAAAGCAGGACATGCATGATCGAGGACGCCCCAAAACAAAAATGGCCCGCGTTATGCGGGCCATTTTCGGATCGGGACCGGTAAGGTCCGAACTTGGTTGCGGGGATAGGATTTGAACCTATGACCTTCAGGTTATGAGCCTGACGAGCTACCGGGCTGCTCCACCCCGCGTTAACCGTTGCTTTGCCTTCGTGAAAGTGCCGGGGACGGTGAATGAAGGGCCGGCGCTGTTCGCGTGGCTTGCTTCGTCCGTCCCGAAGGCTTCCTTGGAAGGCAACCCCGGGCAAAGCCCGTTGGGTGCGGGCGGTATGTACCAACCCGGGGTGCCTTTGGAAAGGGCTGCGGGGACGTTTTTTTCGACTTTATGACAGCGCGGTGGACGAATTTGCGGCCTGTTTGGCCCGCCCTTGCCAGAAGTTCCACAAGGGGCCAGCTTGGCGGCCACAAAACCAGGCGGAAACGCCACTTCAAGGGGGAGAATGCCATGGACCACGCCTTGGATCGCCCCTTGGACCGCCCCCCGCCGAGCGCCCCGCTTCGGGCCGTTGAGGAAACCTTCCGTGCCATGATCGCGCGGTCGCGGGCCGAGCCGGCGCCCGGCCTTGCCGAGCGGCTCGACCGGCTGGCGCGGCTGCGCACTGTCGTCGCCGACAACGAGGAGCGCTTCCGGCAGGCGATCTCGGCCGATTTCGGCCACCGATGCACGGTCGAGACCACCATCGCCGAGACCATGATGGTGTTCTCCGAGATCCGTCATGCCACGAAACACCTCAAGAGCTGGATGGCGCCGCAGCGCGTTTCGACGGCGCTGCAATTCCTGCCCGCGCGCAACCGGCTGATGCCGCAGCCGCTCGGCGTCGTCGGCATCATCGCGCCGTGGAATTACCCGCTGCAGCTGACGCTCGCGCCCGCCATCGGCGCACTCGCCGCCGGCAACCGCGTCATCATCAAGCCGAGCGAGCTCGTGCCGCATTTCTCAGCGCTGCTGAAGGAGACGGTCGCCGCGCGGTTCGACGCTGCGGAGTTGCTCGTCACCGGCATTGAGGACGAAATCGCGAAGGCCTTCGCATCGCTGCCGTTCGATCATCTGGTGTTCACCGGCTCGACCCGGGTGGGACGGCTGGTGGCGGAGGCCGCGGGGCGCAATCTGACGCCGGTCACGCTCGAGCTCGGCGGCAAGTCGCCTGTCATCATCGACGCCTCGGCCGATCTCGAAGAGGCCGCCGAACGCATCGCGTATGGCAAGCTGCTCAATGCCGGGCAGACCTGCATCGCGCCCGACTATGTGCTGGTGCCCGAGCGCTCGCTGCAGGCCTTCGCCGAAAAACTGCGCGCGCAGATGCGGCGCATGTTCGGCACCGACCCCTCCAACAAGGACTACACCTCCGTGATCTCCGACCGGCATTATGCGCGGCTGGAAAATCTCGTCGCTGATGCGGCAAGCCGCGGCGCAAAGATCCTGCAGCCGGCGAAGGCGGACGATCCGAACTGGAAGGCGCACCGCAAATTCCCGCCGACGCTGATCGCGGGCGCGACCGCAGACATGGCGGTGATGCAGGAGGAGATTTTCGGTCCTGTGCTTCCCGTGCTCAGCTATCGCGAGCCGGCCGACGCCATCGCCTTCGTCAACGCCCGCGACCGGCCGCTGGCGCTGTACTGGTTCGGCAAGGACCACGTTGCGCGCGACGAGGTGCTGGCGCGGACCGTCTCCGGGGGCGTCACCATCAATGACTGCCTCTTTCATTTCGCGCAAATCAACCAGCCGATGGGCGGCGTCGGCGCATCCGGCACCGGCGCCTATCACGGCGAATGGGGCTTTCGCACGTTCAGCAAGCTGAAGCCGGTGTTCTATCGTTCGAAATTCAACCGCCTCGCCGACCTCTATCCGCCCTACGGCGGCAAGATTGCGCGGCTGGAGAAGATGATGCGGTTCATGTCGTAGGTTTCAACACCCGTCGTTGCGAGCGCAGCGAAGCAATCCAGAATCCCTCCGCGGCAAAAGTCTGGATTGCTTCGCTTGCGCTCGCAAGGACGGAAAGAAGGAATGCAGGGGGAAACATCAGTGACGGACACATTCGATTTCGTCGTTGTGGGCGCGGGCTCCGGCGGCTGCGCGGTGGCGGGGCGGCTGTCGGAGGATGCGGGGACATCCGTGGCGCTGCTCGATGCCGGCGGACGGAACGACAATTGGCGGATCACCACGCCGTTCGGACTCGCTTTGCCATACAAGGTCGCCAACTGGGGCTTCGATACCGTGCCGCAGAAGGGATTGAACGGCCGTATCGGCTATCAACCGCGCGGCAAGGGGCTCGGCGGATCTTCGGCGATCAACGCCATGGTCTATATCCGCGGCAATAAATGGGACTACGACCACTGGGCTTCGCTCGGCAATGCCGGTTGGTCGTACGCGGACGTGCTGCCCTATTTCAAGCGCTCGGAGAACAACGCCGATTTCGACGGCGCGTATCATGGCAAGGGCGGCCCGCTGCATGTCAACAGGCTGCGCTCGGACAATCCGATCCACGAAATCTTCCATCAGGCCGCCCGCGAGGCGCAGTTCCGCATCCGCGAGGACTTCAATGCGGAGGACCACGAAGGGCTCGGCAGCTACCAGGTGACGCAGCATAATGGCGAGCGCTGGAGCGCGGCGCGAGCCTATGTGAATCCGCACATGGGCAAGCGCGCCAATCTGCGTGTCGAGACGCAGGCGCATGCCACGCGCATCCTGTTCGAAGGTGGGCGCGCGGTCGGCATCGAATATGTACAGGGCAAGCAGACAAAGCAGCTGCGCGCCCGCCGCGAGGTGATCCTCGCCTCCGGCGCCTTCCAGTCGCCGCAATTGCTGATGCTGTCAGGCATCGGCGACGGCGATGCGCTTGCCGCGCACGGTATCGACGTCGTGCGTCATTTGCCGGGCGTCGGACGCAATCTGCAGGATCATCCGGATTTCGTGTTCGTCTACGCCTCCGACTACCCGCACTTCGTCCACTCATCGCTCGGTCGGCTGCCATCCCTGCTCCGCGCCATCCAGCGATATCGCCGGGACCGGCGCGGACTGATGACCACCAATTTCGCCGAGTGTGGCGGCTTCCTGAAAACCCGAGCCGATCTCGATGTGCCCGACATCCAGCTGCACTTCATCATCGCGATGCTCGACGACCACGGCCGCAAGAAGCACAAGGAGGCGGGCTTCTCGTGCCACGTCTGCCTGTTGCGGCCGAAGAGCCGTGGCAGCGTCTGGCTGAAAAGCGCCGATCCGCTGGCGGCGCCGATGATCGATCCGAATTTTCTGGGCGAGGCTGAGGATCTCGAGACGATGGTCGCGGGCTTCAAGACCACGCGACGGCTGATGGAGACGCCCGCGATGCGCGCTTTGCAGAAGAAGGACATGTTCACGTCCGATGTGAGAACGGACGACGACATCCGCGCCATCCTGCGCGCGCGTGTCGACACCGTCTATCACCCCGTCGGCACCTGCAAGATGGGCACCGACGCCATGGCCGTGGTCGATCCGGCGCTGAAGGTGCACGGCGTCGAAGGCCTGCGCGTCGTCGATGCCTCGATCATGCCGACATTGATCGGCGGCAACACCAATGCGCCGACCATCATGATCGGGGAGAAGGCGGCGGATATGATCAGGGCGGAGATGCGGTGACTCTACCTCGTCGTCCCGGCCTAGTGCGCAATTGCGCACTAGGCCGGGACGACAGCGGTGCGCTCAATTCAACAAGAACCCACCGTCCACCGTCACCACGCTGCCCGTCATGTACCGCGAGGCCTTCGACGCGAGCAGCAGGATCGCGCCGTCGAGATCGGACTCGGCGCCGATGCGGCGCTGTGGGATGCGTTTGGTCAGGCGCTCGCCCGGCGGCGTCGACCAGAACGCGTGGTTCATCTCGGTGTCGATGTAGCCGGGCGCCAGCGCGTTGACGCGGATACTCTGCCCCGCAAGCTCCAGCGCCATCGCCTTGGTCGCCTGGATGATGCCGGCCTTGGAGATCGCGTAAGGCGACAGCGCCTTCAGCACGCCGGTGCCGAGCACGGAGGCGATGTTGACGATGTTGCCTGCCTGCTTGCGCGCGATCATGCGGCGCGCGATCTCGGTCGCGAGAAAATAGGCGCCCTTGAGATTGGCGCCGATCACCGCGTCCCAATCGGCCTCGGTCTGCTCGGTCGCGAGCTTTTCGATGGCGATGCCGGCATTGTTGATCAGCACCGTGACCGGGCCGAGCGCGGCTTCCGTGGCATCGACGGCCCTGGCGATCGATGCGGTGTCGGTGACGTCGAGTGCGACGGTGGCGGCACGGCCGCCTTTGCCGCGGATCTCGTCTTCCAGGCTTTTCAGCTTGTCGGTCTGCCGCGCCGCGAGCGCGACGGCCGCGCCATGTGCCCCCAACACCCGGGCAAATTGCCGCCCCAGCCCCTGGCTCGCACCTGTGACGAGGATGGTTTCCTGACTGACGTCGAATAGGTCTGACATGACGCTTTCCTTGACGCTTTCCTTAGGGCGATCCCTGAGCTTTTGGCCATCAATACAGACGATTTTAACGATCTGAAACCGGAATGATCGGTTCTGCGTTCACTCGTTCCATGGCAGGCTTCCGCGCATGAACAGTTTCGATCTCGCCGTCTATGCGGCGTTCGCCATCGCGATCGGCTTCGGTTTCAGGACCGGCCTGCTCGGCAGCGCCATGACGATCCTGGCCTATCTCCTCGCCGCCCCCATCGCCGTCGCGCTGATGCCGCTGATCGTCCCGCAGGTCGCGAGCAATCCGAACGCGCCGCTGCTGCAGAACTGGATCTGGTTCTTCGGTATCTTCGTGGTGGTCGGCATGCTGTTTGGATATCTCGGCCGGCTGGCGCTGAGCGATACGATACGGCAGGCCGGCATCGGCGACCGGCTTGGCGGCGCAGCGCTCGGCGCCATCAGGGTCGGCCTCGTCGCCACGACGCTGGTGCTGGTGTTCGACCAGATCGTGCCGGCCAACCGCCAGCCGCCGTTTCTCGCCGGCTCGCACCTGCGGCCGCTGTTCTCGACGGCCGGCCGGATGGGCTTCAAGTCGCTGCCGCCGGAGGCAGCCTCCGCGATCGACCGCCTCAAGCAGGAGCGGCGCATCTGATGAGGCGCATTTGCATCGCCGGGCAAGCGCGCATGCATTTTGATGCGAGCCAATCCCTTATCAGCGGCGCCAAGGTTGGCTAGAATAGCGGCTCTAAAAACCTGCATGACATTACGGGAGTGAAACAGTGGATCTTGGGATCAAAGGTCGCCGCGCCATCGTCTGCGCATCCAGCAAAGGCCTCGGACGCGCCTGCGCCATCTCGCTGGCCGAGGCCGGCGTTCACGTCACGCTGACCGCGCGCGGCGCCGAGGCCCTGAAGAAGACGGCCGACGACATCCGCAAGGCCTATCCTGATGTGACCGTCACGGAGATTGTCGGCGACATCACGACGCCGGCGGGCCGCGAGGCCGTGCTGAAGGCCTGCCCCGAGCCGGATATCCTGATCAACAATGCCGGCGGACCGCCGCCCGGCGATTTCCGCAACTGGACCCGCGACGACTGGATCAAGGCGATCGACGCCAACATGCTGACCCCGATCGAGCTGATCAAATCGACCGTGGACGGCATGATGGCGCGCAAGTTCGGCCGCATTGTCAACATCACCTCGGCCGCGGTGAAGGCGCCGATCGACATTCTCGGTCTCTCCAACGGCGCGCGCGCCGGCCTCACCGGCTTCATCGCCGGCCTGTCGCGCAAGACCGTGATCAACAACGTCACCATCAACGGCCTGCTGCCGGGCCCGTTCGAGACCGATCGGCTGCGCAGCACCGCGAAGGGGGAATCCGAGAAGCGCGGCATCACGCCGGACCAGGTTCTAGCCGAGCGCGCCAAGCTCAATCCCGCGGGCCGCTTCGGCGATCCCGACGAGTTCGGCTACGCCTGCGCCTTCCTGTGCGGCAGCAGGGCCGGCTTCATCACCGGTCAGAACCTTCTGCTCGATGGCGGTGCCTTCCCGGGAACGCTGTGAGGGCGGTCTGGTACGAGGAGACAGGACCGGCGGCGGACGTCCTCACCTATGGTGAGATGGCGACGCCGGTCGCAGGTCCAGGCGAAGTTCGTATTCGCCTGGAAGCCTCCGGCGTCAATCCGGCCGACGTCGGCCGGCGCGGGGGCAGCTATCGCGCGAAGGAATTTTCGCGCGTCATTCCGAACAGCGATGGCGCGGGGTTTATCGACCAGACCGGCGATGGCGCGACGCGGTTCAAGATCAGCGACAGGGTCTGGCTGTTCAACGGCCAGCGCAACGGCCGCGCCTTTGGCACCGCGGCCGAACATATCGCGCTTGCCGAGCATCTGGTGACGCCGCTGCCGGACAACCTCTCTTTTGCGGAAGGCGCGACGCTGGGCATTCCCGCTATGACGGCGTGGTGCTCGCTATTTGCGGACGGACCGATCGTCGGCAAGACCGTGCTGGTCACCGGCGGCGCGGGTGCAGTCGGGCATTACGCCGTGCAACTCGCGAAATGGGGCGGCGCGCAGGTGATCGCGACCGTCAGCTCGGCGATGAAAGGCGAGCAGGCGCGACAAGCTGGTGCCGATCTCGTGGTCAATTACAGGGACGAAGACGTCGTTGCCAAGGCGATGGCCTTCACCGGCGGACGCGGGGTCGACCAATTGGTCGATGTCGATTTCGGCGGCAACATCGCGACGACCCTGAAGTTGATGGCAATGAATTCGACAATCGCGGTCTACGCCACCAACGGCAACCGCACGCCGACCATGCCGATGCGCGAGCTGATGGAGAAGTGCATCACGCTCCGCTCGCTCGTCTTGTTCGCGCTGCCGCCGGCGCTGCTCGCGGCGGCGCAGGCCGACATCTCGAAATGGCTGGCAGCGGGGCCGCGAATCCACAATGTCGCGGCGCAGTTTGCGCTGTCGGAGACGGCGCAAGCCCATGTCGCCGTCGAGAAAGGCGACAAGCTCGGCACCGTGGTCGTTGACTGCGCGCGCTGATATCGGCCGGAATCACCGCTGTTGCTTGGTGGGCTCGTCTTCGTCCCGCTGGCTCGGACTGGATGAATCGGCGACTGGGTTTCCGTCGGTCCAGTCGACGCCGAATTCGTCGAGCCCGTCGGCGAGCAGATCGCCCAGCATCGGCTCACCGAGCAGATAGTGTGCCGTCTCGCGCCGGGGACTGCGATACTCCGCGCGCGCCTCCACCGCGCGTGCGCGCAGATCGTCCCAGTCGTCGATCGTGCCGTCGCCGCGGCCGAGCCAGGTCAGCGCAACGAGATCGATCTGCTCGTCCTCGTTCATGGCCACGATGAAACTTCCGAGTTCGTTGACCACCGGATCGGAGCCGTCATCCTCGAGGACGTCGACCGCGTCATCATCCGTCGCATTCGAGCCGGAATCCGGATCGGAATCCGCCTGCTTGACGTCGAATTCACGCGCCTTTTCGATGATGAAGGCGACCTTCTCCGCGGAAATCGCAAGCTCTGGCATGGCTGGCCCTTTGTCTTTCCCTGGTTCCCGCGATAACGCCGCACCGCGTCAGATGATCCATTGCGCCTGCCCGCGAAACTGCGCATGTTCCCCGCCAAAGCAAGAACATGAGGATGCGCCGGATGCAGTGGAAGGTCGGCAGGGTCAAAATCACCAAAGTCGTGGAATTGGAGACGGTCGGCTCGACCCGCTTCATTCTGCCCTTGGCGAGCAATGCAGAAATCCAGAAGCTGCCTTGGCTGATCCCGCATTTCGCCACGGAAGAAGGCCGGCTGAAGATGTCGATCCATTCGCTGGTGGTGGAGACGCCTTCGCGCCGCATCGTGGTCGATACCGGGCTCGGCAATGACAAGCAGGGCCGCAACGTCCCGACCTGGAACAATCGCACCACACCGTTCCTGGAGACGATGATTGCGGCGGGCTTTCCCCCTGACAGCATCGATACCGTGCTGTGCACGCACCTTCACGTCGACCATGTCGGCTGGAACACGAAATGGGTCGACGGCAAATGGGTGCCGACCTTCCCCAACGCGCGCTATGTCTTCGGCAAGACCGAGTATGAGCATTGGCGCGACCATTCCACCGAGCCGGACAAGCAGGCCGTGTTTGGCGATTCCGTGGAGCCGATTGTCGATGCAGAGCGGGCGGAGTTGGTCGCGAGCGACCACCGGCTCAGCGACGAGATCAGCATGATCCCAACCCCCGGCCACAGCCCCGCGCATATGAGCATTCTGATCCAGTCGGACGGCGAGCAGGGACTGCTGACGGGCGACGTCGCCCATCATCCCTGCCAGATGGCGCATCTCGGCTGGTCCTCGACCGCGGATTCCGATCAGAGCCAATCTGCCGCGACGCGGCGCGAATTGTTCGGCCGGTTTGCCGAGACCCCGACGGTGGTGATCGGCGGGCATTTTTCGGCCGGCCATATCAGGCGGGACGGGGACGCGTTCAGGTTCGAGGCGCTGGCCTAAGTCTCGTGCCCCGGACGAACCTCCCGAATCGAGAGGGCTGCAATGCGCCCCTCTTTGAGCGGTTGAATTTCCCGCCGCCCTGTTCCATGAAGCTGTTCAACCGATCGGTCCAGTCCAGGGAGAAACGAGAATGAAGCTTGTTCGTTATGGCGAGAAGGGTGCGGAAAAGCCCGGCCTGATCGACAAATCCGGCCAGTTGCGGGACCTGTCGGCGCATGTGAAGGACCTGACCGGCGAGGTCTATGCGCCCGAGAGCCTGAAGAAGCTGGCGGCGCTCGATCCCGCCTCGCTGCCCGCCGTCTCCGGCAAGCCGCGGTTCGGCGCCCCCGTCACCGGCATGTCGAAATTCGTGGCGATCGGCCTCAACTACAGCGACCACGCCAAGGAGACCGGCGCGGAGATCCCGAGCGAGCCGATCATTTTCATGAAGGCCAACACCTCGCTGTCCGGCCCGAACGATCCCGTCGAGAAGCCGCGCGGCTCGACCAAGCTCGACTGGGAGGTCGAGATCGCCGCGATCATCGGCACGCGCGCAAAATACGTCTCGGAAGCCGACGCGCTCAACCACGTCGCCGGTTATTGCGTCTGCAACGACGTCTCCGAGCGCGCCTTCCAGATCGAGCGCCTGGGTCAGTGGACCAAGGGCAAGTCGCACGACACGTTCGGCCCGCTCGGCCCCTGGCTCGCCACCAAGGACGAAATCAAGGACGTGCAGAACCTGCCGATGTGGCTGGACGTCAACGGTCAGCGCCGCCAGACCGGCTCGACCAAGACCATGATCTTCTCGATGGCCAAGTGCATCTCCTACGTCTCGCAGTTCATGACGCTGCTGCCGGGCGACATCATCACGACGGGCACCCCGCCCGGCGTCGGCCTCGGCATGAAGCCGCCGACCTTCCTCAATGTCGGCGACGTCATCACGCTCGGCATCGAGGGCCTCGGCGAGCAGCGCCAGGAGATCGTCGCGGCGTAAGCCGCGATCATCACTGCCGCCACACCGTCATTGCGAGCGAAGCGAAGCAATCCAGTAATCCATCCGCGGAGACAGTCTGGATTGCTTCGTCGCAAGTGCTCCTCGCAATGACGAAGCATAACTTTTATTTTTGGATACTCGCCATGAAGCTCACCTTCTCCCCCGCCTCGCCCTTCGCCCGCAAGGTGCGCATCGCCGCGATCGAGCTCGGGCTGATCGACAAGATCGAGTTCACGCCGGCAGCGGTGGCACCGGGGCAGGCCAACGAGGACTATTCGCGCATCACGCCGCTGAAGAAGCTGCCAGTGCTGATCACCAATGACGGCGATGTCATCCTGGACTCCTACGTCATCGTCGAATACCTCAACGAGATGGCCGGCGGCAGCCTGATCCCGGACTACGGTCCGCGGCGCTGGAAGGCCAAGACCAATCACGCCCTGATCAACGGCATGCTCGATTCCATGCTGCTGTGCCGCTACGAGAAGATGGTGCGGCCGCAGGGCCTGCAATGGCAGGCGTGGTCGGACGACCATTGGAATCGGGCCTGGACCGGCATGGCGCGCTTCGAGAACATGCCCGAAGTGCTGAACGGCCCGTTCGACATCTCGCAGATCGGCCTCGTCTGCGTGCTCGGCTATGCCGACTTCCGCTTCGCCGATTGCGGCTGGCGTAAGGCCTATCCGAAGCTCGACGCCTTCCACCAGAAGATGCTGGAGCGGCCCTCCGTGAAGATCTCGGTGCCGCCCGCGGCGTAGTATCGCGACGGCGGAGAGGATGATGCAGGATCGCTTCCCCCGCCTCGGCATTCTCGGCGCGAGCCTCATGCTCGCGTTGACCGTCTCAACCACTTCCGTGCAAGCCGACGGCATGGTGCCTGGACAGCGAAACCTCGCCTGCGAACCGCCATCGTCAACCGACGACGGCTGGACGGCTGCGTCGCCCGACAGCGTCGGCATGGACGGCGCGCAACTCTGTGGCATCGCTGCACGACTCGGGCAACGCGCGACTTCGGTCCATTCGGTTGTCGTCGCGCGCCACGGCAAGCTCGTCTTCGAGCAATACTTCGCCGGCTACGACCAACCCTGGGGACAACCGGAAGGCCAGCGCGAATTCACCGCGACGACAAAGCACGACATGCGCTCGGCATCGAAGAGCGTCGTTTCGCTGCTCGTCGGCATCGCGATCGATCGCAAGCTGATCGAAGGCGTCGACGAGCCTGTGCTCAAGTTCTTCACCGACCATCAGGCGGTGGAGCAGGCGGGCTGGGAGGCTATTACGCTGCGCCATCTGCTGACGATGTCCTCGGGAATGAAATGGGACGAGGCGCGGGCCTGGACCGATCCGAACAACGACGAGCCGCATCTCGGCTTTGAAGCCGATCCAATCGGCTATGTGCTCGCAAGGCCGGTCGCCGCGCCGCCGGATGTGCTCTGGGCCTATAATGGCGGCGGGACTGAACTGCTCGGCAACATCCTCGAACGCGTCTCCGGCAAGCCGCTGGAGACGTTTGCGCGCGAGGTGCTGTTCCAGCCGCTCGGAATCACCGATTTCGAGTGGAAGGCCTACCCGAAGAACGGCAAGATCGCTGCGGCCGCCGGCCTGCGCTTGCGTCCGCGAGATGCCGCCAAGCTTGGCCAGCTCGTGCTCGATCGCGGCCAGTGGAATGGCCAACAGATCGTCTCGGCCGATTGGATTGCACAATCGATCGCACCGCGCTTCCAGGCGATCGGCTATTTCGGCGGCACGCTGTTCTACGGCTATCAATGGTGGATGGGCCGCTCGTTGGCCAGCGGGAGGGAAATCAAATGGGTTGGCGCCTTCGGCTGGGGCGGACAACGCATTTTCATCGTGCCCGAGCTCGATCTCGTCATGATGACCACCGCTGCCCAATACGGCCAGCCGAAGGAAGGGCTGGCCGCGATCGACGTCCTCTCCAACATCGTCATTCCGTCCGTGCGTGATGCACGGTGAGTGCAAGGAAGCGAGCATGAGCCTGAAATACGCGATCGGCGATCTCACCATCCATCGCATCATCGAGCAGGAAACCTCGTTCGTGCCGGCACTGGAGATGTTGCCGGGGCTGACACCGGAGCTGCTGGCCGAGAACCGCGCGTGGATGAGGGAGGCGAAAGCCCTGGATGACAGCGACACATTGATGCTGTGCTTCCAGTCCTACGTGATCAAGACGCCTCACCACACCATTCTGGTCGACAGCTGCATCGGCAACGACAAGCCCCGGCCGCAGCGTCCGAAGTGGGACATGAAGACCGACGACACCTATCTGCGCGGACTCAACGCTGCCGGATTCTCGCCTGACGACATCGACTTCGTGATGTGCACGCATCTGCATGTCGATCACGTCGGCTGGAACACGCGGCTGGAGAACGGCCGCTGGGTGCCGACCTTCCCGAAAGCGCGCTACGTCTTCGCCAAGCAGGAGTTCGATCACTGGAGCGAGCAGAACGCGAAGGCGGAGGTGCCGCCCTTCGCCGACAGCGTGCTGCCGGTGGTCGAGGCCAAACGCCACGAGCTCGTCGGCAACGATCACCAGATCGGCGATCACGTCCGCATCCTGCCGACGCCGGGCCATACGCCGGGCCATATCGCCATCACGATGGGCCGCGGCAAGGACGAGGCCGTGTTCTCCGGCGACCTCATGCACTCGCCGTTGCAGGCGCTCTATCCGGAGCTGTCGATCAAGTTCGACCTCGATCAGGCCAGGGCGGCAACGACGCGCCGCAGCTTCCTGGAACGCTATTGCGACACCGACACGCTGTGCTGCACCGCGCATTTCCCATCGCCGTCGGTGGGAAAGATCCGGCGCAAGGGCAGCGGGTTCGTCTGCGCGGCGGTGTGATCTAGCCGAGATGCCGTAGGGTGGGCAAAGCGAAGCGTGCCCACCATGCCAAACGCGTTATAGAATGATGGTGGGCACGGCGCGCGAAGCGCGCCTTTGCCCACCCTACCATTCCACCCGTGTGGAGAAAGCAATGACCGACCTCCCCGACATCCCGCTGCCCGCCGGCATCCGCTCACGCTATGTCGACGACATCAACGGCCTACGCATGCACGTGCTGGAGGCCGGCTTCGAGACCAAGGGCCGGCCCTGCATCCTGCTGCTGCACGGCTTTCCGGAGCTCGCCTTCTCCTGGCGCAAGGTGATGCCGGCGCTTAGCTCGGCCGGCTATCACGTGATCGCGCCGGACCAGCGCGGCTATGGCCGGACGACGGGATGGAGCGCGGAGTACGACGGCGACCTCGCGCCGTTTTCGCTCTTCAACCTGGTGCGGGATGCGCTCGGGCTGGTGTCGGCGTTCGGGTACAGGCAGGTCGATTTGGTCGGACATGATTTCGGCAGTCCAGTCGCGGCCTGGTGCGCGCTGATGCGGCCCGACGTATTTCGTTCGGTGGCGATGATGAGCGCGCCGTTCGGCGGAGCGCCGCCGCTGCCGTTCAACACGGTCGACACGCCGGCAAAGCCACCGGCCGAAGACCCCGTGCATCGCGAGCTCGCCGCCTTGCCGCGTCCGCGCAAGCATTATCAATGGTACTATGCGACACGTCCGGCCAATGCCGACATCCACCGCGCGCCGCAGGGCGTGCATGATTTCCTGCGCGCCTACTATCATCACAAGAGCGCGGACTGGACCGACAACAAGCCGTGTCCGCTGAAATCCTGGTCGGCGAACGAGCTTGCGAAGCTGCCTACCTATTATGTGATGGACCTGAACCAGACCATGGCCGAGACGGTCGCGAAGGAGATGCCCTCGCCGGCCGCGATCGCCGCCAATCAATGGCTACCCGACCGCGAGCTCGCTTACTACAGCGCCGAATATGGCCGCACCGGATTCCAGGGCGGCCTGCAATGGTATCGCTGCGGCACATCGGGTGCATTCAACAGCCAGCTCCAATTGTTGGCCGGCCGCAACATCGACGTCCCCTCCTGCTTCATCTCGGGCAAGCAGGATTGGGGCACCTACCAGCGTCCCGGCGTGTTCGAGGCCATGCAGGCGCGTACCTGCACGAAGCTGCTCGGCTGCCACCTCGTCGACGGCGCCGGCCACTGGGTGCAGCAGGAGCAACCGGCCGAGGTGAGCCGTCTGCTGCTCGATTTCCTGGCGAAGAGCCGCGGCGTGGTTTGACCCGGGAACTTCGGCGTCCTATATAGTTTAGAACTATTCTAAACTATATAGACAGGGTGGCCGTGAAGAATTTTGCCGATCTGACCGAACGCGAAGTGCTTGCTGTCGCGATCTCCTCCGAGGAGGAGGACAGCCGCATCTATATGAGCTTCGCCGAGGACCTGAAGGAGCGCTATCCGGACTCGGCCAAGATCTTCGAGCAGATGGCCGAGGAAGAGCGCGGCCATCGTCACATGCTGCTGGAAATGTACGAGCAGCGCTTCGGTCCGCATTTGCCCCCGATCCGCCGCGAGGACGTCAAAGGCTTTCTGCGCCGTCGTCCGGTCTGGCTCACCAAAAACCTGCCGCTCGACACCGTCCGCAGGGAAGTCGAGACGATGGAATTGCAGGCCGAGCGCTTTTACGTGAAGGCCGCCGAACAGGCGCAGGATGTCGGCGTGCGCCGCCTGCTCGGCGATCTGGCCGAAGCCGAGAAAGGCCACGAAGAGGTGGCCGCCAAGCTGACGGACCAGATCCTGAGCTCAGACGTGCGCGCCGAAGAAGACCGCACCAACCGGCGCATGTTCGTGCTGCAATATGTGCAGCCAGGTCTCGCCGGCCTGATGGACGGTTCCGTCTCGACGCTGGCGCCGCTGTTCGCGGCTGCGTTCGCCACGCATCAGAACTGGCAGACATTTCTGGTCGGCCTCGCCGCCTCGATCGGCGCCGGCATCAGCATGGGTTTTGCGGAAGCGCTGTCCGACGACGGCTCGCTGACGGGTCGAGGTTCACCCTGGCTGCGAGGTCTCACCTGCGGCTTGATGACGACGCTCGGCGGGCTTGGGCACACCTTGCCCTATCTCGTGCCCGATACCTGGTCCAACGCATTCTGGATCGCGACCGGAATTGCCGGAATTGTCGTGTTCTTCGAATTGTGGGCGATCGCCTTCATCCGCGCGCGCTACATGGACACGCCGTTTCTCCAGGCCGTGTTCCAGATCGTGCTCGGCGGCGCGATCGTGCTGGCGGTGGGGATTTTGATCGGAGCGGCGTAGGAGGTTGTCATGCCCCGGCTTGACGGGGCATCCAGTACGCCGCGACCTCTCCGTATCCGATCTGCGCCGGTGGAATACTGTATCGCCCGGTCAAGCCGGGCGATGACTGCGAGTGGTTGCGGCTCACCGCGTTTCGTCTTGCTCACATGTCAATCGCGATCAAACGGCGGTTGCGGTGCTGGGCCAAACTGCGCATCATCGTTCCACAATAAGAACAGGAGATGCGCCATGGCCAAATCCGAATGGAGCTTCAAGAGCGCGGTCGCGCTGTCGGCCGCGTTGACCGCGAAGAAGGTCTCGTCGGTCGAGCTCACCCGCGATGCGATCGACCGCATCGAACGGCACGACGGCAAGGTCAACGCGATCTGCGTGCGGGATTTCGACCGTGCGTTGGACGCCGCACGCGAGGCGGACGCCGCATTGGCCCGCGGCGAGCGCAAGCCGCTGCTCGGCCTGCCGATGACGATCAAGGAATCCTTCAACATCGCCGGCCTGCCCACGACCTGGGGCTGGACGCCGCAGAAAGATTTCAAGCCGGCGGGGGACGCGCTGTCGATCGCCAGGGTGAAGGGTGCCGGCGGCGTCATCCTCGGCAAGACCAACGTGCCCGTGGGATTGGCGGATTGGCAGAGCTACAACGAGATCTACGGCACGACGAACAATCCATTCGATCTCGGCCGCACGCCGGGTGGCTCGTCGGGCGGCTCGTCTGCGGCGCTGGCGGCAGGCTACGGATCACTCTCGCTCGGGTCCGACATCGGCGGCTCGCTGCGCGTGCCCGCCTTCCATTGCGGGGTTTATGCGCACAAGCCGACCTACAATCTCTGTCCAACGCGTGGCCACACGCCGCCGCCGTTTCCAGCCATCCCGATGGAGCGCGATATGGCGGTGATCGGTCCGATGGCGCGCAGCGCCGTCGACCTGCCCCTGCTCCTGGATGTGATGGCAGGCCCCGATCCGTTGGACCTGGGCATCGGATACAAGCTCGCGCTGCCGGAGGCGCGACACCGTGCGTTGAAGGATTTCCGTGTGCTGGTGATCGACAGCCACCCGCTGCTGCCTGCGAATGCCGACATTCGCACCGCGATCGAGAAGCTGACGAAACAATTGGCGGGCGCAGGTGCGAGCATCACACGTGAAAGCCCGATGTTTCCTGACTTCACGGAAGCCTCCCGCCTCTACATGCGCATGCTGATGGGTTTTCTCGGCGCCTTCTTTCCGCCGGACATTCTCGCCGGCGCGCGTGCCGGGGCAGCGCAGCTCTCACCAGAAGACAAGAGCCTTGCTGCCGAGCGGCTGCGCGGCATGACCAGCACACATCAGGCCTGGGTGTTCGACGAGGGCGCTCGCGCCGGCCTGCGCGCGCAATGGCGGCAATTGTTCAGGACATTCGATGCGGTGATCTGCCCGATCATGCCGACCCCGGCCTATCCGCATGATCATTCGCCGGAGCAGGAAAAGCGCCGAATCAATATCGATGGCAAGGACCACGCCTATCCGGACCAGCTTGCGTGGCCCGGCATCGCCACGCTGACAGGACTGCCGGCAACGGCCATTCCGCTCGGTCTGTCGAAGGATGGCCTGCCGGTCGGCGTGCAAATCATCGGGCCCTTCCTCGAGGACCGCACACCGCTGAAGCTCGCCGAGCTGATCGAACGCGAGTTCGGCGGGTTCGTGCCGCCGCCCTTGTTCAATGACTGAGAGAAATCTCATGAACAACGACCTCGAACAGCTCACCGCGCTCAACCGCGACTATGTCGCCTCGGTGCAGAATTGCGACGTCAAGCGCTTCGACGAAATATTGGCGCCGGAGTTCTACTGCTCTAATCCCGACAAGACGCTGGTCGATCGCGAGGCCTTCCTGAAGCAGACGGCGCGGCCGATTGCGATCCGTGACCTCAGGGCACACGAGGTTATCATCCGTATCATGGGCGATTTCGCCATCATCCATGCGGCGACGAGCTACACCAATGCGGACGGCCAGCAGGCCACCGGCCGCTATACCGATTGCTGGGCGAAAAGAGACGAGACGTGGCTGGCTGTGTCGGCGCACGTGTCGCGGTAGGGAGCGCGTCAGACTGCACATTCTCCGGGACAGCCGGATATCCGGGAGGCCGCGAGGTCACCGCCCCAGATTCTTCAGCAGCAATTTCAGCGCTGTCGCTGCAAATATCTGCATATTGGCGAAGCGGTCATTGTCGCCCGTCTCCAGCGTTGTCACCTCGACTGCGGGCCCGGCGACCGCCATGCAGCTGTGGCCTGCCGCATCGCCGTAGCGATTGCCGGTGGGACCGGACGCGCCGGTCTCGGACAGGCCCCAATCGCAGTTGAAACGGCTGCGCATCCGCTCGGCCAGCAGCTGCGCGTAGGGCTCCGACGAGGAACGAAAGCCCTTCATTCCTTCGTCCGAAATATCCATCAGCACGCGCCGGGCATCGCGGGTGTAGACCACGGCGCCGCCGAGGAAATAGGCGGACGCGCCGGGGACCGCGAGAAGGCTGGCCGAGATCAGGCCGCCGGTCGAGGATTCCGCCACGGCAATGGTCTGTTTGCGCGCGATCAGTTTTGCGGCGACCTGTTCCGCAATGCTAACGAGCTCTTTCATTCCCTGACCCCTTATGCCTTCGCAACCGAGCTCGGCCTTTCTAGCATATGACAGCGCCGTTGGCCGAGTTGCAGCCAACGGGCAGGCCTGCTTGAATGGCGGCCAAAGGCGGAGCGGCCAAGCGCCGCCCGCGAGACGACGCGACGAGGAAACGTGAAGGACACGTCATGGCGTCCCTGATCGCCGGCGGGGTGGATTGCGATGTGCATCCGGCCGTGCCGCATCTGACCAGCCTGCTGCCCTACCTGAACGACTATTGGCGCGATCAGGTGACGACGCGCGGCATGGTCGATCTCATCTCGCAATCCTACCCGCAAAACTCGCCGATCACGGCGCGGCCCGACTGGCGCCCCGAAAGCGGCAAGCCGGGCGAGAGCCTAGCGGACATGCAGCGCCATGTGCTCGATCCCTTCCGGCTCTCGCATGCTATCTGCAATCCGCTTTATGGCGTGCAGATGGTGTTTTCAGAGGATCTGCAGGCCGCCTTCTGCCGCGCACTGAACGACTGGCTCGCGAAGGAATGGCTCGATCGCGA
This sequence comes from Bradyrhizobium sp. 134, assembly GCF_023074155.1. Taxonomy (NCBI): domain Bacteria; kingdom Pseudomonadati; phylum Pseudomonadota; class Alphaproteobacteria; order Hyphomicrobiales; family Nitrobacteraceae; genus Bradyrhizobium; species Bradyrhizobium sp. 134. The sequence continues at coordinate 319,682 of NZ_JADPKX010000046.1, read as the reverse complement.
TCCGCGGCTGCGCGGCTCGATCGTGATTCCCACCCAAAGCGTCGAGAAGGCTGTCGCCGAGATCGAGCGCTGTGCGACGGATCGCCGCTTCGTGCAGGTGCTGATGCTGGTGATGGGCGACACGCCGCTCGGCAAGCGCGCGCTCTGGCCGATCTACGAGGCGGCAGAACGGCTGGAACTTCCGATCGGCATTCATGCCGGTTCCGCCTATCACAATCCGCCGACGGCCGTGGGCTGGGGGTCCTACCACATCGAGGATTATGCCGGTCAGGCCCAGGCGTTCCAGACCCAGCTCACCAGCCTGATCGTCGAGGGCGTGTTCGCCAAATATCCACGCCTGAAGATGGTGATGCTGGAATCCGGGGTGTCCTGGATCTCCCCATTTCTGTGGCGCCTGCACAAGTTCTGGCGTGGGGTGCGGATGGAGACGCCGTGGGTCGATCGCGCGCCGCTGGACATTGTGCGCAGCAACATCCGCTTCTCGTTGCAGCCATTCGACGCGCCGCCGGATGAGGCAACATTAATTCGCCTGTTTGATCATATGCAGTCGGACGAATTGGTCGTATTCTCCACGGACTATCCGCACTGGCAGTTCGACGGCCAGGAGGCGCTGCCCGCAGGTCTCACCCCCGATCTCGTGCGCAAGATCATGATCGATAATCCGCACGCGACCTATCCCCGCCTGACTTAGCCGCTGCCAAAGGAGGCAAGGCGATGAATATTCAGTTCCGCGAAAGCTCCGAAGCCGCTTCCCCACTGGCCGTCAAAACCGCGATCGCGGACTGCGACATCCATCCGGCACGCGCGACCCGTGCCGAGCTCTATCCCTATCTGGCCAAACGCTGGCAGCATCATCTCGAAGTCTACGGCGTCCATGCCTATCAGGGCATGATGGAAGGTCCGCCCTATCCGAAGGCCCAGCCCAACGCCTCGCGCCGCGACGCCTATCCGCCGGAAGGCGGGCCACAGGGCTCCTCGCTGTCCTTCATGCAGAAGCAGCTGCTCGATCCCAACAACGTGCAGCTCGGCGTGCTCAATCCGCTCAACACCGGCCAGGGCATCCGCAATCACGAGCTCTCGGCCGCTTTGTGCTCGGCGATCAACGATTGGCAGATCGACAAATGGACCAGCAAGGACAAGCGGCTGAAGGCCTCCATCGTCGTCGGCAATGAGGACGGGCTATCGGCCGCAGCCGAAATCCGCGAGCGCGCCGGCGACAAGAATTTCGTGCAGGTGCTGCTGCTCAGCCGCAACGTCGAGCCGCTCGGCCAGCGCCGCTACTGGCCGATCTACCAGGCTGCGGAAGAGGCCGGCCTTCCCGTCGGCGTCCACGCCTTCGGCTTCGGCGGCAACCCGATCACGCCGTCGGGCTGGCCTTCCTATTACATCGAGGAAATGGTCGGACATTCGCAGTGCCAGCAATCGGCGCTCGCGAGCCTGGTGCTGGAGGGCGTGTTCGAGCGTTTCCCGAAATTGAAGATGGTGATGATCGAGGCCGGCTTCGGCTGGGCGCCGTCGCTGGCGTGGCGACTCGACAAGGTCTGGCAGCGCCTGCGCAGCGAGGTGCCGCATGTCAAACGGCCGCCGTCCGAATATATCCGCGAGCAGGTGTGGTGGACGACGCAGCCGATGGAGGATCCGGAGCGGCGCGAGGATCTGTTCGACGTCATCAAGTGGATCGGCTGGGACCGGCTGCTGTTCGCCACCGACTATCCGCACTGGGATTACGACGAGCCCTCGCGCGTGCTGCCCGCAGGCGTCAACGACGATGATCGCGAGGCCTTCTATCTGGGCAATGCGAAGAAGCTGTACGGGATCGCTTGATGGCGCGGCATGTGATTGCCGCGGCCGATGAGCTTCCGCCCGGCACGCGAAAATTTTTGGAGATCGACGGACGGCCGATCGCAATCTTCAACATCAAGGGTGAATATTTCGGCCTGATGAACCGCTGCCCGCATCAGGGCGCGGCGCTGTGCGAGGGACCCTTGATCGGACTCGCGCAATCGACCGATCCGGGCGAGATCGAATACACCAAGCTCGGCGAGATCCTCCGCTGCCCCTGGCACGGCTGGGAGTTCGACATCCGCACCGGCCAGTCCTATTGCGACCCCCGCCGCTTCCGCGTCAAGGCGTACCCGGCCCATGTCGAGCCGGGTGCGAGCGTGGTGAAGGGGCCGTATGTCGCCGAGACGATACCGGTGAAAGTCGAGAGCGACTACGTCGTGGTGGACCTGTAGCGAAGCAGACGGCGCGGAATTGCGCCGGCGATCTCAAGCTTTATTCTGCGTTGCCGCGATCATCCAGTCGCGGAATGCGGCGAGCTTCGGCGCCTCGCGGCGGCCCTCCGGCGCGACCAGGTAGAAGCCGGCATCGGCCGGCAGCGCGATCTTGAACGGGACCACTAGTCGCCCCTTGGCAATGTCGTCCTGAACGTAGGAGGTCCGCCCCATCGCCACGCCGATGCCGTCGATCGCGGCCTGAATGGTCATGAAGATCATGTCGAAGGTGATGCCGGGCTGCCTGGCGATGTCGGCCGGCTGACCCGCCGCCGTCAACCACAGCCGCCAGTCGTCGCTGTTGGCATTGGAGGTGTGCAGCAGCATGTGGCTCTTGAGGTCCTCGGGACAGCGCAACGGCTTGTCACCGCGCAGCAGAGACGGGCTGCACACCGGAAACAGCTCGTCCGCCATCAGCCAGTCGGCGCGCAAGCCCGCCCACTGGCCGCGCCCGTAACGGATCGCGGCATCGACATTGTCGCGCTGGAAGTCGACGAGGCTGGTGGAGGTGGTGATGCGGACGTCGATGCCGGGATGGTGCTCCTGGAAATCGGTCAGCCGCGGCAGCAGCCATTTTGCGGCCAGCGAAGCCAGCGTCGAGACCGTCAGCACCTTGTCATCGTCCTTGCGCAGCAGCCGGTCGGTGGCGAGACGTAGGTCGTTGAAGGCGGCGCGGACGCCCGGCAGATAGTCGCGCGCCTCCGGCGTCAGCGTCAGCGCGCGGTTCTGCCGGACGAACAGGCGGATGCCGAGCTCCTCCTCGAGCCTGCGGATCTGATGGCTGATCGCGGTCTGGGTCACGTTCAGCTCGGATGCCGCCAGCGTGAAGCTGAGATGGCGCGCGGCGGCCTCAAAGGCCCGCAATCCGTTCAGGGAGGGCAATCTGGCAGTCATATGGCAGCAGGATACATGACGTTATTTCATGCGAAAGAGTACAAATTGTCGTTTGTCGCAGTGCACCCGCAAGCAGATATTAGCGGTCAACTTAGCTCCAGGAGCTGACAATGTCTACTTTGACCCAGAATTCGATGACAAATCATCATGCGCCAGGGCTGATCCACCAGATCGGCGAGACCATTCACATCTGGCACGAGCGCTACCGGACCCGGCGGGAGCTCACCAACTGGTCCGCGCGCGACCTTCAGGACGTCGGGCTGTCCTGGAGCGATGTGGCCTACGAGGCCGACAAACCCTTCTGGCGGGCCTGATTGGCCGCCAGGCCGGCGCCGCCTGACTGTGGGGGCGCCGGCGGTCCCTTTTCCCTTTGGTCCCCTTGGGGGCGCGTGTCATGAGCACCCTTCGCCTGGAAGATCTGAAGCAATATTCGGACACGCTGCGCACGCGACACGGCGAGGCGCTGCGCGTTCGCTTCGTCGAGCCGCGCGACACCGAGGAGCTCCAGCACTATTTTCGCTCGCTCTCGACGCGGTCCCGCTACAACCGCTTCTTCGGCGCGATCAGCGAACTGCCGCAGGGCCTGCTGCACGAATTCCTTCAAATCGGCGAACGCGAACGTTTCACCGTGGTGGCGACCATGATGGTCGACGGCTTCGAGACCATCGTCGCCGAAGCGCGCTATGCGCTGCATGCCGAAACCGCGACGCTTGAATTCGGCCTGTCGGTTGCCGACCGCTGGCAGGGCCACGGTATCGCCACCGTGCTGATGAAGAATCTTGAATGCCGCGCCGCCGCGCTTGGCGCCGACCACATGTTCGGCGACACGTTGCGCTCCAACGCGGCCATGATCTCGCTCGCACGCAAATCGAGCTTCGCCTTCGTCAAACATCCTGACGACTGGAAGCTGGTGCGCTTCGACAAGGAGATCTCCGTCGCACCGAAAGACATTCCTTGCGCGAGCTGGCGTCTCGTCGCCCTTTCCCGTCAGGCCGATAGCCCCTCAGCCTCGGCCTGACTCCACTCGTGCCCGGCCTGGCGAAACCAGTGCCGGGCATTTTTTTCGCCCCTACTTCCCCGTGAACACCGCCTTGCGTTTGTCGATGAAGGCCTGCACCGCCTCCTTGTGGTCGGCGGTCGTGGTCAGGCGGACCAGACGCTCGGCTTCGTGGTCGCGCGCGGTCTCGAAGTCGAACAGCAGGGCCTCGTCGAGATTGTCCTTCATGTAGCGCAACGCGAGGCGCGGACCTCCGGCAAGGGATTTCGCCAACGCAAGGGCCTCTGCCTGCAATTTATCGTCGGGCACCACGCGGTTGACGAGACCGATGGCCTCGCACCTGACGGCATCGACCCGATCGCCGGTGAACAGCAGCTCGCGCGCCCGCGCGGTGCCGACGAGGCGCGTCAACAGCCACGCGATGCCATAGTCGCCGCTGAGCGCAATGCGCGCATAGCCGGTGGCCACGAAGGCCGATTGCGCGGCAATGCGGATGTCGCAGGCCATGGCGATGGCGAGCCCCGCGCCGATCGCCGGCCCCGGCAGCGCCGCGATCGTCGGCTTGCGCACCGACACCAGCGCGCCGGTGAGCAGGCGCTGCCGCTCCTGGAGATCGGCGACCTTATCGTCAAAGGACATTTCAAGCTTCTTCGGGTCGCGATGCGCGCCCATGCCCTTGACGTTGCCGCCCGCGCAGAACGCTTCGCCCGCGCCGGTGATCAGCAGCGCGCCGACATCGGGGTTCTCGCCGCAGGAGCGGATTATCGTGCGCAGCGCCGGAGTCAGTGCGTCCGACAGCGAGTTGCGCGCCTCGGGCCGGTTCAGCGTGATCACAGCGACGCGATCGCGGATCACGCAGAGGAGTTCACTGGTGCCGGTATCGATGGTGGTTTCCGTGGTCATGCCGCTCCCTCTGTTTCGTCATTGCGAGGAGCGAAGCGACGAAGCAATCCTGTTTTCAATGGAGGCATTTCTGGATTGCTTCGCTTCGCTCGCAATGACGGTCGTTGTGAATTTATCGTCTCAAAACTTCTCCACCCACGGCCGCAGCTCCAGCTCCCAGCTCCAGGCGCTACGCGGCTGCTGCAACACGTTCCAGTAGCTCGCCGCGATGGCATCGGGATCGAGCATCGAATCCGGCTTCTCCGGCGCTTCCGCGCGCGTTGCGCTCCTGATGCCGCCATCGATCACGAAATGCGCGACATGGATGCCTTGCGGCGACAATTCGCGCGCCATGCTCTGCGCCAGCCCGCGCAGTGCGAATTTGCCCATCGCGAACGGTGCGGACTGCGCATAGCCCTTGACGCTGGCCGAAGCGCCGGTGAACAGGATCGCGCCGTGCTGGTTCGGCAGCATGCGCCTGGCCGCCTGCTGCGCCACCAGGAAGCCGCCATAGGCACTGACCGCAATGGCGTTCGCCACGTCGGCCGGAACGAGATCGACGAACGGCCCGCGCGCGCGGCCGCTGGCGTTGTAGACGACCAGGTCGGGCGTGCCGATCTCGCGTTCGACCAGGCCGAACAGGCGCTCGACCTCATCAGGGTCTGTGGCGTTGCAGGCATATGCCTTGGCGCCAGTCTCGCTGCAGAGCGCGCCGAGCTTCTCGATTTTTCGAGCGGCCAGTGCGACGCGGATGCCCTGGGCGGACAGCAGCCGCGCCAGCGATGCGCTCAGACCTTCGCCGGCGCCGACGATGAGGGCGATCTTGTATTTGGGGTGTTCCATGACGTGATCTCTCGAAGACGGGAAGCCGCTGATCTATGCACGGTCCGCGCGGACAACCAGCCAGGACGATCACAATTCCGCAGAGCGAATTGCTCCCACGCGGCGATCATGCCTCCCTGACAATTTGCGGCTTTATCCGCTTTCGCGACTGGAGCATGATCGACATCATCCCAAGCGGCAAGCGCCAAATCAGCGCAAAGTGACCGCAAGGCGGAAACGAAGAGGACGATCATGCACAAGCCGGCTCCCGCGCAGGCAAAACAGGTCGCGGCCGCGCCATCCGGACTGCTGGCTCCCGATACCACCGGCATGAATTTCTACCGCGCCGATCAGGCGCTCACCGATCTCCTGCGCATTCATCTGCCGGACACGCTATTCCGTCACATCGAGCCGCATCTCGATCGCCTGGGTGAACTCGCCGGCGGCGTGCTCGATGAATGCGCGCGGCTCGCCGACCGGCACACGCCGGTGCTGCACCAGCGCGACAAGTTCGGCCGCGACGTCCAGTGGATCGAATACCACCCGGCCTATCGCGAGCTGGAGAAGGCAGCCTTCGGCGAGTTCGGCATCCACGCGCTCTCGATCCGCAAGGGCATCATGGGCTGGCCGGACAAATATCCCGTCGTCGCCAAGCACGCCTTCACCTTCCTGTTCAACCAGACCGAATTCGGCATGGGCTGCCCGATCAACGTCACCGACGGCTGCGCCAAGCTGCTCGCGAACTTCGGCAGCGACGCGCTGAAGGCGAAATATCTCGACGGTCTGACCCAGACCGACATGAGCAAGCTGACCCAGGGCGGCCAGTTCATGACCGAGAAGGAAGGCGGCTCCGACGTCGGGACGCTGACCACGACGGCGGTGCAGGAAGGCGACCATTGGCGCCTCACCGGCGAAAAATGGTTCTGCTCGAACGCCGACGCAAAAGTCGTGATGCTGCTGGCGCGCCCCGAAGGCGCCGGCCCCGGCACGCGCGGAGTCGGCCTGTTCCTGATGCCGCGCTTCCTGGACGACGGTTCGCAGAACCACTACCGGATCGTGCGTCTGAAGGACAAGCTCGGCACGCGCTCGATGGCTTCGGGTGAGATCAAGCTCGAAGGCGCGATCGCCTACGCGGTCGGAAAGCTCGATCGCGGCTTCGTGCAGATGGCCGAGATGGTGAACTCGTCGCGGCTTTCAAACGGCGTCAAATCCACCGCGCTGATGCGGCGGGCCTACCATGACTCGATGACGGTCGCCAAGAACCGAGTGGTGTTCGGCAACCGCATCATCGACCTGCCGCTGGGCCGGCGCCAGATGCTGAAGATCATGCTGCCGGTCGAGCAGGCGTTGTCGATGAGCTTTCTCACCGCGGACGCGCTCGACCGCGCCGAGGCCGGCAGCCAGGATGCAGCCGCACTGCTGCGCATCCTGACGCCGACCTTGAAATTCCGCGCGACCCGCGATGCGCGAAAGGTCTGTGGCGACGCGCTCGAGATGCGCGGCGGCATCGGCTATATCGAGGAATTCGCGACCGCCCGCCTGCTCCGCGACGCGCATCTCGGCTCGGTCTGGGAAGGCACCGGCAACATCGTCGCGATCGATGCGCTCCGGCGTGCGGTCGGCCGCCACGGCGCCGAATCCGCGCTCGCCGCCGATCTGCACGCCCGCCTTGATGACAGCCCCTCGGTGCCACAGGCCTGGCGCGACCGGCTCCGCGGCCTCACCGATCGCGCGGTCGGTTTTGCGCGCGAGGTCGCGGCCAAATCCGAAAACGAAGCCGATGCGCGCCGCGCCACCAGCCTGCTCTATCATGTCGCCAGCGCCGTGGCGCTCGCCTGGGAGGCACATCGTATTCACGCCATGCGCGGCGATGCGCGAAGGCTGTTGTTGTCGCGGCTGGTGATCGATCACCGGGTGTCGCCGAGCGATCCGTTCCGGCTGACGGAAAATGCCGTGCAGCAGAAGATCGCGGCGCTGCTGCTCGGCGAGCGTGATGCCGGCATGAGCGAGGTTGGCGAACTGGTCTTGGCGGCGTAGGCTGCACCCACGTTCAAAGCAAAAAAAGCGATAGGGAGTGCTCGATGAAGGCCGCCGTCCTCCATGAAGTCAACAAGCCTCTGGTCATCGAGGATGTCAGCCTGCCGAAGCCCGGCCCGCGCGAGGTCCTGATCCGGACGTCGGTCGCAGGTCTCTGCCACTCCGATCTGCACTTCATGGAAGGCCTGTATCCGCATCCGCTGCCTGCGGTGCTCGGGCACGAGTCCGCCGGTATCGTCGAACAGGTCGGCTCCGACGTCACCTATGTGAAACCGGGCGACCATGTCGTCACTTGCCTGTCCGTGTTCTGCGGCACCTGCGACAATTGCACCACAGGCCGCACGGTGCTCTGCACCGACACCACCGTAAAACTGCTGCCGGGCGCCTCTAATCGGATGCAGTGGGCCCGCTCGGAGAAGCTGCATCAGTTTCTCAACCTCTCTTCTTTCGCCGAGCAGATGCTGGTGCACGAGAACGCGATCGTCAAAATCCGCAAGGAGATGCCGCTCGATCTCGCCGCGCTGATCGGCTGCGGCGTCATTACCGGCTACGGCGCGGTCGTGAACACGGCGAAGGTGACGGCCGGCGAGACCGTGGCCGTGATCGGCTGCGGCGGTGTCGGCATGGCTGCGATCAACGGCGCGCAGATCGCAGGCGCCGGCCGCATCATCGCCATCGACACCAATCCGGCCAAGCTCCAGCTCGCGACCAAGCTGGGCGCCACCGACATCATCAACCCGGCAGACGGCGACGTCGTGAAGCAGGTGCGCGATCTCACCAATGGCGGCGTGCATCATTCCTTCGAGGTGCTCGGCCGCAAGGAGACCGCCGAGCAGGCCTTCGGCATGCTCGCCTCGGGCGGCACGGCCACCATCGTCGGCATGATTCCGTTCGGCCAGAAGATCGAGCTGCATGGCTTCGACTTCCTGCGCGAGCGCAGGATCCAGGGCTCCTCGATGGGCTCGAACCATTTTCGCGTCGACATGCCGCGGCTGGTGGATTTCTACCTGCGCGGCCGGCTGCACCTGGAAGACTGGATCTCGGCCAAGCTGAAGCTCTCCGAGATCAACGAAGGCTTTGCAAACATGAAAGCCGGCAAGACGCTGCGCAGCGTGATCATGTTTGACAGCTGATGCAACAGACGCGGTCCTCGGCACGCGAGGCACTTTGCGCGGCGTGCTCACAGCCGGAGTGATAAAGTCAAGCTGACCGGTCAGAACCTTCGGCCGAGGTGGAACGCGACTCTTTGAAGAGCCGCAACGTCATGGCCGTGGCAAGGCCCGTGGCGAGCAGGTACGCGGGCGACATGTTCCAGCCGCTACCTGCGAATACTAAATAGCAGAGCAATCCGGCAGTCGACGCGGCGAATCCAAGCCAGGCAAGTCTCGGAAAGCGAAAGTCACGTTCGCTGCGCCAAAGGTCAAGCACGAGATATGACGCGATAAAGGTGTTGCAGAGCGCCGCCGGCGGCAGCCCCATGACGATCCCGCGATCGAAAGCGAGATAGGATAACACGCCATCGACCTGCGCAATTACCGCGAAGGGCAAATAGCGCAGATTGAGGCAGGCCAGGGCGATGGACGCAAGTTCGAATGCATAGAAGTAGCGCTCGTGCATCTTCGGCAGCAGGTACGGCATGAGCATGAGCGAGACACACGCGACGAGCAGAATAAACTCCGGCCCCCCGCGCTTGGACTGCGTGATGAAGATCGACAAGGCAAGCCCGCTGGCCGTTGCGAGCACCACGCCGATGGCGACTCCGATTACGTACGGCGTGCCTGCAGCGAACACCCAGATGTTCGCCGCACTTATGAAAAGTTGATGAAAGGTGTTAGCTTGGTCGATATAAACCGTGAACACAGAGACCAAGGATCTGCCCGCGATGAGAACCGGAATGGCGAGCACCACATAGACTCCGGGAACAGCGGCGAGCCATGCTACGCGGATCTTGCGGCGCAGAATCATACCCAACACGAAGGGGCCCAAGAATACAGCTTGGGCCTTCACCGCAGATGCCATTGCGAATGGCAAAATGCCATTCCGGTCCCGCATGAACAGCGCCGCAGAAAGCAGCGTGAAGAAGGTCCAGATCGAATCCGCCTGCCCCCACAATGCACCGTTAAAGATCACCGTCGGTGCAAGCCAGACCGCGCAGAAGGCTACAGAGGCGCGCAATGGCACGTTTGTAGCTCGCCAGACCATCTGGGCGACAACGATTGCGCAACCGAACTCGAATATTGCCGAGATCATCTTCACAAGGGAAAGTGGCTGGCCGAGCCAATCAAATCGGGTGGCGATCAGCAGGAGGTAGCTGTAAAACGGGGTGTAGTTGGTGAAGCCCTCGGCCAGCGCGCCAATACCGTGATCTCGAGCAAAGGTATACCAAGGGATCAGGAACTGAAAGGCGTCGACTGTGGCGTGCTCCCGGGTGAGGTAACGGAGGCCAAGGCCTACAAACCCGCACACCATCAGTAGGGTGATCGCGAGCGGCCAACTCGTAGCCAACGCCTGCTCTGGATGGACACGGCCTTCGGGCTCGCGCGGCGTGCCATTCCCACCAGTGTCTTTTGCCGCGCCATTACTCTTTGCTGGATTTGCAAGCGACTCTCGGCGATCACAGGCGGGGCCGGTGAAATCAGGAAGATATGGACTTCCGACTTCAGAACGTTGTTGGTCGTTTTTTGCTCTCCCAAACGCTTGGACACTTAGAGCTTCGCGCGCATCCATGATGATTTCTACCAGATCGAAACAACGACGTTGGGGCAGCCTGTGATCAACCTATACGAGTATTCAATCGCGAGGTGTATAAGAATTGATTGTGCAATTTGCTGATGGCTCGCGAAAAGATCGTTTGGTTAGCGAATACTTAGGGGAACCGACGATCATCGAAATGACTGCCAGCAGGGCGGTAAGCCCGGCAAGACCGGATCTCGACCGAGCGCATGAATGGCTGGATGAAGCCCCGAGTATGACGGCGTAGGCAGGAGCAGACCTACCGCTGCAAATGTCGCGTAAAGATCCGCACCACATGACCCCTGACCCGCGGCGCTTCGTCGTAAAGGTCCGATGCGAGCCGCTCGATGGTCTCGCGCAGCGACAGGAACTGGGCCTGCCGCGCGCTGCTTTCGGTGCCCTGCATGCCCGCAAGCTCGTCCATCGCGGCGTCGCTGATCTGGCACTGCACGACCTCGTCGTCGTTCAGCATGGTGAAGCGAAAGGCGAGCCGTTCGAGATCATGGCCAATGATCCTGTCGCGCATGAGTGGCATCAAATCGTCCCGGTCGACCCCCGCGCCGAAAATGCCGAAAATCCCGCTGCTTGTCAGCAGCAAAGGCAATCCATCGCCTACTGGAACGCAACTTCGGCGAAACTGCGGAGCTTTCGCGAATGCAGCCGTTCGGATTCCTGCTGCTTGAGCCGTTCCAGCGCCTTCAAGCCGATCTCGAGATGCTGGCCGACGCGGCGGCGGTAGAATTCGCTGGCCATGCCTGCGAGCTTGATCTCACCGTGCAGAGGCTTGTCGGAGACGCACAGCAGCGTGCCGTAGGGGACGCGAAAGCGGTAGCCGTTGGCGGCAATCGCGGCCGATTCCATGTCGAGCGCAACCGCGCGCGACTGCGACAAGCGGCGAATGACATCGGGCCCGCTGATCTCCCAATTGCGGTTGTCGACGCTCGCGACGGTGCCGGTGCGCATCAGGCGCTTGAGCTCGAATCCTTCGAGCCCGGTGACGTCCTCCACCGCCTCCTCGAGCGCGACCTGCATCTCCGCGAGCGCCGGGATCGGCACCCACAGCGGCAATTCACGATCGAGCACATGGTCCTCGCGCACGTAGCCATGGGCGAGCACGTAGTCGCCGAGCCGCTGCGTGTTGCGCAGGCCCGCGCAATGGCCGAGCATCAGCCAGGCATGGGGCCGCAGCACGGCAACATGGTCGGTGACGTTGCGCGCGTTGGACGGACCGGTGCCGATGTTGATCAGGGTGATGCCGCGATAGCCGGGCGCGACCAGGTGGAAGGCTGGCATCTGCGGCCCGCGCGCGGGCGCAACGCCCGTCGTCGCGCCGCCGCTGCGCGTGATCACATTGCCTGGCGCGACGAAGGCATCAAGGCCGGCCTCGCCAGCCTGAAGCCGCTGCTGGCAGAGTTGCGCGAAGGCGTCGACGTAGAACTGATAGTTGGTGAAGATCACGAAGTTCTGGAAATATTCGGGGTCCGTGCCTGTGTAATGGTAGAGCCGACGCAGCGAGTAGTCGACGCGGGCCGCCCGAAACAGGGACAGCGGCTCGGGCGCGCCAGGCTGGAGCTCGAAAGTGCCGTCGGCGATGGCATCGTCCATGGTCGCAAGATCAGGCACGTCGAACGCATCGCGCAGCGACCGCGTCACTGGCGAATTCTCGCTGGTGGTGATGGCGGCCTCGATGTTGATATCGCGGCGATAGGCGAAGTGAACGGGGATCGGTTCGTCGGACTCGCCGATTTCGATCGGAACGCCGTGGTTCTGGATCAACAATCCGATCTGCTCGGTCAGATAAGTCCGGAACAGATCCGGACGCGTGACGCTGGTCTCGTGCACGCCGGGCCGGGCGACGAAGCCGTAGGCGAGACGCGAATCCAGCCGCGCATGCGTCGCGGTGGTGACACGGACGAAGGGATAGAAGGCCCGCACCCGCGTCGTGATTGCCTCGCCGTTGACGTAAGCTTCGAACCGGTCTCGCAGGAACTTCGTGTTGCGCTCGTAGATCTCTTCGAGGCGGGCGACGGCGAGGCCGGCGTCGGAAAAGGATTCGGTGGCGACGGAGGGTGGAGATTGGATGGATTGCATTGTTCGACGCCAGGTTGCTGGGACTGAATCGAACTATAGCAAGAAAACTAAAGCAAGAAAGAAGCCGCCCGTCATTGCGAGCGTAGCGAAGCAATCCAGAAATCTCGCCGCGGAGGCAACCTGGATTGCTTCGCTGCGCTCGCAATGATGAAAGGAGGCGATGACGCGCCTTCGCGCGTCACTTCTCCCGGAACGCGCGCATGAACTGGTCGTGCAGCGGCTTCATCAGATAGGACAGCATGGTGCGGTCGCCGGTCTGGACGAAGGCTTCCGCCGGCATGCCGGGGATCAGCCTGGAGTCACCGAGCTTGGCGACCTCTTCCGCGGACAGCGAGACGCGGATGGTGTAGTAGCTCTGGCCGGTGCGCTGATCGGTGGTGACGTCGGGCGAGACGCGGCTGACGACGCCGTTGAGCTCGGGCGTAGTGCGCTGGTTGAAGGCGGAGAGGCGCAGCAGCGTCTTCTGGCCGATCTGGAGCTTGTCGATATCGACCGGATTGACCTTGGCCTCGACCTGGAGATCGTCGGCCTGCGGCACGATCAGCATGAGGGCGTCGCCGGCGGTGATGACGCCACCAACCGTATGCACGGTCGATTGCAGTACCATGCCGTCCTGCGGCGCGCGGATGTCGACGCGGCGAAGCTGGTCCTCGGCGGCGACCTTGCGCTCGATCATTTCGCCGATCTTGTCGTTGGTCTCGCGCAGATCCTTGGAGACCTCGCTGACCATGTCCTTGTCGACCTGGATGATCTGGAGCTCGGTCTCGGTGATCTTGCCTTTGGCCTGCGCGCGCGAGGCGATGTACTGCGCGCGCTCGCCGTTGAGGCGGGCGCTGTCGCGTTCGAGCGTGGTCAGGCGGGAGATCTGCACCAGGTGCTTGTCATAGAGATCCCGGACACCGACGAGCTCCTGCTGCACCAGCGAGATTTCCCTGTCCTTGGCCCGCTCCTGCGCGGAGAGGCCCTCGATCTCCTCGTTGAGCTGCTGGATGCGCTCGCGCAGCTGCGCCTTCTGGCCGGCGCGTCCGTTGACGCGAACGTCGAACAGCTTGGTTTCGGCGGAGAGCAGCGCCTTGACGTCGGGATCGTTGCCGCGATCGAGCAGCGCCTGCGGGTAGTCGATCCTGTCGATCCCGCGCTGCTCGGCCTGGAGCCGCGCGGCACGCGCCTGCGCCGCGTCGAGATTCTTGGTGACGATGGCGAGGTTGGCCTTGGTGACGGTGTCGTCCAGCCGCACCACGATGTCACCGGCCTTGACCACGTCGCCATCGCGAGCGCGCAGCTCGCCGACCACGCCGCCGGTCGGATGCTGCACCTTCTTGACGTTGGATTCGACCACGATCTGGCCGGGCGCGATCAGCGCGCCCGAGATCTGCACGGTCGATCCCCAGCCGCCGAGCCCGACCAGGAGCACCAGCACGATCCCAAGCCCGAGCATCAGGTGAAACCGGATCGACTGCCGTACGGTCCGCTTCGCGGCGGGCTTCGCCCCGCCGAGCGCCATCGTGCTCATGCCTTGGCTCCGCCTTCGCTGACGATCTTGATCGGCGCCGGCGGCGTCACACGCGGCTGGAGCACCTGGGCGAGCACCTGCTCCTTCGGCCCGAAGGCCTGCATGCGGCCGTCGCGCAGCACCAGGATCTGATCGACCGCTTCCACGCCGATCGGGCGATGTGCCACCACGACGACGATGGCGCCGCGCTCGCGCGCCGCGCGGATGGCGCGGGTCAGCGCTTCGTCGCCTTCGGTATCGAGATTGGAATTGGGCTCGTCGAGCACGATCAGGAACGGGTTGCCATAGAGCGCGCGCGCCAGTGCCACGCGCTGCGCCTGGCCCGCGGAGAGCGCCGTGCCCTGCTCGCCGACCTGGGTGTTGTAGCCCTCGCGCATCTTGATGATCATCTCGTGCACGCCGGCTTCCTTGGCGGCGGCGATGATGCCGTCAGACGTGGCCTCGGGATCGAAGCGGCTGATGTTCTGCGCGATGGTGCCGCCGAACAATTCGACGTCCTGCGGCAGATAGCCGATATGGCGGCCAAGCATGTCCGACGACCATTGGTCGAGCGCCGCGCCGTCGAGCCGCACCTTGCCGCGGACCGGTTGCCAGACGCCGACCAGCGCGCGGATCAGCGACGACTTGCCGGAGCCGCTCGGTCCGATCACGCCGAGGCCGTTGCCGGCTTCGAGCGCAAAGGTGACGTCCTGCACGATGAGGCGCTGGTCGCCCGGCGGCACCATGGCGATGCCTTCGACCGAGAGGCGGCTGGTCGGCGCCTGCAGCTGGGTCGGCATCGTCTGCGCCGGCATCTGCTCCAGAAGTCGGGTCAGGCGGTGCCAGCTCTGGCGTGCCGCGACAAAGGATTTCCAGTGCGCGATCGCGAGGTCGACCGGCGCGAGCGCACGGGCCGAGAGGATCGAGCCGGCGATGATGATGCCGGCGGTCGCCTCCTGATGGATGACGAGATAGGCGCCGACGGCGAGCACGGCCGATTGCAGCATCATGCGCAGCACTTTTGCGACCGCGCCGAGACCGCCGGCGACGTCGCTCGCACGCTGGTTGCCGTCGAGATATTTTTCGTTGGCCTCGCTCCAGCGCGCGTTCATCCGGCCGGCCATACCCATCGACACCATGACTTCGGCATTGCGGCGGCTGGCCTGGGCGAGATCGTTGCGCTGGGCGGCAAGGCCCATCGCGTCCTTCGCCGGCTGGCGCGACATGAACTCGGTGACCAGCGTCAACCCGACCAGGATGACGGCGCCGACCAGCGCGGTGACGCCGATCATGACGTGGAAGGCGAAGCAGATGGCGAGATAGAGCGGCAGCCAGGGCAGGTCGAAGAACGCGCTCGGTCCCATGCCCCCGAGGAAGGAGCGGACATTGTCGAGATCGCGCAGCGGCTGAAGCCCCTCGTTGCGGCTGCCGACCAGCAGCGGCAGGCGCACGATGGTGTCGAACACCCGCTTGTTCAGGGCTTCGTCCAGCGCGGTGCCGACCCGGCCCAGGATCCGGTTACGGATCATGTCCAGCACGCCCTGCGCCATGTAGAGGAAACTGGCGAGGACGATCAGGCCGACCAGGGTCGGAATGCTGCGGCTCGGCAGCACCCGGTCGTAGACCTCCAGCATGAAGATCGACCCGGTCAGATAGAGCAGGTTGATCATGCAGCTCATCAAGCCGACGCCGACAAACGCCGTGCGACAGGCGCGCAGCGCATCACCGAGCTCTGAGCGGCGGACGCCGGGAACGGCTGCCATCAGTCTGATCTCTTTCGGGTAGGGGCCAAAGTCCCTGATTTCAAAGGCAAATTCAGGAGTAATTGACCCGGATTAACATCGCGTTTGCGCTCATCGCCCAACGCAGTCGAATACCCGGGACCCCTATGGCCCACATCACCCCCGACCGGCCCTGCACGCAAGTCCGGATTCTCACGATCTTGCGGCTTTTTCTTGCAGACATGTCCCCGGGCGGGGAGAGGTCAAAAGTTCGATCAATTGAACTCGGGCGCCATTAGAACCGGCCACCGCCGCGGACCAACCGCACCACCAGCAGCAGGATGACCGCGCCGATCGCGGAATAGATGATCTCCGATATCAGTCCGGTGCCGATGTGAATGCCAAGCTTCGGAAACAGGAAGCTTGCCACCAGTGCGCCGGCGATGCCGACCACGATATCGCCGATAATGCCGAATCCGGTTCCGCGCACCACCTTGCCGGCCAGCCAACCCGCCACCAGGCCGACGAACAGGATGACAAGCAGGCCTTCATTGGAAATGTACATAAGTGAGGTCCCTCTCCGTGAACGGTTCCAGGGAAGCGGAACCGGGATGAACGAGGTGTGAATGCTGTTCCCCACTTCCCGGTCGCGGTCAAATATCAGGACAGTGCGGTGACCGGCTCCGCCAGCACGCACCGTGCCGCCCGGCCCGGGCCGACCTCCACAGTCCCTGGCAGTTGTTCCAGGCAGCGCGGCTGGGCTACGGCGCAGCGGGGCGCAAAGGAGCAGTTGTGCGGCCTCTCGCCGAGCGACGGCGGGGTGCCGGGGATGGTCTCGAGCCGCTGTCCCCGCTTGGCCCCGTGGACGGTCGAGGCGAGCAGGCCCTTGGCGTAGGGATGCACCGGCGAGCGGACGATGTCGCGAAGCGTGCCCTGCTCCACGATCTGGCCGGCATACATCACCGCGACCCGGTCGCAGATCTCGATGGCGACCCCGATGTCATGGGTGACGAAGATGACGGACATGCCGAACTCGCGCTGCAATTCGCGCAACAGCAGCAGGATCTGGATCTGCACGGTGGCATCGAGCGCGGTGGTCGGCTCGTCGGCGAGCAATATCTTGGGACGACACGCGAGCGCCAGCGCGATCATCGCGCGCTGACGCATGCCGCCGGACATCTCATGCGGATAGGCATCGAGCCGGCGTTTGGCCGAAGGAATGCGCACGACCTCGAGCATTTCGAGCGCCCTCGCCCTGCCCTCCGCGTAAGACTTGCCTTCGTGACGCACCACGCTTTCTGCGATCTGCGCGCCGATGGTGTAGACCGGGTCGAGCGCGAGCGCCGGCTCCTGAAAGATCATCGACACGGTCTGGCCGCGGAACGACGACAGCTGCTCGTCGTTCATGGCGAGCACGTCGCGGCCCATCACGTTGACCTTGCCCGTGATCTGCGTGCGCTTCTTCGGTAACAGCCGCATCAGTGCACGCAAGGTCACGCTCTTGCCCGAACCGGACTCTCCGAGCAGGCCCAGCACCTCGCCGTCGCCGAGCGAGAGGCTGAGATCGTTCACGGCATAGACCGTGCGCTCGCCGGTGAAGCGGATATTGAGGCCTGAGATCTCGACGAGCTTTGTCATGACGGCGGTTTCGGCAGCCGGGCGTGGTAGTCGGTGGCGCGCTGGAATGCGGCGCCGATGGTGAGCAGCGTCGCTTCATCGAACGAGCGGCCGATCAGCTGCATGCCGACCGGGAGACCGCTCTTGGTGAAGCCAGAGGGCACCGTGAGCGAGGGCAGGCCGAGGTAATTCACCGGACGGGTGAATAGCGTCAGCCGCTGCAACAGCGCTGGCGCGTTCGGCCCGCCGCCGACGTCGCTCTCCTCGATCGTCGGCGCCGGCACCGGCGACGCGGGCGCGATGATCGCATCGACACCTGATGTCGCAGCGTTGTGCGCAGCGAGCGCCGGTCCGCGCCAGCGCATCGCCTCCAGATAGGTGATGGCGGGGACCGCGAGCCCGTTCTGAAGCCGCATCAACACCTGCGGACCATAATCCTGCGGCCGCTCGATCATCCAGCGCTTGTGGAAAGCGGCGGCTTCGGCTGCAAGCACGAGCTGGCTTGCCGAGGACAATTGCCGCTGGTCGGGCAGCTCAACCGTGACGATGTCGGCGCCCTCGCGCTTGAGCACCGCAATGGTTTCGTCCAGCACGCGCGCGACCTCGCCGTCGAGATCGTCGACATAGAAGGACGAGGGGACGCCGACTTTGAGGCCCTTCAGCGAGCCCTTGGTCGCGCCGACATAGTCAGACAGCGGCTCATGACTGCAGGTCGAATCCTCAGGATCAGGGCCGGCCATCAGCGCCAGCAGCAGCGCGCAATCCTCGGCGGTGCGGGCGAGCGGGCCGACTGTGTCGAGCGACTGCGACAGCGGCATCGCACCGGCGCGGCTGACCCGGCCGACCGTGGTCTTCAATCCCGTGACGCCGCAGAAATGCGCGGGCATGCGGATCGAGCCGCCGGTGTCGGAGCCGAGCGCGGCATAGGTCAATCGCGCCGCGACCGCAGAGCCCGAGCCTGACGACGAGCCGCCGGTGATGTGCGCGACATTCCAGGGATTGCGAACCGGACCATAATGGGCGTTATGACCGGTCGGGCCATAGGCGAACTCCGCCAGATGCAGCGTGCCGAGCCGAACCTGGCCGGCGTTCTTCAGCCGCTGCAAGGCAGTCGAGGTGACGGTCGGAACGAAATCGCGGCGGATCAGCGAGCCGCAGGTCGCGACGTGACCTGCGTCGTAATACATATCCTTGTGCGCGAGCGGCACGCCATGCAGCGGACCGCGGACTTCCCCCTTGGCGAGTTCGGCGTCGGCGGCATCGGCAGCCTTCAGCGCCGCCTCCGATTCGATCGACATGAAGGCGTTGAGATGCGGCTGCCACTGCGCGATACGATGCAGCAGCGCGCGCGTCACCTCATGCGAGGACACCTGCTTCATCGCGATCGCGCGCGCGACCTCGGTGAGCGTCATCAATTCCGGTTCGGTGCTCATTTCGAGACCTTGCCAGTCTGCGCGATCGGATAGAGCGCGGGCTCGAGATCGAACGGCAGCGTGCCGGCAATGGCCGCAAAGCCCTCGAAGGCCGGTCCGATGGAATTGGAGATGCGCGTCGCGATCTCGTCGTCGACGGGAACGCCGGCGACCTGTGCCGTCGCCTTGATCTCTTTTGTCGTCGGTCTCGTCATACGGTTTCCTCCTTGGGCGCGCGGCTATGGCCGGAACCCGGGATCGCCATGTAGCACGCGGCCTCGTGGCCCATTCTATCGAGCGCGGTGAGTTTTGGTGTCGCATTTGCGCAGAGCGGCTCCGCAAACGGGCAACGGGTGTGGAAGCGGCAGCCCGAGGGCGGATCGATCGGATTGGGCGGGTCGCCCGTGATCGGCGGCGTCTCGGTGCGGCGATCCGGATCCGAGGACGGCATCGCGGCAAGAAGTGCGCGCGTATAGGGATGCGCCGGCTGGTCCCAGACCTGGTCGACCGGGCCGAGCTCGACGACCTCGCCGAGATACATCACCAGCACGCGATCGCTGATGTAGCGCACGACGTTGAGATCGTGGCTGATGAAGAGATAGGTCAGGCCGAACTCGCTCTTGAGGTCGGCAAGCAAATTGAGCACTTGCGCCTCGACCGATTTGTCGAGCGCGGAAACCGCTTCGTCGAGAATCACCAGCCGCGGCGACAACGCCAGCGCACGCGCGATGTTGACGCGCTGGCGCTGACCGCCGGAGATCTCGTGGGGGTAGCGGTTGGCAAAGTTTGCAGGAACCAGGCCCACCTTGCCCAGCAGCTCGCGCGCCAGCGCGCGCGCGGCGGCGTCGGCCATGCCGTGCACCTTGGGGCCGAAGGCGATCGATTCCTCGATGGTCAGGCGCGGATTGAGCGAGGCGTAGGAATCCTGGAACACCATCTGCATGCCGCGGCGCAGCTCTCGCAGGGAGAGCGACTGCCCGATGCTCATGCCATCATAGATGATATCGCCGGTGTCACGCGGTATCAGATGCATCAGCAGCCGCGCGGTGGTCGACTTGCCGCAACCGGACTCGCCAACGATGCCGACGGTCTCGCCCTTGGCAACGGTGAACGAGACATTATCAACCGCCCGCACGGTGCGCTTTGCGGCGAACAGGCCGCCACGCACCGGGAAATGCTTGGTCAGGCCGTTGACCTGGAGCAGCGGTTGGGCGACGCCGCCGAGGTCTTCGATCGGCTCCAGCATTACGACTGACGTGCTGACTTCGCTCATGGCTAGTTCCTGATGTCCATGGCGCTGCGCAGGCCGTCCGAGAGCAGGTTGAAGCAGATCGAGACCGCGAAGATCATCGCACCGGGGAGTGCGGCGACCCAGGGGTTGACATAGATCGCGGTCCGTAAGGTATTCAACATCAGGCCCCATTCCGGCTCCGGTGGTTTGGTGCCGAGGCCAAGGAAGGACAGGCCCGCCGCAAGGATCATCGAGACCGAGATCAGGCTGGTCGCGTAGACGAAGATCGAACCGAGCACATTGCCGAGGATATGAACGCGCATGATGGTGAACGGTCCCGCGCCGGAGGCGCGCGCGGCATCGACGAAGTCCATGTTGCGCACGCCGGTGGTGACGCTTTCGGCGACGCGGGTGATCTGCGGCACGAACACGACGGTCAACGACACGATGGAATTGAGGATGCCCGCGCCCAGCGCGCCCGAGATCGCGATCGCCAGCAGCACGGACGGAAACGCATAGAAAACGTCGATCGTGCGCATGATCGCGGTGTTGAGCTTGCCGCCGACATAGCCGGCAACGAGGCCGAGCGAGGTGCCGATGCAGAAGGCGAGGATCACAGGCAAAATGCCGATGAGAAGCGACAGCCGGCCGCCATAGATCAGGCGCGCCAGCATGTCGCGGCCGAGCTCGTCGGTGCCGAGCGGGTAGCCTGATGTGCCGATGTGGCGCAGGCGGCGGATCATGGAGCCCTTGTACGGATCTTCCAGACCGAGCCACGGCGCAACGATCGCGGACAGGAAGATCAGCAGCAGCACCAGCGCACAGACCATGCTGACCTTGTCGCGCCGGATACGACGGCCGACGGTCGCCCAATAGCCGCCCGCCTTGGTCGCGGGCGCGGACTGAAGCGCGGCGTCGCTTGTGACTGACAACGGAAGCTCGCTCATCGCTAGCCCCGCTTGATGCGCGGGTCGATCGCGGCTTGCGCGATATCGACCATCAGATTGAGAAAGACGAAGAACAGCGCCAGGATCAGGATCGTGCCCTGGAGCAGCGGCAGGTCGCGCTGGAAGATCGCCGAATTGAGCAGGAAGCCCGAGCCCGGCCAGGAGAACACGGTCTCGATCAGGATCGAGCCGCCGAGCATGTAACCGAGCTGAAGTCCCATCACCGCGAGCGCGGTGGGCGCGGCGTTCTTGATGACGTGGCGGAACACGCCGCGCTCATGCAGGCCTTTTGCACGCAGCGCCTCGACGAAGTCCTGGCTGAGGATGTCGCCGGTCAGCGCGCGCACCGTGCGGGTGACGATGCCCATCGGGATCACCGAGGTCGTGATCGCCGGCAGCACGAGATATTGCAAATGCGCCCAGTCCCAGGCCCAGGCGGCCGAGCCGCCGGGTCCGGCGCCGACGGCGGGCAGCCAGTTCAGCTGGACCGAGAAGATGATGACGAGCACCATGCCGAGCCAATAATGCGGCACCGAAACGCCAGCGATGGCAAACGACGTCGCCAGCTTGTCGATCCAGGTCTCGCGGAAATAGCCGGCGATCAGGCCGAGCAGGACGCCCATCGTGAAGCCGATGATCGCCGCCGCGATCGCCAGCGTGACGGTGTTGCTGACCGCGCGCATGACCTCGGCGAGCACCGGGCGGCCCGTGGCGATGGAATTGCCGAGATCGCCATGAAGCGCGCGGAGCAGCCAAAGCCCGAACTGCACCGGCAGCGGGCGGTCGAAACCATAGGCGGTGCGGAGCTGCGCGGCGAGCTCCTGCGAAGCGTCGGCCGGCAGCACGGCGACGAGCGGATCGCCCGGCGTGATGTGCACGAGCAGAAAACACACCAGCGCGACGCTGATGACGATCGGGACGACGTAGACGATGCGTCTGGCGATATAGGCGAGCACGTTGTTTCTTTTCTTCCCTTCTCCCCTTGTGGGAGAAGGTGGCGCGAAGCGCCGGATGAGGGGTTGTATCCCCGGATGCAGTGTTAACGAATAAGAGAGCGTCTCTCGCGGAGAGAGACCCCTCACCCGGCTTCGCTTCGCGAAGCCACCCTCTCCCGCAAGGGGAGAGGGTGCACTGAGCAAGCCGAGAGAATTACTGCAACGACACCAGCGAGAAGTCGATGAACCAGCTCTTCGGCTGCACGACGCCTGTCACCTTCGGGCTGATGGCGCGCGGGCCAACGTCGTGGGCGACGTAGAGGAAAGCTGCGTCGTCGACGGAGGCCGCGTGCAGTTCGGCGAGCGCGGCGTCACGCGCGGCGGGATCGAAGGTCTGCCGCGCCTTCTTCACCAGCTCGTCGAATTTGGGATTGTTGATGAAACCCCAATTGTTCGAGACTGGCGGAGCCATGCCCGATTGCAGGAAGCGCACCAGCGCGAAAAACGGATCCATCGCCGCGTAGGTGACGTTGGTTGCGTTCGAGCCGTTGGCGCTCGGATCCTTGGCGCCGCGGCGCCAATTGGTGAACAGCGTATTCCATTCGATGACGTCGAGCTGCACGTCAAAATAGCATTCGGCCAGCGCCTGCTGCAGATATTCGTTCATCGGCAGCGGCTGCATCTGGCCCGAGCCGGACGCCGAGGTCTGGGTCTTCACCGTCAGCTTCTTGTTCGGGCCGAAGCCTGCCTCCTGCATCAGCTTCTGCGCAGCCACCTTGTCGTACTTGATCTCGAAGGTCGGCTTGCCGCGCCAGGGATGGCCGGCCTCGAAGGTGCCGGTCGCGGGCACCATCAACCCCGCGAGCAGGCCGTCCTTGAGGCCTTCGCGATCGACGCAGAGGTTCGCGGCCTTGCGCACGCGGATATCGTTCCAGGGCGAGCCCTCCACGCGCGAGAACTGCCACGGCCAGACGTGCGGCTGCTCGTTCGCGTAGAGCTTGAAGCCGCGCTGCTTCAATTCAGGCAACGCATCCGGCGCCGGCGCCTCGACCCAATCGACCTGCCCGGAAAGCAGCGCCGCAGTGCGCGCATTCGCTTCCGGCATCGGCAACAGCACCATCTTGTCGACTTTCGGCACGCGGTCCTTGTTCCAGTAGCCCGCATTCTTGACCAGCTCCAGCCGCTCGCGCGGCGTGAACGCGGCCATCTTCCACGGGCCGGTGCCCGCGGTGTCCTTGGCGAACGCGGTCCAAGCCGCCTGCGACTTGGCCTTGGCGTCGGCGCCCTCCGCCTTGTCGTAGAAATGCTGCCACTTCGCCGGGCTCGCCATGAAGAGGTTGGTGAGGTTGATCGGCAAAAAGCTGTCGGGCTCCTTGGTGGTGAGCTCGACCGTCATGTCGTCGACCTTCTTCGCGGATGCCAGCGTCGGCATGCGCGAGGCCGTGACGCCGACCTGGCTGGCGTCGAATTGCGGCGCGTCCTGCTTCAGCACCTTCTCGACATTCCAAACCACGGCGTCCGCATTGAACGGCGAGCCGTCATGGAAGGTGACGCCCGGCCGCAGCTTGAAAGTCCATTTGGTCTTGTCGGCATCGTCGACCTTCCACTCGGTGGCAAGGCCGGGGATCACCACGCTCGCCTTGTCGGCCGAGGACAGGTCCCAGCCGGTGAGCGCGTCATACATGGTGAGGCCGGTGAAGCGGTTGCCTTCAAAACCCTGATCGGGCTGGCCCAGCGTGCGCGGAATATCGGCAGCCGTCATGGCGATGCGCAACACGGTTTCGGCACTTGCGGAGCGCGGCCACGCAGCCGCGCTACTGAGCGCCAGCAACGCGATCAGCGCCGCGCGGGTCTTGTTCTTATTGATAAGCATTGACTCAATCCTTTTCCGGCTTCGATGACTAATTTTGATGCAATCGTATGCAATGCCTATGCCAATGGGGAAACTTATTCTGCAAATTGCCCCTGCGACGACAAGTCCTTGTGATGACGCCTCGGTGAAAGCACCTTGCTGCCTATTCTGGCATCAAGATTGCAGGTTTGGCTCCGATTGTCCTTGAAGCCTTCCCTGGAGCTTTGGCCCATGCGTATCCGACTATCGACCTGTTTCGCCGTGCTTGCACTGGCGTTGTCCGCGATTCCCGCGGGCGCCGAGACGGTGCTGCGCTACGGCATCTCGATGGCGGACATCCCGCTGACGACCGGCCAGCCCGATCGCGGCGCCGGCGCCTATCAGTTCACGGCCTACACCATCTACGATCCGCTCGTGGCGTGGGAGATGGACGTCGCCGACCGCCCGGGAAAGCTGGTGCCGGGACTGGCCACCGAGTGGAAAGTCGATGACGAGAACAAGACCAAATGGCGCTTCACCTTGCGCAAGGGCGTGAAGTTTCACGACGGCAGCGAGTTCGACGCCGATGCCGTGATCTGGAATCTGGACAAGGTGCTCAACGACAAGGCGCCACAATTCGACAAGCGTCAGAGCGCGCAGGTCAAGACCCGCCTGCCTTCGGTCGCGAGCTACGCCAAGATCGACGACTCCACCGTGGAGATCACCACCAAGACGGTCGATTCCTTCTTTCCCTATCAGATGCTGTGGTTCCTGGTGTCGAGCCCGACGCAATACGAAAAGCTCGGCAAGGATTGGGACAAGTTCGCGAGCCAGCCTTCGGGGACGGGCCCGTTCAAATTGACCAAACTGGTGCCGCGCGAGCTCGCCGAGCTGACCAAGAATCCCGATTATTGGAACAAGAAGCGCATTCCCAAGGTCGACAAGCTCGTGCTGGTGCCGATGCCGGAAGCGCTGACGCGCACCAATGCGCTGCTCGCCGGACAAGTCGATCTGATCGAGACGCCGGCGCCGGATGCCGTGCCGCAGCTCAAGGCCGCCGGCATGAAGCTCGTCGACAACGTCACGCCGCATGTCTGGAATTATCATCTGAGCGTGCTGCCGGGTTCGCCGTGGACCGACATCCGCCTGCGCAAGGCGCTGAACCTCGCGATCGATCGTGAAGCCGTGGTGGGCCTGATGAATGGGCTTGCGAAACCCGCCAAGGGACAGGTCGATCCGTCGAGCCCCTGGTTCGGCAAGCCGAGCTTCGAGCTGAAATACGATGTCGCCGCGGCGAAGAAGCTGGTCGAGGAAGCCGGCTACTCCAAGGCGAAGCCGCTGAAGGCGACCTTCATCATCGCACAGGGCGGCACCGGCCAGATGCTGTCGCTGCCAATGAACGAATTTTTGCAGCAGAGCTTCAAGGAGATCGGCATCGACATCGATTTCAAGGTGGTCGAGCTCGAGACACTATATACGCACTGGCGCAAGGGCGCGGCCGACGAGATGAACGCCGGCATCACCGCCAACAACATCGCCTATGTCACCTCGGACCCGCTCTACGCCATCGTCCGCTTCTTTCATTCGAGCCAGATCGCGCCGGTCGGCGTCAACTGGGGTGGCTACAAGAATCCGAAGGTCGACGCGCTGATCGACGAGGCCAAGCAGACCTTCGACAGCACCAAGCAGGACGAGCTGCTGGCGCAGGCGCACGCGCTGATCGTCGACGATGCCACGCTGGTGTGGGTGGTGCACGACACCAACCCGCATGCGCTGTCGCCCAAGGTCAAGCAGTTCGTGCAGGCGCAGCACTGGTTCCAGGACCTCACGACGATCGGGGCGGAGTGAGGCTCAAGGCCGGCGGCACTCAGCTTCCGCAAACACACCGTCGTCCTGGCGAAAGCCAGTACCCATAACCACCGAATTCGTTTGGCGAAGATTGGTGGTTGGCCGCTCGCCGTAACAACTTCTCCCTGGGGCAATGGGTCCTGGCGTTCGCCAGGACGACAGCGAGTGTGTGGTTAGCTTCAAACCACACATCTGCCCCCTACTTCGTCAGCAGCGCATAGGCCCCGGTCCAACCCTCCGGCGGTGGGTTGACCTGGAATTCCTTGATGCGCACTTCGTAGAGCTTGAACAGCTTTTCCAGAGTGTCGGCATCCTCGCTCCTGCGGCCGCGCTCGATCGCGTCCAGCGCGCCCTGCCAGTCGCGGCTGCGATAGCAGGCGAGCATTTCGATGGTGACGTTGCGCAGGCGCTGGAAGGCGCCCGAATGCATCACGTCCGCGCGGCCGGCGATGGCGTAGATCACTTCCGGCTCGGTCTTGCCCTTGACCATGATGAAGTCGAGCTCGAGAATCGCGAACTTGTCCTTGGCGGCGAGCGCGGTGCGGGAGCCAACGATGATCGGAAAGCCGTATTCTTTCGACTGGCCTTCCAGGCGCGAGGCCAGGTTGACGCTGTCGCCGAGCACCGAATAGTTCTTCTTCAGGTCGGAGCCCATGTTGCCGACCACGCCGATGCCGGTGTTGAGACCGATACCGACGTTGAGCGGGATGTAGACGTGGCCGCCATCGACGGCTTCCTGCTCGCGGTCCTTGTTCACCGCGTCGATCTTCTCCAGCATCTGGATCGCGGCCTCGCAGGCGTTGACCTCGTGCTCGGCATCGTCGAGCGGCGCGTTCCAGAACGCCATGATGGCGTCGCCCATATATTTGTCGATATAGCCCTTCTGATCGATGATCACGTCGGTCAGCGGAGTCAGGAAGCGGTTCATCAGCGCGATCAGGCCCTGCGGATCGTGCTTGTAGGTTTCCGAGATGGTGGTGAAGCCGCGCACGTCGGAGAACATGATCGTCATTTCGCGCTCCTCGCCGCCGAGGACGAGCTTTTCCGGTGACTGCGCGAGTTGCTCGACCAGCACCGGCGACATGTATTGCGCGAACATGCCGCGAATCTGCACGCGCTGCCGCTGCTCGCGCACGAAGCTGGCAAAGATCAGCGTCAGATAGATCGCCGTGGTCGAGAGCAGCGGATAGGTGAAATCGATCAGATAGCGGTATTGCACGTAAAAGAACCAGGACACTCCGATCAGGATCGCGGCGAAGGTCGCGCCGGCAAGCACGAGGCGGACCGGTCCGAGGTTCGGCGTGAAGATGATGACGAGCAAGCCGATGATGAGCGCGGCGAGCAGCTCGACGCCGAGCGCGTAGTTCGGCTGGGATATTACCGCGCCGCTCAGCACGCTCTCCAGCACCTGCGCATGGATCTCGACGCCCGGCATGGTCGAGGACACCGGCGTGGTCTTGATGTCATTGAGCCCAACCGCGGAGGTGCCGATCAGCACCAGCTTGCCGGCGATCTTGTTCGGCGGCACGGTATTGTCGAGCACGTCGGCAGCCGAGACGTAGATCGAGGGATCCTGGCGCGCATAATGCACCCACAGCTGACCGTTCCTGTCGGTTGGGATCTCCACGCCCTTGAGACGCACGGCCCGCACGCCGGTCTTGTCGGTCCGAACCAGCAGCGTCGGCGTGCCCGTGACGACGCGCAAAATCTCGAGGCTGAGCGAGGGCATGACCATGCCCTGGGCGCGCATGATCATCGGCACGCGTCGGATCAGGCCGTCGCGCTCGGTCTTGATCGAGAACAGGCCGCGGCCGGCCGCGACCTTCTCGATCTCGGGCACGTTGCGCAACAGCCCGGGAAATTCGAACAGGAAGCGCTCGGCGCCCTCCTCGCCGACCGTTGCGACGCCGGTAAAGGGCAGCGTCTTGTCGACCTCGGACGAAATCGCCCGCTGCCCGGTCTCGCCCAGGATCACGCGCGAGCGCTTGACCGCTTCGGCGAGGATCTGGTCGTTGCTCGGCAGCTCGCGCAGCTTGGCGCGGGTGGCGTCGTCCAGATACCGCATTTGGCTGGCGACCAGATCCGGATTGAGCCGATCGGCTTCCGAGAATACGACGTCGAAGCCGATTGCGACCGCGCCGTGACTGGTGAGGTTCTGGATCAGGTCGGCGATTCGCGTCCGCGGCCACGGCCACTGGCCGAGCTTGGCGAGGCTCTTGTCGTCGATGTCGACGATGGTGACCGGCCGCACCGTCTTGTGACGCGGATCGATCAACTGAAACATGTCGAAGGTGCGCAGCCGCAGTTCCTGGATCGGCGGCGGATCCCAGAGGCGAGCGCCGGCAAACACGACGAGCAGCGCAAGGCACATCAGCCGCGCAAATCCCAACTTCCGCGCAAACCACCGCCGCAGGATCTTGAGACGTTTCATTTCAATAGGACTTCCTGCCTTGCATCACGCCATGCGCACTGATCATGCAGCGCCGGAACGCGATTGGCCATTCCCTGGCGGTGGAGGATTATGGATTTTTGCCGCGGTCAAGGCGCGTGCCGCAGGCGAGCCCCGGCCGAGATTAGGTGATATGGAAGATGAAATCGCTGCCCTTGAGGTTGGCGGCAATCACGTTCGTCAGCAGCAGCGACTCGTGCTCGGTGACCGGCGCCCCCTCCAGAGCGTTTACCTGCTGCTGCCAGGTGACCAGCGTGTCGTCGGTGCCCTGCTGCTGGGCAATCGTGAGACTGCCGATGGAGCTGATATCCGAGAACTGCCGCAGGTCGATCTTGTCGAGACCCTCGGTAAAATCGGTGATGCTGTGCGAGAAATCAGTGACGGGATGCCCGTTATCGTCATACCCGATCGCACCCGGCGCGAACACGAACTGATCCTTGGCGTCGCCGCCGGTCAGCGTGTCGTTGGTGTCAGTCGCGAAGATGACGTCCTTGCCGCTGGTGCCCTGCAGCGTGATGCCATGGCTGGTGTCGCCAGCCTCGTTGAAGATGAAGTTGACGGTGTCGAACAGGCCCGTGGTCTTGTCCGTCACCGTCAGCGTGATCTGGTCGGTTTCGGGCGGGGTGGCTCCTGGAATGTAGGTGACGCCATCGGCGAGGGCCGAGTTGATATCGTCGAGGTTGCCGCAAGCCGTCCCCGGATCAACGCTGCTGTGCGGATCATGCCCGGTTACAGCCGTGATCCTGAAATCATCGGCCGCGGCGCCAGAATCGGTATCGACGACCGAGAGACCGGTGATGGTATCGGTATTGTCTTCGTTGTTGTGCCAGACCTGGAAGCTCTCGGTGTTGATGACCGGGCCGCCGTCGTGGCCGACGTTGAAGGACACCGTCGCGGTCGAAGTCTTGGCGCCGGCAGCGATCGTATAGGTGAAGCTGTCTGCGCCGAAATAGTCCGTGGCCGGCGTATAGGTGATGACGTTGCCATTGAGCGTGACCGTGCCGCCATGGACGCTTTGACCGGAGAGGTCGCCGACCGAAGTGACGGTGATGGGATTGCCCGCGGAATCGGTATCGTTGGCCAACAGTTGCGCCGTGGTCAGCGTGGTCCCAACATTCTCCTTGAATGCGACCTGACCGCCTTGGCCACCCCATTCCTCTATGACGTACCGGCCGCCCGCGTCGCCTGGTGCATCATTCCAGCCACCGTTCGCGGCATCGTCGACGCCTTCAATATGGACGTACTGCGTGCTCGACCCAAAACCGCCGTTCGGCTCGCTGCTATCGAGACGCCAATGCGTGTAGCCGAATGCCGAGCCCGACTCGGGACCGGTCAGCCAGGAGAAATGGGCGCCGGTACCGTCGGTATCGTCAGTGCTTCCGCCGCCAATCCAGGCGCGGTAGCCCAGGGAAAGCCCCTGGACGATATCCTGCTCGCCCTGGCTGGTGATGGTAGCCAGATAGGCTCCGTCGGATTCAGCCTGCGTCTTCGCGCCGCCCCAACTCAGCTCGGTGGTCACGAGCCGGTAGTAGTGACCGTTGTCGGTGTCGAGCATCCAGCCTGCATCGGCCGAAGGCGGCGTCGCGTTGTCCAGCGTGTCGCCGTTCGCAACCAGCACATCCGGCGGAACCGTAACATCGATGCTGACCGAAGCGGCCTGGTCCGACACCGGCGTGGTGCCGCCATGGCCGATGCCGACGCTCGTGATATCGATCGAGACCGGGGAGCCGGCGCTGATCCCACCGGTGTAGGTGTCGTCGAGCGCATGGACGTCGAGCGAGCCGGGCGTGCCGCTGAAGCCGGTGGCCGGGACAAAGCGGACCAGCGTATCGGTGCTCAGCACGAGCGCATTCGTGTCGCTGACGCCGGCAATGTCGACCCACTGGTCGGAGCCGGCGATTTCGTACTGCCAGACTCCCTGATCCGAATTGGCGTTGTCTGCGCTAACCGCGACCGCC
Source organism: Bradyrhizobium sp. 134 (assembly GCF_023074155.1). Classification (NCBI taxonomy): domain Bacteria; kingdom Pseudomonadati; phylum Pseudomonadota; class Alphaproteobacteria; order Hyphomicrobiales; family Nitrobacteraceae; genus Bradyrhizobium; species Bradyrhizobium sp. 134. The sequence continues at coordinate 289,509 of NZ_JADPKX010000046.1, read as the reverse complement.
TGGAAGCTCGCGCCGTCGTCGGCGTCGTGGAACTTGCCGGCGAAGAGATCGCCGACTGCGGAGCCAGCCGGATCTCTGTTATCTCCACTGACCGAGGCCAGCGTCGCGTCACCCAGAGTCGGTGCATCGTTGCTGCCGGCGATGTTGAAAGTGAGGACGCCGTTGCCGATGCCGGTTGGCGTGTGGCTGTCGTCGGGCGTGATCGTGTACTGCAGCGACAGCGTGTGGCCGGCGGCAAGAAAGTCGAAGGTCTCGCTGCCTGAATTGAAGTCCCACGTAAACGTGGTGTGGGTGGCGGCGCCATCGAGAATGTCCCCGGGCTGCACGGCGAGATAGTTGAGCAGCGTCGCGCTCGAGGGCTCGCCGACATAGCCGGTCTGGAGCACATCGTCCAAATAGATATCGAGATGATCGACCGCGACCGTGACGTGATCGGTGGTGTCGAGATCGGAAACCGTCAGCGTACCATGCTTCACCAGTTGCGTATTCGTCTCGAGCAGGTCCGCGCCGGAATGGTCGTTCGTTTCCGTCGTGATCGCAGGCGCATCGTTCTTGCCGGTGATCGTGATCGTGACGTCGGTTGTGCCGGTCTTGCCCTGGTGGTCATCAAGGGTGACGGTGGAGACTACCTTGGCGCTCTGGTTCTCGCCGAGGAAATCCAGCGCGCCGTCGGCGATCGAATAGCTCCAGGTGGCCGTGCCGTTATTCTTGCCGGTCTGCGGCAGAAGGGTCAGGGCGTGTTCGAGCGCGGCTTCCTGGCCCGTCAGCGTCAACGGAGTCGTGCCGTCGGTATCGAGCCAGGTCACGGATTGACCTGTGATCTCCGCCGTCGGCCGATCGGTGAGATCGACGTCCTTGAAATCGATCGAGCCGGTCGCGGCAGTGGGTGTCGGGTCGAGTGCCGAAGAGCCGGTGGTGTTCTCGCGTTCGGGGACGGTCGCGGTCAACGTTGCCGTTGCCGTATCGAACACCGGCTTGTCGTCGTCCGAATTGATCGTGATCAGCGTGCCGCCATGGCCGTCGTCGCTGCCGGCGAAATGATAATTGCTATAGTCGACGCCGGCGGCGAGTTTCAGCGTAATCGTATGGTTGTGGGCGTCGCTCACCACGAGCTCGCCGGCCGCGGCGTTATAGGTCGCCGACGTGCCGTCATCATAAACAATACTCGACAGATCGATCGTATCGTGCGCGGACAACGCCGCGATCGATCCGCCGAAGGTCGACGCATCGATCCGAAGATGGGCGCCGTCGCCGTCGAGCGTGACCGTTTGCGTGGCCGTCACCGTGCCCTCGAGCTTCAGCCAAGCGCCGGCATCGACGGTAACCGAGCCGGTACCTGACAGCGAGCCGAACAGCGTCAGCGTCCCCTGATGGACCTCGATGCTGCCGGCATTCGCGATGGTGCCCGTGATCGACGCCGTGCCCCAGCTATCGATGGTCGCGTAATTCGCGATGCTCAGCCCGGTCCCGGAAATCGAGGCGCCATGCAGATCGATGTCCCCGTGGTTGACGATCGACGACGCATTGCCGAAGACGCCCGTGCCGGCGAGCGTCCAGGTGCCGCCCAGCTCGTTGTTGAACGTCGCGGTAGCAACCGAGATATTGCCGTTGATGTGGCCGGCATTGTTGATCGTGATGGCGCCGCCGGTCTCGACGATGGCGTAGGTCGCGGCGGTCACAGTCGAGGCGACGGCTGGTCCGATCGTTCCGGTGGCGGAATTGTCGATCTGCGCGATGCCGGTCGTGTTCTCCTGGATGAAGATCGCCGCATGGGCGCTCGGGGCCACGATCGATCCGGTATTGGTGATATGGGTCGAGCCGGTCGCGCCCATTTCGTTCTGCGTCACACTGATGCCGGCGAGGCTCGTGCTGGTGATACCGCCGTGATTGACGATGGTGACGTCGCCGCTGCCGTTGGCGATGGCAGACACGCCGACCGCACCGATGGCGGAGCCATTATTGGTGACGCTGACGGCGCCGCCACCGTGATCGAAGGCGCCGATCGCGGTACCGGCGGCCGTAATCGAGGAGGTCGCGCCGGTCGTGACCGTGAGGTTGCCGGCACCCCAGGTAAACGCCTCAATGCCGTAGCCCGCATCGGCGATAATCGTTGCATCGCTCGTGACGGTGACGTCGCCCTTGACCGCATTCGAGAACGTGCCGGTCCCGCCGGGCTTGTAGCCGGCGATGATCCCGCCGGGAGTGGTGCCGTCGTTATTCGAGGTCGAGCCGGAGTGGATCGTGCCATGGGCCTCGACGGAGATCGTGCTGCCGAGGCCGCCAGCGATCGCAGTGGCGTAGTTGACCGCCACGATGCCGGTGCTGCCGGACGTGATGCTGTCGCCGTTCGCCATGGTAACGCTGACGTCGCCCGCATCGATACTGTAAGCCCTGATGCCGTAGCTCGTCGCACCCGAGATCGTAACATTTTCGCCAAGCGTAACCGTCACGTCGCCAGTGCCGCCGCTCAATGCCGAGGCGTTGATGCCGACGCTTTGGGTACCGGAGACCGAAATCGTGGTCCCGGCGAAGCTGGTCACCCTGACGTCGCCATTGCCGTAATTGTAGGCGTCGATGCCATAGCCCGCCGCGGCGGTGATGTTGGCGTGATTGCTGATGGTGACGGTGCCGTTGACGTTGGTATTGGCGGTCGATCCGGTCGTGGCACCGGTGTAGCCGGCCTGGATGCCCGCCGGCGTGTTACCGCTCTGGTTCAGGCTGCTGCCGGAATTGATCGTGCCGTAGGTCGTGACGGTGATGGTGCTGCCGTCCGACACGTCGATCGAATCTGCTCGATTGACCGCGATGATGGCGGAGCTGCCCGACGTGACGACGCTGCCGGCCTCGGTCGTGACGGTCTCGCTGCCACTGCCATAGCTGCGCGCACGGATACCGTAGACGGAGCTGCCGGTGATGGTACCGCCGGCGTCAATGGCGATGTCGCCGTTGCCCTGCGTGGTCGCGTCGACGCCGTATGCGCCGCCGACAGCGCCGCCGAGCTGGGTGATCGAAATGCCGCCGGCGCTGGCGCTGTTCAAATTCTCGACGAGAACGCCGACCGAATTCGCGCCGGTGCCCGTCGCCTTGCCGGTGAGATTGTTGACAGTGATATCGCCAGCGCCGGTCGCGCTGTCGCGCAGCCAGATGCCGTGGCCGGCGAGGCCCTTGATGTCGCCGGTCGCCGTGAACGAGATATCGCCGGTACCGTTCTGGGTGATTGCGACGCCATTGGCCGCGCCCGTCAGTGCACCGGTGGGCGTGAGAACGATGTCGGCGGGCGCTGCTGATGTGCCGCCCGATGCGGTGAAGTCGAGTGCATCGCCGCTCGATGCCGTGATATCGGCCGCGCCCTTGATCGTGAACGTGCCGGCTTGCGTCGACTGGCCGGTAATGGTGCCGGTGAAGCTCTGGCCCGCCACCTTGTCGAGTTGCAGCGTGTCGACACCGCCGGCAAAGGCAATGGTCTGCGCCGTCGCCCCCGCGAGCTCGAGCGTCGCGCTGTTATCGATGGTCACCGAGCCGACACCGCTGAGGCCCCCGGCAAGGTTGAGCGTGCCGGCTTGGACTTCGATGGCGCCGGTGTTCGTGACCATTGCCGAAACGGTATTGGAGCCGGATACGCTGTAGAGATTGCCGGCATTGCTCAGGCTGCCGCCATTGATCGAAACGTCGGACAGATAGAGCTTCGAACTTCCGTCGACCGCAATCGTCCCGCCGGAATTGGTCACGATGACGCTCGCAAGCTTCAGCGTGCCGCCGTGGACCGCCATGATATCGGCGGAGTTGACGATCAGGTCACCGGAAATATCGAGTTCACCGCCATTCGCCTGAATCAGATTGTGATTGGTGATGGTGTGGAGGATGGCCGGATCAATCGTCAGGGTGCCGCTGGTGACCGTGATCGTGCCGGTGTTGGTGATGTCGGCGTTGTTGATCGCGCTCGTGCCGGTCGATACCAGCGTACCGGCAATCGTCACCGTACCGCCGTCAATGGTCGCGCCCTGGAGATCGAGTATCGAGCCGGACTCGACCGAGACATGACCGCTGCCGGTGTCGGTCACCGTCATCCCGATCAGCTTCAGTGTCCCGTGATTGATCGCCGCCAACGTGCCGGTGTTTGCGACGGCTTCGCCGTTGATGTCGAGCTCGGCGCCATTGGCCCGGAGGATGCCGTCATTCGCGATCGAGCTTGCGGAGGTCGTCGCCAGCAGCGTCAAGGCGCCCAGGGTTGCCTCGATCAGATAGTTGTTCGAGATATTGGCGTCGGTAATCGCAGTTGTGCCGGTCGAATTCAGCGTGCCCGAAACGGTGAGCGCGCCACCTGTCAGGCTCGCACCGTTCAATGTCAGCTTGCTGCTTGCATCGACCTTGACCGTGCCGTGATTGGCGATTGCGGTGCCCGCAACTGTCACGTCATCCAGCGTCAGGATGACGCCGCTCTCAACCGTCACGGCAGTGGTGCTCAGCGTCGCTGATTTATCGATCTTGCTACTGCCAATGACATCGATCGTGCCGGTGCCGTTGACGGCCCCGCCCGAAATCTCCGTGCCGGACAGTGTCAGCGTCTGGCCGCCGTCAACAGTCACCGCGCCGGTATTGGTCACGACGTCGTTGAGCAGCGTCGCAGCGCCGGCGATCTCCAGCAGGCCGGTATTGGCGACCGCGCCACCCTGGATGCTGGCGCCGTCTTTGAGCTTGACGGTGTTGTCGAGCTCGATGCCGCCATTGTCCGTGATCGCCGAGCCCGACACCGTGATGCCGTCCAGCGTTAACTGGGCATTGGCGCTAACTGTGGCCGTGCTCAGCGTCGCGCCGCCGTCGATCTTGCTGGCACCAGTGACATCGATCGTGCCGAGACCGTCGATCGTACCGCCGCTGATCGTGGCGCCATTGATCGTCAGCTTGCCGTTGGCGTCCACCGTGACGTTGCCGGCATTCGCAATCGTCGAGCCCTGGTCGATCGTCAGTGCGCCGTTCGCCAGCACTTCGATCGTGCCAGTGCTCGCATTCGTGATCGTCTCATGGTCCAGCGCGTTGCCGGTGCCGCTGACCTTGAAGACCGCGTTGTTGTTCAGGATGCCGCCGCTCAGCACCGCAGCGCCGGTCAGGTCGATCTCGCCGTTGCCGGTGACCGTGCCGGTGCCGCTGATCGTGGCGCCGTTCACCGTTAACTTGCCGTTGGCATCGACCGTGATGTTGCCGGTATTGGCGACAGTTGAACTCTGGTCAACCGCCAGCGCACCGTTCGCCAGCACTTCGATCGTGCCAGTGCTCGCATTCGTGACCGTCTCATGGTCCAGCGCGTTGCCGGTGCCGCTGACCTTAAAGGCCGCATTGTTGTTCAGGATGCCGCCGCTCAGCACCGCAGCGCCGGTCAGATCAATCTCGCCGTTGCCCGTGACCGTGCCGGTGCCGCTGATCGTGGCGCCGTTCACCGTTAGCTTGCCGTTGCCATCGACCGTGACGTTGCCGGCATTCGCAACCGTCGAGCCCTGGTCGATCGTTAGCCAGCCATTCGCCAGCACCCTGATCGTGCCGCCGGAGGTGTTGGAGACGGTCTCATGGGCGAAATCCGCCGTGCCCTTGACGTTGACGGCTCCTGAATTGTTCAGCGTGCCGTCCTTGAGGACGCTGGTGCCGTCGAGTTCCAGCGTGCCGGCGATGGTGACCGTGCCGCCGCTGATGGTGGCGGTGTCGACGATCAGCGTCGTGCCGGCATCCGCCTTCAGCGTGCCACCGGCATTGTTAATTCCGGCCAAAGTCGTCAGCGTGCCGCCGAACAGCTCGATCGTGCCGGAATTGATGATCGTGGTGCCCTCGGCGAAATCGCCGCCGCCCTTGAGCGTTAGATAGCCGGCGTTGGTGAGCACGCTACTGTCCAGGAACTCGGCCTTGCCACCAACCGAGATCGTGCTTGCCGTGAAATTGGTGAGCTTTGAATCGGCCTTGAGGCTGACCTCGCCCGCAATCGTCAACGCACTCTTGTTGATGACTTCCGGTGCCGTGTGGCCGACCGTGGTGTCGTAGTCGTTCATCGTGATCGACTTGGCATAGGCAGCCGCGTCGATCGTCACCGGATAGGACGGCGTCAGCCCGTGCAATTGATCCGTGATGACGATGACGTCGTCATTGATGGTGGGGACCGTGCCGGTTTCCCAGTTGGCCGCGTCCTTCCAGAAGCCGCCGGAGGGAGCGCCGGCATGGTCGGTGGCGATCCACACCACGGCGGGAGCGTCGGTGCCGGTGATCGTGACGGTGATGGTCTGCTGCGAAGTGGCGCCTTGCGCGTCCTTGAGCGTCACGGTGTAGACCAGCGTCAGCACTTCACCCTTGGGGATGAAGTCGGCGAGATAGACCGGCAGGTCAGCCAGCGACCAATTGATGGTGCCGGTGCCGCTGCCCTTGCTGTCGGCGCCCGCCGCGATCGCGACCGACATCGCGCTCTGGAACGCCGCGAGCGGGCCCGGCGGAACGCTACCGTCAGGCAGGGTCGCGCTGGTCAGCTTGACCGCGACCGTGTGGGTGTCGGTGAGGTCGACATCCTTGAAGGTCAGCGTGCCCGAAGTCGGCACCTCGCTGGTGAGCGGGCCACCCGGCACGCTGGTGCCGCCTTCGAAGATGATGACCGGAACGCTGGTGGTGATCACCGGCTTGTCGTTGGTGCCGGTGATCGTGATGGTGATGTCGATGGTCGACGCTTCGGGATTGACCGAGAAATTATTGTTGACGCGGACCTTGTAGGTCAGCGTCAGCGTCTCACCCGCCGCGAGAAAGTCGAAGACGTGGTCGGGAATCGTGTAGGTCCAGACCGCCGAGCCGTGGTTGGTGTTGCCGCCATTGGCGACCACGTCGATGTTGATCAGCGTCGCAGCAATGTCCTGCTTCTGGAGCGCGGTGAGCGATCCGGTGACATCGTGCAGCCCGGCGTCCTTGTAGACGTAGTTGGGCGCGTCGGCGACGCTCATGCTCACAGTCGGCCGGTCGCCCAGGTTCTGGTCGTCGAAGGTGATCAGGCCGGAGATGGTATCGTAATGGGTTGTGTCGCCGGTCGTGTCCGCGCGCTCGGTCAGCGGGAACGCCTTCTGCACATTGCCATTGAGATCGAGGCTGCGCGCAAGGGGCGGGCCGGGAATGCGGGTGCTGGTCGCCGGATCATGGCCCGTCCCCGGCGATGTCGGCTCAGCGAGATGCGTGAAGGTCGCGGTCGCGGTGGCACCGGTATCCGTCTTGATGAAGACAATGTTGCCGGTCTGCGTGATCGAGTCGGTGAAGTTCTGGGTCAGCTTGGTGTTGCTGTTGTTGTCCGTGAACTTCAGCGTGAACACGTCTGTGATCAGCTTCTGGATGTCCGGCGACATCAGCGCATTGGAGATCGAGACGTTGCCGCCGCTGATCTGGATCATCTGGCCGGCCTGGTTGACCGTCGCGATCGGCAGCAGCGTGACCTTGTCGAACAGGATGTAGGAGCCCGTCGTGCCGTTCGGCTCGACCAGCACCTGGAAGCTCGCCTGCGGCTGCGGATCGCCGCCGCCGGCGGGAACGACGAAATTGATCTGGCTCAGCACCGCCGTGCCACGGATGCCCATGGTGGCGACCGGCGTGTCGACCTTCATGTCGCCGTGCTTGGCGGTCTCGCCGGCAACGAAAGTGATGGTGCCCGCGACCAGACTCAGCAGCGAGGAATTGTTCGACCCGTTGGGGTCGTAGACCATCTCGTTCAGCACCATCCGCGCATTGGAGGACAGGCCGAACACCGTGCCGTCGATGAACGTGATGCCGAGCGTCGAGTCGCCACCGGTCGAGACCACGTCGCCCTTCTCGACGTTGTCGCCGTTGTTCAGGATGACGGAGACGCCGTTACGGACCGCGGTCGCGCTGCCGGAGAGCTTGGTGACGTGGCCGATGACCTGCGCGGCGGCAATTCCGGAGGCGGCCTGCGCATATTGCACATGGCCGGTGAGTGCGTTGATGACGTCGCCGGTGAGGTGCGCGCCGTCGGGCGAGGCGATCGCCGCGCGCTTGTCGCCCCTGAAATAATCGTGAACGACGAAATCGTGCCCATCATGGGACAGCACGAGGTCGAGGCCGGCGCGCTTGAAATCGCCGTTGAAGATCAGGTTCGGGTCGGGAACGACGAACGCGCCATCAGGCACGTGACCGTGCGCCTTGGCGGTAAAGGAATCGACGTGGCCATCGGCGGGCGATCGGGAACCCAAGCCGTCCAAGGAAATCGCGGCGTCAAATTTGCCAGCGTAATTCAATCCGGGCACCAAAAAAGGAGTTAAAATCTAAGTAAGTATCGCTCGCCTAAACTTGCATATCATTACCAAGTCCTTAGCGAAACCACCTATTGCTTGTGTGATTTGGCATCACCAAGCGGTCGATGCGCTCAGGCGGCTGGGCGCCTGCAGAGAAGCCAAAGTAATTTTTGAAATACTCATAAGTAAAGTAGCGCTTATTTTCGCTCATTTCCAGTAACCCCATGTATTCCGTTGTAGAAATCCAGCAATTGATACTTCTGTCATCTTTTGTTCGTGGATCCCCGCACCACCCTGCGGCAAATACGGGGCCAAATCTGTGATCCAACTAACAGAAGCCGTGAAATAGCGAGCCGTTAGCCATAAGGCGCAGAATCAGTTCCACAACAACTTGTGCCTGCAATTGGTCCTTCTTCGCGGCAACTGCCGCCCTCCTAGCCGGCGAATCGTAAAATTTTACGCAATTTGAGCAGGCCCATTTCAGCCTGTTGCCCGGTTTTGGGACCCCAGCCGGGCGCGTTAAGCAGAACAAAACCGGCGGCCTCGCACTATCTCCGCGAAAGCAACAAAGCCCGGCACGTGCAGGTCGAGGGGGACCTGGCGAAGCCGGAAGGGGATGTCAGATGGAGACTGCTGCTCGCTCGCGCGCTTGGCGCGCAATCGTTGTGCTGTGCGGATTGATCCTGCTCGGATCGGCCGCCGAGCTTCGCGCTGGAACACTACTGTCGCCGGGGGCCGGCGTCCTCGTGCGCAAATCCGCCGAGCCGTTCGGCGTGTTCGCCTTCGCTATCTCCGCCGGCAGCCTGCAACAGAAATGGCTCGCGCTGAGGTCCAGGCTAGACGATGACATGGTGCAGCTCGCGCTGTGCGACGGCGACCGGGACAATTGCGCGTCGCCCGCTGCGCTGAAACTGCTCGCCATCGTCGACCAGGCCCGCAGCCGTGACGGCCGCGCTCTGCTGGGCGAAACCAATCGCGCCATCAACCTCGCCATCCGTGCCGCCGATGACGGTTCCGAGGACGTCTGGAGCTCACCGCTCGCGACCTTCGCGCGCGGCGCCGGGGATTGCGAGGATTACGCCATTGCCAAGATCGCCGCCCTGCGGCTCGCGGGCGTCGCCGCCGAAGATCTCCGCATCGTCGTCGTGCGTGACGTCAGGGCCGGCGAAGAGCATGCGGTTGCCGCTGCACGGCTCGACGGCCACTGGCTGATGCTCGACAACCGCCGCATGGCAATGGTCGAGGACGACGCTGCGCGGAGCTATCAGCCGTTGTTCGTCCTCTACCAGTCGGCCGTGCTGAAATATGTCGACGAACCCGTGCGGTTCTCGATGGTCGCCGCCGAGGCGCGTTGATTTTCTTGTAGGCCGGGATGGAGCGAAGCGAAATCCGGGGCCGCTGCCGCCTGTCGCACGAATCCCGGATTGCGCTTCGCTCCATCCGGGCTACCAGCACAAAGTACGCTTACCCACAAACCCATTCCACAGTGCGATCCGGGACGCTAGCATGGCCGCGGCTATGCGGGGGCGACTGGAATGCGGTTCATCGTGCTGACTATGCTTGCGCTGCTGGCCTTGCCGGCGGCTCCAGGCTTCGCGCAATCCAGCCCGTCCGCCCGCTCCGTCGCCGACAGGCTGCCGCTGTTCGCCAGGAACAACTGCCAGCAGATCCGAGATCCCGGCAATCAATTGTTCTGCGGTGATGCCGAGCTTGCCGCCGCCGCCGAGAAGCTGAGTACCGGAATCGAGGCGCGGCTTGCCCGCCTGCCCGATCGCCTGCCTGGGATCGAGGAGAACGCGATCTGGGTTCGCCAGCGCAACCTCGGTTGCGGCATCGTCGGCCAGACCGCGATCCGCACCGACGATTTCGACCGGGTGAAGGCATGTCTTCTCAAGGTGACCGATGAGCGCGCCGCGATCGTGCGCGATCCGGATTTCGACTGTCTCGCCGCCAACACCGCCGCGGGCGCGCTGATCTGCGCGGACCCTTCGCTGGCCCTTGCCGAGACCGAGTTGAACAGCCAGGTTCTCGGCCTGATCGGCAAGCTCGATCCGACCGCGGCCCGCTTTGCCTTCGCCGAATATGGCCGGTGGACGCGGGAGCGCGATCGCAAATGCAATCTGGTCGGCAAGGAGAACGTGCCGCTCGGGGAGCTCGAGTCCGCGGAGGACTGTCTCGCCGGCTATCTGAAGCACAAGGCCGACGAGATTGGCGCGGCGAAAGGCGATCCGAAGAAGGTGTTTGGCCGGCAGGTCGCAGCCCGCGCGCCCGACACCGATGCCATCGATTTCTGCGCCGCGCGAATCCACGCGGCCAATTCCTGCGGCAACTTCCTCCGCATCAACCGCGTCTACGCGCTCGACAGCCAGGTGGGCGAGCAGGAGGCGCAGGTCACGGGCGAAATCGAGATGGCCGTGCTGGCACCCTTCGCCACCTGCAGCAAGATCGCCACGACGTGCACTGGCACTTGCTGGAACGCCACAACGGGTCGTCCGCAGCCTGGCGTCGGCAACAAGGAGCGCTCCGCAGACGCCTTCAACGTCACACGCCGCCTGCGGATCCAGCGCACCTTTGCGTTTGTCAGAGCCGCCGACGGCTGGCGCTGCCGGGAAGACGAACTGGCCCCGGTGAATTCAGGCACCGCGGGTGGGGGATCGTAGGGGCTGTGTGCTCTCCCTCTCCCGGTTCTTAGGGGGTCGCGACGAGCTTCGCTCGCGCTGAGAGGGTTGGGGTGAGGGGCTGCTTCAGCGAATCCGGTGACAGTTGGACGCGCGGAGAGCCCCCTCACCTGGAATTTGCTGCGTAAATTCCGGCCTCTCCCCGCATGCGGGGAGAGGCAAAGAAATCAAAACATCAGATTGTCCTTCACCAGAACCCAGCGGCCGCCCTTGACCTGCTGCACCTGGGTGATGGTGTTGGCGAGGTGGTCGGTCTTGGAGAATTTGGTGGGCGGCGAGTTGAAGATGTCGAGGAATTTGTCGCCCGATTCCAGCGCGTCCAGCATCTTCTGCCCGGTCAGATCCTTGCCCGCCTTGTTGGCGTAGAACGCAAACGTCGTCACCGCGTTGTAGCCGATGATCGCCTGGGTGTTGGCATCGGTGTTGAACATCTTCTTGTAGTTGATGAGCCAGTCGTGGACCTTGCCCTTGGCGGTGTCCTCGTAGGGGATCTCGAAGCCGCTCGCCGCATAGAGGCCCTCGACGGCGTCCTTGCCGAGCGCCGGCACTTCCAGCACGTTGGTCGGCGTCGCCCCCAGGAAAGTAACGTCCCAACCGAGCTTCTTCGCCTCTGTCATCGCTCCGATGGTCTCGCGGATCACGGTGCCGAGCACGACGAGGTCGCAGCCGTCGGACTTCATCTTGGCGATCTGCGCGCTGAAATCGGAGGCGCCGCGCTTGTAGCTCGTCACCGATGCCGGCTGCAGCTTCATGGCCGTCAATTGCTGGGTGAAGCCGTCGAGCACGTTCTTTCCGTACTCGTCATCCTGATGCATGATGCAGGGCTTCTGGAAGTTCTTCCACTCCACCATGTATTTCAGCGCGGCGCGCGTGCTCTCGACATAGGGCAAGAGGTTGTTGAACTTCAGCCGCTCCTGCGGCTTGGCCGGGTCGAATTTGAAGGTGAACTCGGCGGCGGTCAGCGGGAAGAGCTGGAGCACGCCGGCATCGAACAGGATATCCTGCGCGGCGAGCGTCGGCGCCGATCCCATCGAGCCGATCATTGCAAATATCTTGTCGCGCTCGACCATCTTCTGGGACGCCAGCACGCCCTTCTTCGGATCGTAGCCGTTGTCCTCGAGGATCATCCTGATCTTGCGGCCATTGATGCCGCCGGCCGCGTTGATTTCCTCGACCGCCATCTTCATGCCGTTGGAGACCGGCACGCCCCAGACCTTGATCGGCCCCGACAGATCCTGATGGGTGCCGATGACGATCTCGGAGGCCGAGATGCCTTCATTGGTGACCTTGGTCTGCGCCGCGGCAGGCAAACAGGTGAGCACCACCGCGCCTGCCGCAAAGCCGAACGTTCTCAACGATCTCGACATTGACGTCTCCTCTCCTTGGGGCCCTTATGATGCGAAGGGTGGGGCCATCACTCCTTCGCTGTTATTCAAACAGGATTGTTCAAGCCACCGCCCGCGTCGGATACATTGCGTCGATCTCGGCGGCATAGCGCTTGTTCACGAAGCCGCGCTTCAGCTTCATGGTCGGCGTCAGCTCCTCGTCCTCCGGAGTGAGTTGCCGTTCGATCAGATAGAATCTCTTGATGGTCTCGACGCGGGCGAAATTGGCATTGACCGCTTCGATCTCGCGCCAGATCAGGTCCTGGATCTCCGCCGCGCGGCACAGGCTGGCATAATTGGTGAAGGGGATGTCGTGGTCCTGCGCGAACTTCTCGACATTCTCCTGGTCGATCATCACGAGGCAGGTGAGGTATGGCCGCTTGTCGCCAATCACCACGGAATCCGAGATGTAGGGCGAGAATTTCAGCTGATTCTCGATCTCGGACGGCGTGATGTTCTTGCCGCCCGAGGTGATGATGATGTCCTTCATCCGGTCGGTGATGCGGACGAAGCCCTCATTGTCGATGGTGCCGACGTCACCGGTATGCAACCAGCCGCGATGGTCGATGGTCTCTGCTGTCCTCTCCGGCTGGTTCAGATAGCCCATGAACAGGAAGTCGCCCCTGATCAGGATCTCCCCGTCGGGCGACAGCGCCACTTCACCCCACGACACCGCCTTGCCGACCGAGCCGAGCTTGATCCGCTCCGCCGGCATCATGGTGGCGACCCCGCAATTCTCGGTCTGGCCGTAGACCTCATGAATGTCGATGCCGAGCGCGAGATACCAGCGGATCAGCTCCGGCGCGATCGGCGCCGCGCCGGTGAAGGCGATGCGGCAACGGTCGAGCCCGATCATGCGGCGAATGTTGCGGAATGCGAGCCGATAAGCGATGCCGTTCGCGATACGCAACGACAGCGGCGGCGGTTTCCCTTCGATCCTGCAATCGACCATGCGATAGCCGATATCGATGGCGCGGCGGTAGACCCATTGCTGCAGCGGCGTCGCGTCCTTTAGGGCGATGGTGATCGCGGAATAGAATTTCTCCCAGATCCGCGGCACCGCGAGGAAGATGGTCGGCTGCACCTCGCGCAGATTGTCCGGCACGGTCTCCGGACTCTCGGCAAAATTCATCACCGAGCCGAGCGCGACCGAGATGTAATAGCCGCCAATCCGTTCGGCGACGTGGCAGAGCGGCAGGAAGATCAGCCGGTCCTCGTTCTCGCGCGCCGGAATGAAATCGTTGGCGTGCCGCATCTGGTGCGTGACGCTGCGATTGGCATGCATGGCGCCCTTGGGCGGGCCCGTGGTGCCGGATGTATAGACGAGGACCGCGAGATCGCTCGCACTGCGACTGTCGACCATTTCCTGCCATAGCGCGTCACGGCCGGCCATGTGGTTACGCCCGAGCGCGCGGAACTCTTCGAGCGACATCACCATGTCGTCGGAGAAACCGCTGAGGCCCTCCATGTCGAACACGATGATCTTTCGCAGAGAGGGACAGCGTGCGCGGCAGGCCAGGACCTTGTCGAGCTGCTCCTCGTCCTCGGCGAAGATCACTTTCGTCCGGGAATCGTTGACGAGATATTCGACCTGGGATGAGGCATCGGTCGGATAGATGCCGGAGGAGACGCCGCCGGCGCACAGAATGCCCATGTCGACATGGACCCATTCCGGCACTGCGTTGGCGATGATGGAAGCGACGTCGCCGGGACTGAAGTCGATGGCGTGCAGCGCGTAGGCGATCTCCTTCGAGATCTCCAGCCATTCGCGCCAGCTGGTCGGCTGCCAAATCCCGAATTTCTTCTCGCGTATAGCCGGCCTGTCGCCCCGCGTTTCCGCGGCGCGCAAAAAGCTCTTCGCGATCGTGTCAGCGACCGTCAGCACCGCCGGTCGGGCCATTCACGTCTCCTCCTTGTCGCATTCCCCTCCGCTGCCTGCCTTGCCGGCGGTCTATTGTTTCGGACGGGTCTCCCGATCTAACGCCAATTCTTCCTTCAACGCCAAGTCTTGCTTAAACGCCAAGTCTTGCTTCAACACCAAGTCTTGCTTCAACGCCAAGTCTTCTTCTTTTTCCAGCGCCGCTCGCCTCGTGCGCCCGCTTCCTTGGCGCCAAGGTAGAATTCCTGGATGTCCTTCGAATGCATCAAACGGTCGCAGCTGTCGTTCATCACGATCCGGCCGATCTCCAGCACATAGCCATAATGCGCCGTCTCCAGCGCCACCTTGGCGTTCTGCTCGACCAGCAGGATCGACATGCCCTGCTCCTCGTTGACGCGGCGTATGATGGCGAAGATCTCCTTCACCAGGATCGGCGACAGCCCGAGCGAGGGCTCGTCGAGCAGCAACAGCGTCGGCCGGTTCATCAGCGCGCGGCCGATTGCGAGCATCTGCTGCTCGCCGCCGGAGAGCTGTCCGGCCGGCTGGTTGATGCGCTCCTTCAGCCGCGGGAAATAGCCGTAGACGCGCTCCAGATCCTCGGCAACGCCGTCACGATCCTTGCGCGGATAGGCACCCATCATCAGGTTCTCGCGCACGGAGAGGAACGGGAACACCTCGCGTCCCTCCGGCACGTGGCTGAGGCCCAGCCGCACGATCCTGTCCGCCTCCATGCGCTGGATCGACTTGCCCATGAACTCGATGGCGCCCTTCTGCGGATCGAGAATGCCCGAGATCGTCTTGAGCACCGTGGTCTTGCCGGCGCCGTTGGCGCCCAGCAGCGTGACGATGCGGCCGCGCGGCACTTCAAGCGAGATGCCGCGGATCGCCATGATCGGCCCGTAATAGCTCTCGATGTTGGAGAGTTTCAGGATGATGTCTGGTGTCACCACGGCATCCATCGCGTCAGGCTCCCAGATAGGCGGCGACGACGTCGGGGTGCTCTTGCACTTCGGCGGGCGAGCCCATCGCCAGCACCCGGCCGTAGTTCAGGGCGATGACGCGGTCGGAGACGCGGTTGACCAGTGACATGTCGTGCTCGACCATGAGCACGGTGACGCCGAGCTCGCTCTTGAGGTCGCGGATCCAGAACGACATGTCGTCGGTCTCCTCCACGTTGAGGCCGGAGGACGGCTCGTCGAGCAGGATCAGCTTCGGCTCCGAGCATAGTGCGCGCGCCAGCTCGATCACCTTGCGCACGCCGTAAGGCAGACCCGAGATCAGCTTGTCGCGGTAGGGTTCGAGATCGAGGAATTCGATGACCTGCTCGACCCTGCGGCGATGCACCTTCTCGTCGGCCCGTACGCCCGGCAGGAACAACAGCTCCTGCCAAAGCTGCGTGGTCGAATGCCGGTGGCGTCCGACCAGCAGGTTCGACAACACCGTCGCGTTCTCGAACAGCTCGATGTTCTGGAACGTGCGGGCGATGCCGAGCCTTGCGATGTCGTGGGGCGGCTGCTCCGTGATGTCCTGATCCTCGAAGAGGATGCGGCCGGAGGTCGGCCGGTAGATCCGCGAAATCAGGTTGAAAATCGAGCTCTTGCCGGCGCCGTTCGGCCCGATGATCGAGAGGATCTCGCCCCTCTCGACCGCGAACGACACCGCATCGACGGCCTTCAGCCCGCCGAAATGCAGCGACAAGCTCTCGGCGCGAAAATAGCTCATCGGTTGCGCTCCGACTTCACGTAGATCTTCTGCCGCTTGAAAGTGGCGCGTTTGTAGAGCGGGAACAGCTGGAAGAAGAGTTTGATCTTGAGCCAGCGGCCGTAAAGCCCGAGCGGCTCGAACAGCACGAACAATACGATGATGATGCCGTAGATCGCTCCTTTCAGGCCGTTGAGTGAAGCAAAGGCCGCGACCTTGGACTGGACATTGGCGGCGGTCTGCGTGCCCGCTCCGAAGGTCGCGGCAATGCCGGCGATGATGCCGGGCATGTCGTCCTTGAGGTAGGTCAGGAACGGATCGATCATCACGATGAAGATCGCCCCCAGCACCGCGCCGTGCAGGCTGAAGGTGCCGCCGATCAGGATTACGATGATGAACTCGATCGAGAGTTGGAGCGTGAACATCTCCGGCGAGATGAAGGAGAGCTTGTGCGCGAACAACACGCCGGCGAAGCCGGTGATCGCCGCGGAGATCGCAAAGGACTTCACTTTGTAGAGCGCGACGTTGACGCCCATGCTGCGCGCCGCCGTCTCGCTGTCGCGGATCGCGACGAAGGCGCGCCCCGTGGGCGAGCGCAACAGGTTGAGCGTACCGACGATGGTCAGCACCAGCACCGCGAGGCAGAGGAAATAGAAAGTGGGACTGTCGCGCGAGACTGCTACTCCAAACAGCGACACCGCCTTGATCCGCATGCCCTCGTTGCCGTTGGTGACGCTCTCCCAACGCGCCAGAATCTCCTCGACGATGAAGGCGAAGGAGATGGTGGCGATGACGAGATAAATGCCTTGCAGCCGCAGCGCGGGGAAGCCGACCAGCGCACCGATCAGCCCGGTCAGGAGCCCGGCGGCGAGAAAGTAGACCGGGAACGGCACACCATATTTCTGCAGATAGGCCGCCGTATACGCACCGATCGCGAGAAACGCCGCATGCCCGAGTGAGGCCTGCCCGGTGAAACCCGTCAAGATCAACAACGCCACGCCGACCGTCGCGTAGATACAGACGAAGACGAGCTGGCTCATCAGATAGCTGGAGAGCACATAGGGCGCGATCAGCAGCACGGCCAGCAGGAGACCGTACGAGACGTAATAGCCCGAATGCGGAAACAGCCTGATGTCGTCCTCGTAGTCGGTCTTGAACAGGAAGCGCATGCGTTCAGACCTTCTTGCGGACGTGAAGGCCGAACAGGCCTTCGGGCTTGAGCAAGAGCACGGCGAGCAGCACGATATAGGGCGCGACGTCCTTCCAGCCCTCGGCCAGATAGAAGCCGGCCATGCTCTCGATGACGCCGATCAGAACGCCGCCGACGACGGCGCCGGGGATCGAGCCGAAGCCGCCGAGCACGGCGGCCGGAAACGCTTTCAGGCCCAGCACCAGACCGACATTGGAATGGATGAAGGTGATCGGCGCCAGCAGCACGCCGGCGCAGGTCGCAACCGCCGCGCTGATCGCCCAGACGATCGACACCACGCGCTTGACCGGGATGCCCATGTAATAGGCCGCCAGCATGTTCTCGGAACTGGCGCGCATCGCGGTGCCGAGCGTGGTCTTGTTGAAGAACAGCCAGAGCAGCGCGCAGAGGATGACCGTCGCCGCGATCACCGAGAGCTTGTCATGGGCGAGCACCAGCGAACCGATCCGCAGCACGCCCTGGCTGAAGGGCGTGTCGATCTTGAAATCGTCGGTGCCCCAGATCATGCCGGAGACCGAGCGCAGGAAATAGCCGAGCCCAATGGTGGCCATGATGATGGAGAATTGCGGATAGCCGAGGATCGGCCGCACCACCACGCGCTCGGCCAGCATGCCGAACAGCGCCATCGCCGCCACCGCGCCGGCAAAGCCGATCCAGTAGTTCAGGCCCATCATACCGATGAAGGTGAAGGCAAAGAAGCCGCCCAGCATCATCAGATCGCCCTGGGCGAAATTGACGACCTCGGTGGCCTTGTAGACGAGCACGAAGCCGAGCGCGATCAGGCCGTAGACGCAGCCGAGCGCAACACCGCTGACCAGCTGCTGAACGAAATCCAGCATCGTCGCGCATCCTCCCGATACAACCGGCGGTTCGTCCTGACCGCCTTGCCGCATCTTGTGTTCAGTCGCTACGCAGTCGTTTCGCTGCGTTCGCGCCATTCGTCCCTTCGCCAATTCAGCCTGAACCGCCAAGCGCTGTCAACAAACGGTGACTTGCCATTAGTCCAGTCCGGATGACGGAATTTGCCGCAGCGCGATTCACGGTGCCGAAACATCTTCGGGGCATGGTCGCGAGCGATGCAAAACCGCAAGGTGTGGCCGTGATGAAGCGGGACGATTCGGCGCTCGAAGTCCTGGGGTTAACGAAGCGTTTTGACCGTCTGGCGGTCGATAACCTCGATCTCACCATCCATGCCGGCGAATTCTATGCGCTGGTCGGCCCCAACGGCGCCGGCAAGACCACCACTTTGCGCATGGTTGCGGGCCTTTTGCGGCCCGATGCCGGCGCGGTCTCCATCTTCGGCATCGATGCGCTCCAAAACCCCGTTGCCGCCAAGCAGGTGATGGCGTGGGTCTCCGACGAGCCCATGATCTATGACAAGCTCACGCCGCTCGAATATCTCGAATTCGTGGCCGGTCTGTGGGGCATCGCACCATCGGCCTCGGAACCGGTCGCCGCGGAGCTCCTGAACTCGCTCGGGCTCGAGCCGCACCGGCACGAACGCTGCGAGGGTTTTTCCAAGGGCATGCGCCAGAAGGTCGCCCTCGCCGGCGCCCTGGTGCACGATCCCCGCCTCATCATCCTCGACGAGCCGCTGACGGGACTGGATGCTGTCTCCGCCCGCCATGTCAAGGGACTCCTCAGCGAGCGCGTCCGCGCCGGCTGCACCGTCATCATGACCACGCATATCCTCGAGGTCGCCGAACGCATGGCCGACCGCATCGGCGTGATCGCAGCCGGCCGGCTGGTTGCGGAGGGCACGCTGACCGAGCTGCGGCAGCAAAACGGGCATGCCGATACCAGCCTGGAAGATCTCTTCATCGCACTGGTGACGCTCCAGGAAGCCGCATGAGCTCGGCCACCGCGCTGTCCTGGTTCGCCCGCCACGAGCTCCGGCTCGCCTGGCGCGAATGGCTCGCCATGATGACCGGCGGGCGGCGCAAACGAACGCGTGCCGCGGTAATCGGCCTGCTGTTCTTCGCGGCGCTGCTGCACGTGCCGGCCTGGGCGGTGATCGGCCGCTTCGCGGACCTGCAATTGCCGCTCGACAAATCCTCGCTGATCGTGATCTCGGCGACGATTTTTCTGGCCTGGACGCTGATGCTGTCACAGGCGATCGAATCGGTGACCCGGGTGTTTTACGCCCGCGCCGATCTCGACCTCATCATGTCCTCACCCGCGACGCTGGCCAATCTGTTCTCGGTGCGCATCGCCGCGATCGCGCTCACCGTCACGGTAATGGCGCTGCTGTTCTCCACGCCTTTTATCGACGTGCTGGTGTTCGGGGGCGGCGCGCGCTGGCTCGCAGCGTTCGGCGTCGTCGTCGCCATGGGCCTGTCGGCCGCAGCGGTCGCGATCGCCGTCACTATCCTGCTGTTCCGCCTGATCGGTCCGGCGCGGACACGGTTCGTCGCCCAGATCCTCGCCGCGATCATCGGCGCCGGCTTCGTGATCGCGCTCCAGGTCGCGGCAATCATGTCCTACGGCACGCTATCGCGCTTCACCATCCTGACTTCGGGTAGCCTGGCCGCTTACGCGCCCGATGCCGACAGTATCTGGTGGTGGCCGGCGCGGGCGGCGATGGGGGACGCCGAGGCGCTGCTGCTGCTCCTGGCACTCGGGCTCGTGCTGCTCGGAAGCGTCATGGCTATCTTTTCGAGCCGCTTTGCAGACACGGCGATCGATGCCGCCGCCTATGGCACGTCCGGCCGTCGCAGCGCGAAGGAGCGCCCGTTTCGCGGCGGATCGCGGCAGCATGCCCTGCGGCGCAAGGAGTTTTCGCTGCTCTGGCGCGATCCCTGGCTGATCTCGCAGACGCTGATGCAGCTGCTCTATCTGGTGCCACCGGCGCTGCTGCTCTGGCGCAACTTTGCCGACAGCTCCGCGGCACTGACGCTGATCACGCCCGTCATCGTCATGGCGGCTGGACAACTCGCCGGCGGGCTTGCCTGGCTGACGATCTCGGGCGAGGACGCGCCCGACCTGGTTGCGACCGCGCCGCTGACGCCGTCCAGCGTCGTCCGCGCCAAGATCGAGGTGGTGCTGATCGCGATCGCCGTCATCTTCTGCCCGCTGATCGCGGCGCTCGCTTTCGCCTCGGCGTTCCAGGCCGCGGTCAGCGCCGGTGCGGTCATCGTCAGCGCGGCCTCCGCCACCGCAATCCAGCTCTGGTTCCGGGTGCAGGCCCGGCGCAGCCAATTTCGCCGCCGCCAGACCTCGTCGCGGCTTGCGACCTTTGCCGAGGCGTTCTCCTCGATCGGCTGGGCTGCCAGCGCTGCCCTGGTGCTCACGCTGCCCATCGTCGGTCTCGTCAGCGGCCTGATCACCGCGAGCCTCGTCGCCATCACCTGGAAGTTCAGCCCGCGGCGGGAGTGACAATGGGCCGGCGTGAGGGTGCGACACTGACGCGCTGTTGATCGCGCGCTGTTGGCCACGCGTTGCATTGCACGCTAGACTTTCCCCTGAAGTCATCGGGGATGGATTCATGCGGCGACTGGTTTCGGTGGCTCTGGCGCTGTTCGGCGCAACTCTGTCGCATGCCCTCGCCCAACAGCCACAGCGCAGCGAATGCCTGGCGATGGCCAATGCTGCGCCGCGCCTCATGTCGGTCGCGTTCAAGCAAGCGGCGGCCGCGGCCGAGGTCGAGATCACCTATGCCGGCCATTCCACCTATTTCATCGACACGCCCGGCGGCTTGCGCATCGCCACCGACTATAGCGGGGCCTACCAGGTGGGCCGGCTGCCCGATGTCGTCACCATGAACCGGGCCCACAGCACGCACTACTCTTTATATCCCGACAAGCGCATTCCACGTGTGCTGCATGGCTGGGGCGAGGACGGCAAGCCAGCCATCGTGTCGGAGCGCATCGGCGACACCTTCATTCGCAACGTCACGACCGACATCCGCCGCTATTTCGGCGACGATTCCGGCGCCGACATGATCCGTGACGGCAACTCCATCTTCATCTTCGAGGTCGCGGGCCTCTGCATCGGCCATCTCGGCCATCTTCACCACAAGCTCGACGACAGCCATTTTGCCCAGATCGGGCGGCTCGACATCGTGATGGTGCCGATCGACGGCACCTACACCATGTCGCTCGACGGCGTCTCCGAGATCACCAAGCGGCTGCGCGCCTCGGTGGTGCTGCCGATGCACCGCTTCGCCACCCCGCTCGACGATTTCATGCAACGCATCGGCCAGCAGTTCGAGATCGATCGCCGCATGGAACGAAGTTTCCGGATGTCCCGGGATGCGCTGCCGTCGAAGCCGACGGTGATCATCCTCGACGGGGTGTGAGGCGCGACGTCGGAACGCATCAGCCTCCTCCGACTTGGTTGCTTCGAGATCAGTTACATCGGAGCAATCATGAGCAGACGGTTGCTGGTCATAGGCTCATTTGCGGCCATTTACCTGCTGTGGGGTTCCACCTACTTCTCCATCACTTTGGGCCTGAAATCGATTCCGCCATTTCTGCTGATGGCGTTACGTTCGTTCTGTGGCGGCATCTTGTTGCTGGCCATGAGTGCCGGTGAGGTCGCGAACGTATCCGCGCAGGCATGGATAAGGGCGAGCCTGTGCGGGCTCCTGTTCTTTGTCGGTTGCCACGGCGTACTCGCCTTCGCGCAGCAATCGGTTCCGTCGGGCGTGGCGGCCATCGTGCTGGCCACGATCCCGTTCTGGATCCTGCTGATCGATATCTTGTTCCCCGATGATCAGCGGCCGAAGGCCCTTGCCCTGCTCGCTCTCGCGCCGGGCTTCTTCGGCGTCGGACGCGTGGCGTGGCAAAACGTCGAGCAGGCTGGCATCAGCATCTTTCCCGTCGTCTGGCTGCTGGCTGCGGCCTTGTCCTGGTCGGCCGCGACTGTCTTGTCCCGGAGCATGTCGAGCCAGGCATCCGCTATCCTGCTTTCGGGCATCCAGCTTTCGATCGGCGGCACCGTGTTGTTCGCGATCAGTTGGCTGACAGGCGAGATCGGAAACTTCAGGCCAAGCGAGGTTTCGCTGGTCTCGCTCGCAGCGGCGCTTTGGCTGATCATCGCTGGCAGCGTGATCGGATTCGTCGCCTACAACTGGCTTTTGGAAAACGTCTCGACCTCGTTGGTGTCGACCTACACTTTCGTCAACCCGGTGATCGCTGTGCTGCTCGGCACTGTCGTGCTGAACGAGCCATTTTCGCGCGTGATGCTGCTTGGTGCGGGTCTCGTCATTGTCTCCGTGATCGTCATTTGGCTCGCGGAACGTTCAACGAGCCGACCAACGAACGAAAAGTCTAATCCTGGCATAGGGCATCTGTCGCCCAACAAGACTTGACGGCGGGCGCCGCGCAATTTTCTCCAAGTCGGCTGCCGGCCGGTCGTGCTGATCTCCTCGCAACAGGAGATCGACATGACCGACTTTGCGAGATTATTGCACGCGGACGGACCGAACCCCGAGCACGCGGCGGCGCTGCGGCTTTACGGCCGTTTCGTCGGCGATTGGGACGCCGAGATCACCGCCCATGGACCCGATGGAACGAAACACACCGCGCCCGGCGAAATCCATTTCGGCTGGGTGCTGGAGGGCCGCGCCGTGCAGGACGTCTGGATCATTCCGCGCCCGGCTGGCAGTCCGGCCTTGCCGATCGCCGGCAATTGGTACGGCACGACGCTGCGGGTCTACGATCCGACCATCGATGCCTGGCGGATTTCCTGGTTCGATCCCGGTCGCTGCATATTCCGCCAGCAGATCGGCCGTCCACGCGATGCCGACATCGTGCAGGAAGGCACGACCGAAGCCGGCGACCTGACGCGGTGGAGCTTTACGGAGATCACCGAGGATTTCTTCCATTGGCTCGGCGAGGTCCAGCCGGCCACCGCAACCGATTGGCGGCTCGTGGTCGATGTAAGGGCGAAGCGGCGCAAGGGTTGACGACGGCGCCGCTGTGCCCGCGATGACGGGTGCGGTTGCGCAACGCGCGCTGCTGCGTGCGATGACGAGGTGCTAGGCTCCCCGAACAAGAAGCATTCAAAGGGGAGCGAACACCGATGGCCGCAAGCGGTCTGCCCGCCAACACGAGCGGGTTATTCGTCGAGCCGCGCAAGGACTGGCTCGCGCTGCATCAGGAGGAGATCATCGATCCCTTACGGCCGATCGTCGATCCCCATCACCATCTCTGGAATCGCGGGCACCGCTATCTGATCGAGGAGATGGCGGCCGATATCGCCTCCGGCCACAACGTCATCGCCACCGTCTATGTCGATTGCCGCTCGATGTATCGTGCGCACGGGCCAGAAGCATTCCGGCCGGTGGGCGAGGTCGAATTCGCCAATGGCGTCGCCGCGATGAGCGCCAGCGGCGGTTACGGCAAGGCCGCGATTTGCGCCGGCATCGTCAGCCACGTCAATCTGCTGCTCGGCGATGCCGCAAAGCCGGTGCTGGAGGCCGAGATCGCGGCAGGCAACGGTCGCTTCCGCGGCATCCGGCATTCCTCGGCCTGGGACCCGGATCCTGCTGTCGCCGGCATGTATGCGAACCGGCCGCAGGGATTGCTGCAGGACCCGACCTTCCGCAGGGGCTTCGCCTGTCTCGCGCCGCTGAATCTGAGCTTCGATGCCTGGCTGTTCCATCCGCAGATCGGCGAGCTGACCGAGCTCGCCCGCGCATTTCCCGACACCAGGATCGTGCTCGACCATTGCGGCGGCCCGGCCGGAATCGGCCGGTTTGCCGGGCGACGCGAGGAGGTGTTTCCGCAATGGCGGGCGTCGATCCAGGAGATCGCCAAATGCGAGAACGTGGTGGTGAAGCTCGGCGGGCTCGCGATGTGCCTGCTCGGCTACGACTTCCATTTGCGCGAGAGGCCGCCGTCATCCGAGGAGCTTGCCGCCGCGTGGCGGCCTTACGTCGAGACCTGCATCGAGGCGTTTGGACCCAAGCGCGCGATGTTCGAGAGCAACTTCCCGCCGGACAAGGGCCAGTGCAGCTACCAGGTGATCTTCAACGCCTTCAAGCGTATCGCGGCGCCCCTGAGCGAGACCGAGAAGACGGCGTTGTTCTCGCAGACCGCGAGCAACTTCTACCGGCTCGATTTGCCTTAAAAAGGATTGCCGTCATGACGAGAACAGGGGCCGGGATCTTGATCCCGGCCCCCGTTCCGTCGTGACCGCTGGGAAGCGTCCTTGAAACTGATTGAACTCTAGCCGGCGCCCATCAGCGAGGCCGGACGGCGCTCGCCGGTGGAGACGAAGATCTTCTTGAGCTTGTTGACGATGCGGATCAGGAAGCCGATCATCACGGGATTGGTCTTGCGGCAGAACGCGATCTTCTTGACGTGGCCTTCGACATGCCATTTGGCATGCGCGCCGTTGCGGAAGAAGATGACGTCGCCCGGGCCGTAGCGCTTCGGCGGCATGCCGTCGCTTTCGAGCACGATCGACCCTTCCATGATCATGATCGTTTCGTCGATATCGTAGTACCAGTTGAAGCGCCCTTCGGTGCAGGCCCAGATGATGGTCGAAGCGGTGCCGTCAGCGCTGGTGGACAGGATGTGCGAGCGCGACACCGGATTGCCTTCGATGATCCAGGACGGTTCGATCGGCCGCAGCTCGAGGTCTACATTGCAACTGCTGATTTCAATCAATGTACGCGACATCTGTTTCCCCAAGGGATAAAATATGATCCGCCGGGTCTCGGCCCGGATTGTTCAAAGATGGCGGGAACGCTAGTAGCCGGTTTTTAATTCTTTCTTACGCAGGGGCCGACAATCAGCCGCAAGTTGCAGACGCGAAACGGTTAACGTCGCAATTTCCCTGCAATTTCGCGCACATGAACCCTTCTTTTCCGGGGTGCGACAAAGTGCGCGAAGCTATCTGAAAGGAGCCATGCCGATGCCCCTCACCCCGGAGGTTCTCGCAACTCAAGGCGAGGTCGTCGCTTGGCTCGGCAGCCTTGATGTCTCCTTCGCAACCGAAGAGGAGCCCTGGTTCACGGTCGACGGAATCGACAGCCCCCGGCAGATCGGCAGTGACGGCTCCGGTGGCGCGTTCGTGCTGCTGCCGTCTCAGAACGTGCTCTACGTCTCATCGGAAGGCCGCGCGGGAATCATCGCGGAAAGTTTCGAGGCTTTCGTCCAGCTCGTCGTGGCGCGCCCCTATTGGCTCGACATCCTCAAATTTTCCGCCGGCGGTGACCTCCATGAAATGCGGCGGGCGGCCGACGCGCTGGAGGCCACACTCGACGACGAGGACGACGTCAACGAGGCCCGCGAGCAAATCCGCAACGGCCTCGACTTGCCCGAGGCGAATGATCCGGTCGGTGCGCTCTACGACGCGGTGGCGGCCTCCGACGCCGTCGTGCGGGCCACCGACGGCAGCCCGTTCACGACGCTGTTCAACCGCTTCAGCATCGACAACAGCCCGATGCTGTGCAACGCGGCGGCGTAAGGCGGGCTTTGAGAATAGGAACGTGCTCGGCCTTCATGGTTCGAGACGCGCCGTGAACGGCGCTCCTCACCAGGAGGGTCTAATATCTCACCGCAAGAAGAAACCTCATCCTGAGGAGCCCGCGAAGCGGGCGTCTAGAAGGATGGACTGCAAGACGCGTTACTTCGCCCATTCGCCCTTGCGAAACACCGGCACTTTGCTGCCGTCGGCCAGAATGCCGTCGATGTCGGTCTCGGCCGAGCCGATCATCCAGTCGATATGGATCAGGCTCTGGTTGCCGCCTTGCGCCGCGATCTGCTGCGGCGTGAGCTGGGCGCCGTTGACGAAGCACTTCGAATAGCACTGGCCGAGCGCGATGTGCGAAGCTGCGTTCTCGTCGAACAGCGTGTTGTAGAACAACAGCCCACTCTGCGAGATCGGCGAGGAATGCGGCACCAGGGCCACCTCGCCGAGACGGCGCGCGCCCTCGTCGGTGTCGAGCACCTTGTTCAGTACCTCCTCGCCGCGCGAAGCCTTGGCGTCGACGATCCTGCCGTCCTCGAAGCGCACCGCGATGTTGTCGATCAGCGTGCCCTGGTAGGACAGCGGCTTCGAGCTCACAACATGGCCGTAGACGCGCCGGCAATGCGGCGTGGTGAAGACCTCTTCGGTCGGGATATTGGCGTTGCAGCTGATGCCGTTCTTGGAGAGCGAAGCACCGCCCTCCCATTCATGGCCGTCGGCGAGGCCGATCGTGAGGTCGGTGCCCGGTCCTGAATACTGGAGCGCGCGGAAACGCTGGCCGTTGAGCCAGTTGGTGCGCTCCCGCAGCACCGCGTTGTGGCTCGCCCAATTGGCCGGCGCGTCCTCGCGATCGACGCGGGACGCCGCGAAGATCGCGTCCGCGAGCTTGCCGATCGCGACCTCTTCAGGATCGTTCGGAAAGACCTGCTTCGCCCAGGACGGGCTCGGATAGGCGATGATGTTCCAATTGGTGTCGAAATTGACGATCTTTTCCAGTGCGGGCTGATAGGCCATGGAATTGGCCTTGCTGGCGCGCGCGACCTTGGATGCATCTTCGCCCGACAGCAGCATCGGATTGTCGCCGACGATGGCGAGACGCGCGGTGTTGTTCGAGAACGCCTTGGCCATGCCCTCGTAGAGCCAGTTGGCGGCGCGATCGAAGCTGTCGTCGTGGCCGTGGCGGTAGCGCGCCAGCGTCATCTCTTCGTCGGAGAGAATGGGCGTCACGATGCCGGCGCCGGCCTTGTAGGCATGCACGGCGATCCGCCGCACCAGCGGCAACGCGATCGCAGGCGCCGTCAAGAGCAGATCCTGGCCGGGCCGCAAGCCCAGGCCCACCTTCACCGCAACCTCGGCCAGCCGGTCGAGCTTCACGGGATCGATGGGAGTGGAGGTGATGCGTTGATCAGTCATGCCGAATCCTCTGCCGAACGTCTCTCGCTCAATCTAAGTCTAGCATCGCGAGACACAAGTGCGCGAGTGCCTTGCGACACCCCAAAGATACGCAGTTTCGCGCATTTTGGTTTTCAACGCGTTGCCGATTTCAGCACCCGGTCGACCATGGCGGGAGCAAGGCCGAGGTAATTTTTCGGTGATGTCAGCGCCTCGATCGTAGCACGATCGATTCTGACGGAGACGCGGGAATCGGACGACAGTGCGTCCGCCAATGTCAGACCTTTCTCATTGGCGAGCCGGCAGGCGTCATAGACCACGTCATGGGCCTCCTGCCGCCCGATCTGCGGCGCGAGCCCCATCATGACGGCTTCGGCCACGATCAGACCGCGGCTGACGGCGAGATTCTCGTTCATCTTGCTTTCGTCCACGATGAGGCCGGCGAGCGCGAACTTCGCCTGATGCAACGCGCCGGCGGTCAGCACGAAACTCTCGGGGATCGCCATCCATTCGGCGTGCCAGGGCCCGGTGGCGCGCTCGAAATCCTGCACCATGGCATCCAGCATGAGGCCGGCGTGCTGGCGCACCGCCTTGGACGCCGCAAGCATCAGTTCCGAGGAGATCGGGTTGCGCTTCTGAGGCATGGTCGAGGAAGCACCGCGTCCCTTGACGAAGGGCTCGTAGACCTCCGCGAATTCGGTCGAGGCCATGATCATGACGTCGAGCGCGATCTTGCCGAGCGAGCCGGTGACGAGCGCCAGGAAATTGACGGCCTCGGCAAAACCGTCGCGTGCGACGTGCCAGGTCGAGGCGGGAACGCCGAGCCTCAGTTCGGCGCAGAGCGCTTCCTGCACCTCGAACCCCTTGTCGCCGAGCGAGGCCAGCGTGCCGGCGGCGCCGGCGAACTGGCCGACCAGAACGCGCGGCTTCAATTCACTGATGCGCTC
This sequence comes from Bradyrhizobium sp. 134, assembly GCF_023074155.1. Classification (NCBI taxonomy): domain Bacteria; kingdom Pseudomonadati; phylum Pseudomonadota; class Alphaproteobacteria; order Hyphomicrobiales; family Nitrobacteraceae; genus Bradyrhizobium; species Bradyrhizobium sp. 134. The sequence continues at coordinate 261,638 of NZ_JADPKX010000046.1, read as the reverse complement.
GGCGTGGCGGTCGAACATCGCGAGCCAGATCGCGGTCTTGTAGCCGAAGGTGACCGGCAGCGCCTGCTGGAGATGGGTGCGCCCCGCCATCGGCGTGTCGCGGTAGCGCTTCGAGAGGTCGGCGAGGATCTTGCGCAAGCCCGCGATATCCTGTTCGACGATCTCGAGGCCTGCGCGCAGTTGCAGCACCACGGCCGTGTCCATGATGTCCTGCGTGGTCGCTCCCCAATGCACATAGCGGCCGGCATCGCCGCATTGCTTCACCATCTGATGCACCAGCGGCAGGATCGGATAGCCGACGACATCGGTCTCCTGCCGCAACAGGTCGAAATCCAGCGCGGCAACGTCAGTCCGCGCCGCGATCTGATCGGCGGCGTCCTGCGGAATCACCCCGCATCTCGCTTCCGCCTTCGCCAGCGCCACCTCGACCTCGGCATAGCGCGCGACCGTCGCGATATCGGAAAACACCTCCCGCATCTGCGGCGTGCCGAAGGCATCGCGGAACAGCATGGAATCGAGCACGGTGGTTGAGGCATGAAAAGCGGGCATGGGCGTTTCTTCGTGGTTGGTGTTTTGTGTGAGGGCAGCTTACGCACACGGAACTGTTCGGCAATGGACATTCACTATTCGTCAGGTATTCGATGCTGTCGCGAAGGCCAGGACAACATGGGAAGCTGCCGCACGCCATTGCCTGAACACCGCCATTGCGAGGAGCCCTTGCGACGAAGCAATCCACGCTAGCTCCGCGACGGCAGGATGGATTGCTCGCAACGCCGTGACGAAATCGCGACAATCCGGCCGAAACGGCTTTATTCTAATCCAGGTTGCATTCCTCCCCGTAAATCGCATGGCTGCCATCACGCGATCGTGGTGAACCGGACAGGCCCCTTGGCGGACTCACAGACATCAGCCGAAATCCGTTTTGCTTTCATCATTGCCCGATGTTGCCTTGAGGTCTGAGTTTTCGACGTGCAGTTTCTGTTCCGGGATCACCTGCTCGATACCGACTTGCGCGAGCTGAGCCGCGAGCAGGTTCCCGTTGCCGTGGAGCCTCAGGTGTTCGATCTCGTTGTCCACCTCATGGAGAACCGCGATCGGGTGGTCAGCAAGGACGAACTGATCGACAAGATCTGGCACGGGCGCAGCGTCTCCGAATCCACGCTGACCAGCCGGATCAATGCGGCACGCAAGGCAGTCGGAGACAGCGGCGCGAGCCAGGCGCTGATCCGAACCATCTCACGCAAAGGTTTTCGTTTCGTCGGCGACGTCGAAACCAAGCGTGGGGCAACCGCGCCGGAATCCGATTTCGGAGCGAAGCTTCTGCGGGCTCCGCTGCCGCTACCGGACCGGCCGGCGATCGCGGTGCTGCCCTTCACCAACATGAGCGGCGACCGCGAGCAGGATTATTTCTCGGACGGAATCAGCGAGGACATCATCACCGCGCTGTCGAAGCTGCGCTGGTTCTTCGTCATCGCGCGCAACTCCTCCTTCGTCTACAAGGGCCGCGCGGTGCACATGAACGAGGTCGCGCGCGAGCTCGGCGTGCGCTACGTGCTCGAAGGCAGCGTGCGGCGGAGCGGCGATCGCGTGCGTATCTCCGCGCAGCTCAACGACGTCTCGACCGGCAGCCATCTCTGGGCCGAACGTTACGACCGCGAGCTTGCCGACATCTTTGCGGTGCAGGACGAGATCACCGAGGCGATCGTCGCCGCGATCGAGCCGCAGCTCTATACCGCCGAGAGTTTTCGCGCCCAGCAGAAGCCACCGGGAAGCCTGGATGCCTGGGACCTCGTGATGCGCGCATTGTCGCATTACTGGCGCATCACTCGCGAGGACAATGCCGCCGCGCAAGGACTGCTCGAAGAGGCCGTCGCGCTCGATCCCGCCTATGGCAAGGCACTCGGCCTGCTCGCAACCAGCCACATCTTCGGCGCGCATATGGGCTGGTCCGAGATGGCCCCGACCGTACCGATCGCCGAGCGCGCCGCGCTCGCGGCGGTGGAGGCCGATCGCGAGGATGCCTGGGCTCATCACGGCCTGGCATACACTTATTTATTCCGCCGCCGCTTCGACGACGCACTGGCGGAATTCGAGCTGGCGCTGAACCTCAATCCGAACTTTGCGATGGCGCACGCCTTCTATGGCGTGACGCTGTGCTACGCGGGACGATGGCAGAACGGCGATGTCGCGGCGCGCCGCGCGCTGCGGCTGAGCCCGCGCGACCCGCTCGCGGCGATCTATTGCGGCGTTGCGGCCTATGCCCGATTCATCGGCCGCGATTACGAAGGCGCCGCACAGATGGCGCGCGAGTCGATGCGGCAGCGCGCCGATTTCGTCGGCGCGCATCGCGTGCTGACGGCCGCCGCCGGAATGTCGGGCGATCCCGCGCGCGCGGCTTCCGCCCTGGAAGGCTTGCGCCGCGCCCAACCCGGCATCTCGCTCGCCTGGATCACGCGCGAGCTGCCGATGCTGCGGGACGAGGATCGCGAGCATTATCTCGAGGGATTGCGGCGCGCGGGGATGAGGTAGCGAATCTCTCCTCTCCCCGCTTGCGGGGAGAGGAGAGAAGAAAGCGCATCATTCCTGCATCATCTCGCCGCTGCCGCCAAACTCCGCCGGGAAATCCTTGAGTTTGGGCAGGCCGTCGCGCATTGGCAGCACCGTCTCGGCGTAGTTGACGTGGACGCCGGGCGCGAAGGCGAGGGTGGGAATGGTGGCGGTGAAGACGTCGACCAGGCCGAGCGGCGGATGGTTGGTCATGAGGTGGCCGCCGCACTTCTTACAATATTTGCGCTGGCTGAGCGGCGTCTTCGCAAAGGTCTCGACATTCTGAGCACCTTCGGTGATGCCCACGGCTTCGGGCTTCCACAGGCTGAAGGCGTTCACCGGACCGCCCGACCACGAGCGGCACGAGTTGCAATGGCAATAGCCCATCGCCTCCGGCGCGCCCGTGACCTCGATCGTGACTGCGCCACAGAAGCAGTTTCCAACATGTTTCATTAGGTCGTCTCCGTTGATGATTGTTCAGATTCCTCTCCCCGCTCCTGTTTGCCGATAACTCGGCAAAAACGAACGCGGGGGGGCGCGACGAGCTTCGCTCGCGCAGGTAACGCCGGGGTGAGGGGGATCACCCCGGGAAGCGTTGAAGGTTGCGTCCGGCAGGATCCGTTACGCGCCTCGGCGCCGCCGCGCATCCTCCTTTCGGCGGACGCGGCCGAACGACGCGCAAGCTATACCGACTTGCGCCAGGGAATAAGCATCGAGACCCGTTGTTTGTACTGCCGGTACTCGTCACCGAAGAGATCGATGAGGTCGTGCTCCTCCAGCGCGATGCCGACGAAGATGTAGAGCGTGGTCACGGCGGCGAACAGCAGATGGCCCGCGGTCATGACCGGCGCTGCCCAGAACGCGATGATGAAGCCGAGATAGATCGGATGACGGACGAACTTGTATAGCAACGGCGTCTTGAAGCGCGGCGGCGACGCCTCCTTGCCGACGAGATGATTGGTCACCTGATGCAATCCGAACAACTCGAAGTGATTGATGATGAAGGTCGAGGTGAATACCAGGACCCAGCCCACCAGCGACAGCGTGACGATCGTCACAGCAAGATCCGGGTTCGCGACGTCCCATACGACCGTGGGCAGCGGACGCCACTGCCAGAACAGGAGGAGCAATGACAGGCTCGCAAACAGCACATAGGTGCTGCGCTCGACCGGCTTGGGGACGTACTGCGTCCACCAGGCCTTGAATTGCCGGCGCGCCATCACGCTATGCTGGACCGCAAACAGGGCCATCAGGAGCAGATTGATGATGACGGCCTCGGCCACGGGCGTGTCGGTCCCGGTGTCGATGGTCTTCGGCACCACCAGCCCCATGACGAAGCCGATGGCGTAGAGAATGGTGACGAAAAACACGAGATACGCCGCAATTCCGTACAGAAATGCGATGAACTTGAAAATGCGTGAGCCCGCAACCGGGCCGATAGGATGAACCTGATGATCAATTTGGGTCATAAACAGCTCCGTTGTGCCAAAACGCCGGCACTTCATTGGTCGCTGCACCATGCCGCACCGGAGGTCTCAAGACTTTCGCGGACGGTTGATTTTCGCCTGAGACGACTTTGATTTTTGCTTGAGACGACAGAAACGTGCGATTTCGCTTTGAAAACAACGTGCTCGACGGCGACCTGCGGGAACTCACCTGCAGCGGCGCCGCCGTGCCGTTGCAGCCGCAGGTGTTCGATCTCCTGCTCTATCTGGTGGCGCAGCGCACCCGTGTGGTCAGCAAGGATGACCTGATCAGCCAGATCTGGAGCGATCGGATCATCTCTGATTCCGCCCTGAACAGCCGGATCAACGCCGCGCGCAAGGCGCTCGGCGACGACGGTGCGAGCCAGCGCCTGATCAAGACCATTCCGCGCAAGGGCTTTCGTTTCGTCGGCGAAGTTCGGGAAGAAGTGGCAGCCGCGACGGCGCCTGCGCAACCCGTCGCTGTTCTGCCGCGCGCCCAGGCGGACCGTCCGGCGGTCGCGGTGCTCGCTTTCGAGAACATGAGCGGCGATCCCGCACAGGACTATTTCGGCGACGGCATCAGCGAGGACATCCTCACCGCGCTGTCGAAGCAGCGCTGGTTCATGGTGATCGCCCGCAACTCGTCCTTCACCTACAAGGGCCGCGCGGTCCACATCCGGCAGATCGCCGAGGAACTGGGCGTCCGCTACGTCGTCGAAGGCAGCGTGCGCAAGTCGGACAACCGGGTGCGCATCACGGCTCAGCTCAACGACGCCACGACCGGCAGCCATCTCTGGGCCGAACGCTACGACCGTGAGCTGGTCGACGTGTTCGCCGTGCAGGACGAAATCACCAACGCGATCGCCGCGGCGATCGAGCCGCAGATTCATGCGGCGGAAAGTTTTCGCGCCCATCGCAAGCCCCCCGCGAGCCTGGATGCCTGGGATCTCCTGATGCGAGCGCTGTCGCATTACTGGCGCGTGACGCGGCGGGATCACGAGACCGCACGGGTGCTGCTGGAACGCGCGATCGGGATCGACCCGAACTACGGTCAGGCGCTGTCGGTGCTCGCGGCAAACCACATGTTCGGCGTGCATCTCGGCTGGGCCGAGCTTGCGCTGGTGGCGCCGGTGGCGGAAGCCGCCGCGCTCGCCGCGGTGCGCTGCGACCACGAGGATGCCTGGGCGCACGCCGCGCTCGGCAGCGTCTACTTCTCGACGCGAAGGCTTGCAGACGCACTGTCCGAGTTCGAGCAGGCGCTCGCGCTCAATCCAAACTTCTCGCTGGCGCAGGGCTATTACGCACTGGCGCTGTCCTATGCCGGGCGACCGAAGGATTCATTCGAGGCAGCGCAGAGGGCAATGCGGCTCTCGCCGCGCGATCCATCCCTGGCGATCTATCATGGCATCGCCGGCTATGCCCGCTTCACCGAGCGGCGCTATGGCGAGGCCATCGCGCTCGCGCGCGAGGCGATCCGCCACCGCGGCGACCTCACCGGCGCCTACCGCGTGCTGGCGGTTTCTGCCGGTATGACCGGCGACGGCATGGTTGCGGAGATGGCGCTGGGCGAGCTCCGCCGCACCCAGCCCAACATCTCGTTGCACTGGATCGCGACGCAATTGCCGTGGGCCAACGAGGCCGACCGCGAGCACTATCTGGAAGGATTTCGGCGGGCGGGCTTGCGCTAGACGATCCTCATGCCGGGTCTGCGTCGCGCTTCCGGCGCAGATGGACGACGACGTCGAGCCGCGCGATCTCGTGGCCCGGAAGCGCCCCGGGTATCCTGGTGAAGGTCAGGCGGTCGGTGACGTCGACCAGCACATCCTCGCCTTCGAGGTAGAAATGCGGATGCACGGACGTATCGGTGTCGAAGAACGACTTGATGCCGTCGGCCGCGATCCGGCGCAACAGGCCGGCTTCGGTGAACTGGTTCAGCGTGTTGTAGACGGTCGCAAGCGACAGCCGCAGATTGGCGGCCGTCGCTTCTTCATAAAGCCCCTCCGCTGTCACATGACGATGGGGGCAGAGGAACAGCATTTGACCAAGCGCCAGACGGTGGCGCGTCAGCCTGAGGCCGGCATCGCCGAGCAGTTGCGCGCAACGTGCCGACGCCTCGTCCGCGAAGGAGATGGCGATATCGTCTGAATCCGCTTCGGGTGGGGTGGAATGGACGTTCATCGCCGATGCACTCGCAGTTGACCGGGCACGCGGGGCTTCACGCGTCCTGCCATCAGATCGCAGAAGCGGCAGCCCGGCTTTGATCCCGATCAAATCCGGAACGAGCCCGCCTCTGACCTATCGCAAGGCGGCCGAGTTTATTCCCGGCCAGAATAGCCTGACATCAATGAGGCTCGCATGTCCAAGCCGGTTCCCGACAAGGCAGAGATCGCGCTCGAATATCCCGACAAGTTCTATGTCGGCACCTTCGGGCATTCATCGCGGTTCGAGGCTCGCCTCGACGGCAGCGGCGTTGCGCTGGTGCTGCAGCATCCGGGGACGGCGGAGGAACGCAAATCGGTGCACCTGCACCTCAATTTCGGCCTGCTCGCCGGAATCCTGCGCGAGCTCGCGGGCAGTGTCGCAGCCATCCCCAAGGACGACATCGCGCACCGGGAGCAACTCGCGGATGCGCTTGCCGAGTTGCAACGGGTGCTGCGGCCCTCCTGAAGCCGTGCGGCGCGGCGGCGCCGGCTTGGCCGTCAAATGCCATAACAGGACGCGCTGTACATTTTTTGTGCGAACACTGTCGAGACTTTCATCTTGCGGCGCCGAACGAGACTGTGTGAGCCTCGATCCCGGATGGGGACTGGGATGGGCCGGCCATAGCTTTGCGCGCCATGACGTGCGAAGCGTTTGCGGCTGGTCTCGCTTGAGAAAGATACGACATGTCAAAACGAGTGTTGCTTGGTGTCCTCCTGGCTTGTGGTCTCGCGGCCCCGGCACTGGCGCAAGAGCCGAAAGCGGGTGGAGCGATCAATGCCGTGATTCAGCCCGAGCCGCCCGGCCTGATGCTGGCAATGGTCCAGAACGGCCCGGTGCAGATGGTGTCGGGCAACATTTTCGAAGGCCTGCTTCGCTACAGCCCCAAGCTCGAACCGCAGCCGGAGCTCGCCGAGAGCTGGAGTGTCAGCGAGGACGCAAAAACCTACACATTCAAGCTCAGGAAGGGCGTGACGTGGCATGACGGCAAGCCCTTCACCGCCGCCGACGTGCTGTTCTCGCTCGAGATGCTGAAACAGACCCACGCGCGCGCCCGCAACAATCTGGCGCAGGTCGACAAGGTCGAGGCTCCCGACGACTACACGGTGGTGTTCACTCTGAAGCAGCCGTTCGGCCCGTTCCTCGGCATCTTCGAGGTCGGCTCGATGCCGATGGTGCCGAAGCATCTTTATGAAGGCACCGACTGGAAGACCAATCCCTACAACAACGCCCCCGTCGGCACCGGCCCCTTCATGTTCAAGGAATGGCAGAAGGGCTCATTCATCCGCCTGGTCAAGAACCCGAACTATTACGAGAAGGGCAAGCCCTATCTCGACGAGATCTACTGGCAGATCATTCCCGATGCCGCGGCGCGCTCGGTGGCGTATGAGACCGGCAAGGTCGACGTGCTGCCCGGCGGCTCGGTCGAGAATTTCGACGTGCCGCGGCTGTCCAAGCTGAAGGACACCTGCGTCACCGGCGCCGGCTGGGAGTTCTTCTCGCCGCTGGCCTGGCTGTGGCTCAACAATCGCCAGGGTCCGCTCGCCGACAAGCGGGTGCGGCAGGCGGTGATGTTTGCGATCGACCGCGACTTCGCCAAGGACGTGATCTGGAACGGGCTCGGCAAGGTCGCAACCGGCCCGTCGGCCTCGACCATCAAATACTACACCGACGACGTGCCGAAATACCCTTACGATCCCGCCAAGGCCAAGGCGCTGCTGAAGGAAGCCGGCTACAAGGGCGAGAAGATCCGCCTTCTGCCGCTCGCCTATGGCGAGACCTGGCAGCGCTGGGGTGAAGCCGTGAAGCAGAACCTCCAGGACGTCGGCATGAACATCGAGACCATCGCCACTGACGTCGCCGGCGGCAACCAGAAGATCGGCGACTGGGACTACGACATTGCCTTCACCTATCTCTACCAGTACGGCGATCCGGCCCTCGGCGTCGGTCGCAACTACGTCTCCAGCGCCATCGCCAAGGGCCAGGTGTTCAACAACGTCGAGGGTTACTCCAACCCGGAAATCGACAAGCTGTTCGCCGACGGCGCGGTGGCGACGCCCGACTCCAAGCGCAAGGAGATCTACGAGAAGGCGCAGAAGATCCTGGTCGAGGACGTGCCGGTGGCCTGGATGCTCGAGCTGCAATTCCCGACCATCATGCGCTGCAAGGTCAAGAACCTGATCACGACCGGCATCGGCGTCAATGACGGCTTCAAGGATGCATGGCTGGACAAGTGAGGGCTGCCTCCGTCACCTCTCCCCGCTCGCGGGGAGAGGTGATCGCTCCATCTCTGTCGCTCCAGGTCACGTCACCGATATGATCCTCTAGATGCTCTCCTTTGTCGCTCAGCGTATCGCGAAGGGCGTGATCGTCCTGCTTGCGATCGTCGTCCTCAATTTCTTCCTGATCCGGCTCGCGCCCGGCGATCCCGCCGTCGTGATGGCGGGCGAGGCGGGCGCCAGCGACCAGATCTTCGTCCAGCAGCTCAGGGAGAAGTTCGGTCTGGACAAGCCGCTGCCTGAGCAGCTCTTCATCTACGTCAAGGGCATTGCTACCCTCGACCTCGGCTTCTCGTTCCGCCAGCAGGCACCGGTCGCGAAGCTGATCGGCGAACGACTGCCCGCGACATTGCTGCTGACGCTGACGGCGTTTGCGATCTCGCTCGTACTCGGCATTCTCTTCGGCACCTTCGCCGCGCGCTTTGCCGGAACCTTTCTCGACACCGCGATCACCGTCTTTGCCCTGATATTCTACGCAATGCCGATCTTCTGGGTGGCGCTCATGAGCATCCTGCTGTTTTCGGTCACCATGGATTGGCTGCCGAGCTTCGGCTACGAGACCGTCGGCGCCAACTTCACCGGCTTCGCTCATGCCGTCGATGTGGCAAAGCACCTGATCATGCCGGCGATGACGCTCGGCCTGTTCTTTATGGCGACCTACACCCGCATGACGCGCGCCTCGATGCTGGAGGTGAAGCGTCTCGACTTCGTCAAGACCGCGCGCGCCAAAGGCCTCTCCGATGCCGTGATCCAGCGTCGCCACGTCCTGCGCAACGCGCTGCTCCCCGTCGTGACGCTCGCCGGCGTCCACTCTGGCACCCTGATCGGCGGCGCCGTCATCACCGAGACCGTGTTCGCCTGGCCCGGCATCGGACGCCTGATGTACGACGCCCTGCTCCAGCGCGACTACAATCTGCTGCTCGGCGTCTTCGTGATCTGCTCCGCCATGGTCCTGATCTTCAACCTCATCACCGACCTGGTTTATCGCCTGGTCGACCCGCGCATCGAATTCACCACATGAACCAGTTCTGGAAATCGATGCTGAGGAGCCCGAGCGGCGTCATCGGGCTCATCATCCTGCTCCTTGCGATCTCGGTCGCGTTGTTTGGTCCGATGCTGTTCCCGAACTCGCCCTGGCGCATGGTGCAGCGGCCGTTCCTGCCGCCGTTCACGCTCGCGACCGTGCCGCTCGGCACCGATGCACTCGGCCGCGACGTGTTCGCGGGAATGATCTTTGGCGCACGCGTCTCGCTGCTCGTCGGCATGGTCTCCACCTTGGTGGCGCTGGTCGTCGGCGTTCCCATCGGCGCCATGGCCGGCTATTTTGGCGGCAGGGTCGACGACGCCCTGATGCGCTTCACCGAGTTCTTCCAGACCATTCCGAGCTTTGCGCTCGCGATCGTGCTGGTCGCGATCCTGCAGCCCTCGATCTATTCGATCGTCGCCTCGATCGCGCTGGTAAGCTGGCCGCCGGTCGCGCGCCTCGTCCGCGGCGAGGTGCTGTCGTTGCGCACGCGGGAGTACGTCCAGGCCGCGGTGGTCACGGGCCAGAGCAACACCTGGATCATCCTGCGCGAAATCCTGCCGAACACGTTGTCGCCGGTGATCGTGCTGGCCTCGCTGATGGTGGCGACCGCGATCCTGCTGGAATCCTCGCTGGCGTTCCTCGGCCTCGGCGATCCCAATCTGATCTCCTGGGGCTACATGGTCGGTGCCGGCCGTACCGTGATCCGCCAGGCCTGGTGGATCACCGTATTTCCCGGCGTCGCGATCCTGATCTCGGTGCTCGGCCTCAATTTGATCGGCGAAGGCCTCAACGACGCGCTCAATCCGCGGCTGTCACGGGAGGGCCGCTGATCATGACCGCACCGCCCGCCGTCTCCATCAAGAACTTGCGGATCGCGCTGCCCAAGGGCGCGGAACGGCCATTCGCGGTCGACGGCGTCTCGCTCGATCTGCGGCCGGGCAAGATCGTCTGCGTCGTCGGCGAATCCGGCTCGGGCAAATCGATGTGCGCGCATGCGCTGATGGGCCTGTTGCCTGACACGGTCACCGTCACCTCCGGCGAGATCGAGTTCGAAGGCCGCGACCTGCTCAAGCTCGACGACGACGGCTGGCGCGATCTGCGCGGCCGCCGGCTCGCGATGATCTTTCAGGAGCCGATGACCGCGCTCAATCCGTTGATGCGGATCGGCGACCAAATGGCGGAGATGTTCGAGGCGCACGGGTTGCTCACGCCGAGGGAACGGCGCGCCAAGGCGCTGTCGCTGGCGCGCGAGGTCGGCCTCCCCGATCCCGAGCGCATCGTGCGCGCCTATCCACACCAGCTCTCCGGCGGCCAGCGCCAGCGCGCCATGATCGCGATGGCGCTCGCGCTCGAACCGGCGGTGCTGGTCGCGGACGAGCCGACAACAGCGCTCGACGTCACCACGCAAGCGCAGATCCTGAAACTGATCCGCAACCTCCAGCGCAATCGCAACATGGCGGTGATGTTCATCACCCATGATTTCGGCGTGGTCGCCGACATCGCCGACCAGGTCGTCGTGTTGCGCCACGGCAAGGTGGTCGAGGAAGGCCCCGCCTCGGCCGTCTTCAACGCGCCGCAGCACGACTACACCAAGGCGCTGCTCGCCGCCGTGCCCTCGATGGACCCGCCCGCCCGCAGCGCCCTCGACGACCGGGCCAAGGCGGTCGAGGTGATCGGACTGGACAAGACCTACGTCACCTCGGGCGGCTGGTTTCGCGAGGACCGCCGCGTCGATGCCGCGCGCGAAGTCAACTTCACGATTCTCAAGGGCGAGACGCTCGGCCTGGTCGGCGAATCCGGTTCCGGGAAATCGTCGGTGGCCCGGCTTGTGATGCGGCTGATCGAGGCTGATCGCGGCACCGTGCGGATCGGCGAGACCGATCTCACAAAGCTCGCGGGCAAGGCGCTACGCGCCGAGCGCCATCGCATCCAGATGATCTTCCAGGATCCGTTCGCTTCGCTCAATCCGCGCCGCAAGGTCGGTCATATCATCGCCGACGGCCCGATCGCGGCCGGTACCGATCCGAAAGTCGCGTTCGACCGCGCCCGCGATCTCCTCAAGATGGTCGGCCTCGATGCCGGCGCCCTCGAGCGCTATCCGCATGAATTCTCCGGCGGCCAGCGCCAGCGCATCGGCATCGCGCGCGCGCTCGCGCTCGAGCCCGAGATCATCGTCGCGGATGAGGCCGTCTCGGCGCTCGACGTCTCCGTGCAGGCGCAGGTCCTGAGGCTGCTCGAAGACCTCAAGGCCCGCCTCGGCCTCTCGATGCTGTTCATCACCCACGATCTACGCGTTGCCGCCCAGATCTGCGACCGAATCGCCGTGATGCAGCGCGGCGTCATAGTCGAGCTGAAGCCGACCGCGCAGCTGTTCGCCGCGCCCGAACATGCCTATACGCGCGAACTGCTCGCGGCGGTGCCGGGGCGCAAGGAGCGCGCGCCGGCAGCGTAAGTCAGCCGATTGCGGCTACTTCGGTCGAGGATTCGTGTTGTTCCAGGAGGGGACTGAGTTTGTTACGCCGACGGAGGGCTGGTTGGACGTTCCGACCGAGGGCGCTGTCACGGTCCCGACGGTCTGCCCGGAACTTCCGATAGTCCCTTGCTGTACCGGCGCTCCGGTGCGTCCGCTCGTGCTGCCTGGTGTACCTGTCGCCGACGTCTGTGCGTTGACAGCGAGTGGCGCTGCGGCCAATCCGAGAGCAATGAGTGCAGCAATGGAGCGTTTCGTTGTTGTCATGGCTGATCCTTTCGGGCGGTCTCTCAATCGCAATGCCGTTCGTCAGGCGCACGTGCACTGAGTGATCTACAACTCCGCGCGCGAGAAAATGTGCCGCAATGCCCTCACACCGCAGAGCTCAACACGTCATCACGAAGCTGAAGCGATCCGGCCGAACAGATGCGTCGTGAGACCGGCGCATCGCTGAAGGTATCTCGTTCCACTTCAGGAACGGAATACTCACGGGCTTTTTATCCCTCGTGACCGCCCGCACGGCTGCAAAGCCGAAGCCGGCACCCCACATCCGCATGAAATGATTTCCATCATGTGATGATGGATTGAGGATCTATTGGAGCCGACATGGGCCAGGTTATTGAGTTTGTCTCGAAATCCGAGCGCGAGCGCATTCGCCTCATCCAGGAAGCGCGCGCGATCTACGACAGCATCTTCCCGCCGGCTGATCCGGTAGGCGAACGATCGAGCGGAGCCTCCGCGCGTCGCAGCGACGGAGGAAACCTCGCGTGATCAAGATCATTGCCGTGCTCTGCAACCTCGCCTCTCCAGCGAACTGTCATGAGCAAACCGTCACCACATCCGACTTCGCCGACGTCTCGATGCAATCGTGCCTGATGGGTGCGCCACAGCTCGCCGAATGGATGAACCAGCATCCAGCCGAGCGCCTCGCCGGATGGCGCTGCGTGATCGGCCAACAGGTCGGTCGGGGAATTTAGGATCGGGCTGCGCTGTCCCTGAACGATCCGAAATGCCTGGTCCACCGCCATGAACATTGCTGGTCGCGCTTGATCTTCTCTGGCCTTGCGACCGGCGCAGGGTGACCGGCATTGGCTCGCCGGACAGGCGCGCCTATCGGATGGGCGGGTTGGTGTTGTTCCAGGTCGGGACTGCGTTGGTCACGCCGACGGACGGCCAATTATACGTACCGATCGATGGCGCCGTGACCGTCCCGACCGACTGTCCGCTCGACCCGTAGGCTCTGGGCTGTGCTGCCAACGATCCGGCGCTCCCATAATTCGGAGCCACCACGCCGGTGCTGTAAGATCGGATTGACCGGTGCTTTTTGGCTTCAGCCGCGAACGGCGCGGCAAGCAGCCCGATGGTGACGAGGGCGGCGATGGCGGGTTTGATGCTTGTCATGGCTGATCACTTCATTCTGCCGCCCCCTTGGCATTTGTTCATTCAGCGGCGAATTTCCATGGGCACCCCATTCATAACTTCGTGCGCGGGCGAAGATGCCGCGGACCGGTTGCCGTTACCGCTCAGATGGATGCCGAATGTCTTGCGCAAGCCGATTTGTCCGGCTGGCGTGACGTGCACGATCCGCGTGTCGCGGTCCCGTCTCAGCCAGCCGCGCTCCAGGCAGCAACGTTGAATCTCTGCGCCGACGTGACCGGCGACGTGAAAGCGACGCTCGCTCCAGTCCAGGCATGGGCGGCAGAAGATTCGCCTGCTTCCGGATTTCGGCTCCAGCACCGCGCCGAACGCGGAGAGGAAATGCGTTCCGGAGGCCGTTACCTCTCCGCCGTCATCGGTGAGCACGACGTGCGCTTTGGCGACGAGGGCGTCGGCGATGGCGACGCCGAGATAGCCGGCCAGATGGTCGTAGCAGGTGCGCGCAAAGCGAAGTTGATCGTCGGCGATCGAGCGTGACTGATGACGCGGCGGAACCTCGATGGCGGCGACGGCCTTGATGCTCTCCAGCATCCTGGCCACCAAAGGAGACGCGATGCGGTAATAGCGGTTGCGACGTTTCTGCGTCACGATGAGCAGCCGCGCCCCGACCAGCTTGCCGAGATGTCCGCTTGCCGTCGACCTCGATATTCGCGCGCGCGCCGCCAGTTCGCTCGCGGTCAGGGCCTGCCCGCCCATCAGCGCCGCCAGCATCGTGGCCCGCGCGGTATCGCCGACCAGTGCCGCCACCTCGACCATGTTTGCCGCTGCGACCATGGAGAAAGCGTATCGCGACCGTCCCGGCACGACAACGGTGATGGTTTGGCCGCGGCCGAACCATTGGACGCCGAGCGCGCTCTACCGTGGCTCCGACACAATCCGGAGGCCCAGCATGAAACGCATCCGCGTGGAGCCGATATCGACCTATCTGGAGCGCCGCCGCAGAGGCCCGATCTATCCGGTCGTCGTCGTCGAAGGCTTCGTCTATCTATCCGGCCTGCCGCCATTCGATCCCGAAACGGGCGAGGTCCGAACACTACCGTTCGAGCGGCAGGCCGAGATCGTGCTCGACCAGATGAAATGCTGCCTGGAAGCGGCGGGGTCGTCGCTGGCGGAGGTGATCAAGTGCAATGTCTATTGTACGCCCGATCCCGCGCATTTCGCCACGTTCAACGAGGTCTATGCCCGTTACTTCCAGGACTGTTCACCGGCGCGCATCTTCCTGCACGTTCCATCTTGGCCTGGGCCATTTGACATCGAGGTCGATTGCGTCGCGCTGGCGAGGCAACATGGATGAGGTCAGGCGCGGATTGCCCGCCTTCGGATGGACCCGAATCAGCGCTAGTGCATTCACCTCATCGACTTCGCGTATTGAGGCGACATGACCGGTCCCGAACTAAAGCAACTCCGCCACGATCTCTCGGAGGTCCTCGAGCGCAAGCTCACCGCGGCCGACATGGCCCGGCTTTGCGGATTGCCGGAGAAGGGCGGCGCCGACACCATCCGGCGCTGGGAGGTGAGCGGCCCGACACCGTCGGCGACCAAGGTGCTGCGCGTGCTCGCGATGGCGAGCGAGCGCTATCCGATCCTGGAGAAGTTCGACGTGTTCGATCGTCACGACGTGCGCGAGGAAGACCGGCCCGCAAAGCGCGCTGCATTCCGCGAACAGATGCGCGATGAGGCGCGGCGCCGCCTTGGTTAACGAGATGCGCGCGCAAGTTACCCTGATAGCGCCGAGTTAAGCCTTCCTTCACCACTTCTTAAGCCGCCATTAAGCACGAAAATCATTTACAGCCCAATAAGTTAGGTTGGCTGCCGCTGTGCCACGGATGTGACAGCATTTTCGTCAAAAGCGAGCTATCTGCAGAACCAACGACGGCGCGGAAAGCGCGCCTGCCGCGGACCTAAGTGTTGGAGTTTGGACGATGAAGAAGATTCTGTTTGCGACCGTTGCGCTGCTCGTGGTGGGCGCTGCCGCGCCGGCGGTCGGTGCCGATCTCGGTAACCGCAATTACTATAAGGCGCCCGCGCCCGCCTATGCCGCGCCGATCTACAACTGGACCGGCTTCTACATCGGCGGCCATGTCGGCGGCGCGTTCTCCAGCGACAACAATTTCAGCGGCCTCTCCACCGGCAACAACGGCAACGGCCGTTTCCTCGGCGGTCTGCAGGCCGGCGCGGACTGGCAGTTCAACCCGAACTTCGTTGTCGGCGTCGAAGGCCAGTATTCCTGGCTCTCCGGCAGCGTCGGCGCGGTGTTCCCGGGCGGCGTCGCCTACACCAACGACCAGCGCGGTCTCGGCTCGATCACCGGCCGCGTCGGCTACACCTGGGGTCCGGGCCTGCTCTATGTGAAGGGTGGCTACGCTTATTCGGACAACAACGAGAAGGTCACTGTTGGCGGCGTGCCGGCGGCCTTCGTCATCACGGGCGATCACCGCAACGGCTACACCGTCGGCGCCGGCCTCGAATACATGTTCGCCCCGAACTGGTCGGCCAAGGCCGAGTACCAGTACTACAATTTCGGCGACGCGCACTTCACCGGTGGTCCGCTGGCGGGCACCGGCAACTTCACCACCGACGACCACACCATCAAGGCGGGCGTCAACTACCGCTTCAACTGGGCCAACTCGGCGGTCGCGCGCTACTGAACGGTTACCAAGATCTTATCATGATGAAGGGCCGGCATCATTGCCGGCCCTTCTTTTTTCGCTGTGCGGAACGTACGCAACCGATTGAGCAACTTGCGATTTTTTAACCTGGCCCGAGGATACTCCGCGGCGAAAACATAAAGATCACGCGTGGGGGAATTTCGATGGCGATCCGTCTGGGCCTTGGCCGCTTGCTTGGTCGTATCCGGCCTCGTTTCAAAATGCCGACATGGGGCGTGCGCGGCAGCCTGTTCACGGCCTTCGCGGTGATCGCGGGCATGGGCCTCGTGATTGCAGCCGGCGCCGGCTTCGTCTTCAACCATCTCGGCAGCACCATGATGGACCTGAGCGGCCGGGACATCCCGCGCCTTTCCGCCAGCCTTCAACTCGCATCGCAAAGCGCAACGCTTGCGGCACAGGGGCCGGGCCTCCTCGCGTCGCCGTCCGACGAGGCGCTGAACGAACGCACCAAGAAGGTGCAGGAGATCCAGCAGCTCGCCATGGCCAAGCTCGGCGAGATCATCGAGCTCGGCGCCGACAAGCAGATCGCAACCGCGTTGCGCGACACTGCCAAGAGCATCGACGAGGCGACCCAGAGCCTGGTGTCGGCCGCGCGCGAACGGCTGGATACCGGCGCACTGCACGACAAGCAATATGAAGCGCTCCGCAAGGCGCAGCTCACCTTCGTCGGTGCGGCCGGTCCTGCCATGCTGGATGCGCAAACGCGCCTGAACGCGATCCTCGGCGCGGCGGAAGTTTCCGCCGACGATGCCACCGAAGCCGCCCGCACCGTCTCCCAGGTCGCGACCATCTCCGCCAACGGCAATCTGATGGCCGCCGACATGATGGCGGCGCTGTCGGCCAACAACAGCGATACGCTGGAGGCGATCGAGAAGGAGTTCAAGGCGACGCGCGACCGCGTCAAGTCGAATCTCGAGGACCTGCCGAACATGGCCTCGATGCAGGCGGTGCGCGACACCGTGCAAAAGCTGTTCGCCTTCGGCGAAGGCAAGTCCGGCGTGTTCAAGATCCGCCAGAAAGAGCTCGACGCGATCGACTACGGCCAGACCATCCTGGACGAGACCCGCAAGCTCAATGTCGGCCTCGGCATCAGCGTGCAGCAGCTCGTCGAGGGCGTGCAGAAGGAGACCAACGCGTCGACCTTCCAGGCGCGGCATGAGATCTCGCTTGCGACCACCGCGATGCTGGCACTCGGCGCTCTGACGCTGGTCGGCTCGGCGCTGTTCGTCTGGCTCTATGTCGGCCGCAACATCCTGCGCCGCATTCGCGAGCTTCAACGCGCCATGCAGTTGCTCTCGGCCGGCGACCTCGACACCGAGATCGTCCGCTCCCGGCAGAACGACGAGATCGGCGCGATGAAGGAAACGCTGACGGTGTTCCGCGACAGCATGATCGAAGCTCGCGCGCTTGCGAGCGAGCAAGACAGGGATCGCGTCGCCAAGGCCGAGCGTGCGGCGCAGATGGAAGCGAAGATTGCAGAATTCGAGGGCGCGGTCCGCACCGCACTCGACAATCTCGCGCAGTCAGCCAATTCGATGCAATCGACCGCGCAGAGCATGTCGAACACGGCAGACCAGTCCAATGCGCTGGTGAACGCGGTTGCCTCCGCAGCCGAAGAGACCTCGGTCAACGTGCAGACCGTATCATCAGGCACCGAGCAGCTCTCATCCTCGATCGAGGAGATCAGCAAGCAGGTCGTGACCTCGGCCGCGATCGCCAGGAAGGCGGTCGACGAAGCCGGCGCGACCGATGCCACGATGCAGAGCCTCGCCGACAGCGCGAGCCGCATCAGCGTGGTGGTCGACCTGATCCAGACCATTGCCTCGCAGACCAATCTGCTGGCGCTCAACGCCACCATCGAGGCGGCGCGCGCGGGTGAAGCCGGTCGTGGCTTCGCGGTGGTCGCCTCCGAGGTGAAGAGCCTCGCGAGCCAGACCGCCAAAGCGACGGAGGAGATCCGCAGCCAGATCGCCAGCATGCAGTCAGTGACGACTTCGGCCGTCGGCGCCATCCAGGGCATCGGCCGGATCATCGGCGAGATCAACGACGTCACCACGACCATCGCCGCCGCGGTCGAGGAACAGGGCGCGGCGACCCGCGAGATCGCCCGCAACATCCAGCATGCCGCCGGCGGCACCAGCGAGGTTTCCAGCAACATCGTCGGCGTCTCCACGGCTTCGGCGGAGGCCGGCGCAGCGGCGAACGAGGTGCTCGGCGCCTCCGACGCGCTCCGCCGCGAGGCCGACATGCTGCGCGGAGAGATCGACGCGTTCCTCAACAACATGCGGGCGGCGTAGGCGCCGTTCCGTAACCCGGAATGACCGCTATGCGGACCCCGCCAGCGTCCTTTTTCGGCTGGCGCGGCGGGGGCGGCGGGTTTAAGTCGGTAGCATGAACGCAAAGACCGACACCGTGCAGTCCTCCGCCGACGCCCTGCGCTATCCCTGGGAACAGCATCCCGGCCCCGAACAGGTCGTCGAGGTGAAGCCCGGTGTGTTGTGGGCGCGGCTGAAACTGCCGTTCCGCCTCAACCATGTGAACATCTACCTGCTCGCCGACGGCGACGGCTATGCCATGATCGATGCCGGCTTCGGCAATGAGGAGACGATCGAAGCCTGGACGAAGCTGTTCGACGGGCCGCTGAAGGGCGTCAACATCACGCGCCTGATCGTGACCCATTCCCATCCCGATCATGTCGGTCTGGCCGGGTGGATCGTCGAGCGGTTCAACTGCCCGCTGGTGATGTCGCAGGTCGAATATCTGCAATCGGTCTATCACCAGAACCGCGGCACCGAGGAGCGGCAGGAAGCGCAGCGGCTGTTCTTCCGCCGCCACGGCATGGACGAGTCGCTCACCGAAAAACTGCTCGGCCGCGGCCAGGATTACCTCAAGCGCGTCTCGGTGCTGCCCCCGTCCTACCGCCGCATCTCGCATGGCGAGGACGTCGTGATCGGCACGCGCCGCTTCAAGGTGATCACCGGCGGCGGTCACGCGCTCGACCAGGTGATGCTGTATTGCGCCGACGACAAGCTGTTCCTCTCGGCCGACCAGGTGCTGAGCAAGATCTCGCCGAACGTCAGCGTGTGGGCGGTCGAACCCGATCAGAACTCGCTCGGCGAATATCTGGCCTCGCTCGCCAGCCTTACGACGACTCTCCCCTATGACGTGCTGGTGCTGCCCGGCCACGGCGTGCCGTTCTACGGCCTGAAGACCCGCATCAAGCAGCTCGCCGATCACCACGAGGAGCGCTGCCGCCTGATCGCGGAAGCCTGCCGCGAGGTGCCGCAGACCTCGCGCGCCCTGGTGCCCGTGGTATTTAACAAGCACGTGCTGGACGAACACCAGATGGGCTTCGCCGCCGGCGAACTGGTCGCCCACGTCAACTACATGATCGTGGAAGGCCGGCTGACGGCGGAGATGAAAGACGGCGTGTTGCAGTTCAGGACGACTTGAGTTTCAGGGGCCGCCGATGACCCATGAGGCCATCCGCGACCTGCTAGCACGGGACGACGACGAAGCGCTGGGCGAGCTTCGGACACTGTCAACGGCGAGCGATGCCTTTGTGCGGCGAACCGCAATCGAGGTCATCGGACAACACAAGCGGGGGCATGAACTCCGCACGAGCATTGCCGCTGCCTTTTCCGACACGTCGGATTACGTCAGGCGCACCGCCTGCGGCATCGTCGAGCAATGGAAGCTTGCCGAAGCTCATGATCTCGTGCTGCCCCTTCTGAGGGCGCCCGAAGCATCGACGCGGGGGTGCGCGCTTCGCGCCCTTGCTGAGATTTGGCATGAGGCGGATTTCCATTCGATCTTCAATCTCTACAGGCGCGATCCGGAAATCGGAGTTCGGAAGGAAGCCGCGTGGACCTTGCGGCGAGGCGCCGCTGCGGGCAATTGGCGGCTGCTGTTCGATGCTTTTTCAGGGATGAGCTTCCCCGGCATCGATTGTGGGCCTGCGAGATCGCCAACACTTTCGGCGATCCGGACGTCCTGCCTGCGCTGACCCCGCTGCTGAACGATGACGACGGACATGTGCGCAAGTCCGCCGCGCAGGCCCATCAGGCGATCGGGGCGCGCAGTTAGCCCGGGCGCAATGGTGCAGAGCAACATTGAGCCTCGCGCGAACTTGATCCGGATCAAGTTTCAAATCGCACGATAGGGCATTTTGCCCAAATGCCCCGCAGGTCCAAATGTGGGATAGCGCATAGACATTGGAGCTGGAAAAGCTCTAAGGATATGCGGGTCTTTGGTCGGTTCCGCTGCAGGTTTGACGATGGATTACGCCCAGTTCTTCAATTCCGCCCTTGATCGTCTCCACACCGAGCGGCGCTACCGCGTGTTCGCCGATCTCGAGCGCATCGCCGGCCGGTTCCCGCATGCGCTCTGGCACTCGCCGAAGGGCAAGCGCGACGTCGTGATCTGGTGCTCGAACGATTATCTCGGCATGGGCCAGCACCCGAAGGTGGTGGGCGCAATGGTCGAGACCGCGACCCGCGTCGGCACCGGCGCCGGCGGCACCCGCAACATCGCCGGCACGCATCATCCGCTGGTGCAGCTCGAGGCCGAGCTCGCCGATCTCCACGGCAAGGAAGCCTCGCTGCTCTTCACGTCCGGCTACGTCTCGAACCAGACCGGCATCGCGACCATCGCAAAGCTCATTCCGAACTGCCTGATCCTGTCCGACGAGCTCAACCACAATTCGATGATCGAGGGCATCCGCCAGTCCGGCTGCGAGCGGGTCGTGTTCCGCCACAACGACCTCGCCGATCTCGAAGCGCTGTTGCAGGCTGCGGGCCCGAGCCGACCCAAGCTGATCGCCTGCGAGAGCCTCTATTCGATGGACGGCGACATCGCCCCGCTCGCCAAGATCTGCGACCTCGCCGAGAAGTACGGCGCCATGACCTATGTCGACGAGGTCCATGCCGTCGGCATGTACGGCCCGCGCGGCGGCGGCATCGCCGAGCGCGACGGCGTGATGCATCGCATCGACATTCTCGAGGGCACGCTCGCCAAGGCGTTCGGCTGCCTCGGCGGCTACATCGCCGCCAACGGTCAGATCATCGACGCGGTGCGCTCCTATGCGCCGGGCTTCATCTTCACCACCGCGCTGCCGCCGGCGATCTGCTCGGCCGCGACCGCCGCGATCAAGCATCTGAAGACGTCAAGCTGGGAGCGCGAGCGTCACCAGGATCGCGCCGCCCGGGTCAAGGCGATCCTCAACGCGGCCGGCCTGCCGGTGATGTCGAGCGACACTCATATCGTCCCGCTGTTCATCGGCGATGCCGAGAAGTGCAAGCAGGCCTCCGACCTCCTGCTCGAGCAGCACGGCATCTACATCCAGCCGATCAACTATCCGACGGTCGCCAAGGGCTCCGAACGCCTGCGCATCACGCCCTCGCCCTATCACGATGACGGCCTGATCGATCAGCTCGCTGAAGCCCTGCTGCAGGTGTGGGACCGCCTGGGTCTGCCGCTGCGCCAGAAGTCGCTGGCGGCGGAGTAGCTCCGGGTCGTCCTGCTTAACGACAACTCCAGTTCCCGCACCCGCACGGCATTTCGCTGTCGCCTGCGACCGTCCAACGCGCTAGATTTACAGGGAAAATGAGATCGGGCGCGGCCAGCGCGCCCAGAGAGAAGCACGCTCGCCATGCTGCACGATTGGGGCGTGATCGCCGCCGCCTTCGGCTATATCGGCTTCCTTTTCCTGGTGGCGAGCCATGGCGACCGCCGCTCGCCGGCCGGGCGCGGCCGCGCCTCGGGGCTGATCTATCCGCTGTCGCTGGCGATCTACTGCACCTCCTGGACCTTCTTCGGCTCGGTCGGCTTCGCCACCCGCACCTCCACCGACTTCCTCGCGATCTATGTAGGCCCGATCCTGATGATCGGGTTAGGGGCCGGCGTGCTCCGCCGCGTGATCCAGCTCGCGAAGGCCCACAACATCACCTCGATCGCCGACTTCATCGGTGCGCGCTACGGCAAGAGCCAGGCGGTGGCGGCAACCGTCGCGCTGATCGCCATCATCGGCTCGGTGCCCTACATCGCGCTCCAGCTCAAGGCGGTCGCCTCCTCGCTCGAAACCATCCTGAGCGAAGACCAGGCCTTCTCCCACATCCCGATCGTCGGCGACGTGGCGCTGATGGTGACGCTGGCGATGGCGGCCTTCGCAGTGCTGTTCGGCACGCGGCAGACGGACGCCACCGAGCACCAGCACGGCCTGATGCTCGCGGTCGCGACCGAATCCATCATCAAGCTGGTCGCCTTCCTCGCCGCGGGCATCTTCGTCTCGTTCTGGATGTTCTCGCCGCACGAACTGATCGAGCGCGCGATGAAGACGCCGGAGGCGGTCCGCCTCATCAACTATTCGCCGTCGATCGGCAACTTCCTGACCATGACGCTGCTGTCGCTGTGCGCGATCATGCTGCTGCCGCGCCAGTTCCACGTCAGCGTAGTGGAGAATTCCTCGGACGCCGAGGTCGGCCGCGCGCGCTGGCTGTTTCCGCTCTATCTCGTCGCCATCAATCTGTTCGTGATCCCGATCGCGTTCGCCGGCCTCGTCAGCTTCCCGTTCGGCGCTGCCGATCCTGACATGTACGTGCTGGCGCTGCCGATGGAGGGCGGCGCGGATCTGCTCAGCGTCGCCGTCTTCGTCGGCGGGCTGTCGGCGGCGACCGCGATGGTGATCGTCGAATGCGTCGCGCTCTCCATCATGGTCTCGAACGATCTCGTGGTGCCCCTGGTGCTGCAACGACGGCCCGAGGGGCGCACCGGCGGCGCCGATTTCAGCGACTTCCTGCTGCGCTCGCGCCGGCTCGCGATCTTCGCCATCATGGTGATGGCCTATTTCTACTATCGCGCGCTCGGCAACACCCAGCTCGCGGCGATCGGGCTCCTGTCTTTTGCCGCCATCGCCCAGCTTGCACCAAGCTTCTTCGGCGGATTGCTGTGGCGGCGAGCGACCGCGCGCGGCGCGATCGGCGGCATGCTGGTCGGCTTCGCGGTGTGGCTCTACACGCTGTTCATCCCGAGCTTCATGGATACTTCCACGGCGGGCATCCTGCTGCTCCAGCACGGCCCGTTCGGGATCGAGGCGCTGCGGCCGCAGGCGCTGTTCGGCGCCGATTTGCCGCCGCTGATGCACGGCGTGGTCTGGTCGCTGTCGCTCAACATCCTCACCTATGTGCTGCTGTCGCTGGCGCGCCGGCCGTCTTCGATCGAGCTGGTGCAGGCCGATCTGTTCGTCCCCAACACGCTCGCGCCGATCTCCCCGAACTTCCGCCGTTGGCGCACCACCGTCACGGTGCAGGACATCCAGACCACGGTGGCGCAATATCTGGGGCCTGACCGCGCGCGGCATTCGTTCGAGGCATTCTCCGCGCGGCGCAATGTGCGGCTGGAATCCGGGGCGCCCGCCGATTTCGAGCTGCTGCAGCACGCCGAGCACCTGATCGCCTCCTCGATCGGGGCGGCCTCCTCGCGTCTCGTGATGTCGCTCCTGCTGCGCAAGCGGACGGTCTCCGCCAAGGCGGCGCTAAAACTGCTCGACGATTCCCATGCGGCGCTTCATTTCAACCGCGAGATCCTCCAGACCGCGCTCAACCATGTGCGCCAGGGCATCGCGGTGTTCGATGCCGATCTGCAACTGATCTGCTCGAACCGGCAGTTCGGCGATCTCCTCAACGTTCCCCCGCATTTCATCCAGTTCGGCACGCCGTTGCGTGAAATCCTGGAATTCATGGGCGTGAGCGAGCCGGCCGATCCGATCGAGCGCGAGGCCATGCTGGAGCGCCGGCTGGTGGCTTACACCACCGACGGCGAGCCTTATCTCGAGCGCCTGCCCGACCGCCACATGGTGATCGAGATCTTGACCAACCGCATGCCCGGCGGCGGCTTCGTCATCACCTTCACCGACGTCACACCCACGTTCGAGGCGGCCGAAGCGCTGGAGCGCGCCAATGCGACACTGGAAAAGCGGGTGCGCGACCGCACCGAGGAGCTGACCCGGCTGAATTCCGAGCTGGCGTTGGCCAAGAGCGCGGCCGAAGACGCCAGCATCTCCAAGACGCGCTTTCTCGCCGCCGCCAGCCACGACATTCTCCAGCCGCTGAACGCGGCGCGGCTCTATGTCACGAGCCTGGTCGAGCGCCAGCACAGCGGCGAGGAGACGCGACTGGTCGAGAATATCGACGAATCGCTCCAGGCGATCGAGGAGATCCTCGGCGCGCTGCTCGACATCTCCCGGCTCGACGCCGGCGCGATGACGACCTCGATCTCGAGCTTCAAGATGGCCGATCTGATGCGCTCGCTGGAGATCGAGTTCGCTCCGATCGCACGCGCCAAGAATCTGGCGCTCGTCTTCGTGCCGTGCTCGCTGCCCGTCGAGTCGGATCGTCTCCTGCTGCGGCGGCTGCTCCAGAACCTGATCTCCAACGCGATCAAATATACCCCGCGCGGGCGCGTGCTGGTCGGCTGCCGCCGCCGCGGCGCCTCGCTCAAGATCTGCGTCTACGACACCGGTGTCGGCATCCCGACGGTCAAGCGCAGCGAGATCTTCAAGGAATTCCACCGCCTCGAGCAGGGCGCGCGGATCGCCCGCGGCCTCGGCCTTGGCCTGTCGATCGTCGAGCGGTTGGCGCGCGTGCTCAAGCACGACATCGCCATCGATTCCAATGTCGGCGGCGGCTCGGTTTTTTCCGTGACGGTGCCGACGGCGAAGGCGATCACCCACACAGCGGCCGTGACCAGCGCAACGCCGCTCGCACGCACCTCGATCTCGGGGACCCTGATCGTCTGCATCGAGAACGACGCCGCGATCCTCGACGGCATGCGCACGCTACTGAAGGCGTGGGACGCCGAAGTGATCGCGGTCGCCGATCCCGAGGGTGCGATCGCCGCGATCGAAACTGCCGGCCGCCGCGTGACCGGCCTGCTGGTCGACTACCATCTCGACCGCGGCAACGGCATCGCCGCGATCCGCGACATCCGCCGCCGCTTCGGTGACGGCATTCCCGCGATCCTCATCACCGCCGACCGTAGCCCCGCCGTGCAAATGGCTGCGCGCGACGAAAAGGTCGCGGTGCTCAACAAGCCGGTCAAGCCGGCTTCGCTCCGCGCCCTGCTCGGCCAGTGGCGCACGCAGCAGATGGTGGCGGCGGAGTGAGCCTCCGCTCTCAGGGCGCAAGCCTCGTAAACACGTAGTCGCGGCTCTTCACACGAGCTTCGTGGCAGGCGAAGCAGGTGCGATGCTGAGCCTCGTCGACCGGCCTGCCGTTGACGAAGCGACCAAATCCCCAGCCGCCGGTCGAGGCATATTTTCTGGAATCCTTGACCATCACCTGGACGGTGGTGGCCTCACCGGGAATCGTCGCGGACGCAAATTCGGGGGATTGCTTCCGCTTCCAGGCGCGTTTGACCAGAATTGTGCCGTCCGGGAACGGAAGCTTGCCGCCTTGATAGGCATCGATCGCGGTGCTGTTGCCGACGACGGCACGCAGCTCGTCCAAGGGAGCCGCCTCTTCGGCCGGCGCGATCAGCTCCCACTGCTTGTAGCCTTCCGGGACAGTTACGCCGAAGATCGGCGAGGCATCGGCCTCGCCCTGCGCGAAAGCGATCGTGACCAGATACGGCACGCAGGTCAGGACAACGACGAGGAGGAGCACGGCCACCACGATCATCGTCGTAGACGATGGAAATTTTGACTTTTCAGATTTCATTGTCGTCATGACGCCTCACTGAGCTGCGATCGCATATCAGGCCTGGGCCCGGCCTTGCCGGACCGAGGTGCTGCCAAAAAAATTCTCAGGCACCGCCGTCGGCGTCGATCACGGCCTTGGCAAAGGCTTCCGGTGCTTCCTGCGGCAGATTGTGGCCGATGCCGCCGGTAATCAGGCGATAGTCGTACCGGCCCGAGAATTTCTTGGCATAGGCGCTTGGATCGGGATGCGGCGCGCCGTTGGCGTCGCCTTCCATCGTGATCGCCGGGACGCTGATGACGGGAGCTGCGGCGAGCTTCTTTTCGAGCTCCTCGTACTTCGCTTCGCCCTGGGCGAGCCCGAGCCGCCAGCGGTAATTGTGAATCGTGATCGCGACATGATCCTTGTTGTCCAGCGCCGCCGCGCTGCGATCGAAAGTGGCGTCGTCGAACTTCCACTGCGGCGAAGCCAGCTTCCAGATCAGTTTTGCGAAATCATGCGTGTACTTCTCGTATCCGGCGCGGCCGCGCTCGGTCGCGAAGTAAAACTGGTACCACCATTGCAGCTCGGCCGACGGCGGCAGCGGCGCGTTGCCTGCGGCCTGGCTGGAGATCAGATAGCCGCTGACCGACACCAGCGCACGACAGCGATCCGGCCACAGCGCGGCGATGATGTCGGCGGTACGCGCGCCCCAGTCGAAGCCGGCGACAACCGCCTTCTTGATGTCGAGCTTGTCCATCAGTGCGATGATGTCGA
The DNA here is from genome assembly GCF_023074155.1 of Bradyrhizobium sp. 134. Classification (NCBI taxonomy): domain Bacteria; kingdom Pseudomonadati; phylum Pseudomonadota; class Alphaproteobacteria; order Hyphomicrobiales; family Nitrobacteraceae; genus Bradyrhizobium; species Bradyrhizobium sp. 134. The sequence goes on along the minus strand of NZ_JADPKX010000046.1, from coordinate 235,096 downwards.
CGGCCATTGCTGCAGGTTCGCCGTTGCGCGGCGTCTCGGCGGAGAGGAAGTGGGTCGAGCCGTAACCACGGAGATAGGGAATGATGACGCGATAACCGGCCTTTGCCAGGATCGGCGCGACGTCGACGAAGGCGTGAATGTCGTAGGGCCAGCCGTGCAGCAGGATCGCGACGGGACCGCTCGCGGGACCGGCCTCGGCGTAGCCGACGTTGAGGACGCCGGCATCGATCTGCTTGATCGCGCCGAACGGCGCATTCGTCGCGGCCGAGCGCGGCGCTTCCGATTCGGCGCGGGCGAGGCCGATCACGCCGAGGCCGGCGGCGACAGTTCCCGCGGCGATGCCGAAAAACTGGCGGCGGTGCTGGTCGATGATCTGTTTCATGATGGTGCTACCTTGTTGATGGTTGGAGGTGGTGCCGTCAGATCAGCGCGACCGTGACGTCGATGTTGCCGCGGACGGCCTTGGAATAGGGACAGGTCTGATGCGCCTCATCGACGATCCCGCGCGCGATCTCGCGATCGAGGCCGGGCAGGCTGACATCGAGGCGTGCCCTGAGGGAATAGGCGCCCTCGTCGAGCACCAGGTCGATCTCCGCATCTATCGCGCATTTCCTGGGGAGCTCGATCTTCCGCTTGCGGGCCGCGATCTCCATCGCGCCCTCGAAGCAGGCCGACCAGCCGGCCGCGAACAATTGCTCGGGATTGGTACCGATGCCGGTGCCGCCCGGCGGCGACAGCTTGACATCCAGGCGGCCGTCGGAACTGCGAGATATCCCGTCCTGTCGCCCGCCGCTGGTGTGGGTCCGGGCCGTGTAAAGCAACTTTGCCGCCTGGGTCATGAAGGTCTCCTTGCCGTCGCACAAGTGACTAGCAGCGGCTGCCGCGACACACCCGTTGGGACTTGTGAGAAGTTGTGAGGTCTCCGCTCGCGCGCCTCACAGGGGCCTGCAAGCGCAGTCTGATCGCGACGCGGGGAACGGTCTTGCCGGATTGCGGTCATCTGGCTATCCGGTCCGTTCGAAAGGATCAGGATTTCGCCATGACCGAGCCGGCCGACACCGCAACGGGAACCCTCTCGTTTGGGCCATTCACCGTGATGCCAAATGAAAGACTCGTGACCCGCGATGGCGTCGCGCTGCCGCTCGGCGCAAAGGCCTTCGACACGCTGCTCGCACTGATGTCGCGGCCGAACCAGGTCGTCAGCAAGTATGATCTGATGGCGCTGGTGTGGCCCGGCATGACGGTCGAGGACGCCAATCTCCGCTTTCACGTCGCGGCGCTTCGTAAGGCCCTTGGCGACGGCAAGGACGGTGCCCGCTACATCACCACACTCTCCGGCCGCGGCTATTGCTTCGTGGCGCTAATCTCGCAGGTGAATATCCCGGCAGAGCGGCGCACCGCCGCGCGAACGGAATTGCCGCCCGTCAAACTGCCGAACCGGCTGCAACGGATGGTCGGGCGCGACGATGCGGTCGCCGCCGTCTACGACAGGCTCGTCGGCTCCCGCTTCGTCACGATCACCGGCCCGGGCGGTGTCGGCAAGACCGCCGTTGCGGTTGCGATTGCTCACGATCTGCTCGCGACATTTTCCGACGCCGCACATTTCGTCGATCTTGCCGCGCTGAGCGATCCCGATCTCGTGATCACCTCGATCCTGCTGATGCTGGGCTTGCCGGCGCAAACCGAGGATCCCCTGCCTGCGCTGCTCGCGCATCTCAGGGACAAACGGATGCTGCTGATCCTCGACAATTGCGAACACGTCATCGCCACGGCGGCGCCGCTGGCCGCCGACATCTTCCACGCCGCACCGCATGTCCATATCCTGGCGACGAGCCGCGAAGCCCTGCGGGTCGAGGGTGAGCAGGTCTATCGCTTGGCGCCGCTCGCCGTTCCGCCCGACAATCCTGGGCTGACGGCGGCCGCTGCGCAGACTTATCCCGCGCTTCAACTCTTCCTCGAACGTGCCACGGCCGGCGGCGCGCAGATCGCGCTCGACGATGCCAATGCCGCGATCGTCGCCGGGATCTGCCGCAAGCTCGACGGCATGGCGCTGGCGATCGAACTCGCCGCCGGCCGCGTCGAAGCCTACGGCCTGGAGCAGACCGCAGCACTGCTCGACGAGCGCCTCAATCTGCTCTGGCAGGGCCAGCGCACGGCGCCGCCGCGACAAAAGACGTTGCAGGCGACGCTGGCATGGAGCTACGGGCTCTTGTCCGACATCGAACGCCTCGTGCTACGCAGGCTCGCGGTTTTCGCCGGTCACTTCACCATCGACGCCGCACTCGAGATCGTGCCGGACGAACGTGTCGACCGCTCCCGCCTGTTCGACGCCATCGACGGCCTGGTGGCCAAGTCGATGGTCGCGGCGCGGCCGATCGGCGCCATGATGCGTTACCGTCTGCTCGACACGACGCGCGCCTATCTGCTCGAGATCGAGCCTGATGACGCGGCGCTCGCCGCCCGGCATGCGACCTATTACCGGCAATGGCTGGAGCAGGCCGGCACGACGTGGGCCACGGTGCCGAGCGCCGACGAGCGCGCGATCCACTTCTCCGCGCTTCACAACGTGCGCGCGGCGCTGGACTGGTGTTTTGGCACGGACGGCGATGCCAGCATCGGCATTGCACTGGCCGCAGCTGCAGCGCCAATTTTTCTCGCGATGTCGTTGCTGGTCGAGTGCCGGCGCTGGTCTGAACGGGCGCTGCTTGCGATCGATCCCTCCTCGCGCGGCGGCGCCGAGGAAATGCACATCCAGGCCGCTCTCGGACTGACCTTGATGTTCACGCGCGGCGGCAGCGAAGCGGCGCGTGCCGCGTTGAGCCGGAGCCTTGCGATCGCCGAGGCGCGCGGCGACGCGCCGAACCAGCTCCAGCTGCTCGGGCGCATGCATATCTTCCACGAGCGCATGGGACAGTTCGACGCCGCGCTCGGCTATGCGCAGCAAAGCCTTACGGTCGCCGGGACACTCGGCGGGGCCGCCTCCCTCGCCCTCGCCCATTCGCTCCTCGGTGTCTCCTTGCATCTTGCCGGCGAGCATCGCGACGCGCTGACGATGCTGGAGGCCGCCTGGCATGGGCCGGGCACGGAACGGATCAGCACCGTCTACGGCTTCGATCACCGCAACCGGACCGGCATCTCGCTCGCGCGCGAGTTCTGGTTGCAGGGCCGCCCCGCGGATGCGCTGCAACTGGCCCGACAGACGGTCGTCGAGGCCGCGCAGATGGACCATCCGATCACGCTCTGCATTGCGTTGATCTGGGCGGTCTCGATCGATCTCTGGAGCGGAGACCTCGATGCCGCGGAAGAGAACATCGACCGCTTCATCGCCCATGCCGAATCGCGCTCCATGGGCCCCTATCTTGCGGTAGGCCGCGGCGTCAAAGGCGAACTGGCGATCCGGCGCGGCCATGCCGCCGAAGGCGTCGAGACGATCGGGACGTGTCTGCGTGAGCTCCACGATGCCGGCTACGAGCTGCTCACCACGACGTTCAACATCGCGCTTGTTCAGGGCTTGATGGCGCTTGGGCAGATCGAGCGGAGTGCGTCCCTGATCGACGATGCGATCCGCCTCGTCGAGCAAAGCGGCGATCATCTGTACATGCCCGAGCTGCTGCGCATGAAGGGAAGGGTTCTCTTGGCGAGGCCCAAGCCCGACGCTGATCAAGCAGAAGCCCACTTCGTCCAATCACTGGAATTGAGTCGTCGCAAAGGCGCCAAAGCCTGGGAGCTGCGGGCCGCGATCGATCTCGCCGGTCTCCTTGCCGAACGCGGCCGGCGCGAGGAAGCGAGGCGGTGGCTTCAATCTGCGTATGAAGGCTTCGCCGCGGGCTCGGAGACAGCGGATATCCGGGCCGCCGACAAGTTGTTGCAAACATTATGACGCGGACTCGGTGCCGCTCGTGTCCCGGGCGCACTGCAAGGCTCTTGCGCTGCTGCGCAGAGCCGGGATCCACAAGCGACACGGTACAATGCAGCGACATGGGCCCCGGCTCTGCAGCGCACCGTCGAAGCCTAGCAGCGCCGCTCGTCGGAACGCAGCCTTGGGCTCACGGAGAGCAATCCGCCCTGCCCTTAGCCTCTCGCACCCAAACGCTGCCGCGTCCACCGCAAGCCCGGCTCGCGAACATGACGACCACAAGATCGCCCCTCAAGAATGAGCCGGGATGGCCGACACATACGTCAAAACCGAATTTCGGTAAAGTGGAATATTTTTGCGAGCGCGGACTGACAGAAGGGCGACACAGCGAGCGCATCCGGGCTACGGGACGCTCGCTCCATACTCACCCCGTCTGGGTGCCCTGCTTCCATTGGCCGCCGGCGATCTTCGCGGCGGCGATCACGGCTTGGGTCCGGCTTTCGACGCCGAGCTTTTGCAGGATCGCCGAGACATGCGCCTTGATGGTGGCCTCGGAGACGCCAAGCTCATAGGCGATCTGCTTGTTGAGCAACCCCTCCGACAGCATCATCAGGACCCGGACCTGCTGCGGCGTCAGCGTCACCAGCCGGTCGCGCAGGCGCGTCATGTCGGGATCGGCGACGGCCGACAGATCGGTGTCTGCCGGAACCCAGACGTCGCCCTCCATCACCTTGAGGATGGCGTCGCGCAAGGTCTCGACGCCGAATCGCTTCGGAATGAAACCGGAGGCGCCGAAATCGAGCGAGCGGCGGATCGTGGCGCTATCGTCGGAAGCGGAGACGATCACCACCGGGATCGCCGGATATTGCGCGCGCAGATAGATCAGGCCTGAAAAGCCGGAGATCCCGGGCATTGAGAGGTCGAGCAGGATAAGGTCGACGTCGGAGGTCTGTTCCAAAAGCTTGGTCAAATCCTCGAACGATCCAGCCTCGTCGATCTTGGCCGAGCTCAGGACGCCCGCCACCGCCTGCCGCAGCGCGGCGCGGAACAATGGATGGTCATCGGCAATGACGAGATGGGTCGAGGGAGCGTTCATCGTTCTCTTGCTGGCAATCGCACCGGGCCAGTAGGCCGGCGCGGGGCCTCGGTCAATTGTTTCCCGACCAGCCGTGGCATGCAAGTGGACATTATCCCTTTGCGGCAACGGGGTTAATCCACATGCCGGCACTATGTTGCCGAATGGAACGCCCGCGACGTCAGGTGCGCGTCAGTGCGAAAGGCCGAAAGTCGTATTGGGGCGGGTTTCACGCCAATGTTACCTTGGGGACAAGGCTTGGGTTGATCCGGCATGACCGGACATCCAGGACGCGAGGAAACGATTTTTTGGGGAGCGACTCAATATGTCGACAATGGCTGTGTCTCAAGCAGGCGCGGGAGGGATGACGAAGGACGAACGGTTCGTCATTCTCGCCTCCTCGCTCGGTACCGTCTTCGAGTGGTACGATTTCTATCTCTACGGTTCGCTGGCCGGCATCATCGGCGCGCAGTTCTTCTCGGCCTATCCGCCGGCAACCCGCGACATCTTCGCGCTGCTGGCCTTCGCGGCGGGCTTCCTGGTGCGCCCGTTCGGCGCGATCGTGTTCGGCCGTGTCGGCGACATCGTCGGCCGCAAATACACCTTCCTCGTCACCATCCTGATCATGGGTCTGTCGACCTTCATCGTCGGCCTGCTGCCCAACGCGGCGACCATCGGCATCGCGGCCCCGATCATCCTGATCGCGCTGCGTCTCGCCCAGGGCCTGGCGCTCGGCGGTGAGTATGGCGGTGCGGCCACCTACGTCGCGGAGCATGCTCCGAACGGCAAGCGCGGCTACTACACCTCCTTCATCCAGACCACGGCGACGCTCGGCCTGTTCCTGTCGCTGCTGGTGATCCTGTTCACGCGCTCCGCGCTCGGCGAACCCGAGTTCGCGGCATGGGGCTGGCGCATTCCGTTCCTGGTCTCCGTGCTGCTGCTCGGCGTTTCGGTCTGGATCCGGCTTCGCCTCAACGAATCCCCGATCTTCCAGAAGATGAAGGACGAGGGGAAGAGTTCGAAGGCCCCGCTGACGGAAGCCTTCGGCAACTGGCAGAACGGCAAGCTCGTGCTGCTGGCGCTGCTTGGCGGCGTGATGGGCCAGGGCGTGGTCTGGTACACCGGCCAGTTCTACGCGCTGTTCTTCCTGCAATCGATCCTCAAGGTCGACGGCTACACTGCCAACCTGCTGATCGCCTGGTCGCTCCTGCTCGGCACCGGCTTCTTCATCGTGTTCGGCATGCTCTCCGACAGGATCGGCCGCAAGCCGATCATCCTCGGCGGCTGTCTGATCGCGGCGCTGACCTTCTTCCCGATCTTCAAGATGATCACCACCAACGCCAACCCGGCGCTGGAAAAAGCGATCGAGACGGTCAAGGTCGACGTGGTGGCGGATCCCGCAGGTTGCGGCGACTTGTTCAACCCGGTCGGCACCCGCGTCTTCACCTCGCCTTGCGACACCGCACGTGCCTATCTGTCGCAGTCGTCGGTCAAGTACTCGACCACGCCGGGTGCGGCAGGCTCCGGCGTGAAGGTGATGGTCAACGGCAAGGAAGTTGCCTACGCCAACGCCAAGGACGGCAACCCGGCAGTCCTCGCCGCCGTGCAGGGAGCCGGCTATCCGAAGCCCGGCGATGCGGGCATCGTGAAGATGGCGCATCCGTTCGACATCTTCCGTCCGCAGGTGGCCGCGGTCGTCGGACTGCTGTTCGTCCTGGTGCTCTTCGTCACCATGGTGTACGGCCCGATCGCCGCGATGCTGGTCGAACTGTTCCCGACCCGCATCCGCTACACCTCGATGTCGCTGCCCTACCACATCGGTAACGGCTGGTTCGGCGGCCTGCTGCCGGCGACCGCCTTCGCCATCGTGGCCTCGACGGGCGATATCTATGCGGGCCTCTGGTATCCGGTCATCTTCGCGTCGATTACCGTCGTGATCGGCTTGTTCTTCCTGCCGGAGACCAAGGACGTCGATATCAAGTCGACCTGATCGACGCAGATCCAGATCAACACCAACCGGCCGCGGTCTCCGCGGCCGGTTTTGTTTTGATCTCCAAATTCTTTGTTTTGACGCGTTTTCTTGACGCGAACCGGTATCCACTTCGCTCGAAAACGCTCTACGGATTGCCGATGAATTGCAGCACGATTTCGCGTCGGTGCGGGCGCTTGCGGTGCTCGATCAGGTAGATCGCCTGCCAGGTGCCGAGCGCGAGCTTGCCGCTCAGGACCGGCACATGAAGCGAAGCCTGGGTCAGCATTGTCTTGACGTGCGCCGGCATGTCGTCCGGTCCCTCGGCATCATGCGTCCAGCCGGCGTTCTCCGGCGCGAGCCGGGACAATGCCGTGGTGAGATCCACGAGCACGGAAGGGTCGGCGTTCTCCTGGATCGTCAGCGATGCCGAGGTGTGACGGACGAACAGCGTCAACGCGCCATCTCGCGCGCCTGCCTCGGCAACGAACTTCGCAGCTTCGCCCGTGAGGTCGGTGAAGCCGCGGCCCGGCGTCTGCACGGTCAACAGCGACGATGTGAGGGTGGTGGCCTGCACCGACGATGGCGCCGAGCGCGTGATGGATTTGGCTGATGTCATGAAAGTCTCGCCTGATCGAAAGCTGCCGTAGGGTGAGCAAAGCGTGCCCACCCTGCATAGTCGGATAGATGGTGGGCACGGCGCGTCGCGCCTTTGCCTACCCTACGGCATCTCGCCGCGCGCTAAATCTTCCCCGACACGTCCTTCTGCACGCGATCGGCCATGTCGATCAGCCGGCGCCAGGCCCTTTCCAGGAACGACATCACGCGATCGACGTCCTTGTCGCTCGGCAGCGGGATCTCGATCCTGCGCTCGCCCTCGGCGGCCTTTGGTTCTCGTGCTTGCGGCTCCGCCTTCTTGAGCGGATCGGTCTTCGGCAGCGCCTCGTCGATCTTGCCCGAGACGGTCGGACCCGCCGCGAGCCGTCCCTTCAGCGTCTCGACTTCGGCCTGGAGCCTGCCGATCTCGGCGTCGAGCGCGGTACGTTCATCGGGCACCGCGTAGCAGGCCCAGCCGGCGCCGCTGCGGGTGCAGGTCGACACGGTGCCGGTGCGGCTGTCGAGCCGCAGCACGCCCTCGGGAATGGGGGTCATGCTGTAGCGGCCGTTTTCGCCGTCGGGCGCGGATTGCGCGGCGAGGCCGCCGGTGCTGACCGCCATCACCGCCGCGAACGCCGCCGCCGCAAGCCATGATGCTGTGGATGAATTCGCTGGTCTCATCGCGTTCTCCGCCACCGGTAGCACGTCCAAAGATGGCGCTCATAAAGGTGGCACTCATAAGGGTGGCACTTCTTGCAAATTCTACACCCCGGCGAGGAGATCCGCCGCTCAAAACGCGCCTCTGATATGAACGATCACGGCGCCCCCTTTGATCCTGGCAGCCGCGCGAAATGGCGACTGCGTCCGCCGATCAAGCGGAGACCTGCTGCGGTGCGGCGTCACGCTGTGTGCAGCGCTGCCGCTTGCGCCAATATTGTCAAATAAATCAGTCACATAACTGGAATGGACACAATCGTGACTTGGCTTGACTTGATTATGGGCCATCAGTATGGTCCGCGCGGCTTTTGAGGGTGGCGGGCGTAATTTCCATTCAGCCGCGGCGTTTCGGGTCTTCGTTGCATGACACAGGGCACGGGACACGGCGAGAATGGAGATCGCGATAGATCGCCCGAGGAAGCTGCGCTTTCCGATCGGCTCGGAAATCTTGATCAGCGGTTGTCCGAATTTCGCGGCCGCCACGTCAAGACCGAGCAACCCGCAGGTGACGGTGAGGACAGAGCGGCCAGAGCCTCGGCGATGGCGCTTGGTTTCCGGTTATCCTCCGAGTTGGTCGCCGGGGTCGTTGTCGGAGCGGGGATTGGCTGGGGTTTCGACCGCTTGCTGTCGACGTCGCCTTTCGGATTTATCGTGTTCCTGCTGCTGGGCTTCGTCGCCGGCGTGGTGAATGTGGTGAGAACGGCAGGCGCGGGTCAAAACAGGCGCGGTGGTTCTTAAGCGATCCACACCAGGAGAGGAATGACCGTGCCGGCTCGTGCCGGTACGGGCCGGGCCCGACCGGCAGACCGAGACCCGCCGGCATCGCCCGGCAGACCAAGAGATGCCGCGCTGATGAAAATCGATCCGATCCACCAGTTCAACATCGAGCCTCTCTTCACCCTGGGCCATATCGGCAACCACACGATCGCCTTCACCAATTCGTCGCTCTACATGCTGGTGGCGGTCGCGATCATCTCGATCCTGATGCTCGCCAGCGGCACGCAACTGGTTCCCGGGCGCCTGCAGTCGGTCGCCGAAATCTCCTACGAGTTCGTGGCCTCGACCATCCGCTCGACGGCCGGCGCGGAAGGCATGAAGTTCTTTCCGCTGATCTTCTCGCTGTTCATGTTCATCTGCGTTTCGAACCTGGTCGGCATCATCCCCTACACCTTCACGATCTCGAGCCATCTGATCGTCACCGCCGCTCTGGCGCTGCTGGTCTTCTTCACGGTCCTGATCTACGGCATTGCCAAGAACGGCCTGAAATTCTTCTCGATCTTCGTGCCGCACGGCGTCCCCGGCTACATCCTGCCCTTGGTGATGTTCATCGAGATCCTGTCGTTCTTCCTGCGGCCGGTCTCCCACAGCGTCCGTCTCTTCGCCAACATGCTGGCCGGCCACATCGCGCTGAAGGTGTTCGCGGGCTTCGTCGCCATGCTCGGCTTCTCGCTCGGCGCCCTTGGCTGGGTCGGCGGCGTGCTGCCGCTGGCGCTCACGGTCGCGCTGTACGCTCTCGAAATTCTGGTCGCGTTCCTGCAAGCCTATGTGTTTGCGATCCTGACCTGCATCTACCTCAACGACGCCATTCATCCGGGACACTGAGCGGTCCGGGGAATTCCACCCAAAACCCAATCTTTCTTCCAAGGAGTCTAAAATGGATCCGGCAGCAGCAAAACTTATCGGCGCGGGCATCGCATGCATCGGCATGGGCGGCGCGGGCGTCGGCGTCGGCGTGATCTTCGGCAACTACCTCGCCGCAGCCGTTCGCAACCCCTCGGCCGCTCAGGGCCAGTTCGGCAATCTGATCTTCGGCTTCGCCGTGACCGAAGCGCTCGGCATTTTCTCGCTGCTGATCGCGCTGCTGCTGCTGTTCGTTCCGCTCTGAGGACGATTTTTCGCGCCGCTTCGACCGAAGCGACGCGCATGACAGCAACAGGAGTAATCCATGGCTGAAAGTCATGGCGGCGCAAAAGGTCCGGCGGCGGGCGCCCACACCGGGTCCGAAGGCGGTCACGGTGGCGGCTTTCCGCCGTTCGAGAGCGGCACCTATGCTTCGCAGCTGGTGTCGCTCGCGATCTTCTTCGTCGCGCTTTACGTGATCGTGTCCAAGCTCGCTCTGCCGCGCGTCGGCGGTGCGATCGAGGCGCGTCAGAACAAGATCGAGGGCGACCTCGCCGAAGCGCAGAAGCTGAAGGACCAGTCCGAAGCGGCGCTGAAGGCCTATGAAAGCGAGCTTGCTTCGGCGCGCTCGCGCGCGCAGGCCATTGGCAACGAATCCCGCGACAAGGCGAATGCGCAGGCGGACGCCGAGCGCAAGGCGCTGGAAGAGCAACTGGCGGCCAAGCTCGCCGAGGCGGAGAAGACCATCGCCTCGACCCGTGCGACCGCCATGAGCAACGTCCGCGGCATCGCGGCCGATGCGGCAGGCACCATCGTGCAGCAGCTCACCGGCGTGGTTCCGGACGCGGCATTGGTCAATGCCGCCGTTGATGCGTCCTTGAAGGGTTAATCGATATGTTCTTCGATCCTGAAACCTGGGTCGCCATCGCCTTCGTGATCCTGATGGTCGTGTTCGGCTATCTCGGGGTCTTCAAGAAGGCCATGACTGCGCTCGACCATCGCGCCGATCGCATCAAGGCCGAGCTCGACGACGCGACGCGCCTCAAGCAGGAAGCCGCCAAGGTGCTCGCCGACTACAAGGCGCGCACCGCCTCGGCCGAACGCGAGGCCGCCGACATCATCGCGAACGCGAAGAGCGAAGCCGAGCGCATCGCAATCGAGGCCAAGGCCAAGGTGGAAGATTTCGTCGCTCGCCGCACCAAGACCGCGGAGGGCAAGATCGCGCTCGCCGAGGCCCAGGCAGTGGCCGATGTTCGCGCCGCAGCCGCGGAAGCCGCCGTCCAGGCCGCCTCCACGATCCTGTCGCAGTCGGTCAGGGGCCAGGTCGCCGACGATCTGCTCGCCAAGGGCATCACCGAGGTTCGGCAGAAGCTGAACTGAGGGCCTCGCCTTCACCAATCAAGAAAGCCGGCGCCATGAGCGCCGGCTTTTTTGTTTGATAGTTTGCTTTCTCGTCGTCATGGCCGGGCTTGTCCCGGGCATGACGGTCACTTGCAAAATCATTCGCTACTTCTTCTTCGCCCGCGCCTTAGGCTCGGGTGACAGCGCCTGCGGATCGAAGCCGACATAGAAGATGTAGCTATCGGCGTCCTTGGCCGAAGGCATCGGATAGACCAGATCCTCGGCCACGAAGGTGAAGGGGACGCTGCCGCCCTCCGACATTCCGACCGTGGTCCGGTAGGCCTTGGAAGCGATCACCTTCTCGCCGATGCCGCCATGCACCACGGCGACGCGCAGCGGCACCTCGACGCTCGCTGGCGCCCCGGCGGGACCGGCAATGACGCGACCCTGGATGCCGATCCGGGCCGTGATGTCGCCGCCATTGCGGGTGCATTCGCGCGCCATCTTGGTGATGGTGGCCTGGAAGCGGATCTCGTTGCCGACGGCCGGTTTGCCGGTGGCACCGACCGCGTAGGTGGAGGCTCCGGCACGCACCGTGACCTGCGGGCAATCAAGATCGTCATCAGCCGCCGGCTGTCCCGGTGCAGGCGCCGGCTTGGGTTGGGCCGGCTCGTCCGACTTGCCGCCGAACAGGCCCTTGAATCGATCGGTCAGCGACTGCGCCGCGACTGGCGAGACGGAGACGAGCGCAACTGACAACACCAGCGCGACCGCTGCCCCCCGCCGCAACGCATTCCGCGGTGACCGAAGCTCCTGCACCATCAACACCCAAACTCCATGACGACATCACGGCCGATCACCGGCCGGGCTGCGCCGTTATATCGTCAAAACCGGCGAACCCAAGGCAGCAAACAAGCAGACTTTGGTCACATGGATAAGCGGGCTCAGCCGCGGAAATCCTCGTGCAGCAGGCCGAACAGCAAATGGTCCTGCCATATCCCGTTAATGCAGAGATAGCGGCGCGCCAGCCCCTCGCGGGAGAAACCGCACTTCTCCAGCACCCGGATCGACGGCGCATTGGTCGGGATGCAGGCGGCCTCGACCCGGTGCAGATTGAGCTCGCCGAACAGCGTTGGCAGCAGCACCCGCAGCGCGGCCGTCATGTAGCCGCGCTGGGCGTGGGGCTTGCCGACCCAATAGCCGATGGTGCCGGCCTGGACGATGCCGCGGCGGACATTGGCGAGCGTGATGCCGCCGACCATGGCGCCGTCGAGCTCCCGGAAGATCAGAAAGGGATAGGACCGGTCCGCGGCGATGTCCTCGGAATAGCGGCGCAGGCGACGGCGGAAGCCGGAGCGCGTGAGATCGTCCGACGGCCAGATCGGCTCCCAGGGCGTCAGGTAATCGCGGCTGGACTCGCGCAGATGGGCCCACTGCAGGAAGTCCGACATCTGCGGCGCGCGTAGCAACAGGCCGTTGCCGCGCGGCGCGAGAGCGGCGGGTCCACTGGATGGCAGGCGAAAGAGGGCCATGGTGATGCTTCCCGGGGGCGGATCAACCCGTGCGCGGCTCCTAATGCAGCCGCGCCTTGGCGCGTGCCCGGGTCAATCCTTCCGCAAAAGACACCGCCGTGTCCAGACCCCTGCCACTGCCCAATGCGACAACCGCAGGGCGGCTGCGCGAAAGCAGCGCACGCGCCGCATCACGGGTCGATTCGACGCTGACAGCGTCGATCCGGGCCACCAGCTCCTCGGCCGTCTGGGGCCGGCCATAGGCCAGCACATGCCGGGCGAGCTGCTCGGCGCGGGACGAGCAGCTCTCCAGCGCCATCAGCAGCCCCGCCTTCATCTGCGCCTTGGCCCGCGCGATCTCGACCTCGGTCAGGGTCTCGACCGAATCATTCATGATGTCGACCACGACCTCCATCATCTCGGGCGCATCGGCCGGATCGGTGCCGGTGTAGAGGCCGAAGAAGCCGGTGTCGGTATAGGGCGCGTGGAACGAGTAGATCGAGTAACAGAGACCGCGCTTCTCACGCACCTCCTGGAACAGCCGCGACGACATCCCGCCGCCGAGGATGTTGGTGAAGACCTGGAGCGAGAACAGCGACAGATCGGTCTGCGGCACGCCCTCCAGCGCCAGCGTCAGATGCGCCTGCTCGAGTTCGCGATGCACCACCTTGGTGCCGCCCTTGCCGAACTGCGCGGCTTGCGGCTTGGGACCCGCCGTCCCCTCAAAACTGGCAAAGCGCTGCTCGACCTCGGCGACCACCTGCTTGTGATCGACCGCCCCGGCTGCCGCCACCACCATGTCTGGCCCGCGGTAATGCGTCGACAGATAGTCGCGCAGCGAGTCGCGGCTGAAGGCACGCAAGGTCTTCGCAGTGCCGAGCAGCGAGCGGCCCATCGGCTGGTCGGGATAGCAGAGCTCGTTGAGATGCTCGAACACGACGTCGTCAGGCGTGTCCTGCGCCGCGCCGATCTCCTGCACGATGACGTTCTTCTCGCGCTCGAGCTCGTCGGGCTCGAAGGCCGGGTTGGCCAGGATGTCGGCGAGCACGTCGAGCGCGAGCGGCACGTCGGCCTTCAGCACCCGTGCATAATAGGACGTGGTCTCGGTCGAGGTGCCGGCGTTGAGGTCGCCGCCGACCGCCTCGATCTCCTCGACGATCTCGCGCGAGGAGCGCTTCGTCGTGCCCTTGAACGCCATATGTTCCAGAAGATGCGAGATGCCGTGCTCGTTGGGCTTCTCGTCGCGCCCGCCGACGCCGGCCCAGACGCCGAGCGCCGCAGTCTCGAGATGGGGCATCTTGTCGGTGACGACAGTCAGGCCGGACGCAAGCTTGGAAATCTCGACGCTCATCCGGCAACTCCCTGTTTCGCGGCGCGGCTGACCGACAGCACGAACCGCTCGACCTCGGCCTGGTCGTTCTTCATCACCTTCATGTGTTCGGATTTGGTCATCAGGCCATCGAGCCAGGCCGGCAGTTGCGGCCGCTGGCCGCAGGCCGCTTCGACCGCATCGGGGAATTTGGCCGGATGGGCGGTGGACAGCACGATGCTGGGAACCGTCCTGTCCGTGGTGTCGCGGTCGGCGACCGCAAGCGCGACCGCGGTATGGGGATCGACCAGCTCGCCCGCCTCGCGCCAGGCGGCGCGGATCGCGGCCGCGGTCTCGGTCTCGTCGGCCCGGCCCGCGTCGAATCCCTCGCGGATCGCGGCCAGCGTCGCATCGGGCAGCACGAAGCGGCCGGACTGCTTCAGCGAATCCATCAGACGGCGCACGCCGGCAGCATCGCGGCCGCCAGCCTCGAACAGCAGCCGCTCGAAATTCGAGGAGATCTGGATGTCCATCGACGGCGACGCCGTCGCGTGGACCTCCCGCACCTCGTAGATCCCGGTCTTCAGCGTGCGCGCCAGGATGTCGTTGACGTTGGCGGCGATGCCCAGGGTCCGCACCGGAAGACCCATGCGCTTGGCGACATAGCCGGCGAAGATGTCGCCGAAATTGCCGGTCGGCACGACGAAGTCCACCGCGCGCGCGGGTGCACCGGCGGCAACGGCGGAGGTGAAATAATAGACCACTTGGGCGACGATCCGCGCCCAATTGATGGAATTGACGCCGGACAGCGACGTCGCATCGCGGAAGCGATGGTTGTTGAACATTGCCTTCACGAGGGCCTGGCAATCGTCGAAATTGCCCTCGACGGCGAGCGCATGGACGTTGGCCGCGCCCGTCGTCGTCATCATCCGCCGCTGCACCTCGGAGATGCGGCCATGCGGGAATAGCACGATGAGATCGACATTTTCGAGCCCTGCGAACGCGTCGACTGCAGCACCGCCGGTGTCGCCCGAGGTCGCGACCACGATGGTGGTGCGCTGGCCGCGCTTGGCGAGCACGTGGTCCATCAGCCGCGAGATCAGCTGCATCGCCACGTCCTTGAAAGCGAGCGTCGGACCGTGGAACAGCTCCAGCACGAACTGGTGCGGCGCCATCTGGCGCAGCGGCACCACCGCCGGATGGCGGAAAGTGGCGTAGGCCTCGTTCGCCATGCGGCCGAGCTCGGCGTCCGAGATCTCGCCGGCGACGAAGGGGCGGATCACCTCGACCGCGACCTCCCAATAGGGACGACCGAAGAAGCCGGCGATGGCGTCAGTCGAGAGTTGCGGCCAGGTGGCCGGCACATACAGGCCACCGTCGCGGGCGAGCCCGGTCAGCATCACATCGCAGAAGCCGAGTTCGGGGGCCTCGCCCCGGGTCGAGATATAACGAGTCAAACTGCCCTCCAAAGGCCGGCCGAGCCTGGGCTCGATCCGCAAGCCTTTGATTTTACGAAATTACTTGTCAACAGCCAGAGGCTTTGAGCCACCATAAAGTGTTTTGCGGCATCAGGAAACCGCTTCGCGGCTGGGGCCATCCAAGGAAAAAGGCTGCCAACAAAAAGGGCTGCGGCAATGCCGCAGCCCTCTCTTGGAAGGTCTGTCGTTGTGTGCAGACCGGTTTGGCCTCTTGGGGTCATGGACCCGCAAAAACTGTTCGCGCAAGCTTTCGTCGGCTGTCACGACATCGTCAAGGGACAAAACGGGATGTGTGAGAAAATGTTCCTGTTTTTCCCGACAGGTTTCGGCTCGGACAAGCATTCGCCAGCGGCATCGCATCGCACATTGCCATTATATCCCGAGCGACAGACGGTTCGGGAACGAACGACGGCTGCGCTCATTGTGTCGGCGGATGGTGTCGGCGCTATCCATGCATTGCCCGGCTGAGCGCCGAGACCGGTCCGCCCGCCGAACCGGCAGCATCCTGGAGCAGCCGGTTCGGCGCCCCGGGCGTCAGTTCATCCCGATTTCCACCGCGATCCGGATCAGGTCGGAATGGTTCTTGGCACCGAGCTTCTGCTTGAGCAGGGAGGTGGTGTTGGCGACGGTCTTGTAAGAGATACCGAGCGCCTCGGCGACCTCGACGATCTTGTCGCCTCGCCCCAGCAGGCGGAGAATCTCGAGCTCCCGCGGCGTCATCTGCGAGGCGGGATTGGCCTTGATCGCCGCGCCGGAAAACGTCACGGCTTCCGCGAGCTGCGGTGAGATGAAATTGTCGCCTGCAACGACCTTGCGCACCGCCTTGAGCAGGATCCGGGGATCGTCGCCCTTGGAGACGTAGCCCTGCGCGCCCAGCTCGACCGCCCGCACCACGAAGGCCGGATCGTCGTTCATGCTGAACATGATGATCTTGGCGTCGGGATCGTCCTTGCGAATGCGCCGCATCAGTTCAAAGCCGGAGACGTCGGGCAGGCTGATGTCGATCACAGTGACGTCGGGCCGCTTGCTGACATAGGCGCGATGCCCGGATTTGGCGTCGGTCGCCTCGTCGATCCGGATCGAATGGTCGGAGGCGAACAGGGTGCGGCAACCGGACAGGACCACGGGATGGTCGTCGACAATCAGGACGCGGGTCGCCGGCTTAGCAGTATCTTGCATTGTAACTCTCTAGTTTTTCGACTCATAAACCGACGGGAACAAATGGAAAGAGCAAATCCGACCGATGCGCGTTAGAATTGACCTAATGTGGCAACGCCTCTCGTTCCGAACCCAACTGTTTCTGCCGCTCGGCCTGAGCTTCCTCGCCGCGCTGATCATGAGCGGCGTGCTGCTCCAGATCTTCGCGACCGACCAATTGGCGGACGAGAACGAGCCGGGGCGGCGTTCGATCCAGACCGTTGCCGCCGCGCTCAACAACGCCCTGCGCACCTCGAACAATCCGCGGCAGACGCTCGACGCCTTTGTCCATTCTCTGGACAACTCCTCTGATATCCAATTCCGTGCCGCGGAGATGGGTCCCGCGTCCTCAGCGAGGGACGGCCCGCGCAAGCCGCATGGCGTCCCGCAATGGTTTGTCGACCTGCTCACCATTCCGGACATGGAGGCGGCAGCTCCGGTGACGATCGGCGACAAGCGTGTCGGCGATCTCGTCTTCCGGCCGGACCTGTCGGCCGACCTGTTCGAGAAATGGATCGGCTTTCTCGCGCTGACCAGCCTCGTTGCCGTGCTGATGGTGCTCACCGGCACCATTGCCTATGTTTTCGCAGGATCGGCCCTGCGCCCGCTGCAAGATCTCGGCGAAGGGCTCACGCGGATGCGGCGCGGCGACTACGCCACGCCGATCCCGGTCGGAGGACCGCCGGAAATCCGGCAAAGCTGCGAGGAGGCCAACGCGCTGGCCGAAACGCTGGCGCAATTGAGCCAGGACAATCGCGACCTGCTGCACCGCCTGGTGTCGCTCCAGGACGACGAGCGGCGCGATCTCGCGCGCGAACTGCACGACGAACTCGGTCCGCTGCTGTTCAGCATCCGCGCCGGCACGATCGCATTGGCCGACGCCTCGCCCCCGGCGGGAAATCCCGGCAGTTCGGCGCAGGATGTGTTGCAATCGGTCGAGGCGCTCCAGCAGACCAACCGCCGCATCCTCGACCGGTTGCGACCGCTCTACATCGAGGAATTGGGTCTGGAGACCACCGTGCAGACGCTGCTCCGGAATTTCCGCAAGCAGGCGCCGTCACTCGACCTGACGGACACGATTGATCCGGATCTCAACGCGATCGACGGGCCGCTGGCTCAAACCGTCTATCGCGTGATTCAGGAGGCGCTGACCAACGTGTTGCGTCATGCCGGCGCCAGCAATGCCCATGTGCAGGCGACCTTCGCCGGCGAGGCGGTCGTCATCGAGATTTCCGACGACGGTGGCGGCTTCCCCGAAGGCAATTTGTTCGGTCGCGGCCTGACCGGCATGCATGAGCGCGTGCGCGCACTCAGCGGATCGCTGTCACTGCTGCGCGTGGACGACCGGACCTATGTGCGCTGCCGCCTGCCCGCCGGACCGGCGCGCGAGGCGCCGGTCACCGGCTAGCGTTTCGCGAAGTGGATACCGGTTCGCGTGAAGAAAACGCGTCAAAACAAGAATCTGGAGTCTCTAGCAAGCACAGCCAAGCTGCGCGTTCTGTCGCGCCGGTTCGCACAGCGTGGCGCGGATCTTGCCGTCCGGGCTGAAGCAAAACGAGGCGCGGATGCGCAGCGCGCCGGCGACGGAATATTCGAGATCGATGCCGTGGGGCGCAGGATGGATTTCCTCCAGCCCGAAACCGGCCGACGAGAAAGCGCTGAGCCGCGGCTGCCAATAGGCTTCGAGCTCGCTCCGGCCGCGATAGTGCTGCGTGCCGTTGCACGTGCATTCGACCTGGGCATCGTCCGCATAGAGGTCGAGAAGCGTCGCGAGGTCGCCCTTCCTGCAGGCATCCACCCAGTCGACGACAATTCCCATCTGGTCGAAATCGCTCACGCTGCAATCCTGTCTGCCGCGAAAAAACGATGGCGGCTTAGGACCACACTCGTGAATGTGCGCTGAATGGTAAACCCCGGGCGATACCGGGTTCCCTAGGTGGATCTACGGAGCTCAGCCCCGCCGCCGCCCTCTTGCCCACACGGCGAAGGCGATGAGCACGGCGCCTGCAAGCGTGAACCAGGTGATGGCGTATTGCAGGTGATCGTCCTTGAGATGCACGTCGAGCGGTCCCGGCCGCGGAATGCCGCTCTCGGGCGCCGGCTGCTCAAGGTCGACATAGAACGGCGCAACCGCGCCCCAGCCCAGCGCGCTCGCGATCGCCACGTGATCGCGCACGAACCACAGCCGCTTGTCGCGGTTCTCCGCCGGAGTCAGCCAGCCAGGCGCCTCGGGAAAGCGCAGATAACCGGTGAACGAGACCTCCTGCCCCGTGACGAGCTTCTTGACCGCGCGATCCTCGACGCTGCGATCCTGCATGGTGTTTTCGACGAAGCCCGCATCGATCACCACCGTCTCGCCGCTCGGCAGCCGCGCCGGCAGGAACGCCCAGGTGCCGGGGCCCGACGCGTCCTTGCGCACGGCGGAGCCGGGGGAATAGACCATCGCGTCGGGCAAGGGCGCGTAGGTCGCGGTAAAGCTGACGCGGCGGAATTCATCGCGCGCGGGACTTAGCGCGGCCCATCGTGCCGGCGGCGGCAGAGCGACCGGTGCCTCCGCGAGGCGCTCGGTCAGTGCGGCGATCAGCTCGTGCTTGGCGATGCGGCGCTGCAATTGCCAGACACCGAGCACGATACAGACCGCGGTCAGGAATAGCGTGAACAGCGCGAAGCCGGCCACGCGGGGCTTGCGCGCGGTCTCGTTCATTTCGCGCGGTCGACCAGCCGGCCCGGCGCCGCCTTATGGTGGAATTGCAGCGCGATCAGCAGCGACTTCATCGCGCGCAACGGCAGCAGGGTCGTCGCGAGAATCAGCGGCAGCCACAACACCGCGTGCAGCCAGTACGGCGGCTGGTACTTGACTTCGACGACGAGCGCGCAGCCGACCACGATCGCGCCGGCCAGCATGATGATGAAGATCGCCGGACCGTCACCGGAATCGATGAAGGCATAGTCGAGGCCGCAACGCTCGCAGGACGGCGCTAGCGTCAGGAAGCCCGCATAGAGCTTGCCCTGGCCGCAGCGCGGGCATTTGCAGGCAAGCCCGCGCAGCGCGCTCTGCAGGACGGTGGCTTGCGGCTCGGACGTATCGGCGGCTTCGTTCATGATGACAGGGTCTATCACAGTTTCTGCCGAAACCCCTGCGCGCAAAAAAGCAAAAGGGCGGCCCCGGAGGCCGCCCTTTCTCGATCCGAAGTCAGCCCGCTTAGTGCGCGCCGTGGGCCATGGTCTCGGCGCCGTGTCCCCAGACATAGATGCAGAGGAACAGGAACAGCCAGACCACGTCGACGAAGTGCCAGTACCAGGCGGCGAACTCGAAGCCGAGATGCTGGGTCGGCGTGAAGTGGCCGGCATAGGCGCGGAACAGGCACACCATCAGGAAGATGGTGCCGACCAGCACATGGAAACCGTGGAAGCCGGTCGCCATGAAGAAGGTCGCGCCATAGACGTTGCCGCCGAAGGAGAAGGCCGCGTGGCTGTACTCATAGGCCTGCACGCAGGTGAAGAGCGCGCCAAGCACGACGGTGAGGATCAGGCCATACTTCAGGCCCTGGCGATCGTTCTCGAGCAGCGCATGGTGGGCCCAGGTCACCGTGGTGCCGGAGGTGAGCAGGATCAGCGTGTTCAGGAGCGGAAGATGCCAGGGATCGAAGGTCTCGATGCCGTGCGGCGGCCAGGTGCCCGGCACGGCGCAGGCGCCGGCCGCCGTCCCGAGACCACAGCCGAACACCGCATCGCGGGTGGCGTGGACGGCGTCGGCCGGGAAGAGCGCCGCGTTGAAATAGGCCCAGAACCAGGCGACGAAGAACATCACCTCCGAGGCGATGAACAGGATCATGCCGTAGCGGTGATGCAGCTGCACCACGCGGGTGTGATCGCCCTTGTACTGGGCTTCCCTGATCACATCGCCCCACCAGCTCGCCATGGTGTAGAGCACACCGACGGTGCCGACACCGAAGATGATCGGCGCAGCCGAGAACATGTGGTGCATCCAGGTGATCGCGCCGACCGCCATGATGAAGGCGGAGATGGAGCCGACGACGGGCCATGGCGAGGGATCGACCAGGTGGTAGTCGTGATGCTTGGTGTGCGCCGTTGCCATTTGCGGTCTCGCTCCTCAATCCCGTGCCTGTCAGGCACTTATCCCCTTATTCCAACCCCGGCGCGTGAGCCCGGAGATCAGAGATTTCCCTTGCGTTTGTCGTCTTCGCTGGCCGCGAGCGGCTTCACCACCGGATCCTTCACCGGATAGAACGTGTAGGACAGCGTGATCGTATTGAGACCGTCGTTCTCGTGGTCGTCGGCAATCGACGGATCGACGTAGAACACGACCGGCATCTCGCGCTTCTCGCCGGGCGCCATGGTCTGCTCGGTGAAGCAGAAGCAGTTGATCTTCTGGAAATAGGATCCGACCGTCAGCGGCGCGACATTGTAGGCGGCCTGGCCTGCGGTGGTCCGCGCGGCCTGGTTGGTCACCGTGTAGAAGACGGTCACGACCTGGCCGATATTGACCTCGATCTCGCTCTGCTCCGGTTCGAACTTCCAGGGCAGGCCGGGCGCAACGTTGGAATCGAAACGCACCGCGATCTTCCGTGCGATCGGCCCGCTGGCCGGCGCCGAGGTCGCGACCTGGGTCGTGCCGTTGAAGCCGGTGGCGCGACAGAACCAGTTGTAGAACGGCACCGCCGCGTAGGAGGCGCCGACCATCAGCGCGACCACGCCGCCACAGATCGAGGCGACCACCACGTCGCGGCCAAGCCCCTTGGCAGGCCTGCGTCCCTTGGTGGCCGTCCGGCTCTGATCCCGCGATATGGTCGGCTTCTGATCCATGTTTCCTACATCGGCCGGACGAGCACGGCCGGCCCCTTGACCATGGTCACGGCGAAGAACAGCACCACGAGCACACCGAGCGCGAGCGCGATCGCGATCGAGCGCTGACGACGGCTCTTCTTCTGCGCCTCAGTGAGGACGATTCCATCTATCTCGGGTTTGTCGGCCATTCCTGCGATCATGCGCCCCCTACCATCGGCGCAAGCGCCCGGAACACGACCTCGGCCAGCAAGGTCGCAAACAGCGCAAACAGATAAAGGATGGAGAACGCGAACAGCTTGCGGGTCGCCCGCAGCGATTGGCTGCGCTCGCGACGCACATAGACATTGATGGCGAACGCCAGCATGCCGGCGCCGAGGATCAGCGAGACGATGCCGTAGATGGCGTCGAAATAGCCGAGCGCCCAGGGCGCAGCCGCGACTGCGATCAGCACGATGGTATAGAGCAGGATCTGAAGCCGCGTCGCGTCGGGACCGGCGACGTTGGGCAGCATCGGAATGCCGGCGCGGGCGTAGTCGTCGGAGCGGAACAGCGCCAGCGCCCAGAAGTGCGGCGGGGTCCAGAAGAAGATGATGGCGAACAGCAGCAGCGGCTCGACATCGACCGTGCCTGTGACCGCGGCCCAGGCCACCACCGGCGGCAGCGCGCCGGCGGCACCGCCGATCACGATGTTCTGCGCGGTCCAGCGCTTCAGGCCGATCGTGTAGATCACGACGTAGAAGAAGATGGTGAAGGCGAGCAGCGCGCCCGCGATCCAGTTGACGAGGATGCCGAGCGTCATCACCGAGAAGAAGGCGAGCGTCATGCCGAAGGTCATCGCCTCGGGACGGGTGATGCGGCCGCGCGGAATCGGCCGGTTCGCCGTGCGCGACATCTTGGCGTCGATGTCGCCTTCGAGCGCCATGTTGAGCGCCCCGGACGCGCCGGCGCCGACGGCGATGCAGAGCAGCGAGGTGAAGGCCAGCACCGGGTGGAAATGCCCGGGTGCCATCGCCATTCCGACCAGCGCGGTGAAGATCACCAGCGACATCACCCGCGGCTTCAGTAGCGCGATGTAATCGCCAACCTCCGCTTCGGAGATGCGGGGATTGATGTCGACGGCATTGTGGTCGAGGACGGACACTAGATTGACTCGCTTCTTTGTCGAGCCGCGGCGCCCGTCACGGGCGCCGCGAGCGTTGGCTTACTGCACGCGGGGCAGCACTTCGAACTGGTGGAAGGGCGGCGGCGAGGGCAGCGTCCACTCCAGCGTGGTCGCACCTGCACCCCACGGATTGTCGCCAGCCGGCACCTTCTTCGCGAAGGCGTCGATCACGCAATAGAGGAAGATCAACACGCCGAAGCCGGAGATGTAGGAGCCGACCGACGAGACCAGGTTCCAGCCAGCGAACGCGTCGGGATAATCGACATAGCGCCGCGGCATGCCCGACAGACCGAGGAAGTGCTGCGGGAAGAACACCAGGTTCACGCCGATGAAGGTGACCCAGAAGTGCGCCTTGGCGAGCCCTTCATTGTACATGTAGCCCGACATCTTCGGGAACCAGTAGTACCAGCCGGCGAAGATTCCGAACACCGCGCCGAGTGAGAGCACGTAGTGGAAGTGCGCGACGACGTAGTAGGTCTCCTGCAGCACGCGGTCGACGCCGGCATTCGCCAGCACCACGCCAGTGACGCCGCCGACGGTGAACAGGAAGATGAACCCCACCGCCCAGATCATCGGCGCGCGGAACTCGATCGAGCCGCCCCACATCGTGGCGATCCACGAGAAAATCTTCACGCCGGTCGGGACCGCGATGACCATCGTGGCGGCGACGAAATAGGCCTGCGTCGCCGAGGACATGCCGACCGTGTACATGTGGTGCGCCCACACCACGAAGCCGATGCCGCCGATCGCGACCATGGCGTAGGCCATGCCGAGATAGCCGAACACGGGCTTGCGCGAGAAGGTCGAGACGATCTGGCTGACCATGCCGAAGGCGGGCAGGATCAGGATGTACACTTCGGGGTGACCGAAGAACCAGAACAGATGCTGGAACAGCACGGGATCGCCGCCGCCTTCGGGATTGAAGAACGTCGTGCCGAAATTGCGGTCGGTGAGCAGCATCGTGATCGCACCGGCGAGCACCGGCAGCGACAACAGCAGCAGGAACACCGTCACCAGAATCGACCACACGAACAGCGGCATCTTGTGCAGGGTCATGCCCGGCGCGCGCATGTTGAAGATGGTGGTGATGAAGTTGATGGCGCCGAGGATCGACGAGGCGCCCGCCAGATGCAGCGACAGGATCGCGAAGTCGACCGCCGGGCCCGGATGGCCCGAGCTCGACAGCGGCGCGTACATGGTCCAGCCGGCGCCGACGCCGTTGGCGCCCGGCTCGCCCTCGACGAAGGTTGACATCAGCAGCAGCGCGAAGGACGCCGGCAGCAGCCAGAACGAGATGTTGTTCATGCGCGGGAACGCCATGTCGGGCGCGCCGATCATCAGCGGCACAAACCAGTTGCCGAAGCCGCCGATCATCGCAGGCATGACCATGAAGAAGATCATGATCAGACCATGGGAGGTCACGAACACATTGTAGGTGTGCGTCTCGTGGAAGATCTGCACGCCCGGATACATCAGCTCGGCACGGATCGCGATCGACATCGCGGCGCCGATGACGCCGGCGATGACCGCGAAGATCAGGTACATCGTGCCGATGTCCTTGTGGTTGGTCGAATAGACGTAGCGCCGCCATCCGGTCGGATGGGCGTGCTCGTCATGTCCGTGGTCTTGCGCGTGATCGCCGTGTGCCGCTGCGCTCGTTGCCATTTTCTAATCCTGCCTTGCGTCCCGATCGGACCTCTGGAGGTCCCGCCTTATGTCGCTTTCAGTTTCCTCGACCCCGTCACCCGGCGCTTACTGCGTCGGGCCGGCCGTGGAGGCGTAGGTGCTGGTGCCGCCGCTCACGTACTTCTTCTTCGCGGTCTCGACCCAGGAGGCGAACTCCTGGTCGCTCACCACGCGGATAGCGATCGGCATGAAGGCGTGGTCCTTGCCGCACAATTCCGAGCACTGGCCGTAGAACATGCCGGTCTTGGTGGCCTTGAACCAGGTCTCGTTGAGCCGGCCCGGAATGGCGTCGATCTTGACGCCAAAGGCCGGCAGCGCAAAGGCATGAATCACGTCGGCGCCGGTGACCTGAACCCGGACCACCTTGTTGACGGGCACCACCATCTCGTTGTCGACGCCGAGCAGACGGGGCTGCTTGTCCTGGGCCATCAGCGAGTCGAACTCGAACTTGCCGTTATCCGGATAGGCGTAGGACCAGTACCACTGCTTGCCGGTCGCCTTGATGGTCAGATCCGCTTTCGGCACGTCGAGCTCGAGGAACAGGAGGCGGAACGACGGCACCGAGATACCGACCAGAATCAGCACCGGAACGAGCGTCCACGCCACCTCGATCAGCGTGTTGTGCGTGGTCCGCGACGGCACAGGATTGGCTCTCGCGTTGAACTTCACGACCACGATCACGAGCAGCGCCAGAACGAACAGCGTGATCAGCGTGATCAGCACGAACAGGAAATTGTGGAACCAGACGATGTTGTCCATCACCGGGGACGCGGACTGCTGAAGAGTCCACTCCCACGCAACCGGTTGCCCGAGCTCGGCAAATGCCGCGCCGCCCGTCGCCAGCGTCAGACCCGCCACGGCCAATCCCAGCAAGTGCCGGCCCACCGGGCCCATCGACATCTTCATGCCGTTCGCGCTCCCCTAACGAAATCACCCCAAGTGCATTCCCCTATTTTCGGGAAACGCTTTATTCGATCCCCCCGTCTGACAAACCGCCGCGCAAAAATACCTCTAAGAGGAATTGGGGCCAGATCGCTAGAACGCCGAAATCAAGCCTCTCAAACCATAATTCTTGATCTATCGCAATGCAGTCTTGAGCCTCGTCTGTCAGCCATCACCCGCAAGATATTTCCTAGTAACATCAGACAAAATTACCATTTCCCGGGATGCTGCGGCTTGACAGCGGAATTGCCCGCGGTAGGCACTGGCAGACAGCCGCACAGGAACCTGATTCGTGCGGGCGACGGCGGCCGTGGCGGCGTGGAATTTGCTTGCGAATCGCCTTCAAGACGCCGTCATTCCCGTATCAGTCCGCCCGGCGCGAGCGACCCAGGCGAGCAGAGGGACCGACCCGATGGGGTTTTCGAGATCCATGGCAAGGCGAGCTAAAAGCCAGGCTGGCAGCCTCACGATGCTGATTGCCCTGCTGGCGGCGGTCGTCGTCCTGGCGCTTCCGGGCCTCGCCCATGCGCAGGGCGCGGTGCGCTCCGTCCATGGCGACTGGCAGATCCGCTGCGACACCCCGCCGGGCGCCCAGTCCGAGCAATGCGCCCTGATCCAGAGCGTGGTGGCCGAAGACCGCTCCAACGCCGGCCTGACCGTGATCGTTCTCAAGACCGCCGACCAGAAGAGCCGCCTGATGCGGGTGGTCGCCCCCCTCGGCGTTCTCCTGCCCTCCGGCCTCGGCCTCAAGCTCGACAACCAGGATGTCGGCCGTGCCGGCTTTGTCCGCTGCCTGCCCAATGGCTGCGTCGCCGAGGTCGTGATGGACGACAAGCTGCTCGGCCAGCTCCGCACCGCCAAGACCGCGACCTTCATCATCTTCGAGACCCCGGAAGAAGGCATCGGCTTCCCGCTCAGCCTGAACGGGCTCGGCGAGGGATATGACAAGCTGCCGTAGTGCGAAGGGCGGTTAGGCCCGCGAATCCTATTGTTTCCGTAATGTGAGACTTGGCGCCCTCGCGGAACTGCCGGGAAACCATTATCTTGCCTCACATCCCCCGATAATGGACGGACGCATGACCAACCCTGCCACAACCTCCCTGCTCGACCGCGCCAATCTCGACCGCGACCAGGTTCGCAACGAGCTCGCGCGCGGGCTTGCCGGTGCCGACGACGGCGAATTGTTCCTCGAATACAGCCAGACCGAAGCGCTGATGTTCGACAATGGACGGCTGAAGCAGGCGACCTACGACACCTCGCAGGGTTTTGGCCTGCGCGCCGTCAAGGACGACGCCGTCGGCTATGCGCATTCCTCCGACGTGTCGCTGCCGGCGCTGATTCGCGCTGCGGACGCGGTCGCGGCGGTGCGCGGTGGTTATTCCGGCAGCTTCGCCGCGCCTCCAGCGCATACCAACGTGCGGCTTTATAGTGACGACAATCCGCTCGATGCCCCCGGCTTCGAGACCAAGGTCAAGCTGCTCGCCGAGATCGACGCCTATCTGCGCGACAAGGATCCGCGGGTGCGGCAGGTCAGCGTCAGCCTGGGCGCGACCTGGCAGGTGGTCGAGATCCTGCGGCCCGACGGCGAGAGCTATCGCGACATCCGCCCGCTCGTGCGCGTCAACGTCTCCGTCGTCGCCGGTCAGGGCGACCGCCAGGAGAGCGGCAGCAAGGGCTATGGCGGCCGCGCCGGCTACGCCGAATTCATCGAAAGCAAGAATTGGCGCGACGCCGCCGATGGCGCGCTCCGCGAGGCCCTGGTCAATCTGGAATCGGTTCCCGCCCCCGCCGGCGAGATGGACGTCGTGCTCGGGGCCGGCTGGCCCGGCGTAATGCTGCATGAGGCGGTCGGCCATGGCCTCGAAGGTGACTTCAACCGCAAGAAGACGTCTGCGTTTGCCGGCCTGATGGGTCAGCAGGTCGCGGCCAAGGGCGTCACCGTGGTCGACGACGGCACCATTGCCTCGCGCCGCGGCTCGCTGTCGATCGACGACGAGGGCACGCCGACCAACCGCACCGTGCTGATCGAGGACGGCGTCCTGGTCGGCTACATGCAGGACCGTCAGAACGCGCGCCTGATGAACATGAAACCGACCGGCAACGGCCGCCGCCAGGGCTATGCCCATGTGCCGATGCCGCGCATGACCAACACCTACATGCTCGCGGGCGACCGTGATCCGGCCGAGATCCTCGCCTCGGTGAAGAACGGCGTCTTCGCCGCGAATTTCGGCGGCGGCCAGGTCGACATCACCTCGGGCAAATACGTGTTTCAGTGCACCGAGGCCTACAAGATCGAGAACGGCAAGATCGGCGCGCCCCTGAAGGGCGCCATGCTGATCGGCAACGGGCCGACCGACCTGCATCGCATCCGCATGATCGGGAACGACCTCGCGCTCGATACCGGCATCGGCACCTGCGGCAAGAACGGTCAGGGCGTGCCGGTCGGCGTCGGCCAGCCGTCGCTGTTGATGGAACGCATTACGGTGGGTGGAACAGGCGGATGAGTGTCGAGAAGATAACTGTCACCAGCAAGCGGAAGAGCAGCGGCTGGGGCGGCCAGCTGGTGCAGCTCGCCGGCATCGTCGCGGCGGTGTTCATCGCCAAGGGTGCGCTGGCCGAGCCGTTCTACGTGCCGTCGGGGTCGATGGAGCCGACACTGTTGATCGGGGACGCCTTGATCGCCTCGAAATTCCCCTACGGCTACGGCACCTCGTCGCTGCCGATCCAGATCAACCTGCCCGAGAGCGGCCGCGTGTTCGCGGAGACGCCGAAGCAGGGCGACGTCGTGGTCTTCCGCTGGCCCGGCGACCGCTCGCAGGCCTGGGTCAAGCGCGTCGTGGGTCTGCCCGGCGACCGCATCCAGCTGCGCCAGGGCCAGCTCTTCGTCAACGACCGCCCCGCCGAGCTGAAGCCGGACGGCGTTGGCGCCGCCGAGGACGATAATGGCGGCAGCGAACCCGCCTATCGCTATGTCGAGACACTGCCGAACGGCGTCTCGCATCTGATCTTCAAGATGCGCGACAACGGTCCGCTCGACAATACGCAGGAAGTGACGGTGCCGGCCGGCCATCTCTTCGTGCTCGGCGACAACCGCGACAACTCCGCCGACAGCCGCGTGCCCTTGCGCTCCGGCGGCGTCGGCATGCTGCCGATCGACAATCTGGTCGGCCGCGCGGATGCCGTGCTCGGATCCTGGGATCTCGGCATCCGGGGCCAGCCGGTGTGGACCTGGCTGTCCGGATTTCGCATGGCGCGGTTTTTCACCGCCGTGCATTGAAGGCCGGAATGTCTTCACTCCTCTCCTGCACGCAGGAGAGGGAGCGCAACAGTAATGATCCGCGACGAATTTCTGGCTCTCGCCCTGCGAAATCCGTTCAACGCAGCGATCCTCGATGAAATCCATCGCCTCGCGCTGCCGGATGCGTGGCTGGTCGCGGGCTGTCTGGTGCAGACGGTGTGGAACGTGCTCACGGGCCGCCCGATCGATCACGGCATCGCCGATTACGACGTGTTCTATTTCGATTCCGACCCCTCATGGGAGGCGGAAGACGCGGTGATCCGCAAGCTGCACGCGCCGCTCGCGCATCTCGGCCCCAAAGTCGAAATCCGCAACCAGGCGCGCGTGCACCTTTGGTATCCCGGCACGGTCTGCCTTATCCGCCCTTGATGCGCGCGACCGACGGTATCGACCGCTTCCTCACGGAGAATACGCAGGTGGGCATCCGCCCTGCCGTCGGGGATTTCGACGTCTACGCGCCGCACGGGTTCGACGACGTCGCGAAGCTGATCGTGCGACCCAATCGGGCGCCGAATTTTTCTACCGCCAATTACGCGGCGAAGGCGGCACGCTGGAAGACGCTGTGGCCCGAGATCACGGTGATCGCGGCCGAGTGAGGTGTCCGCTTTACCCTCCTCGTCATTGCGAGGAGCGAAACGACGAAGCAACCCAGACTGCTGCCGCGGAAGCAATTCTCGAGTGCTTCGCTACGCTCGCAATGACGGTGGTGAGAGCTGCATGCTACCGCACCACGCCCGACGTGAACCCTGCCTTCCGCCGCGGCGGCTTGATTTCCTTTTTCAGGAAGCAGCGCGCTTCGCGTCCGGTGTAGCCGGGGCGGGCATAGGTGAAGGCGCGGCATTTGTTGTCGGCGGTGCAGGCGGCCTTGCAGGCTTCTTCGCCTTCGCCGTCCTTCATCTCGAAATTGCGCAAATCGCCGCCGGGGCGGTCGATCGAGGTCTCCACGCCTTCGACACGCGGCTCGATCACGCCGGCGCCGCGCACACCGGAGATGCAGCAGCTTCCCGGCACGCGCGCAGGCACTGTGTTCTTCAGCCAGCACACCGCCGAGCCGCCTTCGACGTCAGGATAGCTGAAGCTCCACGAGCGGCAACGGCGGTCGCGCTCGCACAGCAGTGCGCAATCCTCGGGATCGCCCGACGTGACGGGGGTGCTGAAATAGTCTCCGCCGGGCCGATCGAACGCCGTCTGGGCGCGCGCAGGCCAGCTCGCAAACGAGAGCGAAAGCAGCGCGGCGCAGGCCACGACGCTTGCCATGACGGCCAGGCGGCCCTTCCCCATCGGAACAGCTTTCGAGTTATTGACGACGCTCGGGTTTTTCAGCCGGCCATTTGATCGCCGCAAACCTGTACGGGCGATGAACGGCTCGAGTCCCGACCGTTGGGACCTTGGTCTAGAACGCGTATTCCGCGTACGCCGGTTCCACCGAGCCGTTCCACGGGCCCTTGAACTTGTCGAGCATCTCCTCAGCTGGCGTGCGGCCGGAATCGATGATGCGGTCAAGCGGCTCCAGATGCCTGGTCTCGTCGCGGCCGAGCTGGTCGATCCGGCCGCGCCGGCGCAAGCCGGCATGTGCCAAAGCGAGGCACTCCTTGGCGATCTCGAACAGATAGCGGTCCTTGATCCGCGACTTGAAGCCGAAGCGCGGCACGTCGTCGCGCAGGGCCTGACGCTCATGCGCGTTCCACTGCTTTACCAAGTCCCAGGCGGCATCCAGCGACACATCGTCGTAGAGCAGCCCGGCCCAGAACGCCGATAGCGCCGGCAGTCGGCCCCACGGGCCACCATCAGAGCCGCGCATCTCGAGATAGCGCTTGAGCCGCACCTCCGGGAAAATCGTCGAAAGATGGTTGGCCCAATCCGACAACGTCGGACGTTCCCCGGGCAAATTGTTGTTGCGGCCATCGAAGAAGGCTCGGAACGAGGAGCCCGAGACGTCGATGTAGTCCTCGTCGCGTTTGACGAAATACATGGGCACGTCGAGCGCGTAGTCGACATAGCGCTCGAAGCCCATGCCATCCTCGAATGCCCAAGGCATCATGCCGGCACGCGCGTTGTCGGTGTCGCGCCAGATCTCGGACCGGAAGGAGAGGAAGCCATTCGGCTTGCCCTCGGTAAACGGCGAGTTGGCGAACAAGGCGGTTGCGGCTGGCTGGAGCGCGAGCGAGACACGCAGCTTCTTGACCATGTCGGCTTCGGAGGAGAAGTCGAGATTGGTCTGGACCGTGCAGGTCCGGTACATCATGTCGAGGCCGTACTGGCCGACCTTCGGCATGTAATTGGTCATGATCTTGTAGCGGCCCTTGGGCATCACCGGGATGTCGGCGCGCGACCAGGACGGCGTCATGCCGAGCCCGAGAAAGCCGATGCCGAGCGGCGTCGCGATCTCGCGCACCTGCGCCAGATGCGCCATCAGCTCACTCTGGGTCTGGTGCACGTTCTCGACCGGGGCGCCCGAAAGCTCGAACTGCCCGCCGGGCTCCAGCGAAATCGCGCCGCCGCCGGTGACGTCGTAGAGGCCGATGATGTTACCCTTCTCCATGATCGGCTCCCAGCCGAGCAGGAGTTTCATGCCTTCGAGCAGCGCGCCGATACCGCGCGGGCCTTCGTAGGGCACCGGGCGGTGGCCTTCGAGCGTGAACGGCGTCTTCTCATGCTCGGTGCCCATGCGGAATTCGGACGGGTCCTTGCAGCCTTCCTCGAACCACTTGACGAGCTCGTCACGCGATTGCAACGGCGTCATATCGATCTGGTCTCGCGCCATATCAGACTCTAATCAAAAGCGCTTCGATCGAACGCGCGTGGGTGACAGGGATGGTCCGCGCAGCCACCGGCTGCACGGACGAGCTGGTGTGCCGCGCGCTCATCGCGACGGCGTGGTTTCGTTGACGTGGGCAGGCGGCAGTTTCATCTCGCCGCACGAGCAGCCGAGACGGTCGAGCAGACCGCTGAGCTTCACGGCATCCGCATCGGACAGTTTCGAACCGACATATTTCTCGATCGCGGCCGAATAGGCGCCCCACATCCGCTTCTGCAATTCGCGGCCGGCTTCCGTGATCTCCACGAATTGGCCGCGCTTGTCGATCTTGCATTCACGCCGCGAGGCGAGGCCTTCGTCGACCAGACGGTCGATCAGCCGCGATGTCGAATATTGCGGGATCAGCATCTGCCGTTCGAGTTCGACCGGCCGGAGCTCGCCCGAGGGCGCCCGTGACAGTTCGAGCAGCGCGTCATACCATGCCAACGGCGGGAAGCCGGCCTTCTTCAGGTCCTGCTCGACGCAATTGAGCACGCGGCTCTGCACCCGCATCAAGCGGATCCAGGCGGAAGTCGCCTCGGTCGATGGTTTGCGTTTCATGGTCCCGCTCAAGCTCGTCGCCCGTCTCTTACCCTATTCGATGCACCTGCATCAATCTTGACTACTTCAAGCAGATGCATGTAGTCGTTCTTTCGCCTGAGCCAAGCAACAAGAGGAGGAAATTCCATGAAATTGTACTATTCGCCCGGTGCCTGCTCGCTATCCCCCCATATCGCGCTGCTGGAGGCCGGCCTGCCCTATGAACTGGTCAAGGTCGATATCCGGGCCAAGAAGCTCGAAAACGGTGAGGATTATCTGAAGCTGAACCCCAAGGGCCAGGTCCCTGCGCTGGGCCTCGATAGCGGAGAGATCGTGACCGAAGGCCCGGTGATTGTCCAGATGATCGCCGATCAGGCCTCAGCCAAGGCGCTGGCGCCGGCCCACGGCAGCTCCGAGCGCTACAAGCTGCTCGAATGGCTGAACTTCCTCACCTCGGAGGTCCACAAGAGCTTCGGCCCGATGTTCGCGCCGGCGCTGAACGACGAGGCCAAGGCCTTCTTCAAGGACCGCGTCATGGGCAAGCTGAAATACATCGACAGCCAGCTCGCCGGCCGCGACTACCTCATGGGCAAGCAGTTCACGGTGGCCGACGGTTATCTCTTCACGATGCTGACCTGGGGCGACCGGATGAAGTTCGACCTCTCGGCGATGCCGAACCTTGCCGCGTACAAGACCCGCGTCGCGGCGCGGCCGCAGGTGCAGGAAGCGATGAAGAAGGAAGGGCTGATTCAGGCTGCCTGAGGCGCAGATGCGAAAGGCCGGATCGAGATCCGGCCTTTCGTATTTTTCATCCCGGCTAGGGGTTCAGAGAATCACGCGGCCGCCTTCTTCGGCGCGAAGCGGCCGTAGAAGGTTTCTCCCTTCGCGGCCATCTCCTCGAGGAGCTTCGGCGGGGTGAAGCGCGAGCCGTATTTCGCTTCCAGCTTGTGGCAAAGCTCGACGAACTTCTTGGGACCCATGAAGTCGATGTAGGACAGCGTGCCACCGGTGAACGGCGCGAAGCCGAAGCCGAGGATCGAGCCAACATCCGCTTCGCGCGGATCGGTGATGACGTGGTCCTCCACCGTGCGCGCGGCCTCCACCGCCTGCACCACCAGGAAGCGCTGCTTCAGCTCCTCGACGTCGAGGGTATCAGGGTCGAGCTGCTTGGGTTGCAGCGCGGACAAGCCCGGCCACAGGCTCTTCTGACCCTTGCCCTTCTCGGGGTAGTCGTAAAAACCCTTGCTGTTCTTGCGGCCCAGTCGGCCCTGCTTCTCGACCATTTCCACCATCAGCTTCTTCTGGTCGGGATTGATGGCGTTGGGGCCGAGGTCGGCTTCCGTCGCCTTCATGATCTTGAGCCCGAGGTCGAGCGC
The DNA here is from genome assembly GCF_023074155.1 of Bradyrhizobium sp. 134. Taxonomy (NCBI): domain Bacteria; kingdom Pseudomonadati; phylum Pseudomonadota; class Alphaproteobacteria; order Hyphomicrobiales; family Nitrobacteraceae; genus Bradyrhizobium; species Bradyrhizobium sp. 134. Next base: position 201,816 of record NZ_JADPKX010000046.1, on the reverse strand, counting down.
AACCTCGTCCGACAGCGAGAGCGGGCCGACCGGCATGCCGGCCATCTTGGCGCAGTTCTCGATCATCGCCGGCGGCACGCCTTCGAGGAACATCTCGTTGCCTTCGGCGACGTAGCGGCCGACGCAGCGATTGGCGAAGAAGCCTCTGGAGTCGTTGACGACGATCGGCGTCTTGCCGATCTGCCGGACGTAATCGAGCGCGGTCGCGATCGCGAGATCACCGGTGTTCTTGCCTTGGATGATCTCGACCAGCATCATCTTCTCGACGGGCGAGAAGAAGTGGATGCCGACAAACCTGCCCTGGTCCTTGAAGGATTCCGCCAGCGAGGTGATCGGAAGCGTCGAGGTGTTGGACGCGAAGATCACGTCCGGCTTCATGTGCTCCTGCGCCTTAGCAAAGGTATCAGCCTTGACCTTGCGGTCCTCGAACACGGCCTCGATGACGAGATCGACGTCCTTCAGCGCGGAATAGTCCGCGGTCGGCGTGATGCGGGCGAGCAGCGCTTCTGCGTCACCGGGCTTGGCGCGGCCCTTCTTGATCTGCTCCTCGATCACCTTTTGCGCATGCGCCTTGCCCTTGTCGGCGCTCTCCTGGTCGCGATCGATCAGGACGACGTCGAGGCCGGCACGGGCCGAGACATAGCCGACGCTCGCGCCCATGAAGCCGGCGCCGATCACGGCGATCTTCTTCACCTTGGTCGGCGGCACATCCTTCGGACGGCGCGCACCCTTGTTCAATTCCTGCATCGACAGGAACAGGCTGCGGATCATCGCGGCTGCTTCCTTCGAGCGCAGCACCGAGGTGAAGTAGCGCGATTCCACGCGCAATGCGGCGTCGATCGGCAGCTGCAGGCCCTCATAGACGCAGCTCATGATCGCGCGCGCGGCCGGATAATTGTCGTAGGTCTCACGGCGATAGATCGCGTTGCCGGCCGGGAACATCATCATGCCGGCCTTGGAGAACACCGGGCCGCCCGGCAGCTTGAAGCCCTTCTCGTCCCAGGGCGCGACGGCCTTGCCGCCGCCCTTGATCCAGTCCTTTGCCGCCTTGATGAGATCGGCGGCGGGAACGATGGCGTGGATCAGATTCAGTGCCTTGGCTTTCTCGATCGTGACCGGATCGCCCTTGAGCAGAATCGTCATCGCGTCCTGCGGCGGCACCAGGCGCGGCACGCGCTGCGTGCCGCCGGCGCCCGGAAACAGGCCGACCTTGACCTCGGGCAGGCCGAGGCGGGTCTTGGGATTCTCCGCCGCCACGCGATAGTGGCAGCACAGCGTGATCTCGAAACCGCCGCCGAGCGCGAGGCCGTTGATCGCCGCCGCCCACGGCTTGCCGGAGGTCTCGATCGAGCGCAGCACCTGCGAGAAACGCCGGCTCTGCTCGAACAGCATCTGGTTCGCCGCGGTCTCGCCCTGCTCCCCAAACACTTTTGCGTAGGCCTGGTTCATGCCCTCGAGCATGGAAAGATCGGCACCCGCGCAGAACGCTTCCTTGGCGGAGGTGATGACGACGCCCTTAACCGTAGCATCCGCCGTGGTCGCCTTGACGATCGCGTCGAGCTCGTTGGTCGAGGTTTCGTCGAGCACGTTCATCGAACGGCTCGGGATGTCCCAGGTCACGAGCGCGATGCCGTCGGAATCGGTCTCAACCTTGAAATTCTTGTAAGCCATGCTGGTTGCTCCCTACCCTTAGACGCGTTCGATGATGGTCGCGGTGCCCATGCCGCCGCCGATGCACAGCGTCACCAGTGCGGTCGCTTTGTTGGTGCGCTCGAGCTCGTCGAGCACGGTCCCGAGGATCATGGCACCGGTCGCGCCGAGCGGATGGCCGAGCGCGATCGCGCCGCCATTGACGTTGATCTTGGCGTTGTCGATGTCGAAGGCCTGGATGTAGCGCAGCACGACGGAGGCGAAGGCCTCGTTGAGCTCGAACAGGTCGATGTCCGACTTCTTCATGCCGGAGCGCGCGAACAGCTTTTCGGTGACGTCGACCGGACCGGTCAGCATCATCGCCGGCTCGGACCCGATATTGGCGAACGCGCGGATTCTCGCACGCGGCTTCAGGCCGTACTTGCCGCCGGCTTCCTTGCTGCCGAGCAGAACCGCGCCGGCACCATCGACGATGCCCGACGAATTGCCGGCGTGGTGCACGTAATTGACGCGCTCGATTTCCGGATGCGACTGCACCGCGACGCCGTCGAAGCCGCCCATCTGTGCCATCATCGTGAACGCCGGCTGCAGCTGCGCCAGCGACTGCATCGTCGTCGAAGGACGCATATGCTCGTCCTTGGCGAGGATGGTGAGGCCGTTGATGTCCTTCACCGGGACGACCGACTTGTCGAAGCGGCCTTCATCCCAGGACTTCGCCGCACGCTGCTGGCTCTGCACCGCATAGGCGTCGACGTCGTCACGCGAGAAGCCGTATTTGGTCGCGATCAGATCGGCCGAGACACCCTGCGGCATGAAATAGGCCGGCACTGCCATCGACGGGTCCATCGGCCAGGCGCCGCCGGAGGCGCCGATGCCGACGCGGCTCATCGATTCGGCGCCGCCGCCGATCACGAGCTCGTGCTGGCCGCTCATCACCTGGGCTGCGGCAAAATTCACGGCGTCGAGGCCGGAGGCGCAGAAGCGGCTGATCTGCACGCCCGGTACCGCTTCGCCGAGGCCCGCCTTCAGCGCGGCGAAGCGCGCAATGTCGGAGCCGGCTTCGCCGACCGGATCGACCACGCCGAGAATGACGTCATCGACGGAATCTTCCGGCAGGTTGTTGCGGTCCTTGAGCGCCTTGAGCGGCACGGTCGCGAGCGCGAGCGCGGTGACTTCGTGCAGCGCACCGTCCGCCTTGCCGCGGCCGCGCGGGGTGCGGACGTGGTCGTAAATGAATGCCTCAGGCATGACGCCCTCCTGATGTGATGATCTTCTGGTCTTGATCGGGTCGCAGCGAAAGCGGCTTCAGAACGCTTCCGCCGGCAGTTCCATGATGGTCGCGCAGCCGGCCTGGATGCGCGCGAGATTGGCGGCGGTCTCCGGCAGCATCCGCTCCATGAAGAAGCGGCCGGTGACGAGCTTGGTCGAGAGATAGGGAGTCGCCCCGCTCTCGGCAATCTTGGCTTGCGTCACCTTCGCCATCTTCGCCCACATGTAGCCGAGCGCGACGAAGCCGAAGAGATTCAGGTAATCGGTCGCGGCGGCGCCGGCATTGTCGGGCTTGGCCATCGCGTTCTGCATCAGCCACGTCGTGGCCTGCTGGAGATGGCCGAGCGAAGCCGAGAGCGGGGTAACGTAGGGCTTCATCGCCTCGTCGCCGCCGTTCTCCTTGGCGAAGGCCATGACCTCGCCGAAGAACGCCATGATGGCGCGGCCGCCGTCGCGCGGCAGCTTGCGGCCGACGAGGTCGAGCGCCTGGATGCCGTTGGCGCCTTCGTAGATCATGGCGATGCGGGCATCGCGCACGAACTGCTCCATGCCCTGCTCGGCGATGTAGCCGTGGCCGCCATACATCTGCTGCGCCTGCACCGCATTGGCGAAGCCGTAGTCGGTGAGGAAGCCCTTCAGCACCGGCGTCATCAGGCCCATGTGATCGTCGGCGGCCTGGCGGTCCTTGGTATCCTCGGAGCGATGGGCGACGTCGCTCTTCAGCGCGGTCCACATCACGAAGGCGCGCGCGGCCTCGTTGAAGGAGCGGATCGACAGCAGCGTGCGGCGCACGTCGGGATGGACGATGATCGGATCGGCCGGCTTGTCGGGCGCCTTGGCACCGGTGAGCGAACGGCCCTGGATGCGATCCCGGGCATAGGCAACCGCGTTCTGATAGGCCACTTCCGACTGCGCGAGACCCTGCACGGCGACGCCGAGGCGGGCCTCGTTCATCATCACGAACATGCCCTGCATGCCCTTGTTCTCTTCACCGATCAGCCAGCCCACGGCGTTGTCGTAGTTCATCACGCAGGTGGAATTGCCGTGGATGCCCATCTTGTGCTCGATCGAGCCGCAGACCACGCCATTGCGTGCGCCGACCGACCCATCGGCATTGACGAGGAATTTCGGCACCACGAACAGCGACACGCCCTTGATGCCAGCGGGCGCGCCCTCGACGCGGGCGAGCACGAGGTGGATGATATTGGGGGCGAGGTCATGTTCGCCGGCCGAAATGAAGATCTTGGTGCCCGTGATCTTGAAGCTGCCGTCGGCCTGCCGCACCGCCTTGGTGCGGAGCATGCCGAGATCGGTGCCGCAATGCGGCTCGGTCAGGTTCATGGTGCCGGTCCACTCGCCCGCCACCATCTTCGGCACGTAGGTCTGCTTCTGCTCCGGCGTGCCGTGGCCGATCAGCGCCGCGGTCGCGCCCATGGTGAGGCCGCCATACATCGAGAACGCCATGTTGGCGGAGATCTGGAATTCGTTGACCGCCTGGCTCAGCGTCACCGGCAGACCCTGGCCGCCGAACTCGGTCGGCGCCGACAGGCCGAGCCAGCCGCCCTCGGCGACCTGCTTGAACGCGTCCTTGAAGCCCTTCGGCGTGGTGACGCTGCCGTCATCGGCGCGCTTGCAGCCCTCGAGATCGCCGATGCGGTTGAGCGGCTGCAGCACCTCTTCGGCGAGCTTGGCAGCTTCGCCGAGAATGGCTTCGCGCACGTCGCTCGACGCATCGGAGAAGCCGGCCAGATTGTCGTAGCGGTCGATCTGGAAGACGTCGTTGAGCAGGAAGTTCACGTCTTCGACGGGGGCTTTGTAGATCGGCATGGTGGTCTCCCGGCATAGCCTTGAAGTGATGATGCTGGTTTAGGATTGGGCGGCGGCCAACTGCTCCGCCATCAGGCGATGCAGCATGTTGATGGCCTTGAGCGGCCGCACCATCACCTTGAAATGCGTGATGCGGCCCTCGCCGTCGAAACTGATGATGTCGACGCCATTGATCTCGATGCCGTCGATCATGGTCTTGAATTCGAGCACGGCGCCGCTCTCACTCTTCCATTCGCCGACATAAGTGAAGCCGGGACCGCCAAGCACCTTCTCGGCGCTGGCCAGATATTTGAAGGTGATGTCGCGGCCGCGCTGCGGCGCGTGCACGACGGGGCTTTCGAAGACGGCGTCGGGATGGAGCAGGTCCCAGAGCGCTGCCCGGTCATGCGACTTCATGTAGCCGTACCAGGAATCGAGGCCGGTCATTCAGGTGCCTCCCTAAAGGCAAAGCAACTAAGGCTTCGGCAAAAAACGCGAAAACAACCCCATGCACAGTAGCGCGAAGGTTGATTCCATTGAGGTTTCGGGGCGGTGTTTGCCCTCGTTTTTTGGGTCGCCCCATATGCACATTGACGCATATGCGCCGATGCGCATAAAGTCAAGCCAATCGGTTAAGGTCGAGAACAGGAGGACCGGGTCATGGCTTTAGGCGACGCAATCCTCGCATGCCTGACGGAACGTCCGATGACGGGCTACGAGCTCGCCAAGACATTCGATTCCTCGATCGGCTTCTTCTGGAAGGCCGACCACCAGCAGATCTACCGCGAGCTCTCCAAGCTGCGCGACCGCGGCTACATCCAGGGCCGCGAGGTCGTGCAGACAGGCAAGCCCAACAAGCTGATCTATACGCTGACTCCGGAGGGCCGAACAGCGCTGCGGCACTGGGCCGCGCGGCCAAGCACGCCCCCCTCCATCAAGGACGACCTCCTGGTGCGGCTGCATGCGCTGGACAGTATCGGCCTTGAGCCCATGCGCACCGACCTGATGGCCCGGCTCGAGCACCACCGCGATCGCCACGAGAACTACGAGCGCATCCTGAAGAAGCGCTTTCCGGAAGGGGCGGCCTCCGGCGTGCTCGACCTCGGTAACCTGCTGCTGCTTCAGCTCGGCGCCCGGCACGAGCAGATGGTGGCCGATTTCTGCGAAGAGGCGCTCGAGGCCCTGTCGGCGATGAGCGCAAGCGGCACCGTGGTGGCGCTGGAGGACGGCAAGCGCGAGGGCAAGGGCTGAGGTGTCTCTGCTTCGTCATGGCCGGGCTTGTGTGCAGGCCACCCGCACTCCGCCGCCCAACTTTAAGACACCGTCAACGGGTTCCTTAACCCGTTATTTACCGTAACAGACAAAAGTCGGTTTTCGAGGCAGACGACCCGCGCCAAATCCGATTGTCTTTGCAACCGGCACGCGAGGGAAGACTGGAGGCGCCGGGTGGGGCGCCGGAGTCGGAACCGGACAGAGTCATGAATTCGCGCGTATCGTGGAGTGTTGACGGCATCGATCCATCCGTCCGGGAGCGGGCCGAAGCTGCTGCGCGTCGCGCCGGTATGTCACTCAACGATTGGCTGAACTCCACGCTCGGCGAGACCGCCCCGCCGAACTTCCGCGGACTTTACGACCAGCGTCCGCAAGCCCAGCACGTTCCGAGTCAACTGCCGAGCCAAGTCCCGAGTCACGTCCCGAGCCAGGAAAGCCGCGAAGTCGCCGACATCCACCAGCGGCTCGACGCCATCACCCAGCAGATCGAACGGATTTCGAAGCCGGCGCCGCGGCAAGATCCTTCGCGCCAAGATCCTTCGCGGCAAGACACTCCGCGACCAGACGTTTCGCGCGAGCAGGGCGTTGCGCGCCAGCTCAACGACGCGATCTCTCGGCTCGATGCAAGGCTTTCGCAAATTTCGAAGCCGCAGCAGGCTCCGGCACCTCGACAGGCCCCCGTTGAAACGCGCCAGCGCCAGGCCGATGCGGTCGAGCGCGCGGCAGCGCAGGTCTATCGCAGCTCACCGCCCCTGAGCCCCGCTTCGTTCGACGTCGCGGTCGCCGAGATCACGGCACGGCAGAGCGAGCTCGACGGCTTTACGCCCAGGCAGATGCCGCCGCGCGCCGCGCCCTCGATCGCGCCTGCGGCAGCTCCTTACGCGCCCCCCGCGCCGCCTGCCTACGCTCCACCGCCACCGCAGCCGGGGCCGGATTTCTCTGCGCTCGAGCGCCATCTGCTCAAGATCACGAGCCAGATCGAATCGCTGCAGCGCCCTGACAATACCGAGCAGGCGATCAACACGTTCCGCAGCGAGCTTGCGGATATCCGCAACGCCATCACCGAGGCAATGCCGCGCCGCGCGATCGAATCGATCGAGAACGAGATCCGCTCGCTGCATCGGCGCATCGACGAGACCCGCTCCAACGGCACCGACGGTCAGGTCCTGTCCGGCATCGAGCACGCGCTGTCCGAGATCAAGCAGGTGCTCCGCACGCTGACCCCGGCCGAGCAGCTCACCGGCTATGACGAGGCGATCCGCAATCTCGGCGCCAAGCTCGATCTGATCCTGCGCGCCAATGACGATCCCTCGACGGTCCGCCAGCTCGAAGGCGCGATCTCGGCGCTGCGCGGCATCGTCTCCAACGTCGCCTCCAACGAAGCGCTGGCACGGCTCTCGGACGACGTGCAGCTGCTGTCGTCCAAGGTCGACCAGGTCACCCGTGCGTCCGGCCAAGGCGACAGTTTTGCGGTACTGGAGCAGCGCATCGCGGCGCTCACCGCCGCTCTGGAAACGCGCGAGCGCCCTCAGCCATCCGAGAGCAGCGAGCAGCTCGAAAGCGCGATCCGCGCCCTGTCCGACCGTTTCGACCGCATGCAGGTCGGCAACGACTCGGCTTCGACCTTTGCTCATCTTGAACAGCGGGTCTCGTACCTGCTGGAGCGGCTCGAGGCCGCCGCCGATCCGCGCAACGGCAATTTCAGCCGCGTCGAGGACGGGCTGCACGACATCCTGCGCCACCTGGAGCGGCAGCAGGCGACCTATTCAGCGCTCGCCGAGAGCCGCAACTCCACGCCGCCTGCCGATTCCGGCATGGTCGATCTCGTCAAGCGCGAGCTCTCCGACATCCGCTTCAGCCAGGCCGAGACCAACCGGACCACCCAGGATTCGCTGGAGGCCGTCCACAACGCCCTTGGCCACGTCGTCGATCGTCTCTCGATGATCGAGGGCGATCTTCGCAATGTGCGCACCGCGCCGCCCGCCCCTGCGCCGCAGCCGATGCCGATGCCGATGGCCGCTCCCATGGAGCCCGCGCCGATGGCGCGCGAGCCACGGCCGCAGCCACAGCAGCACCCGAAATACGATCCGAAGCCCGAGTTGCCCAATCCGGCCGCCGCGCAGGCGGCGCACGCCGCCTTCGCCGCCGCGCCGCGCGAATTCCATGCCGCCGCGCCGGCAGCGCCGCCGCCGATGCCGATGGCGCCGCCGCTTCCACCACGCGCGATTAGCGAAATCCTGGAGCCGCATACGGCGCCCACGCGCGCCGCGCTTGCGCCCGAACTGCCGCCGGATCATCCGCTCGAGCCGGGCACAAGGCCGGGTGCACGCATCGCCACGCCGTCGGAGCGCATTGCCGCGTCCGAAAGCGCGATCAGCGAAATCCCGGCCGCGCCCAAGGAGCCGGTGTCGTCGTCGAGCTTCATCGCTGCCGCGCGCCGCGCCGCCCAGGCCGCCGCCGCGCAGCCACCCGAGAAAACAGGCCGGGCCGCCAAGGCGTCTGCCGGCGGCGCAAAGGACAAGGGCAAGGCCAGCGATAAGGACGGCGGTTCGACCATCACCTCGAAGATCCGCTCGCTGCTGGTCGGCGCGAGCGTGGTCGTGATCGTGCTCGGCACCTTCAAGATGGCGATGAACCTGCTCGATGGCAGCAGCTCGTCACCGTCGCCGCAGGCGATGGAGAATTCGTCGCCCGCACCCGCGCCGCAGGCCCCGCCGCCGGTCGAGAACAAGCCCGCCACGCCCGAGCAGGTCACGCCGTCAATGACCTCGCCGACCCCGATCGGCCGGCAATCCCAGAACAATGCCGCGCCTGCTGCCGACAATTCTGGCAACTCGGCCTCGGTCGAAATTCCGCCGGTGCCTGCCGCAGCGCCGCAGCCGGCCTCCAGCGACGTCACCGGCGCGCTGTCGGGCACGAGCCGCGCGAAACTTGCGATGATCCAGGTGCCGCCGACCGAAAAGCTGCCTGACGGCATCGGTGGCCCCGGCTTGCGTACCGCCGCGATGAAGGGCGATGCGACCGCGGCCTACGAGATCGGCGTGCGCTTTGCCGAGGGCAAGGGCGTGGCTGCAAACTATGAAGAAGCCGCCAAATGGTACGACCGCGCGGCGCAGGCCGGCGTCGTACCCGCGACCTTCCGCCTCGGGACACTCTACGAAAAGGGTCTCGGCGTGAAGAAGGACGCCGACATCGCCCGCCGCTACTACACGCAGGCGGCCGAGCGCGGCAACGCCAAGGCGATGCACAATCTCGCGGTGCTCGACGCCGATGGCGGCGGCCGCGGCGCCAACTACAAGAGCGCGGCACTGTGGTTCCGCAAGGCCGCCGACCGCGGCGTCGCCGACAGCCAGTTCAACCTCGGCATCCTCTATGCCCGCGGCATCGGGGTGGAGCAGAACCTCGCCGAGTCCTACAAATGGTTCACCCTCGCCGCCGCCCAGGGCGATGCGGACGCAGCAACCAAGCGCGATGATGTTGCCAAGCGGCTCGACCCGCAATCGCTCGCCGCCGCCAAGCTCGCGATCCAGACCTTCAGCGCCGAGCCGCAGCCCGACGACGCCGTCAATGTTGCGGCCCCGAACGGCGGCTGGGACAGCGCGCCGCAGGCCAACGCGAAGCCTGCGCCGAAGCCGGTTGCCGCCAAGCGCGCGGCGTCGGCGGTGCATTGAGAGCGGTCACTCAACCGTCTCTGACGAAAATCTGGACTGGTCGTCCTGGCGAAAGCCAGGACCCATTACCACAAGCGATCGTTGTTGGAGGACGGTGTGGCCACAGCCTGCCGCGATAACTACCAGTCGGGATAATGGGTCCTGGCTTTCGCCAGGACGACATTGGAGGAGCCACGGCTTCCTCGATCACCCTCCTCACCCCCATTCACCACGCCCGAAATTCCTGGTCCCGCCCGCCGCTGAATTCCGCTATTGAGGGACGCGGCAATCGTTCTGCCCTCCTGCGAGCATTCCGCGCAATCGATCCGTCTCGCGGGAAGCGTGGTCTCTCGATGCAGCTCTATCTCCCGATCGCCGATCTTCCGGTCAACGTCTTCCTCGTGCTGGCGATGGGCGCCGCGGTCGGTTTCGTCTCCGGCATGTTCGGGATCGGCGGCGGCTTCCTGATGACGCCGCTTTTGATCTTCATCGGCATCACGCCGGCGGTCGCGGTCGCCTCCGTCGCGAGCCACATCGCGGCCTCGTCCTTTTCCGGCGCGCTTGCCTATTGGCGGCGCCGCGCGATCGACCCCGCGCTGGCGAGCGTGCTGTTGTGCGGCGGCGTCACCGGGACGGCGCTCGGCGTGTGGACCTTCACGCAGCTGCGCGCGCTCGGCCAGCTCGATCTGATGATCGCACTGTCCTACGTCGTGCTGCTCACCACCGTCGGCAGCCTGATGTTCTCCGAAGGCCTGCGTGCCCTGATGCGGACCCGGCGCGGCGCGCTGGCGCCACGACGCACGCATAACTGGATTCATGGCCTGCCGCTGAAGATGCGGTTCAAGCGCTCCAAGATCTACCTCTCGGTCATTCCGGTCGTGATCGTCGGCATCCTGATCGGCTTCATCGGCGCCATCATGGGGATCGGCGGCGGCTTCATCCTGGTGCCGATCATGATCTACCTGCTTCGGGTGCCGACCTCGACGGTGATCGGCACCTCGATGGTCCTGACGCTGGTCACGATGCTGTTTGCGACCCTGCTGCATGCCGTGACCAACCACCTGGTCGACGCCGTGCTGGCGCTGATCCTGATGGTCGGCGGCGTCACCGGTGCGCAGTTCGGCGCACGCGCCGGCCAGAAGATCCGCGGCGAGCAGCTGCGGCTGCTGCTCGGCCTGCTGATCCTCTCGGTCGGCGTTCGCTTCGCCATCGAGCTGGTGATCCGGCCAGAGGATCTCTTCACCATTCGGGAGCTGGGAGTGAACGGATGATGCGCGCAGCTCTCGCGGTCCTGATCGTTGTGCTGCTCGGCTCCGCCGCGCGCGCCGAGCGGCTGATCGTGTCGGTCTCCAACCATCGCGTCACGGTGACGCCGAACTATTCCGGCGAGGAGCTGGTGCTGTTCGGCTCGGTCGAGAAGGACGCCTCCACGGCCGCCGACCGCAAGACCTACGATCTCGTCGTCACCGTGATGGGCCCGCGCGCCGACATGGTGACGCGGCGCAAGGAGCGTACCTTCGGGATCTGGATCAACACCGACTACCGTCAGTTCCTGGCGGTGCCGAGCTATCTTGCGCTGTTCGCCAACCGCTCCTTCGATGTCATCACCTCGCCCGAGATCGCGCGGCGCCAGCAGATCGGGCTAAACAACGTGCTGCTGACCCAACGGGTCAGCGGCGACTATGCCGACGTGGTGCCGAACGACGCGTTCCGCTCCGCCTTCATCCGCCTGCGCACCCAGCGCGGTCTCTACCGCGAGGATCCGAGCGCGGTGACGTTCCTGACGCCGACGTTGTTTCGCACCGGCATTCCACTGCCGGCGGAGGTGCCGATCGGCACCTATGAGGTCGAGATCAAGCTGTTCGCCGACGGCGCGTTCATCGGCAAGACCGAGACCGCGTTCGAGATCGTCAAGGTCGGCTTCGAGCAGTTCGTCGCAACCACCGCGCGGCAGAACGGCCTGATCTATGGCCTCGTCACTGCCGCGATGGCGCTGATGACGGGCTGGATGGCCTCGATCGTGTTTCGGAAGGATTAGCCGCATACGCTCGTCATTGCGAGCGCAGCGAAGCAATCCAGACTGTCGCAGCGGAGGGATTCTGGATTGCTTCGCTGCGCTCGCAATGACGGCTGTGGTGCTAACTACGGCGCCTGCACCACCGTCGGCACGCCGGGCTCGAGCAACCGCAGCCGCGTCCCGAAACCCAGCACATCAAATGTCTTGCGCAGATCCTCGCTGTTCTGGCGGAAATGCGCCCAACCCTCCGTATGAACCGGCACGATCATCGCATCGGGGAAGGCGCGTGCGGTCTCGATGGTGTCGTTGGTGTCCATGGTGAGATGGAACGGCCCGCGCGTTTGCGCGGCGCCGGCGAAAGGCATCACCACGCCGCATTTGAAGCGGCGCGCGACCTCGGCGACGCCGTCGAACCAGGTGGTGTCGCCGCTGATGTAGACCGATGTGGTGTCGGTCCGGCTCGACGTCACCACGAAGCCGATGACATCGCCTGACAGCGGCTCGATGCCGGCCGGGCCGTGACGCGCCGGGGTCGCGGTGATCGTCAGCGAGTTGCCGTCACGATCTTTCAGCTGCGCCGTGCCCCACGGCGCCAAACCTTCGACATGCCCGCCGAGGCGCTGCGCGCCGGCCTCGGTGGTCAACACGCGCTTCACATGTTTGAGAAAGTCGCGGCCGGAATTGTCGAGATTGTCGGAATGCTGGTCGTGGCTTAGCAGGACCGCGTCGACCGGGCCGATTGCGTCGGGCCTCATTGCAGGCCCGATTGTCTTCTCCAGCTTTACGTGCGGCAGTTGATAGTCGCCCGGCGCATCGAAGGTCGGATCAGTGAGCAGACGAAAGCCATCGATCTCGATCAGCGCGGTGGGACCGCCGATCAGGGTGATGGAAATGGGCATGATGGACTCCTGTTACGAGACGGATTTGGCGGGCCGCGTCACCAGGTAGATGCCGAGTGCGACCGGAATGATTCCGAGCAGATCGCGCGCCTCGACGTGCTCGCCGAGCACGAGATACGCAAACAGCATGCCGAGCGGCGGCATCAGGAAATGATAGGCACTGGCAGCCGTCGCGCCACACACTTTCAGGAGATGAAACCAGAGCCAGTACGCCAGGATCGAGCCACCGAGCACGAGGAAAGCAAAGGCGCCGATCAGGCCCGGCGTGAAGTCGATGGCATGAACATCGGCGAAGGTCAGCGCGACCGGCGTCAGCACGATGCCGGCGGCGAGATTCTGCACGCCATTGCCGATCCACAACGAGCCTTTTGGCGCGAGCAGCTTGAACAAAATGGTGCCGGCGACGAGGGAGGCAAGCGAGGCCAGCGAGAACACGATGCCGTGCAGCGAGTCGGTGCCGACGGACAGGCGGTGCCAGACGATCAAGGTCACGCCGATGATGCCGAGCAGGAGGCCGCTCGCCTTGCGCCACGTCATGCCTTCGCCGAGCAGAAGCGCGGCGAGGCCGGCCGTGAACACCGGATTGGCCGACACGATCAGGCCACCGAGGCCGGCCGAAACCGACTGCAGGCCGGTGTAGCCGAGCCCGAGATAGAGCGCGTTGTTGGCGACGCCGAGCACGGCGAAGATGGCGGCATCGCGCCACGACAGCGACCAGTCATCGCCGCGAACCAGCGTGGCGCCGAGGATCAGGATGCCGGCCAGCGAGAAGCGCGCGGCGAGCAGGATCAGCGGAGGGCAATGGGTCACGCCGATCTTGCCGGCGACGAAGGCGTAGCTCCAGAGCAGGCAGAACAGGCCGATCGCAAGCGGCAGCGTGTTGAAGCGACTGCGGGGAACGGAGATCGAAGGGGCGAGCGACATGAGGGACATTCTCCTGAGCCCTCGATCTAGGGAGCCCGCTTGCCATTTGGAAATTAAATGATTAACTACCGATCATTGGATTTTCGAATGGAGGCCGTCCATGCTCGATCTGGAACTCCTGCGCAGCTTCGTCTCGGTGGTCGATGCCGGCGGCTTCACCCGCGCCGGCGAGCGCGTCCATCGGACGCAATCGACCGTCAGCCAGCAGATCAAGCGGCTGGAGGAGGATGTCGGCCAGGTGCTGCTGCATCGCGACGGCAAGGACGTGCGCCCGACCGAAGCCGGCGAGCGGCTGCTGTCCTATGCGCGGCGGTTGTTGTCGCTTGCGGAAGAGGCGCGCGACGTGCTGCGCGAGCCCGACGGCGAAGGCGCGATCCGGCTCGGCATTCCCGAGGATTTCGCGGCGTATCGGCTGGCGAAGCTGCTCGGCGCCTTCTCGCGCTCGCATCCGGGTCTGCGGCTCGATGTGCGCGCCGACCAGAGCAAGAATCTCGCGCGCGACCTCGATCGCGGCGAACTCGACCTCGCACTGTTCAAGCGCGAGGCCGGCGCGAAGGGCGCGATAGCGGTGTGGCCGGAGCAGGTGCACTGGGTCACCAGCAAGAGCCATCCGATCCATGCCGATGTCGCCTCAGTGCCGCTGATCGGCTTTCCGCTCGGCTGCCTCTACCGCGCCGGCGCCATCCACGCGCTGGAAAGCGCGGGCCGCATTTGGCACATGTCCTATACGTCATCGAGCCTCGCCGGCATCCAGGCCGCGGTCGCCGCCGGCATGGGCTTGAGCATCCTGTCGGAGATGGCGATCCAGTCCGACCATCGCGTGCTGACCGCAAAGGACGGCTTTGCGCCAATCAACCGGACGGAAGTCGCGTTGATGGCCGCGCCGGGCGCAAGTCCCGCGACGCTGCGGCTCGCCGATCGGCTGGCTGAGTTCTGCGACGATGTGCAGGCGAAGGCGGCTTAACTGCACCGTGACGCGGCGATCGCGTGGACGCGGCGGTCGCCGAGCAAATGCGCGACAAAACCGTTCTTTGGAAAGATCTTTGCAAACGCCGCGTCGCGGATGCTGAGGCCGCCGGCATAGGCGCCGAAGGCGGGCATCACGGCGCGCATCCCGTCGCAGGCGAAGCAGCGGCGCTCCATCGAACGGCCGCGCGCGGAGACGCGAGCCTTGGGATGAAGATGGCCGGCGATCTCGCCGCTCGCGCCGGTCGGTTCGTGGCGGAAGGTGATCGCGCCGATCGCGACTTCGTCGGCGACGGTGCCGCCGAGATCACGCGGCAGCGCCGGATCGTGATTGCCTGAGATCCAGATCCAGTCACGGCCGGCCTGCATGGCGGCGACCGCGTCGCGATCCTCCGCCGACAGGCGTCCATGCGCGGTGCGATCATGAAAGCTGTCGCCGAGCGCAATGACGATTCGCGGATCATGGCGGGAGATGACAGCAGCGAGACGACTGAGCGTCGCGATGGTGTCGTAAGGCGGCAGCAGCACGCCGCGCATGGCGAAGCTGGAACCTTTTTCCAGATGCAGATCGGAGACGACGAGCAGGCGCTGCTCTTCCCAGAACAGCGCGCCGGAAAGATCGGCCGCGAACGTCACGCTGCTGATGCTGACATTCGAAACGCGCATGTCCTCGATATCCCCTGAACCCAGCGCGCCTGCCGTCACGTCAAAACCTGCTCTTATCCCATCGCCTCTTTGACGAGCTCGTCGGCGGCTTCGGCCAGGAGCTCGTCTCCAGCTTCGCCATAAACTGACTCGCGGCCGATTTCCAGCATCACGGGCACGGCGAGCGGGGAGACACGGTCGAGTTCCCGGTGTGTGATGCGGCCCTGGATGCGGGTGAGCATGTCGCTGAGGCGGCGCAGATCGAGCAGGCCGGTGGCGGCATCGGCCCGTGCGGCACGCAATAGCACGTGATCGGCCTGGTGCTTGCGCAAGACGTCGTAGACGAGATCGGTCGAGAACAGCACCTGGCGCCGGCTCTTCTCCTCGCCGGTGTGCCGGCGCGCGATCAGGCCGGAGATGATCGCACAATTGCGGAAGGTGCGCTTCATCAGCGCGGATTCGGCGAGCCAGGCTTCGAGGTCGTCGCCGAGCATGTCGGGATCGAACAGTGCGTCGAGGTCAATCCTGCCGTCCCGGATCATGAAGGACAGGTCGCCGAGCGCCCAGACCGCGATCGCATATTCGTTGGCGACGAAGCCGAGCGGCCTGGCGCGGGCACGCTCCAGCCGGCGAGTCAACAGCATGCCGAGCGTCTGGTGCGCGAGACGGCCTTCGAAGGGGTAGCAGACGATGTAATGCTTGTTGGCACGGGGAAAACTCTCGACCAGCAGCTCGCGCACCGCGGGTACGCGCGAGACGTCCTTTTGCAGTGACAGCCAATCGCGCACCTGCTCCGGCAAGGCGCCCCACGCGCGCCCGTCATCGAGCAGACGGCGGACCCGTTCGGCAAGATAGGTCGACAGCGGAAACTTGCCGCCCATATAGGACGGCACTTTCGGGTCCTTGTCGTTGGCGCGCGAGACGTAGACCTGGTCCTCAACCAAGGTCTCGTAGCGCACCACCTCGCCAGAGAACACGAAGGTGTCGCCGGGGCTGAGGCCCTCGATGAAGGCTTCCTCGATCTCGCCGAGCAGCCTGCCGCCGCGCGCGATCACGCCCGTCGAGCCGCCTGCCTTGCCTTGGCCGCCGCCGCGCGAGCGCACCAGCCGCACCTTCAGCATGTCGTCCTCGACGATGGTGCCGACATTCATGCGGTAGCTCTGCCGCACCTTGGGATTGGCGACGCGCCAGCGTCCCTCCTTGTCCTGCTTGATGCGGGCGAAGCGCTCATAGGTCTTCAGCGCGTAGCCGCCGGAGGCGACGAAATCGACCACGTCGTCGAAATCCTGCCGCGTGAGATCGGCATAGGGCGCGGCGGTGCGCACCTCCTCGTAGAGCTCTTCGGAGAAAAACGGTTCGCCGCAAGCGCAGCCGAGCACGTGCTGGGCCAGCACGTCGAGTGCCCCGATCCGCAGCGGCGGCGTGTCCTGCGCATTCTCCGCGATGGCGTCGATCGCGACGCGGCACTCCAGCACCTCGAAGCGGTTCGCCGGCACCAGCACCGCGCGCGAAGCTTCGTCGAGCCGGTGGTTGGCGCGGCCGATGCGCTGCATCAGGCGCGAGGAGCCCTTGGGCGCGCCGATATTGACGACCAGATCGACGTCGCCCCAGTCGACGCCGAGGTCGAGCGAGGAGGTGCAGACCACGCCGCGTAGTTTGCCCGCCGACATCGCGTCCTCGACCTTGCGACGTTGCGCGACGTCGAGCGAGCCGTGATGCAGCGCGATGGCAAGGTTGTCGTCGTTCATGCTCCAGAGGTTCTGGAACAGCATCTCGGCCTGGCTGCGGGTGTTGACGAAAACAAGCGTGGTCTTGTTGGCCTTGATCAGCTCGTAGATCTCGGGAAGCGCATGGCGCGCGCTGTGTCCCGCCCAGGGCAGGCGTTCGCGCGTGTCCATCATCTCGACCAGCGGCGGCGCCGCACCGCCGGCGACGACAATGTCGGCGGCCGCTTCCTTGCCGCCTGGCTGCGGCACCAGGAAGCGCGCCAGCGACTCCGGCTCGGCCACGGTCGCCGACAGGCCGATCGCGCGCATCTGCGGCGCCAATCGCCACAGCCGCGCCAGCCCAAGGGAGAGAAGATCACCGCGCTTGGACGTCACCAGCGCATGCAGCTCGTCGAGCACGATGCGCTTCAAGGAGGAGAACAGGAACGGCGCGTCGTCGGAGGACAGCAGCAGCGCGAGCTGTTCGGGCGTCGTCAGCAGGATATCAGGCGGATAGCGCCGCTGCCGCTGCCGCCGCGATGTTGGCGTGTCGCCGGTGCGGGTCTCGATCTTGATCGGCAGCGCCATCTCGGCGACGGGACGCTCGAGGTTGCGCGCGATATCGACGGCGAGCGCCTTGAGCGGTGAGATGTAGAGGGTGTGCAGGCCGCCGCTGCGTTGCAGGCTACGGTCGGTGGAGACGACGGATTTCGCTGGAGCTGCGGGCGCGGAACTCAGCTCCACCAGCGTCGGCAAAAAACCGGCCAGCGTCTTGCCGGCGCCGGTCGGCGCGATCAGCAGCGCGGAACGGTCCTCGCGGGCTTTCTCCAGCAGCGCCAATTGATGTTCGCGCGGCGACCAGCCGCGGGCCGCGAACCACGCCTGGAAGCGGTCGGGCAACAGCGTGGCCGGCTGGGCCGATATTTTGCGGATACGGGGAGGCACGGCATGACAGGTAAGCCGTGGGGCGGGGTTCGTCGAGGAGTGGGAGGCCTTCCTTACCCTCTCCCCGCTTGCGGGGAGAGGGTAAGATACAGCAGTGCTCGCCTCTACTCCGTCACAGGCTTGTCGGACACGATCCAATCCTTGCCGTTGAAGGTCGAGATGAACAACGTCTTCATCGGGGTGTAGTCGCCGGGCGTGTAGTTGTAATTGACGCCGTCGAGGAAGAACGGCGAATGGAAGCCGTCGAGGGTCGATGCCTGCTTGAGCACGTTTTCGCGCGTGAGCTCATCGCCGCAGCGGCGCAGAATCTCGCCCATGGTCACCGCCTGGCCGTAACCGGCGTAGGCGATGGTGTTGTCGGGATCGACGCTCGGCAAATAGGCTTTCCGCAGCGCGTCGAACGCCATCACGTCCTTATCCGCCTCCCAGGGGCCGGGCCCGGCATCCTTGGAGTAACGGATCGCGACGATGCCGGTCGCATTCTCGAGTCCGGCGGCACTGAGGATCGAGCGGCCGGTGGAGCCGGCCGACAGCAGTTGCAGCGGCTTCCAGCCGAGCTCGGTGACCTTGCGGATCGACTGCGACGAGGCCTTGCCGGTGGAGATGTTGTAGAAGACGTCGGCGCCGGACTTCGAGAGATTGATGAGCTGGGAATCGACGGTCGGATCGGTCAGATCGTAGGTCTGCTCCATGATCACCTTTGCGGCCCCGCCGGCGTCTTCCAAGACTTTCTTGAAGGGCCCGAGGAAGTCGCGGCCAAAATCGTCGTTCTGATAGAGGATGCCGACCTTGGCATTCGGCTTCACGCTGAGGACGTGCCGCGCCAGGATGCGGGCTTCGGTCGGATAGAGCGGCAGGCCCGCCATCGTCCATTTGAACTCTTTCGGATTATTCCACTTGGAGGCGCCGGTGTTGAGCAAAAGCTGCGGCACGCCCTTTGAGTTCAGATATTTGTGCACGGCGGTTTGCGGCGCGGTGCCGAGCGAGCCGTAGAGCGCGAGCACCTCTTCCTGTTCGACCAGGCGCCGCGTCGCCTCGACGCATTTCGGCGCGCTGTAGGCATCGTCCATGGTCAGGAATTTGACCTTGCGTCCGTTGATGCCGCCCTTCTCGTTCAGCATCTGGAAATAGGCTTCGCCGATGCGCCCGAGCACGCCGTAAAGCGAGCCGGGGCCGGAGTGCGGCACGGTCTGCCCGATCTTGATCTCGGTGTCGCTGGCACCGGCATCATATTTCTTCTCCGCGGCCCAGACGTAGGGCGCGGGCAAGGTGGATGCAGCGATGGTCGCGAGCGCGGCGGCGCTGAAATCGCGCCGCGATGGATTTTTGGTCATTGTTTGTTTCTCCCTAGCGAGGACATTGTGCTGGCATCGCGGCACATGTCGCAAGTGGGAAATCGTCGCTTTGCGACGCAATGACGCTCAAGCGTCACGTATAGCGCCTATATTAAAGTTTTCTCGGCGATCCCGACGAGGCCGCGCACCGGTTCGTTGTTCTCGATGCGCGGTGAGGCGGGCTCTAGTGTCAACAGCTTGAGACCGGCCTTGGCGATGGCGCCGCGGACATATTCCGCCGAATGGGCATAGCGCAGGCCTTCGCCGAGAACGATGCCGCTGCCGTCATGAGTCTCCAGCGTGAACGCAAGCACGCCGCCGGGCGCGAGCACGCGCCTGGCTTCACCGAGCACCGGGGCGAGATCGGGGAGATAGACGAACGCATCGGCCGCGACGACGAGGTTCGTGCTCGCATCGCTCCGGCTGCGCAGGCCCTCGATCATGTCGGCGACTTCGAGCTCGGCATAGAGGCCGGTGGCGCGCGCCTCCTTGACCATGCCGGGCGACAGATCGATGCCGATGAACTGGTCGACCTGTTTTGCGAAGGCGGCGGCCGCAAGCCCCGTCCCACATCCGAGATCGATGGCGCGCTTGAACAGGGCGGGCTTCTTCGCGGCGACGCGGGCAGCCACCACCGCCTTGAAGATCAACGACGGCGCGCGATAGCCGAGATCGTTGATCAGAACGTGCTCGAAGCGCGGCGCGTATTGATCGAACAAGGCCTGCACATAGGCCTTTGGCATCTCGGACAATTGCGCGTCGCCGAGGCGCATCAGATGCAGATGAGCGCCGTGCTGATCGCTCGGGTCGGACTCGCGCGATTTGCGAAAGGCCGCAATGGCCTTGTCTCGCTCGCCGAGTTGCGCGCAGATTTCGCCGAGCGTGAACCAGGCCGAGGTGAAATTCGGCGCAAGCTCGATGGTCTGCTCCAGCAGATCGGCAGCGGCCGCCAGATCGCCCTTGAGCTGAAGATCGCGCGCGAACTCGAAGCGACGGTCGGCCATGAGATCGCCGGAGGTCAGGAACAGGCGCAGGGGCATTGGGGAACCAGGAAGCGAAGTGGGCGGGTGACTCGAAGATGCGGGCTCGCGACCTATATAACAGGCATGCGTCCGCAAGACATCCTGCTGCCAGTTGCTGCCGGCCTATGCTGCAAGCCGGGCGGCTTCCATATCGACCCCGTCCGGCCGGTCGAGCGGGCCGTGATCACCCATGGCCATTCCGACCATGCCCGCGCCGGCCACGGCGCGGTGCTGGCGACGCAGGAAACGCTGGACATGATGCAGCTGCGCTATGGGGAGAATTTCGCCGGCTCGACGCAGGCGATCCGCTATGGCGAGGAGATCCGGCTCGGCGACGTCAGCGTGAAGTTTCACCCGGCCGGCCATGTGCTCGGTTCGGCGCAGGTCGCGGTCACCTGCAAGGACACCTGCATCGTCGCCTCCGGCGACTACAAGGATGCACCCGACCCGACCTGCACGCCGTTCGAGCTGGTATCCTGCGACGTCTTCATCACCGAGGCGACGTTCGGACTGCCGGTGTTTCGCCATGGCGATGCGGCCGATGAGGTCAAGAAGCTGCTGGCTTCGGTGGCGCTGTTTCCGGAGCGCGCGCATCTCGTCGGCGCCTATTCGCTCGGCAAGGCGCAGCGCGTGATCGCGCTGCTGCGCCAAACCGGCTACGACGCGCCGATCTATCTGCATGGCGCGATGGAGAAGATCACGCATTACTATCAGAGCCGCGGGATCGAGCTCGGCGAGTTGCGGCCGGTGAAGGGGGTGAAGAAGGCGGCGCTCGCCGGCACCATCACGCTGGCGCCGCCCTCTGCGACATCCGATCTCTGGACCCGGCGGTTTCCCGATCCGGTCACGGCATTCGCCTCCGGCTGGATGCGGGTGCGCGCCCGCGCGCGGCAACGCGGCATCGAGCTGCCGCTGGTGATCTCGGATCACGCCGATTGGGACGGCCTTACCGCCACGATCGCGGCGACCGGTGCCGGCGAGATCTGGGTCACCCACGGCCAGGAAGACGCGCTGGTGCATTGGTGCCAAAGCAAGGGCTTGCGGGCGCGGCCGCTCGATCTCGTCGGCTACGGCGACGAGGAGGAGACCGAGACCCCGCTCGCTGACGAGGCCGAAGCATGAACCGCTTCGCCGAACTGCTCGACCGCCTCGCCTACGAGCCCGGCCGCAACAACAAGCTGCGCCTGATCACCAGCTATTTTCGCGAGGTCGCCGATCCCGACCGCGGCTACGCGCTGGCCGCGCTGACCGGTGCGCTCAGCTTCAAGCACGCCAAGCCCGCATTGATCCGCGACCTGATCGCCTCGCGCACCGATCCGGTGCTGTTCGGGCTGAGTTACGATTATGTCGGCGATCTCTCCGAGACGGTGGCGCTGATGTGGCCGAAGGCCATGGGTGTCCACAACAACCCGCCACCCCCAACCCTCACCGAGGTCGTCACCACGCTGCGCACGCTCGGCAAGACCGAGCTGCCAAAACAGCTCGAGCGCTGGCTCGACGAGTTGGATGAGACCGGCCGCTGGGCGCTGTTGAAGCTCGTCACCGGCGCGTTGCGCATCGGCATCTCCGCGCGCCTGGCCAAGACTGCGGCCGCGGCACTCGGCGACAAGGACCCGCATGAGGTCGAGCTGATCTGGCCCGGTCTCGCGCCGCCCTATCTCGACCTGTTCGCCTGGCTGGAAGGCCGCGGCGACAAGCCGGTCAATCGCGATCCCGCGCCGTTTCGCCCGGTGATGCTGGCGCATGCGATCGAGGACACGGATTTCGCCGCACTCGATCCCGCCGACTACATCGCCGAATGGAAATGGGACGGCATCCGCGTGCAGGCGGTCGCCGGCCGCGACGAGCACGGCCAGATCACCGCGCGGCTCTATTCGCGCACCGGCGAGGACATCACCGGAAGCTTTCCGGATATCGTGCCATCGTTGCGGCTACCCGGCGCCATTGACGGCGAGCTTCTGATTCTGCGCGAAGGGCGCGTGCAGAGTTTCAATGTTCTGCAACAGCGGCTCAACCGCAAGGTCGTGTCTCCGAAGCTGATCAAGGAGTTTCCAATTCATCTGCGCGCCTACGATCTGCTCGGCGACGACGAGAATGATCTGCGCGAGCTGCCCTTTGCGGAGCGGCGCGAACGGCTGGAGACCTTCATCGGCAAGCTCGACGATTCCCGCATCGATCTCTCGCCCACCGTGCCCTTCGCAAGCTGGGACGCACTGACCGCCGCACGCGCCGATCCCGCGAGCGCTGGTGCGGGCGAAGACGCGGACGCCGTCGAAGGCGTGATGCTGAAGCGGCGCGATGCCCCCTATCTGCCGGGACGGCCGAAGGGACAGTGGTGGAAGTGGAAGCGCGATCCGCACATCATCGACGCCGTGCTGATGTATGCGCAGCGCGGCCACGGCAAACGCTCGTCCTACTATTCCGACTACACCTTTGGCGTCTGGACCGCAGGCGCGGGCAGTGACGAGTTGGTGCCGGTCGGAAAAGCCTATTTCGGCTTCACCGACGAGGAGTTGCTCCAGATCGACCGCTTCGTGCGTCGCAATACCACCGAAAAATTCGGTCCCGTCCGCCACGTCGTGCACGAGCCGGACAAAGGCCTGGTGCTGGAGGTTGCCTTCGAGGGGCTGCAGCGCTCACCACGGCACAAATCCGGCGTCGCGATGCGCTTTCCCCGCATCAGCCGCTTGCGCTGGGACAAGCCGCCGCGGGAGGCCGACCGACTGGAAACGCTGGAAAAGATGCTGAAAGCGGAGGCGGCGGAGATTGAGGCTTAAGAAGCCCCGGGCGTGTGCTTGCCCGAATTAAAATCCCGTAAGCCGATTGACGCCCCCTCACGGGTTCCCCATGTCCACCGCCTTGCCCTATGATAGGGTCTAATCCCCTGAGGAGTTTGAGATGGCCCACGACGTCAGAGATTTGCCGGCCGGCCGCAGTGATGGCCTGAACCGCTTTCTCGGCGGCTCGCCGCTGGCGGTCGCGTTTCGCCTGGTGCTGCTCTCGATCCTGGTCGGCGTCGTGCTGGCGGCGATCGGCTTCGATCCCTGGAATATTCTCTACAGCATTCGTCTCTTGTTCCAGCGGTTGTGGGATCTCGGCTTCGATACCGTGAACTGGCTGTGGCGCTACTTCCTGCTCGGCGCTGTCATCGTGATCCCGATCTGGCTGCTGATGCGCGTTTTCGGCGCGCCGCGCAGGTAGGCCGTTAGTTTTGAGCATGATCTTGTCGGAAAACCGCTTCACACTTTTCCGGATCATGCTCTAGGGAGCTCGCAGCCGATGCAATTGCGCTTTGTCGGCTGCGGCGACGCCTTCGGATCGGGCGGCAGGCTCAACACCTGCTTCCACGTCTCGGGGCGCGAAGCCAACTTCCTGATCGATTGTGGCGCGTCGGCTTTGCCGGCGCTGAAGCGGCTCGAGATCGACTGCAATGAGATCGATCTCATCCTGATCACGCATTTCCACGGCGACCATTTTGCGGGGCTGCCGTTTGTTCTGCTCGACGCGCAATTCTCGCGGCGGACGCGGCCGCTCACGATCGCCGGCCCCAAAGGCATCGAGACGCGGCTGCGTGCGGTGATGGAGGCTCTGTTCGAGCACTCCTCGAAGACGAAACAGCGCTTCGAGCTGTCGGTCGTCGAGCTCGCGCCCGAGCAGAGCCAAAGCTTCGGCGCGGTGACGGTGACGCCCTACCCCGTCGTGCACGGTGAATCCGGCGGACCGTTCCTCGCTTATCGCGTCGAAGCGGAAGGTCGCACGCTGGCCTACAGCGCCGATACCGAATGGACGGAGACGCTCATTCCGTTGGCACATGGCGCGGACCTTTTCATCGCCGAGGCCTATATGTACGAGAAGGTGGTCAAGAATCACCTCAGCCTGAAGACCTTGGAACAGCACCTTCCCGAAATCGGCGCAAAACGCCTCGTGCTCACCCATATGAGCGAAGACGTGCTGTCGCGCCTCGACGACATCGCCCATCTCGCCGCCGAAGACGGCATGGTGCTCGTGTTCTGACATGCACGTACCCGTTCACGTGAAGATCGGTTCCCGTCAGGTCTTCGCCATCGCAGGACCTGCGATGGTCGCGAACCTCACCACGCCGCTGATCGGCGTGGTCTCGACCACCGCGATCGGACGGCTGGACGATGCCGCGCTGCTCGGCGGCGTCGCCATCGCGTCCGTTATCTTCGATTGCCTGTTCTGGCTATTCGGCTTCCTTCGCATGAGCACGCTCGCCTTCACGGCGCAGGCGCTCGGCGCCGGCGAGACGCGCGAGCTGACCGCGATTCTGGTGCGCGGCTTCATCGTCGCGGGCCTGATCGGCATAGCCCTGATCGCGCTGCAACTGCCGCTGGCCGCCGTGCTGTTCGACCTGATGGGCGGCAGCGAAGGCGTTACGCGCGCGGCGAAAACCTATTTCGTGATCCGGATCTGGTCGGCGCCACTGGCGCTCGCCAATTATGTCATCCTCGGCTGGCTGGTGGGCCAGGCCCGCGCCAATCCGGCGCTCGCGCTACAGGTCGTCATCAATCTCGTCAACGCGGCGGCGACGATCCTGCTGGTGCTGGTCTACGACACCGGCATCGCGGGTGCTGCGATCGCCGCACTGCTATCTGAAGCGGCCGGATTCGGGCTCGGCATGATGGTCTGCCGCCGCTATGCGGACGGCGGGTTCGCGGTGCCATACGCAGAGCTGTTCGACCGGACCAAGCTGATGCGGCTGCTGGCGGTGAATTCCGACATCCTGATCCGCACCGCGGCACTGATCGCCGTGTTTCTGTTTTTCACCGCCAAGGGCGCACGGGCTGGCGACGTCACGCTGGCCGCCAATTCCGTGCTCAACAATTTTCTGCTGGTCAGCGCCTTCTTCCTCGACGGTCTAGCGAACGCAGCCCAGCAGCTTTGCGGCCGTACGCTCGGCGCACGCGACGCGAGGGGATTTGCGGATTCGACCCGGCTGGTGCTGCTATGGGGGCTCGGCTTCGCGCTGGTCGTGTCCGCGCTGTTCGCGCTGTTTGGGCCGAATTTGATCGATGTCATGACGGCGAGCGAGGCCGTCCGTCGCGGTGCGCGGGAATTCCTGCCGTTCGTCGTGCTTGCGCCCATTCCCGGCGTGTTCGCCTTCGGCTTCGACGGCATCTATATCGGCGCGACCTGGGCGCGCGAGATGCGCAATCTGATGCTGGCCTCGCTCGCGATCTTCCTCGCCACATGGTGGGCGCTGCAATCGTTCGGCAATGCCGGGCTGTGGAGCGCGCTGATCGCCTCCTACGTCTCGCGCGGCGGCTTGCAGGCCGCGCGCTATCCGGCGCTGTACAGGAAGACGTTTTCGAAGCAGTCGCTGTAACGCGTAGCCCGGATGGAGCGAAAGCGTAGTCCGGGGCCTTCGCGTCCGCGGATCGAATCCCGGATTGCGCTTCGCTCCATCCGGGCTACGCCGCGAAGAGCTACATCCCCGGCCAGGTTTCCGCCGTCAACGTGGCGGCGTCGGAGCCGACGATCTCGGAGAGAGAATCCCGCCCGGTGCGCAATAGGGTTGAGGTGAGGTCGCGCTTGATCTCGTCGACGAGGCCGAGGCCCTTGTAGACCAGCGACGAATAGAGCTGGATCAGGCTCGCGCCGGCGCGGATTTTCGTCAGCGCGGCGCCGCCCGAATCCACGCCGCCGACGCCGATCAGGGGGAATGCGCCCTCGACGCGCACATAGGTCTCGGCGACCATCCGCGTCGACAGCCGGAACAGCGGCCGGCCTGACAGGCCGCCCTGCTCCTTGGCGCGCATCTCCTCGCGCAGCGTGCTCGGCCGCGCGATGGTGGTGTTCGACACGATCATGCCGTCGACCCGGCGCGAGCGCGCGACCTGCACGACGTCGTCGAGCTGGGCGAGGCTCAGATCCGGCGCGATCTTGAGCAGCACCGGCGTGTCGCCGGCGCTCTCGCGCACCCGCTGGCGCGCGTCGATCACCCTGGCGAGGAGATCGTCGAGCAGCGCGCCTTCCTGCAGATTGCGCAGGCCCGGCGTGTTCGGCGAGGAGACGTTGACGGTGAAATAGCTCGCGACCGGCGCAAAGGTCTCGATCAGCTTGACGTAGTCATTGACGCGATCGGGCGAATCCTTGTTGGCGCCGACATTGACGCCGACGATGCCGCCGTGCTGCGCGCGCGCCGCGAGCCGGCGCAGGGCGGTCTCCGCGCCGTCATTGTTGAAGCCCATGCGGTTGATCACGGCCTCGTCGCGCTCCAGGCGAAACAGCCGCGGCCGCGGATTGCCGCTTTGCGGTTTCGGCGTCACCGAGCCGATCTCGACGAAGCCGAAGCCGAGCCGCAGCAGCGCATCCGGCACTTCGGCGCTCTTGTCGAAGCCCGCGGCCATGCCGATCGGATTGGGGAAGTTGAGCCCGAAGGCACGCACCGCGAGCTTGGGATCGTCAGCCTGCGGCTTGCCCGGCGGCAGGAAGCGCAGGCCCTGGATCGCGAGGCGATGCGCATCCTCCGGATCGAGCCAACGCAACACCGGCAGCGAGAGAGCGTCGAAAGCGCGGATCACGGGGCAAGCTCCGGAACGTCGTGGCCGCCGTCGGAGCGCGTGTTGAGGTTCATCACGGCCATCACAGCGCCGAGATCGAGCTCGCCATAGAGATGCGGAAACAGCTCCTCATTGCGCGAACGCTCCCAGCGCAATGCGCTGCCGAGCGCATCGCCGTCGACCTCGACCAGGAACAGCGCGCGCTGCCCAACATAATGCCTCTGCAGGGTCTCGGGAACCTGGGATGCGGTCGAGAAATGGATGAATCCGTCGCGCGAATCGTCCGCGCTGCCGCGGTAGACACCCTGCCGTTCCGCCTCACGCCAGGCCGAGGCCGGACAGATTTTGTAGATCTTGACCACCGCTTACGCAGTCCTGTTTGCCCGTGGAGACAGCTCTTTGAGTCTCCTGGGGATTTTCGTCTCTCGTGGGTCGTTAAATCCCGGGCGGGACCGTAAAGGCCACCCCTGCCGAACTCAAGACTTAGACGCCGCCTCTTGCACCGAAAACGGAAAACCGATTGATTTGAGGATAGTTTTCCTGAGTTGCGACGGGCTGGACCTTCCATGGTCAGACAGGCCAAAGCGCAGAGGATGCTCTCTCACGACCAGATCTGGGGCGCGCTGGATCGGCTGGCGGAGCGTGCCGGCCTGTCACCGTCGGGCCTTGCCAAGCGCGCCGGGCTCGATCCCACCACCTTCAACAAGTCCAAGCGCGTCACCTCCGACGGCCGCGAGCGCTGGCCCTCGACCGAATCGATCGCGAAAGCGCTGGCGGCGGCAGATTCCTCGATCGACACCTTTGCCAGGCTGGTCGGCGACGAGACGGGCGGCGGCCGCTCGGTGCCGCTGCTCGGCTTCGCGCTGGCGAGCGCGAGCGGCGCCTTCGACGAGTCCGGCTTTCCCATCGGCAAGAGCTGGACCGAGTTTGCGCTTCCCACCGCCGAAGACAGCCACAGCTTCGCGCTGCAGATTTCCGGCGAAGCGCTACAGCCCGCCTATCGCGACGGCGACGTCATCCTGGTCTCACCCGGCACACCGGTCCGCAAAGGCGATCGCGTGGTGGTGAAGACCAAAGCGGGCGAGGTCACGGTGGCAACGCTGAAGCGCCGCACAGCAAAGGTTCTGGATTTGCAGCCGCTCGATCCGCCACAGCCCGAGCGGACGATGGCAGCGAGCGAGGTTGCGTGGATCGCAAGGATCGTGTGGGCGAGCCAGTGAGGGGTGCTCCGCTGTCATTCCCCGCGAAAGCGGGGAATCCAGTACGCCGCGGCGTCTCGGTTCAGCACGGCGGTCTCTGGAATACTGGATCGTCCGCCTTCGCGGACGATGACGGTGAGTGCTGGACTCACGCACTCCGCGCCAGCGCGCCGTCGATCATGTTCACCGCGTTCTGCACGCCATACACCGCGACAAAGGAGCCGAAGCGCGGGCCTTTTTCCTGGCCGAGCAGCACCTGGTAGAGCATGTTGAACCAGTCGAGTGTCACGCCGGGACGGCCGTCCTTGCCCTTCTTGACCTGGTCGAGGAACGGCTCGCGGCGGCCGATCTCGTAGACGACGTTCTGGATGTCCTCGGCCGAGGCGTCCTGCGGAAGCTGCGATAATGCATCCCGCAGATCCTGCAGCGCCGCGCGCTCGGTGTCGGTCGGTTCGCGGAACGTCTTCGTCGGCGCGACGAAGTCGCGATAATAGTTGATGGCATAGCCGACCATCGCATCGAGCTTGGGATGCGTTTGCGGGCTCACGCCGGGCCGGTAGCGGCCAATGAAACCCCACAGCGTCTCGGCATTCTCCGCATTCGACGACGACACCAGCGTCAGCAAGAGCTGGAACGTGACGGGCATGTCGAACTTCGGCGGATGGCCGCTGTGGACATGCCAGACCGGATTGCCGAGCTGCTGCCTGGCGTCCTGCTTGGCAAAGCCGTCGATGAATTGCTGGTAGTCGTCGACGTTGCGCGGGATGACGTCGAAATACAGCCGCTTGGCCGCCTTCGGCTCGCGATACATGAACAGCGACAGCGATTCCGGCGAGGCGTAGCGCAGCCATTCGTCGATGGTGAGGCCGTTGCCCTTCGACTTCGAGATCTTCTGGCCCTTGTCGTCGAGGAAGAGTTCGTAGTTGAAGCCTTCCGGCGGCGTGGCGCCGAGCGCCCTCGCGATCGCGCCGGAGAGTTTGACCGAGTCGATCAAATCCTTGCCGGCCATCTCGTAATCGACGCCGAGCGCGACCCAGCGCATCGCCCAGTCGGCCTTCCATTGGCACTTGACGTTGCCGCCGGTGACCGGGGTCTCGACTTCCTGGTTGGTATCGGGATCGAGATAGGTCACCGTGCCGGCCGCAACGTCGCGGCGGATCATCGGCACCTGCAGCACGACACCCGTGGTCTTGCTGATGGGGAGGAACGGCGAATAGGTCGCGCGGCGGTCGGGTCCGAGCGTCGGCAGGATGATCGCCATCACCTTGTCGTAGGCAGCTAACATCTTGAGCAGCGTCGCGTCGAAACGGCCGGACGTATAATAGTCGGTCGAGCTCGCGAATTCGTAGTCGAAGCCGAAATGATCGAGGAAGGCGCGCAGCCGCGCATTGTTGTGGTGCCCGAACGACGGATATTCGTTGGGGAACGGATCCGGCACGCGGGTCAGCGGCTTGCCGAGATGCGCGGCCAGCATCTCCTTGTTGGGGACGTTGTCGGGCACTTTCCGAAACCCGTCCATGTCATCGGAGAACGCGAGCAGGCGGGTCTTGATCTTGTTTTCGGTCAGCACATGAAAAGCGTGCCGCACCATCGAGGTGCGCGCGACCTCGCCGAAGGTGCCGATATGCGGCAGGCCTGACGGCCCGTAGCCGGTCTCGAACAGCACCTCGTCCTTCGGGCTTTTCTTCAGCCGCGCGACAATGGCCTTCGCCTGCTCGAACGGCCAGGCGTTGGATTGTTCGGCGAGCGCACGCAGATCGCTCGGGTTCGCGGCAAGATCGATAACGGACATCTAAGGGGCCTCCGGGCCGCGGAAAATAGCGATTTCCAGGCAGAATGCAATTTCTGCGGAGTACTGCCACCGCGCCGTCATTGCGAGCGAAGCGAAGCAATCCAGACTGCCACTGCGGAAACAGCCTGGATTGCTTCGTCGCAAGGGCTCCTCGCAATGACGGCAGAGCAGGCAGCGAAGCTAAAACGGGCTCACCGAGAAGTACCGCAGCCACAGATCCGTGTAGCGGCCCTTTTCCCAGACGCGGAACATCGCCCAGTTCAGGGCCTGGCGCAGCACGTCGTTGCCCTTGCGCACGGCGATGCCGATGCCCTCGCCGAAGAACCGGCTTTCGACGAAGGGGCCGCCGGAGAAGGCGCAGCAATCGCCGGAATCGGTGCCGTTGATCCAGAACGCGAGCGCGATGGCGTCGCCGAAGATGAAATCGACCTCGCCCTTGCGCAAGGCGCCGCGCATGGCGTCGTCGTTGGGATAGGGGTGCAGCTCGGCGTCGGTGAACATCGCCTTGAGATAGGCTTCATGCGCGGAGCCGGCGATGACGCCGACCTTCTTGCCCTCGAGATATTCGGGACGGATCTCCGGCATCACCGCGTCCTTGCGCGAGGCGAAGCGCGCTGGCACGCGGTAATAGGGATCGGTGAAGTCGACCCGGGCGCGGAGCTGCGGGCTCACCGCCATCGAGGCGATGATGGCGTCGCCCCGGTTGGAGGCGAGCGCGTCGACCAGCGTCTCGAAGCGGCGCATCTGCACCGTGCAGGTGACCTTGATCTCCTCGCACAGCGCGCGGGCGAAGTCGACGTTGAAGCCGGCCGGATTGCCGTCGGCGCCGGTATAGTTGAACGGCGGATAATCAGTTTCGGTCAGGAAGCGGATCACGGTCAGGCGCGACAAATCCGGCCGCTCCGGCCGCCGCCGCGGGTCCCAGAAGCCCGGCACGGCCTGCGGGGCGGCTTGCGGCGCGACCTGGGGTGAGGCTTGCGGAGCCGTTGGGGGCTGCTTGGCCGGGGCCTGCGCCTGCGCGCGCGGCGCAGCAGCGAGCAGGCAGACGCCGACGACCAGCCCGGTCAGCAAGCCACGGGCGGATTTGGACGATTTCGCCTGTTGCGATGGGGCCATCGGCTGAAAATGAACGATTTTCGTTGGGATCGGAGGGCCTTATAGCCCATCCGGCCGGGAACGCGAGCGCGGATTGCGGCCAATAGGGAAGCCTACAGATACCGCTTCAAGTCCACCGCGGCCTCTTCAGGCGTGCGCTTCAGGTTGAATGGCGAGACGAAGCGGCCGTCGCGGTCCATCAGATAGATCAGCGCGGTGTGGTCCATGGTGTAGTCACCGTCCTTGGTCGGGACCTTCTTGGCGTAGACCCGGTAGGAGGTGATCACCTTGGCGGTCTCGGCAGGATCGCCGCTCAGGCCCTCGAGGTGCGGGTCGAAGCTCGACAGATAATCCTTCATCGCCGCCGGCGTATCGCGCTCGGGATCGACCGAGATGAAGACGGCATTGACCTTGTCGGCGTCCTTGCCCAACGCGCGC
This sequence comes from Bradyrhizobium sp. 134, assembly GCF_023074155.1. Lineage (NCBI taxonomy): Bacteria > Pseudomonadati > Pseudomonadota > Alphaproteobacteria > Hyphomicrobiales > Nitrobacteraceae > Bradyrhizobium > Bradyrhizobium sp. 134. The sequence goes on along the minus strand of NZ_JADPKX010000046.1, from coordinate 170,663 downwards.
AGCACTTCCGAGATCTCGAACAGCGAGGTCGGGCAGACGTCGGGGCAATGGGTGTAGCCGAAGAAGATCAGGGTCGGCTTGCCCTTGAGGTTCTTGTCGGTGACGGCCTTGCCGTTCTGGTCAGTGAGCTGGAACGGGCCGCCGATCGCGGCCGGCTGCGCCACCTTGCTGACCCCACCCATGGCCCAGAATACGATCAGCAGCCCGAGGATGAGGCTTGCGGCGAAGGCGGTCGCGATCACCAGCGGACGGGCGGCGGAGCTCATGGGCGGAAAACTTCCTGTCGCGGGTCAGAAGCAGGCGGCGAAACCGGTCCTGATCATTTCGAAGAACACCTGGCTGCCGTAGTGGAACCAGAGCGCGAGCACGCCGAGCACGACCAGGCCGCCGACGCCAGCACCCGCCAACAGCAGCACGAACGGCATCCGGCCGGCAGTGGGCGAATTGTCCGATACAGGATGTGCGGGGTGCAGTGGTTGAGCCATGACAACGATCGGGGTGAAGGCCGGAATTCCCTGCCTTTCAAATAGGCGCTGGGACGGGACCGGGCAAGCGCAGCCGGCGGGTCGGAGATCAATTGGGGCGGAGGATCTCCATCATGCCCGGGCTTGTCCCGCCTGCGCGGCCGAAGCCGCTCCGGCGAGGCGAAGGCCCGGGCATCCACGGACTTTCCAGCCGGGCCAAAAACGTGGATGGCCGGGACATAGGCGAGCGAAAGCGACGCCGACCTTCGGACGGCTACGGCCGGCCATGACGATCAATTAGTGAAAGGCGAATGACCGCCGCGCCCTACCGCGGCGATGGCTTGTTGGCGGAGGCCTGCGCGTCGAGGTAGCAGGGCTTGTACATGGCCTGGAGCTGCCTGCCCTTCAGGAAGAGCATATGCGGGGTGAGGCCGCCGCGCTGATTGATCCAGCGTTTCACCTGCGAAGGATACATCGCATAGAGCATCTGGGTCGCTTCGGTATTGGTGACGGCGCGGCCGTTGCTGCCGAAATCCCACGCGGCGTGGAAGCCCAGTGTCGCGTGCGACGTCACGCAGATGCGGTCAGGCGGGATGGCGCCGAGGACGATGGTGCAGGCAGAGGCGCAGAGACCGTCGATGATGACGGTGTCGCCCGACTGCCGCAGGTCCTGGTATTTGTCGACGTAGGTTCCGATCCGGCCACCGCGGTCATCCGCGATCCGAACCACCGCGTGAGAAGCGCCCATGCTCGCGATCAGGAGAACCGCCGCAAGCAACCCCGTCAGAAACTTCATTGGCCCCCGCCCCAGTCGAATTCGAATCTGTGTGTCAGGTGGTGATGCCCTGCTAGGGTCCGTCGTAACCGCGGTTTTGTCTAGGCATGCCGGCTCGCTCAAAACAAATTCAAATCCAGTGTTGCGCCGGCGCTGCACTCAGCCGGTCTTTTTCCCGAAGTGGAACAAGTTAACGATGTCTTACGCGCCATACTCTTGATCTCAGTTGCAACCGCCGGCTTCAATCCGGGCAACTACAGGGGGGAACCTGTGGAGGGGAAACACATGGAGGGGAAAGCATATGGCCGAACAGATGGCTGAAGAGACTGACGTCATCGTTGTCGGCGCAGGACTGTCGGGCCTCGTGGCCGCAACCGAGATCGCGGACGCCGGCAAGCGCGTGATCGTGGTCGACCAGGAGGGCGAGCAGTCGCTGGGCGGCCAGGCGTTCTGGTCGTTCGGCGGATTGTTCCTGGTCGATTCGCCGGAGCAGCGCCGGCTCGGCATCAAGGACTCCTTCGACCTCGCGATGCAGGACTGGCTCGGCACCGCCGGCTTCGACCGTGACGAGGATTTCTGGCCGCGGCAATGGGCCGAGGCCTATGTGGCGTTCGCGGCCGGCGAGAAGCGTGCGTGGCTGCGCGCGATGGGCCATCGCATTTTCCCCGTGGTCGGATGGGCCGAGCGCGGCGGCTATGACGCCATGGGCCACGGCAATTCGGTGCCGCGCTTTCATGTCACCTGGGGCACCGGGCCCGGCATCGTCGAGCCGTTCGAGCGCCGCGCGCGCGAGGCCGTCAGAACCGGCCGGCTGAGCTTTCGGTTCCGCCATCGCGTCGATGCGCTCTCGATCACCAACGGCACGGTGGATGGCGTCAGCGGCGCCATTCTCGCCCCGGATAATGTCGAGCGCGGCAAGAGCTCATCGCGCAACGTCGTCGGCGAGTTTGCGTTGAAGGCCCAAGCCGTGATCGTGGCGTCCGGCGGCATCGGCGGCAATCACGAGCTGGTGCGGCAGAACTGGCCGAAGCGGCTCGGTGCGCCGCCGAAATTCATGATCTCGGGCGTGCCCGAGCATGTCGACGGCCGCATGATCGGCATCACCGAGAAAGCAGGCGCGCGCCTGATCAACCGCGACCGCATGTGGCATTATGTCGAAGGCATCCAGAACTGGTCACCGATCTGGCCGCGCCACGGCATCCGCATCCTGCCCGGCCCCTCCTCGATGTGGTTCGATGCCACCGGCACGCGCTTGCCGGCGCCGTTGTTTCCCGGCTCCGACACGCTCGGCCAGCTCCAATACATCATGTCCACCGGGTACGATTATTCCTGGTTCATCCTGACCCAGAGCATCATCAAGAAGGAGTTTGCGCTGTCGGGCTCGGAGCAGAACCCCGACCTCACCGGCAAGAGCTGGCGCATGACCATCAAGCGCGCCACCAACAAGGGCGCGCCGGCGCCGGTGGAAGCGTTCAAAAGCCATGGTGTCGACTTCATCGTGCGCGACAAGATCGAGGACCTCGTTGCGGCCATGAACAAGCTGACCGGCAGCGACCTCCTCAAGCTCGAGCACATCAAGATGCAGATCGAGGCGCGCGACCGTGAGATCGCCAATCCTTACGTCAAGGATGCGCAGGTGATGAACATCCACAATGCGCGGCGCTATATCGGCGACAGGCTGATCCGCACCGCCTCCCCGCACCGCATCCTCGATCCCGCTCAAGGGCCACTGATCGCGGTCAAGCTCAACATCCTCACCCGCAAGACGCTGGGCGGTTTCGAGACCGACCTCTCTTCGCGCGTGTTCGGCGAGGAGGGCAGCGTCATCCCCGGTCTCTATGCAGCGGGCGAAGCCGCCGGCTTCGGCGGCGGCGGCGTGCACGGCTATCGCTCGCTGGAAGGCACGTTCCTCGGCGGCTGCCTGTTCTCGGGCCGCAATGCGGGCCGCGCCGCGGCGAAAGCCGTGGGCTAGATGATGCGGCGGCGAACGCGCATCGCGGCGTTTGTCGCGGCATTGGCCGCCACTTCGGCTGCGTCCGCCGACACGATCGACATCGACGGCGTGAAGCGGTCCTACACTGTGCAACTGCCAACGAAGCGGCTCGTGCCGCTCGTCGTCGTGCTGCATGGCAAGACCCAGCGCGGCGCCGACATGATGACACGGACGGCGTGGCCGCAGGTCGCAAAACGCGAAGGGTTTGCCGTGGTCTTTCCTGATGGCCTCAACCACGCATGGGCCGATGCGAGGACCAAGGCGGGACCGGCGCTCCGTGGCCCGCCCGCGGGCACCGACGACGTCGCCTTCATCGCAAAGCTCGTCGAGAAGCTGGTGGCGAGCGGCACCGCCGATCCTCGCCGCGTCTATGTCACCGGCATCTCCAATGGCGGCGCCATGGCGATGACGCTGGTCTGTGCCCGCGCCGATCTGTTTGCTGCCGGCGCGAGCGTGAGCATGAACCTCACCGATGAGGCCGCAGTCACGTGCCATCCGTCGCGGCCGCTGCCGATGCTGCTGATGAACGGCACCGCCGATCCGCTGGTCCCCTACGAGGGCGGCCGCGGATCGAGCTATTATGCCGCAGACGGGTTCTGGTCCACCGACGAGACGCTTGCGTTCTGGCGCAAGCTCAACGGCTGCGAGACCGACAATGCCGACGCGACCGATTTGCCCGACAGGGCGCCTGCAGACCAGTCCACGGTGACACGGATCTCGTCGCGCTGTCCTGGAGGGCACGACGTCGTGCTTTATCGCATCAATCAAGGCGGGCACCGCATGCCCGGATTTTCTCCGGATGCCCGCTTCCCGAAGGTCGCCGCCAGCTTGCTCGGATCGCAGAACGGCGACATCGACGCCGCCGAGACGATCTGGACGTTCTTCGGCCAGTTTCCTTGAAGTGCAGCGCATGCATAGCCGGCGACGCATGCGTGCCTGGCAACGCATGCGTGCCTGGGGTGGCACGAGGCAGGCCGCTGCGCTAGACAGAGCCGCCATTCAAAGGAGACTCCCAATGAGCATTCAGCGTCTTGAAACCGGCCCGCGCATGAGCCAGGTCGTCGTGCACGGCAACACCGTCTATCTCGCCGGTGTCGTCGCCAACAACGCCGCCGGCGAAAGCGTGACGAAGCAGACCCAGGACATCCTGGCGACCATCGACAGCCATCTCGCCAAGGCCGGCACCGACAAGTCGAAGCTGCTCTCGGCCACGATCTACATCACCGACATGAAGACGTTTGGCGAGATGAACGCGGTGTGGGACGCCTGGGTCTCGCCCGGCAACACGCCGGCACGCGCCACCGTCGAAGCCAAGCTCGCGGCAGCCCAATACACCGTCGAAATCATGGTCACGGCGGCGAAGTAAGTTCGCGACGACATTTGCGCGCGCTTGTCGACGCATGATCCGATCGGGAAACCGCCTTCCCGGATCATGCGCATGACCTCCGAGGTAATCGATCAGCGCGCGCAAACCTTCGATAGTCAGGTCAGCCGAACGACACGGCGCCATCGAAGGAGACGACAATGACCGACCCCATCACCATCGCCCGCCGCTACATCGATCTCTGGAACGAGCGTGCAGCCGGCCGCCGGCGCGAACTGCTGAGCCAGAACTGGACCGCGGATGCGAGCTATGTCGATCCCCTGATGAAGGGCGACGGCCATGACGGCGTCGATGCGCTGATCGCAGGCGTGCAGCAGCGCTTCCCCGATTTCAAGTTCAAGCTGATCGGCGAGCCCAACGGCTACGGCGACCATGTCCGCTTCAGTTGGGGCCTTGGTCCCGATGGCATCGACAGCCCGATCAAGGGGACTGATTTCGCCGTGCTGAAGGACGGCCGTATCAGGAGCATCACGGGATTTCTGGACCAGGTGCCCGCAGGCGCGTGAGCACGCGCTGATGGTTGCCAGGCCCTCTCCCTTGTAAAGGGAGAGGGCGCAGCGGCGCTCGTCGCACAGGCACTAGTTATTCGCGCTCGCAGAATCGTCCATCGCCTTGAAGGCTTCCTCCAGCTGCAGCGAGATCGGCACGTTCAGCCGTTCGCCGGTCGGAAGCCTTGCGGTGAACCATTTGTTGTAGAGCGGAACGAGGTCGTGGTTGGAGCCGAGCTTGCGGAAGGTGCGATCGACCACGGCCGTCAGTTGCGGCTCGCCCTTGCGGAACATGATGCCGTAGGGATCGTAGGACAGGTAATCGCCGGTGACGCGGAACTTGTCCTGTGCCTTGTGGCGCACGATCAGGCTGGACAGCAGGATGTCGTCGGTCGCAAACGCATCGGCCTTGCCGTCGACGAGCATCTGGTATGACTGTTCGTGATCGGCACCGACAACGATGGTCAGTCCCAACGAGGACTTCTTGTCGGCCGCCTGGATCGCCTGCTCGTTGGTGGTCCCCTTCGTCACCACGATAGTCTTGCCCTTCAGATCAGTCAGTGACTGGACGCTGGACGCCTTCGGCACCATCAGTTTGGTGCCGGCAACGAACATCAGCGGCGAGAAGGCGACGCGCTTGCCGCGCTCGGCATTGGCCGTGGTCGAGCCGCATTCCAGGTCGATCTTGTTCTGGAGCACGGCGTCGATGCGGTCATCCGAGGTGACCTTGACGTAGGCGATCTTGAGATTGGGATCGTCGACCTCGACGCCGATCTCCTCGACGATGGCCTCGCAAAGCTCGAGGCTGTAGCCGATCGGCCGGTTGGCCTGATCGAGGAAGGAGAACGGCGGCGAGCTCTCGCGATAGCCGAGCCGCACGGTGTGCGCGGTCTTGATCGCTGACAGCGTCGGGCTAAGCCCTTCGCTGCCACCGGTCTGGGCGGAGGCACCCGTGGCCAGCTGGCACGCTGCCAGCAACAAGCCGCCCGATATCGCCATTGAAAGGCGCATGATGCACTCCAATCAATGGCCGGCCATCGCAGGCACTTCGCCGGGGATCATGTCCCCCGGCACGGCATCGCCCGGCTCAAGCTCGTGCTCGGGCCCGAGTTCGCCTTCCCACTTGGCTACCACCGAGGTCGCGAGCGTGTTGCCGATCACGTTGGTGGCGCTGCGGCCCATGTCGAGGAAGGTGTCGATACCCATGATCATCAACAGGCCTGCCTCGGGGATGCCGAACTGCGACAGCGTCGAGGCGATCACCACGAGGGAAGCGCGCGGCACGCCGGCGACGCCCTTCGAGGTGATCATCAGGGTCGCCAGCATCGCGAGCTGGGTGCCGAGCGGCATGTCGATGTGGTAGCTCTGCGCGATGAAGACGCTCGCGAAGGTGCAGTACATCATGGTGCCGTCGAGATTGAAGGAATAGCCGAGCGGCAGCACGAAGCTCGATATCCGCGACGAGGCGCCGAACTTGTTCAGCCCCTCCAGGGTTTTCGGATAGGCCGCTTCGGAGCTCGCGGTGGAGAACGCGATCATCAGCGGCTCGCGGATCAGCTTCAGCAGATGGGCGTAGCGCGGCCCGATCACGATGAAGCCCACGACCACCAGGATGCCCCACAGCAGCGCGAGCGAGAGATAGAAGCCACCCATGAAGACGATGAGCTTCCAGAGCACCAGCAGGCCGTTCTTGGCAACCGTCGCGGTGATGGCGGCCCAGACCGCGAACGGCGCGAACAGCATCACATAGCCCGTCACCTTGAGCATGATGTGGCCGATATCGTCGATCAGCGCCAGGATCGGCTTGGAGCGCTCGGGCATCGAGCCCATCGCCACCGAGAAGAACACGGCGAAGATCACGATCTGCAGGATCTCGTTCTGCGCCATCGCGTCCGCGATCGAGGTCGGGATCAGATGGGTCAGGAATTTTTCGATCGAGAAGGCGGAAACCGGCAGGCCGGTCGACTGCGCCTTGTCAGGCAGCGTACCGGGGAAATTCGCGCCGGGCTGGAGCAGATTGACCATCACGAGGCCGAGCATCAGCGAGACGAAAGAGGCGCTGACGAACCAGCCCATGGTCTTGGCGAAGATGCGGCCGAGCTTGGAGCCCGAACCCATATGAGCAATGCCGCCGACCAGGGTCGCAAACACCAGCGGCGCGATGATCATCTTGATCAGGCGCAGGAAAATCACGGCGATCAGGTTGATGGACGAGGCCCAATCGCCCCGCGTATCGGGCAGGAAATTGTAGATCGCCGCGCCCATGATGATGCCGAGCACCATCGCCACCAGAATGAATTGCGTAAACCTGTTCGACATTGAACACCCCCGCTACACCGACCGCTTCATGATGTCGCAGATATGACGGCTGCGCAACACGCTTGGCGTGCGATCGTCGGGGCGGATGTTCCCGTTGCGAAACTGGCGCCCGCCATCTAGCCTTCATGCAGCGCACAACGAAAGCGGCTTGCACGTTTTTCTTGCGGCAGCTGCATCAATAATCGTCAAACGACCGAGGGGAAACATCATGAGCGGCAGCGTCAATCGTCAGATTCTTTTGGTGGAAAAGCCCAGCAGCAAGCTCGGCCCCGAGCACTTCAAGCTGGTCGAAGGTGCGGTGCCCGAGCCGAAGGACGGCGAGGCCTTGCTGCGCGTGCGATACATCTCGCTCGACGCCGCCAACCGCGCCTGGATGCACGGCGCGACCTATCGTTCAGCAGTCGAAGCCAACAGCGTGATGGCCGGCGGCGCCATCGCCGAGGTCGTCAGCTCGAAGGCGCCGGGGCTTGCGCCGGGCGACATCGTGTTCGGCGACACCGGCTGGCAGGAGTTGGCGGCAGTGCCCGCCAAGCACCTCACCAAGATGCCGAAGCTCGAGCCGATGACGCATCTGCTCAGCGTGTTCGGCATCGCCGGCCTCACGGCTTATTTCGGCCTGCTGGAGATCGGCAAGCCCAAAGAGGGCGAGACGGTCGTGGTCTCCGCGGCCGCAGGCTCGGTCGGCTCGATCGTCGGGCAGATCGCGAAGATCAAGGGATGCCGCGTGGTCGGCATCGCCGGCGGCGCCGACAAGTGCAGCTGGCTGACCTCCGAGCTCGGCTTCGATGCAGCCGTCGACTACAAGGACGGCGCGGTGTTCAAGGCGTTGCGCGCGGCAGCTCCGAAGGGCATCGACGTCTATTTCGACAATGTCGGCGGCGACATTCTCGAGGCCTGTCTGCCGCAGATGAACAATTACGGCCGCATCGCCTGCTGCGGCGCGATCTCGCAATATGACGGCGCGCCCTCGGCACACGGCCCGCGCGGCGTGCCCGGCCTGATCGTGGTGAAACGGCTCGTCATGCAAGGCTTCATCGTGATGGACTACATGAAGGAAAGCCAGCGCGCGCTCGCCGACCTCCAGGCTTGGGTCACATCCGGCAAGCTGAAGGTGCAGGAGGACATCATCGACGGCCTCGAGAACACGCCGAAAGCACTGATCGGATTGCTGGCGGGCGACAACCGCGGCAAGCGGATGGTCAAGCTCTGACGACGTAGTTACGTCGCAATTGCAAAGCCAATATCTACTTGCGGTAGAGGTCGCGGCGGCCAATGATGCCGCGCGCGGCATCACCCGCGACGATTGTTTGCATCACATTTGAAAAAATGTCGGCGTTATCGACAGGGCGGGAATTCACTCAGATGTTCAACATGTTGAAACATGCGTCGGCACGCGGGACGTTGCTGGCGGCGGCTCTCTTCGCAACTGCAGCAGGCGCGTTCGCACAAGCACCGACCGAGGCGCAGAAGAGCGCGATCCGCTCCGCATGCCGCTCGGACTTCATCGCGCACTGTTCGAGCGTCACGCCGGGCGGTGTGGAAGCTTATCAATGTCTGCAGAAGAACATGTCGGGCCTGTCCTCCGGATGCCAAACCGCGGTTCGCGCCGTCGAGCCAGCTGCGGCGCCGAAGGCCGAAGCCGCGCCGAAGACCGAAGCTGCACCCAAGGAGGCTGCACCCAAGGCGGAGACCGCGCCTGCCGCGCCGAAGGCTGAATCCGCTCCCGCCGCAAAGCCCGCTGCCGCGGCCGCGCCCAAGGCTGCTGCAGCCGCCGCTGCGGCCAAGCCGCCGAGCAGCGCGCAGGTCGCCGCCGTCAAGAGCGCGTGCCGGGCCGATTATCCCAAGGTGTGCGCCAGCGTCCCGCCGGGCGGCGCGCCCGCGCTCGAATGCCTGGAGAAGAACAAGGCAAAGGTTTCGCCGGCCTGCGAGAAGGCCGTGAGCGCCGCGGCCGGCGGTGGCGCGGCAGCAACGGCAGCACCTGCGGGCGCCGCTCCTGCGGCGGCAGCTGCACCGGCAGCCGCGCCTGCCGTGATCGTGCTGCGCTCGCTGCGGCCACGCGAAGAGCTGTTCATCGTCCAGTCCGCATGTCGCGAGGATGTCCGCACGCTGTGCGGCAGCGTGGCGCCAGGTGGCGGTCGGATCATCCAATGCGTTGCCAACAATGCCGCTTCGCTATCGCCCGCCTGCAAGGACGTGCTGGCGCCGTTTGCTGCACGCTAGAGGAGCAAACCATCCGGCGGCCCGCCGCACCACGGCGCTGGTGAACGGCGGCTGGATCAAACCCTGCGTCTGACCTGCGGATGGCCAAGCCGGCGCGGTTTGGCTATGCTTCGCACGTCACTGCTTCGGACACGCGCCAAACGCGCGTCCGGACATGAGCTTCGGCGTGCCGCGCGCTTCGCCGATAATTCCGCTGGCGCGGGTAGCCGGAGCACATTAGTCTACCCCTAGATAGTAAGTATACTGTCAATCAGGGAGGACAGACGTTGCGGATCGCCGTGATTGGCGGGGGGCCCGGTGGGCTCTACTTCGCCTATCTCTGGAAGAAGCGTCACCCCGAGGATCAAGTCGACCTGTTCGAACAGAACCCGGCCGACGCGACCTGGGGCTTTGGCGTCGTGTTCTCGGACCAAGCCCTGGAATTCTTGCGTGCCGACGACCCCGAGACGGTCGACGCGATCGCGCCGCACATGGAGAGCTGGGAGAACATCACGCTGAACCTGAGCGGCGACAGCGTGGCCATCGACGGTGTCGGCTTCTCCTCGATCGGCCGGCTCGAACTCTTGCGATTCCTGCAGCAGCGCGCGCTCGATGCCGGCGTCACCCCACGCTTCGACACGCCGATCCACTCCATCGACCAGCTCAACGGCCATGATCTGATCGTCGCCGCCGACGGGCTGAACTCGCTGGTACGCCGCGCCTTCGAGGGCGATTTCGGCACCTCGCTGTCCTACTCCTCCAACAAGTTCGTCTGGTACGGCACCTCCAAGCGCTTCGACACGCTGTCGCAGACCTTCGTCAAGACTGACCGCGGCGCCTTCAACGCCCACCACTACCGCTACTCGCCCACCATGAGCACGTTCCTGGTCGAATGCGATCACGCGACCTGGCAGGCCTACGGTTTCGCCTACAAGGACGTGGAGCAGTCCAAGGGTGTCTGCGAGGAGGTGTTCGCCGACACGCTCGGCGGCCGCTCGCTGGTCTCCAATAAATCGGTCTGGCGCAACTTCCCCTGGGTCTGGAACGAGCACTGGTCGTTCAAGAACATGGTGCTGCTCGGTGACGCCCTGCACTCGGCGCATTTCTCGATCGGCTCGGGCACGCGGCTCGCAATCGAGGACGCCATTGCGCTGGTCAAGGCGCTGGAGTCGGATGCCCATCTCTCCACCGCCCTGCATCGCTACCAGGCCGCGCGAAAGCCGGTGGTGCAGAAGCTCGTCAACGCCGCGCGGACCAGCGCGTTCTGGTACGAGCACTTTGCTCAGCACATGCAGCAGGGTCTGATGGACTTTGCCTACAGCTACATCACCCGCTCCGGCCGCATCGACGACTCCCGCCTGCGCGCAATGTCGCCGGCCTTCATGGCGCGCTACGAAGCCGCCAAGAACGGTGGGGATGAGGCATGAGCGGGCAGATTAAGGATCAGGTGCCCGCCGACAGCGCGGGCGCGCGCGAGATCGGCTTTTCCGTTCCGCAGGTCTACAATGCCAGCCGCGTGCTGTTCGACAATCTCGCAAGAGGATGCGGCGACAAGCTCGCGCTCATTGGCCCCGCGGGCACGCGCACCTACGCGGAGCTCTGCGCGGAAGCCGGGCGCTGGGGCAACGGCTTTGCCTCGCTCGGCCTCGAGCGCGGCAACCGCGTGCTGCTGTTCCTCGACGATACCCCGGCCTATCCGGCAGCGTTCTTCGGCGCGGTGCGCGCCGGCTTCGTGCCATTGCTGATCAATACGCTGACGCCGCCGGATCTGCTGCAATTCTATCTCGCCGATTCCGGCGCTTCTGTCGCGGTGGCGGATGCCGAGTTCTGTGCACGTTTCAACGTGGAGGCCTGCAAGGACACGGCCCTGCATACGCTGGTCGTCGTCAACGGCACCGTGAGCGATCACGCAGCCCCAAACGCCATTTCTGCCGCCGGCTGGCTCCCGCAATTTCCGACTGAGCTCGCGGAAGCCGACACGCACCGCAACGAGATGGCGTTCTGGATGTACTCGTCCGGATCGACCGGCCGGCCCAAGGGCATCGTGCATCTCCAGCACGACATGGCCTATAGCGAGGCCGCCTTTGCCAGGAACGTGCTGAAGCTGACGCCGGAGGACATCTGCTTCTCGGTACCAAAAATCTTCTTCGCCTATGGCTTTGGCAACGCGATCACCTTCCCGTTCTCGGCGAGCGCGACCACGCTGCTGTTGCCGGGCCAGCCGAAGCCCGCGGCGATCTTCAAGGCGATCGAGCAATACAAGCCGACGGTCTTCTTCGGCCTGCCGACGCTTTATACGTCGCTGACCAAGGCCGAGGGCGCCGACAGGACCGACTTCTCGTCCCTGCGCATGGCGCTCTCAGCCGCGGAGGTGCTCTCGGCCGACGTCTTCAATGGCTGGAAGACGCTCACCGGTCTCGATATCATCGAAGGCCTCGGCTCGACCGAGGTGCTGCACATCTATCTCTCCAACCGCCCCGAGCGGAAGAAGCTCGGCGCCGCCGGCCTGCGCGTGCCCGGCTACGAGGTCGCGCTGCGCGACAAGGACGGCCGCGATGTCGCCGACGACGAGGAAGGCATCTTGTGGGTGCGCGGCGATTCCAACACGCCGCTGTACTGGAACCGGCCGGACAAATCCGCCGAGACCATCCGCGAAGGCGGCTGGATCTACACCGGCGACCGCTTCGTCCGCGATGCCGACGGCTTTCACTTCTTCCGCGGCCGCGCCGACGATCTCATCAAGATCTCCGGCCAGTGGGTCTACCCGCTTGAGGTCGAGCTGTGCCTCGCCGATCACCCGGACATCCGCGAATGCGCGGTGTTCGCGGCCGAGCTGCCGGACCGGCGCATGACGCTGAAGGCAGTCGTGGTGATGAACAGCCGCGCGGCGGATCAGAGCGAGACGACCCGCAGGCTGCAGGACTACGTGAAAGGCAAGCTGCTTCCGTACAAATATCCGCGTGAGGTGATCTTCATCGACGAGTTGCCGAAGACGGGGACAGGGAAGATCGACCGGCAGGCGCTGTTGCGGATGTGAGGAAGGATGTGGCCACACTCTCGCTGTCGTCCCGGCGAAGGCCGGGACCCATACGCCGAGTGAGAGTTATTGCGCGAGCTGGTCACCACCTGTCTTCGCCAAACCAAACCAGGTGGTTATGGGTCCCGGCCTTCGCCGGGACGACGGCGGTATTTGACGCCCCCACCCTCACCCCGCCTTCCCCAGATGCTCCAGCGCGTCCTCCGCCCGGAGCGGCACCCGCGACGCCTCGTTGTTGAGATCGACGAGCTGCACCAGGAGCCCCATCAACGCCTTGCGGTCCGCCGGCTTGAGCGGTTCGAGCATCCGCGCCTGGGCGCGTTCGACGGCGGGAATGATGTCGCGCAGGATCGCCGCGCCTGATTTGGTCAAATAGAGCAGCTTGATCCGCTTGTCTTCCGGCGCTGGCCTGCGCTCGACGAAATCCTTGGCCTGAAGCCGCTCGATCACGCTGCCGAGCGTGGAGCGATCGAAGGCGATCACCGCGGACAGCCGCGTCGCGTCGATGCCGGGGTGGGTGTGGATCGCGATCAGCGCCGCGTATTGCACCGGCGTGAGGTCGAACGCCTTGCACTCCTCCATAAAGATCGAGACCGCGATCTGCTGCATGCGACGGAACAGATAGCCCGGCGCGGCATAAATCGCGTCTATCGTGATCTGAGGCGCAGGCTTACTCGGCATCGGGTTGGTTCTCCGGCGCGGCGTTGACGAACGCCGGCAGCGTCTTGGCCGCAGCTTCCGCCTTCAGCAGGTGCGGATAGGCAGAGACGTCGACGCCGAAGCGGCGCGCATTGGCGAGTTGCGGCACCAGGCAGAGGTCGGCAAGCGTCGGCGCATCCCCGAAGCAGAACGGGCCCGGCTCGGCGCTGATCAGCGTCTCGCAGGCCGCGAGCCCCTCGCGGTTGACCCAGGCCGCCCAGTCCTGAACCTTCTCCTCCGCAAGGCCGAGCTCGCGTAGCCGCGCCAGCACCTTCAGATTCTGCACGGGGTGAGTGTCGCAGGCGATCGCCAGCGCGAACGCCCTCACCTTGGCGCGCTGCAACGCATCCCTCGGCAGCAGCGGCGGGTTGGGATGCGTCTCGTCGAGCCATTCGATGATGGCAACCGATTGGGTCAGCACTGCGCCCGCATCGTTCTCCAGCGCGGGCACCAGGCCCTGCGGATTGATGGCGAGATAGGCGGGCGCGCATTGCTCGCCCTTGCGAAGGTGATGCGGCAGGTGCTCGGCACCGAGACCCTTGAGGTTTAGCGCGATTCGTACCCGGTAGGCGGCGCTGGAGCGGAAATAGCCGTGCAGCTTCATCGGAACCCTCCCGTTTCGTTCTCGTTCGCACGTTGACGCTACCTAGATCGTAAGTATACTGTCAATAAACAAAACGACGGGAGCGCACCATGGAAGCCGTGACCAAGACGCCGGAACGCGAGGCGTTCTACAAGAAGATCGACGGCGAGAATCTCACCGCGCTCTGGACCGTCATGAGCGATTTGATCACGCCGGAGCCGAAGAGCGCCTGCCGGCCCCATCTGTGGAAGTTCGACATCATCCGCGACTACATGACGGAAGCCGGCAAGCTGATCACGGCGAAAGAAGCCGAGCGGCGCGTACTGGTGCTGGAAAATCCCGGCCTGCGCGGGCAGTCGAAAATCACCACGTCGCTCTATGCCGGCGTGCAGATGGTGGTGCCCGGCGACGTCGCGCCCGCCCACCGGCACAGCCAATCGGCACTGCGCTTCGTGCTCGAAGGCAAGGGCGCCCACACAGCGGTCGACGGCGAGCGCACCGCGATGGAGCCCGGCGACTTCATCATCACGCCGTCGATGACCTGGCACGATCATTCCAACGAGACCGACCAGCCGATGTTCTGGCTCGACGGTCTCGACATTCCGCTGGTGCAGTTCTTCGACTGCTCCTTCGCGGAAGGCTCCAACGAGGATCAGCAGAAGATTACAAGGCCCGCCGGCGACAGCTTCGCGCGCTACGGCCACAATTTGCTGCCGGTCGACGTGAAGCGGAGCTCGAAGACCTCGCCGATCTTCAGCTATCCCTATGCCTACACGCGCGAGGCACTGGAGAAGGCCCGCGCGAGCCAGGAGTGGGACGCATGTCACGGGCTGAAGCTGAAGTTCAGCAACCCCGAGACCGGCGACTTCGCGATGCCGACCATCGGTACCTTCATCCAGTTGCTGCCCAAGGGCTTCAAGACCGCGCGCTATCGCGCGACGGACGCAACGGTGTTCTGTCCGATCGAAGGCCACGGCCGTACCCGCATCGGGGAAGCGACCTTCGAATGGGGCCCGCGCGATTTGTTCGTGGTGCCGAGCTGGCAATGGGTGACGCACGAGGCTGACATGGATGCGGTGCTGTTCAGCTTCTCGGACCGACCCGTGCAGCAGAAGCTGGACTTGTTCCGCGAGGATCGTGGGAACGTTTAGGCTGCGCTGTCAGCCCCATCGTCATTGCGAGCGCAGCGAAGCAATCCAGAATCTTTCTGGGGCGACAGTCTGGATTGCTTCGCTGCGCTCGCAATGACGGAGTAAACCTCACCGCCAGTGCAACAGCCGTGTCTCCAGCCAGTTGATCACCCGCCCCACCATCAACCCAAACACCGATAAAATCACCACGCCCGCGAGCAGCTGATCCGTCTGCATCAAATTGCCGGCCTGCAGCACGAACGCGCCGATGCCGTATTGCGCGCCGATCATCTCGGCGCTGACGACGAGCAGCAGCGCCACCGACGACGTGATGCGGAAGCCGGCGAGGATCGCGGGCAGCGCGCCCGGCCAGACCACCTTGCGCACGATGGTGGCGAACGGCACGTTGAAGCTTTGTGCCATGCGGATCAGGTTGCGCGGCACCGCGTCGACACCGCTATAGACCGAGATCGCGGTAGAGAAGAACACCCCAAGCGCAATGGTCGCGATCTTGGGCTCTTCACCGATGCCGAGCCAGAGGATCAACAGCGGCAGCAGCGCGATTTTCGGGATCGGAAACAGCGCCGAGATGAAAGTGATGCCGACGCTGCGCGCCAGCCGCGACAGGCCGATGGCAAAGCCAACCGCAACACCGGCCGCCGTGCCGAGCAG
This sequence comes from Bradyrhizobium sp. 134, assembly GCF_023074155.1. Taxonomy (NCBI): domain Bacteria; kingdom Pseudomonadati; phylum Pseudomonadota; class Alphaproteobacteria; order Hyphomicrobiales; family Nitrobacteraceae; genus Bradyrhizobium; species Bradyrhizobium sp. 134. The sequence goes on along the minus strand of NZ_JADPKX010000046.1, from coordinate 154,920 downwards.
CCAGCCGACACCGATGCGCAGGAGCGACGCGGAAAGGTGCTGCCACAGCGCACCCGAGATCGCGAGCTGGTAGATCGCACGCGCGATCGCCGATGGTGGTGGCAGGAACAGCGGATTGACGAGACCGCCGCTGCCCGCCGCCTGCCAGATCGCAATGACCAGCGCGAGCGCGATCCAGCCGCCGAAACGGCTGCTCGCCGGCACGAAGCCGGCGCCGCGAAAACGGACGCGCCGGACCAATTCATCCTTCACAGATGTTCCCGCCGGAGCGCGATCAAGCATGCTGAACCTCGCGCTCGGCATCGATCGCCTCGTTGCGGATCAGCGACCAGATCTGGTTCTGCAGCGCGAGCAGCTTTTCACGGGCTGCAATGTCACCGCGCTCGGTGCGCGTCATCGGTACGCTCACGACCTCGCGAATGCGGCCAGGACGCCGCGACAGCACCACGATGCGATCGGCAAGCCGCGCCGCCTCTTCGAGATTATGTGTGACATAGACCGCGCCCATGCCGCCATCGGCGAGCAGCCGGACGAAATCCTCCATCAGCAGTTCGCGGGTCTGCGAATCCAGCGCCGACAACGGCTCGTCCATCAGGAGAATGGCCGGCCTGACAGCAAGCGCACGCGAAATGCCGACGCGCTGGCGCATGCCGCCGGAAAGCTGCTTTGGATAGGTTTTGCGAAAATCGGTCAGGCCGGTGCGGCGCAAGGCGTCGTCGACCAGCGCGCGGCGCTGCACGGCCGAGAGCTGGGTGTGCAGCAGCGCGAATTCGACGTTCTCCTCCACATTGGCCCAGGGCAGCAGCGCGAAGTCCTGGAACACGAAGGTGAGCGGATTGAGACTGTCCGCCGGCGGCGATCCACGCAGCTCGGGCGCGCCGGACGTCGGCAGCAACAGCCCGCCCAGAATCGACAGCAGCGTGCTCTTGCCGCAGCCCGAGGGCCCTACGATCGCCACCACCTCGCCCGCGCTGACGGTGAACGAGACGTCGTCGAGCACCGCGAGTTCGCCGAAACGATGGGTGATGTGGTTGGCGATCAGGTCCATAGGCTGCGTTCTACTCTCAATCCGCCTTCACAAATTCCTTGGCTATGATCGCATTCGCGTCGAAGCCCTTGTCGGCAAAACCCTGCTCCTGGAGCCATTTGATCTGATTGTCGACGTTCTTCACATCCAGCTTGCCGTCGGGATCGATATAGGCGCAATTGCCGACCACCTGCTCGACCGGCAGGTTCGTATATTTGGCGATGATCTCCAGCAGCGGCTTTGTCTTGTCATTGATCGGCGCGACACCGTCCTTCATCGCGGCAAGGATGACGTCGTGATATTCGCGGTCGGCCTTTGCCAAAGCGCCGAGCAGCTTCGTCACCAGCACCTTGTTGGTCAGCGTCTTCGGTGAAGCGAACACCGCGCCCAATTGCCAGGGTGTCTCGTCGCCGACCCAGCCGAGAAACTTCGCACCGCCGTCGTCCATCAGCTTTCGCGCGGTGGAGATCGGCAGCAGCGCGGCATCCACGGTCTCGCCCTTCAGCGCCGCCGCCGCATTCGACAGCGATTGCAGCGGCACGATCTTCACGTCGGCGAGCTTGAAGCCGTATTTGTCGGCAAGCAGGCCGAGCGAATAGTGAAAGGAGGAGCCGACCTGCGTCATCGCCACGCGCTTGCCCGCGAGATCCTTCGGCGTCTTCAGGCCGCTCGCATAGGCGTTGTTGCTGGCGAAATAGCCGATCAGGGGATAACCGGCCTTCTCGCGGCTCATGCCGCCGATCACCTTGAGCACGCCCTTGCCGGCGAGATTGTAAAGACCGGCGGTGAAGGCGGTGACGCCGAAATCGACGTCGCCGGATGTGGTAGCCACCGCGATCGGCTGCGCCGCATCGAAGAACTTCAGCTCGACGTCGAGGCCGGCCTCGCGGAAATAGCCCTTGTCCTGCGCGATGAAGACTGGCGCGGAGGAGGATAGCCTGAGCACCCCGATCCTGGCCTTCAGCGCGTCCTCGGCTCGGGCCGTGCCCATCGCTGTGATCGCCATCAGGCCAGCTAGCGCGAGCCGCACAATTCCGGTCATTTCGTTTCCTCGCCGTCGTTATCTTGCAGTCGGTTACAAGCCCTCGGGCACGGGCTGGTCCCGTCCGATAAAGGCGCCCTGTTGTTTCAACGTTTCCTGCAGCTTTTCAACGGGGATGTCACGCGGGATCCGGTTTCCGGAGAGCGCCAGCGCGGCGGCGGAACCGGCTGCCTCCCCCATCACGAAACAGGCACCGGAGACCCGGGCCGCCGATTGGCCCTCATGGGTCATCGAGGCGCAGCGACCAGCGACCAGCAGATTGTAGACGCCTTCGGGCACCAGCATGCGGTAAGGCAGCTCGTTATAGCCGCGCGAGTCCGGGATCGGTGGGAAGGTGAAGACGACGTCGCCGGGGACATGGGCCTCGATCGGCCAGCCATTGACCCCGATGGAATCCTCAAACGAGGCGCAGCCGAGCACGTCCTCGCCGCTGAGCTGATAGCCGCCATTGATGCGGCGGGTTTCGCGGATGCCGAGCTGCGGCGGCAGGTCGACGATGTAGGATTTTTCAAAGCCCGGCACGGTGCGCAGGAATTCGAATGCGGCGAGCGCTTGCTTGCGGCCCTCGATCTCGCCGCGGGTGAGATCGTCAGGCTCGATGCCGTTGATGGCATGGCCGTCCTCGCGCGCCACTTGCGTAAAGTTTACCCGCCATTCGATGCCGGATTTCTGCGGCCGGACGATCGCACTTTTGCGCGGGAATGTGTGGGTGCCGGCGGCGGTGGCCTTCTCCATCAATTGCGGGATGGTGCGCCAGGCATCGCCGGCCTTCGCGGGATCGATGCCGTTGAGACGGAGCATCATCGAAGGATACATCGGATGGCCGTGCTCGTCGCCGAATTCGAACGGCGCGCCGGCCCAGACCGCGAGATCGCCGTCGCCGGAGCAATCGATGAAGATCTCCGATCGCACCGCCTGCCGGCCGCCCTTGGTCTCGACCATCAGCGCATCGATGCGCCGATCGTTGCCCATCACGACGCCGGCACCGAGCGCGTGGAAAAGGATGTGCACCTTGTGGCTGGCGAGCAGCTGGTCGGCCGCGATCTTGTAGGCGGCGGTGTCGTAAGCCTGGGCGAAGACCTTGCCGAGAATCAGATGCGGCGCATTGAGGCCGTTCAAGCGATCGATCCGCGCCAGCAGCTCGGACGCCATGCCCTGCACCAGCCGGTGGGCCTCACCGTAAACATTGCCGTGCAGGCCGCAGAAATTGGTGACGCCGGCCGCGGTGCCCATGCCACCGAGAAAGCCGTAGCGCTCGATCAGCAACGTCTTCCGCCCAGCGCGCGCAGCTGAGGCCGCCGCCACGATGCCGGCCGGACCGCCGCCGAGCACGACCACTTCGTATTCGCCATAGATCGGCACATGGCGCGCCGGTTCTTCGATGGTCATGGCCTGCATGGCGCGTTCTGCTCCCGAAATCTCTTGCTTAAGCCGACTATGAATTAACGCGTGCCGGGCTACAATCCACCAAAATACGCGATCAGCTTTCGCGAATCGAGAAAGGTGAAAAATGGACGTCCTCGTGAACCTCCAAGCCTTCCTCGCCACCGCGGACGCCGCCGGATTTTCCGCCGCGGCGAGAAAACTCAATGTCGCAACTTCGGTGGTCGCAAAGCGGGTCACCCAATTGGAGGCGCGGATCGGCACGCCGCTGTTTCATCGCTCGACGCGGCAATTGCGGCTGACCGCGGCCGGCCAGGAATATGTCCAGAGGGCGCGGAGCGTGGTCGCCGATGTCGGCGATCTCCTGTCGCGCATGGGCGAGAAAGGACATGATCTTATCGATCATTTGCGTATCAAGGCACCGACATCGCTGACCATCGCCCGGCTTGCCGATGTGTTCAGCGCGTTCCAGACCCAAAACCCGAAGCTGAAACTCGAGATCGTGCTGATCGACCGCCCCGTCGATCCGGTAACCGAAGGCTTCGATATCGCCATCGGCGCATTCCCGCATTCCTTCGGCGGCGTGGTCGACGAACCCCTGTGCCGATTGAAGCGCCTGTTGTGCGCGTCGCCGTCCTATGTCAGCGCGCACGGCATGCCGCGCCACCCGCGCGATCTCGTCGATCATCGTTGCCTGAGTTTTCTTCCCACCGGCCCGGACTGGGTGTTCGACGGGCCGCGCGACCGTATCACCGTTCAGGTCCGCCCGCTGTTGAGTTCGAACGAGGGCCACGTGCTCGTGAAGAGCGCGATCGCCGGCAACGGCATCGCCTTCATCTCGCACTACCTTGCGGAAGAGGCCCTACGCCAAGGCACGTTGCAGGTCGTGTTGCCGGATTTTCCAATCCCCGATCTATGGGTCAAGGCCACCATTCCCGAGCGACGGGTCCAGGCTGCAGCGGTTCAGGCGCTATTGCGCGAATTGAAGAGTTCGCTGTTGCCGGTGCTGTAAGGCCCGTTTCGTTTGCACCGGCGCCGTCGCCGATTTCTCCGGGAATTCAGGCCGCCGAGCGGATGGTGTGGAGGAAATCGTCGACGTTCGACTTCATTGAATCCGCCTGCTGCTTGAGGGCCGCCGCGACCGTAAGAGCGGCTTCGGCACCGGCGTCGGTCTCGCCCGCCACCGCGCGCACCTGACCGATTTCCTGCGTCACCGCCGTGGTGCCGTTGGCCGCCTCTTCGACGTTGCGGGCGATTTCGCCCGTTGCCGCGCCCTGCTCTTCGACCGCCGCGGCGATCGCGGTGGCGATGTCGGCCATTTCCTTGACGGTGGTGCCGAACTGCTTGATCGCCTGGACCGATTGGCCGGTCGCACTCTGGATCGTCGCGATCTGGCTGGCGATCTGCTCGGTCGCCTGCGCTGTCTGGGTGGCGAGACTCTTGACCTCGCTGGCGACGATCGCGAAGCCCCGGCCGGCGTCACCGGCGCGGGCCGCTTCGATGGTCGCGTTCAGTGCCAGCAGATTGGTCTGACTGGCGATGGCCTGAATCAATTGAATGATGGTGCCGATCTTTTCGGCTGCGTCCGAGAGCCCATGGATCAAATCGGAGGTGCGGTTGGTCTCGTCGGTGGCCCGGTTCGAGACCGCGACGGAGCGATGCACCTGGCTCGAGATTTCGCGGATCGAGGCCGCGAGCTGCTGGGTGGCGGAGGCGACGGTCTGCACGTTCATCGATGCCTGCTCGGCGCGGGTCGCGACCGCTTCGGCGAGCCCGCGACCACGCTCGGCGACCTTTGCCAACTCCTCGGCGCTGCGCCCCATGTCGTCGGCGCGACCACCGACACCGGCAATCACCCCCTGCATGCCCTGCTCGAAGCGGCCGGCAAGATCAGACATCATGCGGGCACGGTCGGCCTCGGTAGCTTCGCGCTGTGCCGTGGCTTCGCCTTCCATACGACGAACCGCCAGTGCGTTTTCGCGGAACACCTCGACGGCACGCGCCATGCGGCCGATTTCGTCGCGCGATTCGCCGCCCGGAATGGGATCATCGAGCTCGCCCGCCGCCAGCGATTGCATCCGGTCTGTCATGCCGCGAATCGGGCCGGATACGCTGGCGCCGATCAGCCATGCGAGCACCGCTCCCAGCAGCAGCGCGCCGGCCGCGGTCGCGATGACGGTCTGTTTGGTTTGATCGACCGCTGCCGAGGTCTTGTCACCCTGCTCGGCGCGCACGGTGCCGAGCTTCGCATTGATCTTGTTGACCTGATCGTCGATCGCCGCACTCGCCTTCTTCAGTTCGGCCTGCCTGGCGCGTAGATCGGCGGCAACCTTGATGACCTCTTCGAGCGCCGTCGTGTCGGCGGCGATCGCGGTCTTGAGTGCTGCGACCAGTGTCTTCAATTTGGGGGCGTCCGCCGTCGCCAGCTCAGCCTCGGTGTCTGCGATCGCCAACTGGGCGTAGGACAACGCCTGTCTGGCGTCGTCGGCATCGCCTGTCGACAAAGTGGAGCCATAGCGCATCACGGTGACGCGCAGCGCGTCGACGACGCCGGCCAGCCGCATCGGGTTGACAAGCCGTTCCGCGTCATCCGAGCGATTGGCGAGCGCAACCTGAATGCCGCTGACATTGAGACCGGCGGCCGCGCCCTGGGCGTCGGTCTTCGTGGTGGCGGCGCGCAGCCGATCCGCGGCATCCGCCGCCGCGGTGAACGACGAACGATAGGTTTCGAGCGCCGTCTTGACCGGGCCGATGCCTTCCGCGATCGCTTGCAGCTTGCCGAATTGCCGATCGGCCTGATCGGCCAGTTTGCCCACGCCGTCGATCGCCTTGGCTGCGGCATCCTTGTCGCCGACATTCCAGGTTCGGATGAATTTCTCGACCGCCGAGTTCGCTTCCAAAAGCGCGGCACGCGCCTGTGACATGCCCGCGTCGCCAGCAGCGCTGGTAACGAGGTCATTGACCGTTCCGCCGATCCGCTCGACCTGGACCACGGCAAAGCCCGCCAGCAGGATCAGGAAGCTGAGAACCAGCGCGAAACCGCCAAACACGCGCGGACGGATGCCGACCCGGGACATCATGTGCGATAATTTCATGGGATCCCGAAATTCTTACTGGGTGGACCGGATGGTGGCGAGCAGATCCTTGCCGAACCGCTTCTCGAATTCCTGATCGAGCGGCTTGACCGCGTCGACGAAGGGTTGGCGATCGAATTTCTCGATCACGTCCATGCCGCCGCTGCGCACCTGCTCGAGCGACGCGGCATCGAGCTTCGCCTGCCATGTCGCCTCCGCTCCCGCCTTTGCCTGCGCGATCAACGTTGCCTGGTCGGCCGGAGTGAGCTGCTCGAACATGGCCCGGTTGGCGATGAACACGACCGGCGCGAAGAAGTGGCCGGTCAATGTGAGGTATTTCTGGACTTCATAGAGACGCGAGCCGGCAATGGTCGGCACCGGATTTTCCTGCCCATCGAGCCGGCCGTCCTTGAGCGCGGTATAGACCAGCGGAAATTCCATCGGGACCACTTCGGCACCGAGCGCCTTGAACGTCATCTGATAGATCGGGTTCGGGATGACACGAATCTTCAGACCCTTGATATCGTCGGGGCTACGAACGGGCCGTTTTGAATTCGTGACGTTGCGGAAGCCCTGTCGGCCAATCGCCAGCAGGGTCAGCCCCTTATCGCCGAATTTGGCGGCGATTGCCGCGCCGGCCGGACCTTGCGCCACGGCCTTGGCGTGAGCCGTATCGCGAAACAGGAAGGGAATGTCGAACACGCCGAGTTCGGGGACGACCGCACTGACCACCGAACCCGACAGCACCGCCATATCGACGGCGCCGGACTGCGTCGCTGCGAGAATGGCGTTCTCGCTCCCGAGCGCATTGGTGGCGCGCTGATCGATCACGATGGGCTTGCCGGGCAATGCCACCAGCTTCTGGCGAAACTCATCCGCCCCGATCTGCTGGGGGCTCCCAAGCTGGGAATTGAACGCCAGAGAGACCAGCCGAGGTGAAGCGGCAACCGGATGCAGGACCAGCAGCGTTGCCGCCGCGACGATCGATCCAGCCTTCCAAAACCCCAGAACTTCTCTGTGCATTCGACACCATGGCGTGACAATTGTCGTAACCATAATGGCCGGGAATGATTGAACTCTTAAGGACGGCCCCGCGGAATTACGGGGATTCGAATCGGTCCCGTGGGCAAGATTTGGGATGGTGCACGATGCAGATCGTATCGAATTGCTGCTGAGCGGCGCGCTCAGGCCTTGCCGCCACTCCAATTCGCCGCGCGCTTCTCCGCGAACGACGCCAGCCCCTCCGCGGCTTCCGCACTCTGGCGCTTCAGCGAATGCAGCTGCACGAGCCGAGTGTAAGCCGCATCGTCCACCGCCATGCCGCCGAACGAGCTCTCCAGCGCCAGCCGCTTGGTCTCGGCCATCGCCTCCGGTCCGTTGGCAAGCAACTGCTCGACCACCTTGGCGCCGGCGGCCTCGAGATCGGCGAGCGGCACGACCTCGTGGACGAGGCCGATGCGGCGGGCGTCCTCGGCACCGAAACGTTCACCTGTCAGCGCGTAGCGGCGGACTTGCCGTACGCCGATGGCATCGCAGAGCTGCGGGATGATGATGGCCGCGGTCAGGCCCCAGCGCACTTCGGTGATCGAGAACAGGGCGTTGTCGGCCGCGATCACGACGTCGCAGGCTGCGATCACGCCGGTGCCGCCGCCGAAGCAGCCGCCCTGCACTAGCGCAACCGTCGGGATCGGCAGCGTGTTGAGCCGCTGCACGGCCTCGAACGTCGCACGCGACGCGGCCTCGTTCGCCTCAGTCGATTGCGGCCGGACGCCGTTGATCCATTTGAGGTCGGCGCCGGCCTGGAAATGCTTGCCATTACCCCGGAGCACGACGACGCGAAGGTTGGGCTTGCTGCCGAGATCGTCCATGGCCGCAAGCACGCCCGCGATCAATGCGCCGTCATAGGCGTTGTTGACCTCCGGCCGGTTCAACGTGACGGTCGCAACCCCACGCGCGTCCAGGGTCCACAGGACGGGGCTGTCGGTCATTGGTGTTCCTCCGCTCGTTTGTTTGGCGCGCACTATGACCGAGGCTCCGCACCTTGATCCATATCTTTCGAGCGTAGGGCAGCCGCGTCCATCGCATGGCGGCTTGTGTCATGCTGTCGCGGGGCGGCATCAAGGGATCAGGGACGGACATTACATGCGCATCTGCATTTTCGGCGCGGGCGCCGTCGGCAGCCATCTCGCGGTCAGGCTGGCCCGCGCCGGCCACGAGGTCTCGTGCGTGATGCGCGGCGCCCACCTGGAGGCGGTCCGGGCCAACGGCCTCAAGCTGCGCGTCGGCGATTCCGAGGTCTCCGCCAAGGTGAACGCCTCCGGCGATCCGGCCCAGCTCGGCCCCCAGGACGTCGTGATCAGCACCTTGAAGGCAACCGCGCTGACCGGGCTGGTCTCCAGTCTCAAGCCGCTGCTGCAGGACGACACCGCCATCGTGTTCGCGCAGAACGGCATTCCCTGGTGGTACGGGATCGGCCTGCCGCCGCGACACCCGACTCCGCCCGACATCTCGTTCCTCGACCCGGGCGGGCGCTTGCGCGCCTGCATTCCGAAGGAGCGGATCGTCGGCGGCGTGGTCTTCTCCTCCAATGAGGTGATCGCGCCCGGTGTGGTGCAGAACCTGACGCCGGACCGCAACCGCCTGCTGATCGGCGAATGCGACGATCGCAATTGCGAGCGCATCACGACGCTGCGCGGTGTCTTCACAGACGCGAGGCTGGAATCGCCGCCGGTCGCCGAGATCCGCGAGGCGATCTGGTCAAAGCTGCTGACCAACATGTCGTTGTCGGTGCTGTGCCTGCTCACCGGCCAGACCGCGCGCGGCGTGCGCGACGATCCTGCGTTCGCCGAGGTTATCCCGCGGATGCTGAACGAGGCCAACGAGATCGCCCAGCACTTCATCCCCGAGGTCAAGCGCGTATCACGCAGCGGCCCCGCCCCCAATCACAAGCCGTCGCTGCTGCAGGATTACGAGCTCGGCCGCGCCATGGAGATCGACGTCCTGGTGAAGGCGCCCCAAGCCTTCGCGCGCACCGCCGGCCTGTCCACGCCAACGCTCGACCTGATCGCCGCCCTCGCGATCCAGAAAGCGCGCGACAAAGGGCTTTATTCGTCGTGAGATTTCAGGCGAGCTTGTCGATCCAGACCACCAGCGCATCAAGCACCTCCGCAAGCGCCTCCTCATTGCTGCGGCCGGACCTTTTGAGCACCGCGAAGGAGTGATCGCCGCCTTCGACCTCGTGCAGCGTCGCTTTCGGGGCAAGAGCGGCGATGACGGGCTTGAGGAGGCCGAGATCGGCGAGCCCGTCGCGGGTGCCTTGCAGGAACAGCATCGGGATCTCGACACGGGCCAGGTGCTCGGCGCGCTCCGTCGACGGCTTCTTGTCGGCGTGCAGGGGAAAGCCGAGGAAGGCGAGCCCTTTGACATCAGGCAGCGGCGTCTTGGACTGCGCCTGCGATGTCATGCGCCCGCCGAAGGATTTTCCGCCCGCGACAAGGTTCACACCTGGGCAGAGCCGCGCGGCTTCCTCGACTGCCGCGCGGATCGTGGCATGGGCGACCGCCGGCTGGTCGGGACGGCCCAGCTTGTTCTCCATGTAGGGAAAATTGAAGCGGAAAGTCGCGATGCCGCGAGCAGCGAGCCCCTCCGCAATCTTGTCCATGGATGCATGCCGCATCCCTGCGCCGGCACCATGGGCCAGCACGTAACAGGCGCGCGCATTGTCCGGCTGTATCAGGATCGCCGAGACCGTGCCGATGCGCTCGATGTCGAGCTTGAGCTCTTTGGTTTTGACGGCCAAGATCAACCATTCCGACAGACGCTACTCCGGCCGCCTTGGTAGCGTCACCGGCGCAGCCTGAAAACACAATAATTGCCGCTGCCGACTGGCCTACCAAGCCGGAACACTGCATCAACCGAGGTTTCCATGTCCTACCGCTCCTCCTGGATGACCGAAGAGCTCGAAATCTTCCGCGACCAGTTCCGGAAATACCTTGCCAAGGATCTGGCCCCGCATGCCGAAAAATGGCGCGAGCAGAAGATGGTCGACCGCTTTGCCTGGCGCGGGCTCGGCGAGATGGGCGCGCTGCTGGCGAGCGTGCCGGAGGAATATGGCGGCCTCGGCGCGACCTTCGCCTATGACGCCGCCGTGCTCGACGACCTCGAAAGCACGGTACCGGAGCTGACGACCGGCGTCTCCGTGCACAGCGCCATCGTCGCCCACTACATCCTCAATTACGGCTCCGAGGAGCAGAAGAAGCGTTGGCTGCCGAAGATGGCCTCGGGCGAGATGGTCGGCGCCATCGCCATGACCGAGCCCGGCACCGGCTCGGATTTGCAGGCCGTCAAGACCACCGCCAGGAAGCAGGGCAATTCCTACGTCATCAACGGACAGAAGACTTTCATCACCAACGGCCAGGCCGCCGATCTCGTGATCGTGGTCGCGCGCACCGGCGATGTCGGCGCCAAGGGCATTTCGCTGATCGTGGTCGAAACCTCAGGCGCGGATGGATACAAGCGCGGGCGCAACCTCGACAAGATCGGCCTGCATGCCTCCGACACGTCCGAGCTGTTCTTCGACAACGTCGCGGTCCCGCCAGACAATTTGCTCGGCGGCGAGGAAGGCCAGGGCTTCGTGCAGCTGATGCAGCAATTGCCGCAGGAGCGCCTCGCGCTCGCCGTCGGCGCGGTCGCCGCGATGGAGCGCGCGATAAAACTCACCGTCGACTACACCAAGGAGCGAAAGGCGTTCGGCAAGCCGCTGATGGATTTCCAGAACACCGCCTTCAAGCTCGCCGAGCGCAAGACCGAAGCGATGATCGCGCGCGTCTTCGTCGACTGGTGCATCGAGCGGCTGGTCGCCAAGGACCTCGACACCGTCACGGCGTCGATGGCGAAATACTGGTGCTCGGAGAAGCAGGTCGAGACCGCCGACGAATGCCTCCAGCTGTTCGGCGGTTACGGCTACATGCAGGAATATCCGATCTCGCGCATCTTCATCGATTCCCGCATCCAGAAGATCTATGGCGGCACGAACGAGATCATGAAGCTGTTGATCGCGAGGTCGCTGTAATCAGGTCGCTGTAGCCGTTACTTCATCCGCTTGTCGGCGGCGATGAAGTCGATGAAAGTCCTCACCTTCGCGGAGAGGTATTTGCGGCTCGGATAGACCGCGAGCAGCTTTGCCTCGAAGATGACTTGCCCGGGCATGAGGTGTTCGAGACGTCCGCCGGCGATGTCCTCGGCGACCAGCCATTTCGGCAGGAAGGCGAGGCCCATACCTGCCAGCGCGGCCATCTGCAGCAGCCTTTCGTTGGCGCTGCGCAGCACCGAATCGAGCTTGATGGTCTCGGTGCCGTGTTCGCCCTGGAAGGAGAAGCTCTCGCCGGGATAAAGCGCGTAGTGCAGCAAAGCCTGGCCGGAGAGATCGGCGAAGGTCGCCGGGCGGCCCGCACGTTTGATGTAGGCAGGAGCGGCAACGAGATAGAACGGGACGTTGGTGATGTGCCGCGCGATCAGCGCCTCGTCGGGCGCGCCGGTCGCGCGAAGTGCGAGATCGAATCCCTCCTCGACCAGATTAACCATCCGTCCGCTGAGATCGACGTCGAGGCGCACCTCCGGATAGCGCGCCTGGTAGTCCGCCAACACACCCGCGAAGATCGTGTTTGCCATCCACACTGGCGCGGTCAGCCGCAGCGTGCCGCGCGGAACGACGGTCGCATTGCTGACGGCAGCCTCGACCTCGTCGAGCGAATCCAGCATCTGACTGGCCTGCTCGAAATAGAGCGCACCGCTTTCGCTCAGGCTGACCCGCCGGCTGGTCCGGTTGAGCAGCCGGGTCCCCAGCCGCTTCTCCAGCTGCATCACATGCTTGCTCGCCATCGCGGGGGAGATGCGCAGGCGCTGGGCTGCGGCCGCGAAGCTCTTCAGCTCGGCGACCAGGCAAAACACCCTCATACTGACCAGAGTATCCATCGAATCATCAACATTGGAGAAATGAACCCATCCCAGAACCTATATTGATCAAACGAATGGAAATTATCAATGGTGGCAACCCCACACCCCTGGAGAACCACCATGTCTGCCACGACCTTTGAGACCGCCGCTCCCGGCCGCGCCCTTCGCATCGGGCTCTGGGCCGCACAGGTCCTTCTCGCCTTCGTCTTCGTCTCGGCCGGCCTGATCAAGCTGCTCACGCCTATTCCCCAGCTGGCCGCGATGATGCCATTTGCGGGCGAGTATTCCGAAACGTTCGTTCGCTCCGTCGCCTTGGTCGATCTCGCCGGCGGCATCGGCATTCTGCTGCCGGCTCTGACGGGGATTCTGCCGCGACTGACGGTGCTGGCCGCGCTGGGCTGTAGCGTGCTGCAGGTCTTCGCATTCGTCTTCCATGTCTCGCGTGGCGAAGCCGCGACGACACCGCTCAATGTCGTCCTGCTCGCGCTCAGCTCGTTCGTGCTGTGGGGACGCGGCCGCAAGGCGCCGATTGCGCCGCGTCAGTTCTGAGCAGCTGGCCGCGGCAGCCATGATTCCAGCCAACGGATGGTCCCGCAGGGGCCTGCTCGCAGCCGCGTCGATCCTCACGGCTGGCGGCACAGCCGCCGCCAGGGAGGATCGTCTCACCGAGGGCGTCGTGATCCTGATCGACAGCAACGAGCCCTATGTCATGGGTCATGCGATCAGCTATTCGGCCAACCTCTCCAAGCATTTTGCCGAGAGGGGTGCGAGATTGCTGATCGAGGTCGTCGCCAACGGCAAGGGCATCGACGTCTTCCGGGCGGACAGGACTCCGCTCGTCGAGCCGCTCGCGACGCTGCGGCAGTCACTGCCCAACCTCGCCTACAGCATGTGCGCGTCGTCAAAAGCGATCGCGGAAGCCAAGGAGCAGATCTCCATTCCGCTGATATCGGGCGCGAGCCTCGTCCCGTTCGGGATCGGACGCGTGGTCGATCTGCAACTCAAGGGCTGGGCTTATATTCATGCATGATAAGCCTCGCGCGCCCGGCACGGCGCTATCCAAGCGATCGCTCCTGATGGCCGCGCCCGCGCTCATTGCATCCCTGTGCGCAAGCCGTGCGCAAAGCGGCGACCAGTCCTGGCCTCCGGTGCTCGAGAGCGGCCGCAACCAGTTCACGGTCGTGCGGCCTCGTGCGCCGATGGCTCCGCTCCGACTTCAGGACCTCAATGGCAGGGATGTCGTTGCGACGGCAAAGCCGGGACACATCTCGCTGGTCAATTTCTGGGCGACATGGTGCGCGGCCTGCCGGCTCGATCTGCCCGCGCTCGCAAGCCTCGCGGGATCGCAGCCTAACCGGGTCGACGTTCTCGCGATCTGCACCGATACGAAGGACTTGCGAAAAATCCGCGCATTCCTCGGCGGCCTGGCCGTGCGAAACCTCGCCTGCTACGTCGACGCGTACGGCGCAATCACGGAATCATCGGCCGGGAATTTCAGGCTTGTCGGGATGCCCGTCACCTATCTGGTCGGAACGAGCGGACAGGTCGAGGGCTACATCACGGGTGCGCCCGACTGGCTCTCGCCGGCAGGCAGCCGCCTGCTGCAATTCTATCGCGAGCAGGGCTAGCACCGCTCAATTCGGATGCCACCAGCGGCCGCCGATCACGACGCCTTCGGAGACGATCTTGCGGTCACCGATCAGGTGCTCGCCGACGACGTCCTCATAGTCGAACTGGCCTTGCTTGATCGAGATCAGCGTGGCGTCGCCGACGCTGCCCGGCTTGAGGCTGCCGAGTTCGGGCCGCCGCAGCGCCATCGCGGCGTTGACGGTCGAGGTTGCGATGACGTCGGACAGCGGCATGCCCATGCACAGGAATTTCGACAGGGTCGTTACTTGGTCGAAGGCCGGGCCGTCGATGCAGAGCTGATGAATGTCGGACGAGATGGTGTCCGGATAGAAGCCGTTGGCGAGCATGGCACGCGCGGTCTTGAACGCGAACGAGCCCTTGCCGTGGCCGATGTCGAACAGCACGCCGCGCTCTCGGGCGTCGAGCACCGCCCGCTTCACCGTGCCCTGCGCGGTCGCGGGCGTGTTGGGGAAGGGCCGGAACGCGTGCGTGAGCACGTCGCCGGGGCGCAGGCGCGCCAGCACCTCCTCGTAGCTCGGCGGCGGATGATCGATATGCGCCATCAGCGGCATGCCGACCTCGTTCGCGACCTCGAGCGCGATGTCGAGCGGCACGACGCCCGACGTGCCCGAGGAGTGCAGACCGACGCGCACCTTGATGCCGACGATGAGGTCGCGGTTGGCGTCGGCCACCTTGGCTGCCTCGATCGGATTCATCAGCCGCAGCTCCTCGCTCTCGCCGACCATGATCCGGTGCGAGAAGCCGAAAATGCCGGCATGCGAGACGTGCAGATAAGCGAGAATGCGGACCTGGCTTGGCTCGATCACATGCTTGCGGAAGCCCGCGAAATTGCCGGGCCCCGCGCTGCCGGTATCGACCGCGGTGGTGACGCCGGAGAGACGGCAGAATTCCTCGGCATCGATGCCGAGAGAAGTGCCGCCCCAATAGACATGGGTGTGGAGATCGATCAGCCCCGGCGTCACGATGTAGCGTGACACATCGCGCACATCGGTGCCCGGATCGGCCTTGAGCCCGGCGCCGATCGCAGCGACCTTTCCGCCGGAAAAGGCGACATCGGTCACGGCATCGAGCTTCTGGGACGGGTCGACCACACGGCCGCCGCGCAGGATCAAGTCGAAAGGCATCGTGGTCTCCGGATGGGGCGGTGAGGCGGGCCGGCAGTCAGTCCGGGCCAGGAAGAAAGCTTCGCGCTTCTAGCAATTTTTGCGCCGACAAGCGTGGCAAACGCGACGATTGCTCACTGAAAAACTGGCGATCCCGGCATGACTCGAACATGCGACCTACGGTTTAGGAAACCGTCGCTCTATCCGGCTGAGCTACGGGACCGCGGAACCCGCAGAGCGGATTACCGGGGCTTCATATCAAAGCGGAGGCGGGATCGGAAGCCCTCACCTCGATCAATGCAAACGCCAGCCGGACAGCCTCATGCCCTGATATTGTTGTCCTTCACCACCTTGCCCCAGATGGCCACCTGCTTGTCGAAGAAGGTCTTGAAGGCGGGACCATCCTCGAGCAGCAGCGTCATCTGCTGGGTCTCCTTGAGCTGCGCCGCGGTCGCGGGCTCGCTCAAAATCTCCTTGGACGCCGTCGCGAGGCCAGCGACGATGTCCGGCGGCGTACCCGTGGGCGCGAAGATGCCCCACCAGGCCAGCGTCTCGAAATCCGGAAAGCCGGCCTCGATCGCGGTCGGCGTCTCCGGCAGGCCCGGCAGCCGCTCGCGGCCGAGTTGCAGGATCGGACGCAGCATGTTGGTGCCGAGCTGGGCTGCTACCAGCGCCGCCGATCCCGCGATCAGATCGACATGGCCGCCGAGCACGTCGTTCATCGCGGGGCCACCGCCGCGATAGGGCACGTGCATGATCTCGACGCCGGCTTTGTTGCCGAGCACGGTCATGGCGAGATGGCCGAGCGTGCCGATGCCGACGGAGGCATATTTCACCGCGCCCGGCGTCGCCTTGCAGGCCGCCACCACGTCGGCAAAGCTCTTGTAGGGTCGGCCGGCACCGGCGGCGATCACGTAGGGCGCGGTGCCGACCAGCAACACCGGCATCAGCTCGCGCTCGACATCGACCGGCGGCTTGTCGAGGATGGACGGGATCACCGCGTGGGAATCGAAGGTGACCAGGAACGTCGAGCCATCAGGCGGGCTCTTGGCGACCTGCGCCGCACCGAGCGCGCCGGCGGCGCCCGACTTGTTCTCGACGATGACGATGCGGTTGAGCTTGGTTTGCAGATGACTCTGGAGCAGCCGCGCCATCGCATCGGTCGATCCGCCCGGCGGAAACGGCACCACCAGCGTGATTTTTGAAGCCTGCGCCAACGCCGGCGTCATCGCGAGAATAGCCGGCGCTGCGAGCAGCGTCCGTCGTGTGATCGTCATGGTATCCCTCCCCTGTTTTCTCGCGCCCGGCTTTTGCTCTTGGCGCTTTAGGTCGTTCCGAAACCGGATCCCGCTTTTCTGTATTCTGGCCGCGGCGGACTGAAGATGTCCAGCACGCGAGCGCCGTCGGGGCCGGCGCGCATGGTGTGCGGCACGTTGCCGGGCGTGCGCCAGAAATCGCCCTTCTTCACGGCAATCTCCTCATCGCCCTGGACACGGATGGCGGAGCCGTCGAGCAGCACGCCCCATTGCTCCTCGGGATGATGGTGCAGCGTGCCTTGCGCATGCGGCGCCAGGGTCACCACCGACAGCATGGCCTGCTCGCCGGAGAAGATGCGCGTGGTCACGCCTGCCGCGAGCTCGCGAAACAATCCGTCGGCTGTGTCGTCGAGATTGTGGAATTCGTCCTTCTGGCTCACGCCATCCTCCCCTTCTTTTTCTCTGATCAGGATTTGCCATACGAGCCCTGATAACGGCCTTCGCAGATCGCCTTCAGCGTCTCCTCCTCGCGCGCGACCTGGGCGCGCACGGCGTCCAGCAGCGCCGCGGCACCGGCGGCGGCAAACGACACCACGCCGTCCTCGTCGCCGACGACGATGTCGCCGGGCGAGATCACGCTGCCGCCGATCGAAACAGGCACGTTGATCTCGCCGGGGCCGTTCTTGTAGGGGCCGCGGTGGATCACCGCGCGGGCGTAGCAGGGAAAGTCGTCGGCCGCGAACGCCGCGACGTCGCGGATCGCGCCGTCGATGACATAGCCTTCGGCTTTGCACCATTGCGCGATATTCTTCATGATCTCGCCCACCAGCGCGCGGGTCTCATCGCCGCCGCCATCGACCACGATGACGTCGCCGGGGCCCACCAGCTCGAGCGCGCGGTGGATGGCAAGATTGTCGCCAGGACGGGTGCGGACCGTGAAGGCCGTGCCCACCAGCTTGGCGCCTCGGTGATAGGGCTTGAGCCCGACGGCGCCCGGCAGCCGGCCGAGATTGTCGGAAATGACCGAGGTCGGCGCACCGCGAAAACCCTCGATGATCTCGGCCGGCGGCTTCAGCACGGCGTTTGCGGCGATGGTAATGGTCATAATCTCAGTCCTTCCCGTGAATTCTCTTAATCGGCGTCCACCCTTGCCTTCGCCGGCCAAATCCGGAAGGCGCGCCCCTCCTCCAGCCACGCCGCGCGCTCGTCGCGCAACAGGGTGCGGCGAACTTTACCGGAATCGTCGCGCGGCGGGGCGGTGACGATCTCGAAGCTCTCCGGATGCTTGTAGCGGCTGAGCCGGTCCTTGAGGAAATCCGCCATGCCGTCGGCGATGGCCTGACCGTCCGCATCGCCCTCCGGCTCGATGATGGCGTGCACGCGCTGGCCCAATTCCGGATCAGGCAATCCCACCACCACGCAGGAGCGCACGCCGGGGCTCTCGGAGACAGCGGCTTCGACCTCGGCGGGATAGATGTTGGCGCCGCCGCGCAGCACCATGTCGGCGAGGCGGTCGCCGAGATAGAGGTAGCCTTCCGCGTCCAGCCTGCCGATGTCGCCGAGCGATTCCCAGCCGTCGGCGCGGCGCTTCGGCTCGGCGCCGAGATAGTGATAGGTGGCATCCTTGCCGTCATTGTTGAGGAAATAGATCTCGCCGCTATCGCCCGGCGCGACGTCGTTGCCGTCCTCGCCGATGATGCGCAGCTTCGCCGTCTCGCCGATCTTGCCGACCGAGCCTTTATGCGTCAGCCATTCCGTGCCTGATATGACGCAGGAGCCTTGGCGTTCGGTGCCGCCATAGAGCTCCCAGACCCTGTCAGGTCCAAGCCAGGCGATCCAGTTTTCCTTCAGCCAGGGCGGCATGGGTGCAGCCATATGAAACACGGTCTGAAGGCTCGAGACGTCGTAGGCGTTGCGCACGCTCTCCGGCAGCGCCCAGATCCGGTGCATCATGGTCGGCACGAAATTGACCCATTGCACGCGCTCTTGCGCGATTTGCCGCAGCGTCTCCTCGGCGTCGAACCTGGTAAGCCCGGTGAGCTGGCCGCCGGTGAACAGCGCGTAGTGCGACACGATGAACGGCGCGTTGTGGTAGAGCGGACCGGGATTGAGCAGCGAGACCCCGAAGGGGATGTTGAGCGGCGGCGCGGCGATGGTGTCGGTCACCGCCGGCTGGTGATCGAGGATCACCTTCGGGCGGCCGGTCGATCCGCCGCTGGTCATGGCTTTCCAATAGCGCGCCACCGGTGCGGTGAGCGGCTCGTCCGAAAAGCCTTCCGGCACGAAATCCGCGGGCAGTCGGTTCGGCGCGTTCCAGTCGACTTCGCCGCCAACCACCAGCGCCGGCTTCAAGATGTCGAGCACCGCGGCGGCTTCGCCGCGCGGCAGCCGCCATGACAGCGAGGTCGGCGTCGCCCCGCATTTCCACACCGCAAACGAGGTCTCGAAGAACGCATTGCCGTTGGGCAAACCGATCGCGACGAAGTCGCCGGGCCTGACGCCCTTGGCCATGAACGCCCGCGCGCGCCGATTGGCGCCGCGCTCCAGCGCGTCCCATGTCAGCGTATCCTGCCCGTGACGGACGGCGATCGTGCCTTGCGGTTTGCGCTCGGCGTACCAGCGCGGCACATCGGACAGGGGCAGCAGCATCAGGCGTTTCCACTTCGTTTTCTTGGCGTCGCCAATGAGGCGACCGCAGGATGAAGTGACGCTGTGACTCCTGCGCCACGTCAAGCAAAAAATGTCAGCATCGCAGTCATGAAATTCCCGGGTTCCATGGGTGACAAGCCGGCCATAAAGGGGCAAAAATCAGCCCGACTCAGTTCGGGTTGAGTTTTGCAAGGAATGCTCTCGTAGAATGTCGGACGTAGTTGCATCGCGTCGTGCGGCGCTTGTGGTTGCCGCAGCAGGATTTTTCCTGCTGGCGCCGTCGCATGCCCAGGCACAATGGTGGAAGCGCGCGCCTGTTGACTTCGAGGCCTGCGCCGACGCCGCCGAAAAAGCCACGACCAAATCCGAGAAGACGGCTGCGCTTGCCGACTGCAACGCCAAATTCGCCGGCCGGCGCAAGGCAGGCGGCGGCTATTCCTATTACGATTTCCTCCAGGACCGCACCTTCGATATCGCCGGCCCCAATCCGACGCCGGAGGAGCAGAAGAAGATCGACGAAGCCTACACCGCCTATCTCGCCAATCAGCGCCGCAGCAATGAAGCCGCGCAGGCCACCGCGCGCCAGCAGCGCGAGCAGCAGGAACAACAGGTGCAGCAGCTCCAGCGGGTCGCGTTGCGAACCGAGGTCGAGCGCGTGCCGGTGCCGGTCGAGCGGCCGAAAGTCCAGCAGGCCGCCATCGGCGACGCGCGGCCGCGGCCGAAGGGCGCGCCCTGCACCAAGGGCTCGTTCTCCTGCGAATGGCCGCGGCTGTCGGATGGTTTGAACGACATCAAGAAGCTGTTCAGCCCGACGCCGAGCAAGCCCGCTAAGAAGGGCTGAGTCTCGGCAGCAGCTACAAACTCCGCTGGTCGTCCCGGCCTAGCGCGCAATTGCGCGCGGGGGGCCGGAACCCATCACCCCAAGGGGTAGTTGTGGGGCGAGACTGGTAACCGCGAGTCTTCGCCAAATGCAATTCGGTGGTTATGGGTCCCGGCCCCCCGCGCGCAATTGCGCGCTAGGCCGGGACGACGACTGAAGATGTGGTCTCAGCCGTCCAACTCACACCCAAAGCCGCGCCTCAGTTCGTGTGCTTCTTCTTGCTGCGCTTGGGAGACGCAACGGGCGCATTCGCAGGCGTCGTGGTCGTCGGAGAACTGCCCAATTGCGACCTGCTCTCCTGCAATCGCCTGTCATAGCCGGGAGAGTTCATGACCGTCGGCGGCCGGGCCTCCGCGACCGAGGACGCGGCGCAGAGCACGGCCAACGCGAATCCGATCGTCAGACGACGTTTCATCGTTGCTCCTCCCGTCGCGTTATCCGCGAACCCGCTGCGGCGTCAGCCGCGGTGAGCCCTTGCCCGCGGCCTCAGCCTCTTTGATCAGCGCAACAATGCGGCGCGACAGCGGCACGTCGACATTGTTTTGTTCGGCGAGCGCGATGATCGCGCCCTGGAGATAGTCGATCTCGGTCTTGCGGCCCTGCTTCAAATCCTGCCACATCGAGGAACGCGCCTCGGGATCGATCTTCATGGTCCGTCCCAGGATCAGCTTGAAAATCGGATCAGGCAGTCTCAGTAAGCTGGGCGTCCAGGATGACGGGATCGGCGTCGCCGAGACCGGTGTAATGCCCGCGGCCCTCATCGCAGCCAGCCCCTCCGCCATCTGGTCGGCGAACAGCCTTCGCCAATCGCGGCTCGCCAATTGCGCGGCGAGCGGCATGTCGGACAAGGCGCTGAGCGCGTTGTTCAAATTGATGATCAGCTTGCCCCATTGCACGCCGGTGATGTCGTGGCTCGCGCGCATGGCGAGCCCCGGCACCGACAGCGCTGCGGCCGTGCTCGCATCATCCTCGCCGACATGAATGTCGCCGGAGGTCGAGCGGTGGAAGCGGCCCTCGCCCATCCCGACCACGTTGAAAGGCACCATGCCGGCGAGCACGCGGCGGTCGCCGAGGCGCTCGCGCAGCACCGCGACATTGCCGACGCCGTTTTGCAGCGAGACGATGACGGCGTCCTGCGGCGCATGCTGCGCGATCTGGTCGGCGACACCGGCCGTGTCGGCGCTCTTCACCGTGACCAGCACGATGCCGGCACTGTGGAAGATCGCGGGATCTTCCGACAGCGCGAGTTGGCCCGGGTCGAGCTTCGTCTCGGAGCCGACGAAATCGGTCAGAACCAGGCCGAACCGCTCGATCTCGGTCTTCACCCGCGGCCGCACCAGGAACGCGACGCGGCGGCCGGCAGCCGCCAAGGTGCCGCCGACGAAACATCCGATGGCGCCTGCGCCGGCCACCACGATCGGTCGATCCGCCATCACCTCGGCCTGCCCCCTTTAACGATCTGCCCTCGATAGCAGAGGCTGTGCCTGCTGCCCATTCCCGCAGTTGCGGCGCAATCGCCTTGTAACCGTCATGACAGCCTCATATGTTTTCGAACGGGGCTTGTTACCGGCAAGAAAGCGCCAAAGGAGAACGCCATGGGTTTGCTCGACGTCCTCAACGGCATGCAGAACGGCCCGCGCGGCCCAAGCACGCCGAGTTCACAATCCTCATCCAGCGGCGGCATGTCGCCCATGACCATGGCCCTCCTTGGCCTGCTCGCCTGGAAGGCATTCAAGCATTTGAGCGGCAACCAGACCGGCAGCGCGCCGCAGCCGTCCCCGGCACCGACGCCGACGCATCTCCCCCCGCCGGTGAATGCGGGTGCTGGCGGCGGCCTCGGTGACCTGTTGAAGGGCGGCCTTGGCGGCCTGCTCGCGGGCGGCGCGGCCGGCAGCGTGCTCAGCGGCGGGCTCGGCGATCTCCTCAACCAGCTGCAGCAGAGCGGTCATGGCGACGCTGCCAATACCTGGGTCGGCAAGGGCGAGAACAAGGCGATCGCACCAGGCGATCTCGCCAATGCGCTCGGCGCCGACCAGATCGAGAGCCTGTCCGCCCAAAGCGGCCTGTCTCGTGACGAGCTGCTCTCCGGCCTCAGCCAGTATCTGCCGCAGGTGGTCGATCATCTGACGCCGGACGGACGGCTGCCGACCGAGCATGAGATCGCGGGCAGAGTCTGATTTAGTTTAGTCAAACGAGGGAAGCACGGACATGAGCATGGGTGGCTTGTTGTGGATCATCGTCGTCGGCTTCGTCGCCGGCCTCATCGCGCGTTGGCTGGCGCCGGGACCGAACAATCCGAGCGGCTTCATCCTCACCACCATCCTCGGCATCGCCGGCGCGTTTCTCGCGACCTTCATCGGCCAGGCCATCGGGCACTACAGTCCCGACCAGGGCGCGGGATTCATCATGGCCACCATCGGCGCCGTGGTGGTGCTGTTCATCTGGCACCGGCTGGTGGCGAGCGGCGTGATCAAGGGGTGACGCGCTAAGGCGTCTGGGGAAAAGGCACACGGCCCCCACATCGTCATTGCGAGGAGCTCTTGCGACGAAGCAATCCAGAGTGTTGCCTTGGAGGCAGTCTGGCTTGCTTCGCTTCGTTCGCAATGACGACTTCACGTCACCAAATGCATGCCCGCATCCATGCGCACGACCTCGCCGGTCATGTTGCTGGAGGCCGGCATCGCCAGGAAGCAGACGAGTTGCGCGATGTCTTCCGCCGATGATGCGACCTTCAGCGGCACCTTGGCCACGACGCTGTCGCGCACTTGCTTGGCGCCCGCCTCGCCACGGCCTTTGGTGAACCAGGGCGTATCGATATAGCCCGGGCATACCGTGTTGACACGGATCAGCGGCGCCAGCGCGCGCGACAGCGACAGCGTCATCGTGTTGAGCGCGCCCTTGCTCGCGGCGTATGCGATCGACGATCCGACGCCGCCGATGCCGGCGACGGAGGAGATGTTGACCACGGCGGACGGCCGCCCAGAGACCTTGGCGCCCGCCTCGAGCAGGCTGCGCGCCGCGCGCACCATCTGGAACGGGCCGATGGTGTTGACGCCGTACAGGCGCTGGAAATCTTCCGCCGACAATCCATCGAGATCGGCATGAGCGACATGCTTGGTGGTGCCGGCATTGTTGACGAGCACGTCGAGCCGGCCCCAGGCGCCAGCTGCCGCAACGATCTTGCGGCAATCGTCATCCTTGGAGACGTCGCCCTGCGCGACCAGAACTTCCGGTGAGCCCGCTTTGCGGCACAGCTCAGCGGTCGCCTCCGCTTCCTTCTGGCTCGAGGAATAGTTGATGACGAGCCGCGCTCCGCTCCGTGCGAGAATTTCCGCGGTCGCAGCACCCAGGCCGGAGGCGGACCCCGTCACGACTGCGCACAAACTGTCCTTTGCCATCCGGATTTCCTTCCCCTTGATTGAGTACGACATTCTGTTTAGCGAGTTTGCCGCGCCCTGCAAATCGAGCAAACTCCGCTAAGCGGAATTAGCTCATCGCCCATGCCCGCGCCGCAGGTTGACCTGCGATCAGCGCTTGTCAGGGCCATGGCTTTTTCGGATCATCGGGCGCAAGAAGAACCTGCGCGTCCGCCCACGGGGCGGGAAGCGCCAATGGCAAAACACGGGGAACGCTGTGGCGGAGAGTGACAATATCGTCGTCGAGACCGCGGAGAAAATCTTCGCCGATCTCGCCGATCCGCAGACCGTCAACAACGACAAGAAGGATTCATGGCAGGCGCCGCTGTGGCAGGCGCTGAGCGAAGCCGGCCTGCCGTTGGCCTGGGTGCCGGACGATCTCGGCGGCTCCGGCGCGAGCCTTGCCGACGGCTTTGCGCTGCTGAACGCCGCCGGCCGTTTCGCCGTCGCGGTTCCCCTGGCCGAAACCATGCTGGCGGGCTGGCTGCTGGCGCAGGCGAAGATCGCATCCCCCGAAGGGGAGATGACGGTGCTGCCGGCGTCGCCCAAGGATCGCATCACCCGCGACGCCGACGGCGCGCTCTCCGGCCGCGCCCGCGGCGTGCCCTTCGCAAAGGCGGCAAAGCACTTCGCGGTGCTGGCCCACGGCAAGGACGGCGCCTCGATCGCGCTGGTCGATGCGAGCAAGGCTCGGATCGAGACCGGACTCAATGTCGGCTACGACCACAGCGACACCGTCACGCTCAACAAGGTGCAGCCCGTCACCGTCAAGCCCGCCCCGGACGGCTTTGACCAGACCACAATGATGCTGATGGGCGGCGTCGCCCGCAGCCTTCAGATCGCGGGCGCGCTGGAATCGATGCTCGACATCTCCGTGCGCTATTCCAACGAGCGCGTCGCGTTCGAAAAGAAGATCTCGAAATTCCAGGCGGTGCAGCACAATCTCGCCCGCCTCGCCGGCGAGTCGGCTGCTGCCCTTGCCGCGGCGACCTCGGCCGCCGATGCTATCGCCAACGCAAAGTCGTTCGACGACGCGGTCTACCTCGAAGCCGCCTCGGCAAAAATCCGCTGCGCGGAAGCCGCGGAAAAGGGCGGCGCCATCGCGCATCAGGTTCATGGCGCGATCGGCTTCACCTTGGAGCACATCCTGCACCGCTATTCGCTGCGGGCATTGGCCTGGCGCGATGATTTCGGTTCGGAAAGCCACTGGGCCGTCGAGCTCGGCAAGCTCATTGCCAACCGCGGAGCCGACGAATTGTGGCCGCTCGTGGCTTCGCGCTGATCAGGGACGAGACAACAATGACTGCTGCCCTCCGTTTCGATCCGATCCGCCTGCCCGAGAAATGCGAGCAATTGCGCAAGGAAGTGCGCGCCTTCCTCGCGGAGGAAATCGCCGCCGGCACCTTCGATCCGCACAAGCCCAACCGTGAAGACACCGACGCGCCGGAATTTTCTCGCCGGGTCGGCGCCAAGGGTTGGCTCGGCATGACATGGCCGAAAAAATATGGGGGCCAGGAGCGCTCGTTCCTCGAACGTTACGTGGTGACCGAGGAGATGCGCGTCGCCAACGCGCCGACGCGGCGGTTCTTCGTCGCCGACCGCCAGAGCGGGCCGGTTCTGATCAAGTACGCCCCGGAGCACATCAAGATGGACATCCTGCCGCGTATTTGCCGCGGCGAGATCTGCTTCGCGATCGGCATGAGCGAGCCGAACTCCGGCTCGGACCTGTTCGCCGCGAAGACGCGCGCGACCAAGACCGACGGCGGCTATCTCATCAACGGCACCAAGATCTGGACCTCGTCGGCGCATATCGCCGACTACATGATCGCGATCTTCCGGACGTCGCAGCCGACCAACGAAAACCGGCGTCACGGCCTGACCCAGTTCCTGGTCAAGATGAAGCAGCCCGGCATCCAGGTGAACCCGATCGGCCAGATCACCGGCCAGTACGAGTTCAACGAGGTCGTCTTCACGGATTTCTTCGTGCCCGACGATCATGTACTCGGCGAAGTCGACGGCGCCTGGAAGCAGGCCACCAGCGAGCTCGCTTATGAGCGTTCGGGCCCCGAGCGTTTCCTGGAGACCTATTACGTGCTGACCGAGCTGGTTCGCGCTGTCGGCCCCAATCCTGATACCCGCAGTGCCGAAGGCATCGGCCGGCTGGTGGCGCAGCTCCACACCATGCGGCGCATGTCGGTCTCGGTCGCGGGCATGCTGCAAGCCGGCAAGGAGCCGGTCGTTGAAGCCTCCATCGTCAAGGACATCGGCACCGTGTGGGAACAGCAGCTGCCGCACCGCGTGCGCGATCTCGCCGCCTTCGTCGAGGAGACCGCGACCAATCGCGAGACGCTGGAGCGGCAGCTCGACTTCGCCATCAAGACCGCGCCGAAACTCACCATCCAGGGCGGCACCACCGAGGTGCTGCGCGGCATCATCGCCCGCGGACTTGGTTTGCGCTAATCATTCGAGGACATCATGAGCACTTACAAAGATATCGGCGTCGAAAAAGTTGGTCACGTCGGCACCATCGAGATCCGCCGCCCGCCGCTCAACTTCTTCGATATTTCGCTGATCAACCAGATCGCGGACGCGCTCGACGCGTTCGATCGCGACATCGAGATTCGCGCGTCGGTGCTGTCGGCGCAGGGTAAGGCGTTTTGCGCCGGCGCCAATTTCCAGGACCCTGCACGGCAGGCGCAAGAGGCGCGCGAAGCCGACAAGACGGCCAAGGGCGATCCGGCCGACAGCCTCGGGGCGATCAACCATCTCTACATCCAGGCCGTGCGCATCTTCCGCGCCAAGAAGCCGATCGTCGCGGCCGTGCAGGGCGCCGCCATCGGTGGCGGATTGGGCCTCGCGGTCTCGGCGGACTTCCGGGTCACCTGCCCCGAAGCGCGCTTCTCCGCGAACTTTACCAAGCTCGGCTTCCATCCCGGCTTCGGCCTGACCGTGACGCTGCCCGAGCTGATCGGCAAGAACAACGCCGAACTGATGTTCTACACCAGCCGCCGCGTCACCGGCGAGGAAGCCTTCAAATGGGGCCTCGCCAACGAGTTGGTGCCGCAGGACCAGGTCAAGGCGGCGGCACTGAAGCTCGCCAGCGAAATCGCCGAATGCTCCCCGCTCGGCCTCGTCTCCACCCGCGCCACGATGCGCGCCGGGTTGGCCGACCGCGTCATGGCGGCGACCAATCACGAGCTCGAGGAGCAGACCCGCCTGCGCGCGACGGAAGACTTCAAGGAAGGCGTGAAAGCCACGGAAGAGCGGCGGACGGCGAATTTCAAGGGCAGGTGATTGCGGCAGGGTCGCGCCGCACGCCCTCTCTCAATCCGTCATCCTGAGGTGCGAGTAGCGCGATGCCTAGCATCGCGCTGGGAGCCTCGAAGGATGAGCGGCCCCGCTGGTCGCCGTCGCCCTTCGAGGCTCGCCCAAGAGGCGAGCACCTAGGGTGACGGATCACTACCAAGCACTCAACTGACGCGGAACGTCACCCCGCCGAGCAAGAACTCGTTGCCCGCCACGGCATGTCCCTTCGCCCTCGCGGCGTGCAACACACCGGCAACATCAGCGACCCGAAACTCCAGCGCGCTCATGATTTCGCTGGCGCCCTTCACGAAACGGAAGGTCGCGTTGGGCAACTTCAGTTCAGCATCGCCGCTCGGCGCAACGCCGATGATCTTGCCCCAATGCTCGGCCAGCCCTTGCGGATCCGGGCTCTGCATTTCCACGCTCGTCAACGCCTGCGTCACGTCCTTGCGGATGAATTTTTGCCAGTCTGGCCCCGCCGGTGGATACGGACCCAAAATGTCGTCGCTGCCTTCGGTGTGGTTGAACTCGATGAAGGCGGCGCGGCAGTCGCGGGGATGGAGCTGCACTCCGTGATAGGGCGCGTGGTCGATGACGTTGGCGGTGCGCACGCCAAGCGCGTTGGCGTTACGACCGCGCTCGTCGGGATCGTTGCAGCAGAAGATCGCCATGTAGCCGCCGCGCCCGCCGCTCTTCTCGATGAAGCGGCCGGCCGTGGTGCCGTCCTTGAACGGCGCGACCACCTCCAGCAGGATCGTGTCGACCGGCAGCAGCGCGTTCTCCAGGCCGTACTTTGCGACATTGCCGTCGCGGTAGCAGACAGCGAGGCCCATGATATCAGCGATATCGGTGATCACGGGCGCGAGCTGCGGCGCGACCAGGCAGATCTGCCGCAACCGCATATAGGGCGCCATCGTCATGCGCCCTTGAAGGTCGGCTTGCGCTTCTCGACGAACGCCTTGGCGGCCTCCTTGTGATCCTCGGTGTCGCTGCAGCGGGTGTGGTGGATCGCCTCGCCGTCGAAGCAATCCTCCAGCGCCAGATGCTCGGCATTGTTGATGTTGCGCTTGATGAAGCCGAGCGCGATCGAGGGCCCTTGCGCCAGCGACAGTGCGAGCTCGTGCGCGGCCGCGTCGATCTCGGCGTCGGGGACAACCTTCGTCACCATGCCAATCGCATGCGCTTCTTTCGCCGTCAGCACCGGCGAGGTCAGATAGAGCTCGCGCGCCCGCGCGCTGCCGAGGAGCTTAGTGAGGAAATAGGTGCCGCCGTAATCGCCGGAGAAGCCGACCTTTGCGAAGGCGGTCGTGATCTTGCAGGATTCGGAGGCGACGCGGAGATCGCACGACAGCGCCATCGACAGACCCGCGCCGGCCGCAGCACCATCGAGCTGTGCCACCACGGGCTTTGGCATTTGGTGCAGGATACGCGACACTTCCATGCCGCGGCGCAGATTCGCCATCTTCACTTCGAACGGCAGCGGCGCCCGGCCCTCGGCCATCGACTTGACGTCGCCGCCGACGCAGAAGCTGCCGCCCGCGCCCTTGAACAAGACCGCACGCACCTCCGGATCATCAGCCGCGCGCCGTGCCGCCACGACCAGCCCGGCGACCATGTCCGGGTTGAGCGCGTTCTTCCGCTCGGGCCGGTTCATGGTGATGGTGAGCAGCCCGCCTTCGAGCTTCTGCAGGACCATGTCGTTGCTCATGGGACGTCTCCCTTGCTGTTCTTTGCTTCGGTCTATCGACGCTCGTCATTGCGAGCGAAGCGAAGCAATCCAGAAATGTTTCCGCGGAGACAGCCTGGATTGCTTCGTCGCTTCGCTCCTCGCAATGACGAGGTTTATTTCTTCACCAACGGGCAGCGCGACTGCTCCAGGGACTGGAACGCTTCGCTGCCGGGCACGGTGGCGAGCAGCTTGTAGTCGTCCCAGCGGCCCTTGGATTCCGACGACTTCTTGACCTCGAACAGGTACATGTCGTGCAACATGCGGCCGTCCTCGCGGATCTTGCCGTTCTTGGCGAAGAAGTCGTTGATCGGCGTCTCCTTCATCACTTTCATGACTGTTGCAGCGTCCGTCGTGCCGGCCGACTTCACGGCCTTCAGATAGTGCGTCACGGAAGAGTAGACGCCGGCTTGCGCCGAGGTCGGCGGCCGCTTCATGCGTTCCTGGAAGCGCTTCGAGAACGCGCGGGTGTCATCGTTGAGATCCCAGTAGAAGGCTTCCGCAAGCAACAGGCCCTGCGCGGTCTCGAGCCCGATCGAGTCGATGTCGGTCACGAAGGCGAGCAGCGGCGAGACCTTCTGGCCGCCCTTGGTGATGCCGAACTCGGCCGCCTGCTTGATGGCGTTGACGGTGTCGCCGCCGGCGTTCGCAAGCCCGATCACCTTTGCCTTCGAGGCTTGGGCCTGGAGCAGGAACGACGAGAAATCCGACGTGTTGAGCGGATGGCGCACGCTGCCAAGCACCTTGCCGCCGGTCTTGGTCACGACGGCGCTGGTGTCCTTCTCCAGATCCTGGCCGAAGGCGTAGTCGGCGGTGAGGAAGTACCAGGTGTCGAGGCCGGACTTCACGGCCGCAAGGCCGGTCACATTGGCCTGACCGTAGGTGTCGAACACGTAGTGGATGGTGTAGGGACCGCAGGCCTCGTTGGTGAGGCGGATCGAGCCCGGGCCGTTGAACATGATGATCTTGTTACGCGCTTTCGCGATCTCGCCGGCGGCAAGCGCAGTCGCGGAGGCCGCGACGTCGTAGATCATCTCGACGCCCTGATTGTCGAGCATGTCGCGAGCGATGTTGGCAGAGAGATCGGCCTTGTTCTGATGGTCGGCAGCCAGCACCTGGATCTTGCGGCCGAGCACCTCGCCGCCAAAGTCCTCCACGGCCATCTTGGCCGCGGTCTCGCTGCCGGGGCCGGTGATGTCGGCATAAAGGCTCGACATGTCGAGGATACCGCCGATCTTCAGTGGCGGCTTGTCCTGCGCCTGCACGGCGCTTGCACTCAGCGCCAGCGCAGCAGCGAAAATGCCCGACAAAACATGCTTCATCGAAAAAGACCTCCCTTGATCGCCTGTCTCTAATGGCGGCTTGGTTATTGGTGTTGCCGCAATCATGCCGCATGCGCGACAGCGCAGCAAGCGCGCGGGACGATGCAGATGAACGATCAACACGCGCTTTCCGCAAAGCGGAATGACGAGATGCGGAAGAGTGCCTCCGCCATCATTGCGAGCGCGGCGAAGCAATCCAGGATCTTTCCGCGGAGGGACTCTGGATTGCTTCGCCGCGCTCGCAATGACGGAGTATGAACAAACAGTCTTCGCTCCCCACCGCGCTTGAGTTATGGTTGGAGCGCAACGCAACCTTTCCGGGCAACGTGACGCGACTGCTTCATCTCATCGTCGCATGTCTTCTGGTCGCGGCTCGCGGTGCGTCCGCCACGCCGTGCCAGTTCGAGTCCCAGGGCGAAGGCCGCGTCGCCGCGATCGATGCGCGCAGTCTGCGTCTCGATGACGGCCGGGAAATCCGCTTGACCGGCATCGAGCCGACCGCGACCACGAAGCAGGCGCTGACCACGCTGCTCGTCGGTCGCGACGTTATTTTGCGCAGCGCTGACGACACGCCCGATCGCTATGGCCGCCAGGGCGCGCTGGTCTTTGTCGGCGAGAGCGACATCTCCGTGCAGGCAACGCTCCTCGCCCAGGGCGACGCCATCGTCTCCGCCGAGATCGCCGATAAGGACTGCGCGGCCGCCCTGATGGCGTCGGAGGCCGAGGCGAGGCGCCAAAAAAAGGGCAGCTGGGCTGACCCGTCGGCCATAAAAAACGCGGAAAGTCCGGACGATATTTTGGCGGGGATCGGGCGTTTTGTGGTGGTCGAGGGCAAAGTCCTGTCGGTCCGGCAAGCTGGGGCAATGACCTACCTCAACTTCGGACGGAACTGGACACGCGGCTTCGCCGTGACTATCTCAAAGCGCATGGTACCCGCGTTCGAAGGCGCCGGGATCGTCCTTAAGTCTCTGGAAAATAAACGTATTCGTGTCCGGGGCTGGGCTGAGGGGAATACGGGGCCGCGTATCGATGTCCGCCTCGTGGGACAGATCGAGTTGCTGGGCGCAAACGAGCCGACAGGGGTAAGGCCCTAAAAGGGGCCAGGCACGGGTTAAGCGACGTGAATGGGGTGCTAGGACGGCACGGACGAGGTGAACGCCGCCGCCTGCGGGCAGCGCCGGCTGCGCTATGCCTCGTGCTGGGTTCAGCCCTCGCCGGCTGCGGCGATATGGGCCGGTTCCAGACCGCGGCGGCCCCGCCGACCGTCGCGATGCCCAAGCCGAAGCCGGCCGTCGCGCAGACCCCCGCCACCGAGAAGGAGCACGAGCGCATCCTGGCGAGCTATGGCGGCACCTACGACGACCCCAGGCTCGAATCGCTCGTCACCAAGACCGTCGACCGGCTGGTCGCGGCGTCCGACCGCCCCGATCAGGGTTACCGGGTCACGATCCTCAATTCCGGCGCGGTGAACGCCTTCGCGCTGCCGAACGGTCAGCTCTATGTCACACGCGGCCTTCTTGCGCTGGCGAGCGATACGTCGGAATTGTCCTCCGTGCTCAGCCACGAGATGGCGCATGTGCTGTCCAAGCACGCCGCGATGCGTGAGGACCAGGCCCGCCAGGCGGCGATCGTCACCCGCGTCGTCACCGACATGAGCAACGATCCCGATCTCACCGCGCTCGCGCTCGCCAAGACCAAGCTGACGATGGCGAGCTTTTCGCGCAATCAGGAGTTCGAGGCCGACGGCGTCGGCGTCGGCATTTCCGCCAAGGCCCATTTCGACCCTTATGGTGCCGCACGCTTTCTCTCGGCGATGGAGCGTAATGCCGAGCTGAAGGTCGGCAAGACTTCGCTCGATCCGCGCGCGCAGGATTTCACCTCGTCGCATCCGGCAACGCCCGAGCGCGTGCAGAACGCGCAGACCATCGCACGGCAATACGCAGCGCCAGAAGGCGGCGAGCGTGACCGCGAGACCTACCTCGCCGCGATCGACAATCTCGTCTACGGCGAAGACCCCAGCGAAGGTTTTGTCCGCGGCCGGCGCTTCCTGCATCCGAAGCTCGGCTTCACTTTCCAGGCACCGGACAATTTTACGCTCGACAACACCGCGCAGGCCGTGATCGGCGTGCGCGACGGCGGCTCGCAGGCGATGCGTTTCGACGTCGTGCGGGTGCCGGCCGAACAGTCGCTCGGCGATTACCTGAATTCCGGCTGGATGGAGGGCGTCGAGAAGGCCTCCACCGAGGACATCACCATCAACGGTTTTCCGGCTGCGTCCGCGACCGCGAAGGGTGACCAGTGGCAGTTCAAGGTCTATGCGTTGCGCTTCGGCAGCGACGTCTACCGCTTCATCTTCGCGGCCCGGCAGAAATCGACCGAGAGCGAGCGCAATGCGCGCGAGACCGTCGGTTCATTCCGCCGGCTGACGCTCGACGAGATCCAGGCCGCGCGCCCGCTGCGCATCAAGGTCATCACCGTGCAGCCCGGCGACACCGTGGAATCGCTCTCCCACCGCATGGCCGGCGTCGATCACCCCGCCGAGCGCTTCCGCGTCCTCAACGGGCTCGATCGCAACGCGCAGGTGAAGGTGCGCGATCGTGTGAAGGTCGTGGCGGATTGACATACACTAAACTGCCGTAGGGCGGGCAAAGCGAAGCGTGCCCACCATTCCCGGTCAGGATTGTTGAAAGGTGGTGGGCACGGCGCTTACACGCCTTTGCCCACCCTTCAAGCTCCGCCCGATCAGCGCCCCGCATCCATATCGCCGGCCTCGCGCTGGCCGCTGAGCCAGAGCGCAAGCAAGGTCCAGAACGCCCCTGACAGCAGGTACGCACCCGAGGCGATGACGCCGAGATTGGTGGCAAGCAGCAGAGCGACCAACGGTGCAAAGCCGGCGCCGAACAGCCAGGCCATGTCGGAGGTCAGCGCCGAGGCCGTGTAGCGATACGCTTGCTTGAAGTTCGATGCGATCGCACCCGACGACTGGCCGAACGACAGACCGAGCAGGATGAAGCCGATCACCATGTAGATGGTCTCGCCGAACGCGCCGGCATCGAGCAGCTGCGGGGCAAAGCCGCTGTAGATCGCAATCGCAATCGCCGATCCCATCAGCAGCGACTTGCGGCCGACGCGGTCGGCGATGACGCCGGAGAGCACGATCGCGCCGACGCCGAACACGGCGGCGACGATCTCGATGATCAGGAAGCGCACCGGGCTTTCGCGCGTGAACAGGAACACCCAGGACAGCGGAAACACCGTAACCATGTGGAACAGCGCGAAGCTTGCCAACGGCGCGAACGCACCGAGCATGATGTTCTGGCCTTCGCGCGCCACCGTCTCGGAGATGCGCGAGGGCTGCAATTCGCGGGTCTCGAACAGCGAGGCATATTCTTCCGTCGTCACCATGCGCAGGCGCGCGAACAGCGCCACGACGTTGATGGCAAAGGCGACGAAGAACGGATAGCGCCAGCCCCAATCGAAGAAATCGTCGGCCGAGAGATTCCCGGCGAAATAGGCGAACAGGCCGCTCGCCACGATCAGACCGAGCGGCGCGCCAAGCTGCGGCACCATCGCGTACCAGCCGCGCTGCGAAGGCGGCGCGTTCAGAGCCAGCAGCGAGGCCATGCCGTCCCAGGCGCCGCCCCAGGCCAGACCCTGTGCGATGCGCGCCAGCGCCAGCAGCCAGATCGCGGCAGCGCCGATCTCGTGATAGCCGGGCAGGAACGCGATCGCGACGGTGGCGGTGCCGAGCAGGAACAGCGCCGAGATCAGCTTGGCCGTCTTGCCGTACCCGCGGTCGACCGTCATGAAAATGACGGTGCCGATCGGCCGGGCCATGAAGGCCAGCGCGAAAACCATGAAGGAATAGAGGGTGCCGGTCAGTTCGCTCGTGAACGGAAACACCAGGCGCGGGAAGACGATCACCGAGGCGATCGCAAAGACGAAGAAGTCGAAGAATTCCGAGGTGCGGCCGATGATGACGCCGATAGCGATCTCGCCGGGACTGGCCTGGTCGTGGCCGTGCTCGCCCGAGTGGTCTGCCATTGCGGGGGTCTGTGCCGTCGCCATTCGTGCGCCCTTAACGTCCTGAAAACCAAAGCCGACCGCCCCGGCGAGGCGCCAGGCAATCTAGCCCTGTCTGGCGCAACCTCCCGCACTGCAACATTGGACAAATTGTCCAATGTCCGGATTGCTGCGCCGCAGCTACCCCTTGGCCTCGCAAAAGAAACTCATTCTCATAAGGCTCGGCCCGTGTCCCGTTTCAAGATCCTGGCGCTGCTACCCCTGGCGGTTGCGCTCAGCGGCTGCAACTACGTCGTGCTGGC
Organism: Bradyrhizobium sp. 134; assembly: GCF_023074155.1. Classification (NCBI taxonomy): domain Bacteria; kingdom Pseudomonadati; phylum Pseudomonadota; class Alphaproteobacteria; order Hyphomicrobiales; family Nitrobacteraceae; genus Bradyrhizobium; species Bradyrhizobium sp. 134. Next base: position 120,806 of record NZ_JADPKX010000046.1, on the reverse strand, counting down.
GCCGGCCGGCGATATCGCAGCGCAACAGCGCGACCTCGTCATCATCTCCACCGTCCTGATGCTCCTGATTGTCGTCCCCGTGATGGCGCTGACGGTGCTGTTCGCCTGGCGCTACCGCCAGTCCAACACCGACGCCCGCTACGAGCCGGAATGGGACCACTCGACCAGCCTCGAGCTGGTGATCTGGTCGGCGCCGCTCTTGATCATCGTTTGCCTGGGCGCGCTGACCTGGATGGGCACGCATCTGCTCGACCCCTATCGCACGCTCGGCCGCATCCATGCCGACCGCGCCGTGGACCAATCCAAGGCCCCGCTCGAGGTCGACGTCGTCGCACTCGACTGGAAGTGGCTCTTTATCTATCCGGACTACGGCATCGCCACCGTCAACGATCTGGCAGCTCCGGTCGATCGCCCCATCAACTTCCGCATCACAGCGTCTTCGGTGATGAACTCGTTCTACATCCCCGCGCTGGCCGGCCAGATCTACGCGATGCCGGGCATGGAGACCAAGCTCCACGCCGTCGTGAACCACGCCGGCACCTACCGGGGCTTTTCGGCAAACTACAGCGGCGCCGGCTTCTCCGGCATGCACTTCAACTTCCAGGGTCTCGACGACAAGGGCTTTGACGCCTGGATCGCAAGCGCCAAGTCCGGCGGCGGCTCGCTCGGCCGCGCCGAATATCTCCAGCTCGAAAAGCCCAGCCAGAACGAGCCGGTGCGGCGCTACGGCACGGTCGATTCCGATCTCTACCGCCTGATCCTCAACATGTGCGTCGAGACCGGCAAGATGTGCCAGAGCGAGATGATGGCGATCGACGCCAAGGGCGGCCTCGGCCATGAGGGCCTGAACAACACCCTGCCGCTGGCCTACGACAAGTACGCCCGCCGCGGCACGGCGCTTGGCCCGGAGCCGACCTTCGTCGCCGGCACCTGCACGCCCGATGCGCCGCAGGGCAGGACCACCGCCTCCATCACGGCACCTGTCGACACCGCGCCGCTGCTCGGCGCCGGCCTGAAGCGGCCGACTTTCACGCCGCTGAAGTCCTCGTCCTTCTTCCTCGGACAACGTCCGAAGTCAGATTCGTAAAGAGATCCCGCATGTCTCCTGATCTTCTCAAGCTCATCTTCGGCCGGCTCACCTTCGAATCTCTACCGCTGCACGAGCCGATCGTCGTCGGCACCTTTGCCGTGGTGGCGACCGGCGGCCTCATCATGCTTGCCGGCCTGACCTATTTCCGCGTCTGGGGTTATCTCTGGAGCGAGTGGTTCACCAGCGTCGACCACAAGCGCATCGGCATCATGTACATGATCCTCGGCATCGTGATGCTGCTGCGCGGCTTCGCCGACGCGCTGATGATGCGGTTGCAGCAGGCGCTCGCCTTCGGTGGCTCCGAGGGTTATCTCAACTCCCATCACTACGACCAGGTCTTCACCGCCCACGGCGTGATCATGATCTTCTTCGTGGCGATGCCGCTGGTCACCGGCCTGATGAACTTCGTCGTGCCGCTCCAGATCGGCGCGCGCGACGTGTCGTTTCCGTTCCTGAACAATTTCAGCTTCTGGATGACGGTCGGCGGCGCGGTGCTGGTGATGGCTTCGCTGTTCATCGGCGAATTCGCCCGCACCGGCTGGCTGGCTTATCCGCCGCTGTCGAACATCGGCTACAGTCCGGATGTCGGCGTCGACTATTACATATGGGGCTTACAGGTCGCGGGCGTCGGAACGACATTGTCCGGCATCAACCTGATCTGCACCATCGTCAAGCTGCGGTGCCCCGGCATGACCATGATGCGGATGCCGGTATTCACCTGGACCGCGCTTTGCACCAACGTGCTGATCGTCGCTTCCTTCCCGGTTCTGACCGTCGTGCTCGCGCTGCTCTCGCTCGACCGCTACGTCGGCACCAACTTCTTCACCAACGATTTCGGCGGCAGCCCGATGATGTACGTGAACCTGATCTGGATCTGGGGTCATCCCGAGGTCTACATCCTGGTTCTCCCGGCCTTCGGCATCTTCTCGGAAGTGACCTCGACCTTCTCGGGCAAGCGGCTGTTCGGCTACACCTCGATGGTCTACGCCACGGTGGTCATCACCATCCTGTCGTACCTGGTCTGGCTGCACCACTTCTTCACGATGGGGTCGGGCGCCAGCGTCAACTCCTTCTTCGGCATCACCACGATGATCATCTCGATCCCGACGGGCGCGAAGATGTTCAACTGGCTGTTCACGATGTATCGCGGCCGCATCCGCTTCGAGCTGCCGATGATGTGGACGATCGCGTTCATGCTGACCTTCGTGCTCGGCGGCATGACCGGCGTGTTGCTCGCGGTGCCGCCGGCCGACTTCGTCCTGCACAATAGCCTGTTCCTGATCGCGCACTTCCACAACGTGATCATCGGCGGCGTGGTGTTCGGCGCGTTCGCCGGTATCGGCTACTGGTTCCCGAAGGCATTCGGCTTCAAGCTCGATCCGTTCTGGGGCAAGCTGTCGTTCTGGTTCTGGGTCACGGGTTTCTATCTCGCTTTCATGCCGCTCTATGTGCTCGGCCTGATGGGCGTGACCCGCCGGCTCCGTGTGTTCGACGACCTGAGCCTGCAGATCTGGTTCATCGTCGCCGGCATTGGCGCCTTCCTGGTCTTCCTCGGCATCCTCTCGATGCTGATGCAGTTCGCAGTCAGCTTCCTCAGGCGCGAGCAGCTCAAGGACGTCACTGGCGATCCCTGGGATGCGCGTACGCTGGAATGGGCGACCTCCTCGCCGCCGCCGGCCTACAACTTCGCCTTCACTCCCGTCGTTCACGACAATGACGCGTGGTGGGTTATGAAGAGGCGCGGTTATCAGCGCCCGCTTACCGGGTTCAAGCCGATCCACATGCCCAGCAGCACCGGCACCGGCATCATCCTGGCCGGGTTCGCCACCGCGATGGGATTCGGTTTGATCTGGTACATCTGGTGGCTGGCGGCCGCGAGCTTCATCGCGATGCTCGCCGTCGGCATCGGTCACACCTTCAACTATCACCGCGATTTCGACATTCCGGCCGAGGACGTCATCCGGGCCGAAGACGCGCGCACCAAGCTGCTCGCCGGAGCCAAGTAAATGACTGTCGCTGTCAATCCCACGCAAACCGGCGAGCCGGTCTTCTATCTCGCCGACGAACACCCGCATCCGGAAGGCTACAGCACGTCGCTCGGATTCTGGATCTATCTGATGAGCGACTGTCTCATCTTCGCGATCCTGTTCGCCACCTTCGGAGTGCTCGGCGGCAACTACGCCGCCGGTCCCGCGCCAAAGGATTTGTTCGAGCTGCCGCTGGTCGCGGTGAACACCTCGATGCTGCTGCTGTCCTCGATCACGTATGGCTTCGCCATGCTGACGATGCAGCAGAACAAGATCGCGCAGACCCAGATCTGGCTGGCGATCACCGGCCTGTTCGGCGCCGCCTTCATCGGCATCGAGCTGTCCGAGTTCGCCCACATGATCCATGAGGGCGCGACGCCGCAGCGCAGCGCCTTCCTGTCCGCCTTCTTCACCCTGGTCGGCACCCACGGCCTGCACGTCACCTGCGGCCTGATCTGGCTGGTGACCCTGATGGTGCAGGTCTGGAAGTTCGGCCTGATCGAGGCCAACCGCCGCCGCCTGATGTGCCTGTCGATGTTCTGGCACTTCCTGGACGTGGTCTGGATCGGCGTCTTCACCTTCGTCTATCTCCTGGGAGTTCTGCGATGAACACCGATACTCACGCCGCCCATGCGGGCGATCATCACCACGGCGACAGCCACGCCAACGCGCACGGCTCGTTCTCAACTTATATGCTCGGCTTCGTGCTCTCGGTCGTGCTCACCGCGATCCCGTTCTGGCTGGTGATGAGCGGCACGCTTCCGAGCAAGCAGATCACCGCGCTCGTCATCATGGCCTTCGCGGTCGTGCAGATCGTCGTGCACATGATCTACTTCCTGCACATGAACACGACGTCCGAGAACGGCTGGAGCATGATGGCTCTGATCTTCACCATCGTCATGGTGGTGATCGCGCTGTCGGGTTCGCTGTGGGTGATGAACCACCTCAACAGCAACATGATGCCGATCCACCAGATGACCGGGATGAAATGAGCGAGAACGGGACCATGATGAGCAAGGCAAACGAGGTGCGCGGCGACGCCGTGCGCCCGTCCTTGTGGCTCACGGTCCTCTCGCTCACGGCCTTTGCGCTTCTGATCGCGCTCGGCGTCTGGCAGATCGAGCGCCGCGCCTGGAAGCTGGCGCTGATCGATCGCGTAGAGCAGCGCGTTCATGCCCCGGCCCAACCGATCCCCTCGCCGGCGGCATGGCCGACCGTCTCCGCCGCAAACGACGAGTACAGGCACGTCAGCGTCACCGGCCGCTTCCTGCATGACCGCGAGACGCTGGTTCAGGCCGTCACCGAAGAAGGCCCGGGCTATTGGGTGCTGACGCCGCTTCAGCGTAGCGACGGCACGCTGGTCCTGGTCAACCGCGGCTTCGTGCCGTCCGAGCGGCGCGACGTCTCGACGCGCCGGGACGGCAATCCGCAAGGCCCGGTCGAGATCACCGGCCTGTTGCGCGTGACGGAGCCAAAAGGCGGATTCCTCAGAACCAACGTGCCGGAGCACAATCGCTGGTACTCGCGGGATGTCGCCGCGATTGCGGCGGCACGCGGCCTCGACCACGTCGCGCCCTTTTTCATCGATGCCGACGCTCGATCACAATCCGGCAGCAGCCCAATCGGCGGATTGACCGTGATCAGCTTTCCCAATAACCACCTGATCTACGCGCTGACGTGGTTTGCCCTGGCGTTCATGCTGGCCGGCAGATTTTTCGTCACATTCGGCGGCGGGCTTTTCCGCCGCATGGAGCCCTGGAGCGGCTTCGTCCACGAAGCGGCCGGCGGTTCTGATGCCGACGCCCGCAGGACGGGATCAGATGCTGGAACGATCGTCGAGCCCACCTGACGGCGGAAGAACGCAGGGCGCCGTCACGCTGCAATCGCAGGCGGACGCGCGCAGCGAGCTGATCGGCGCTGCGCCGACCGACGACGAGACCAACCGCAAGAACATGGCGCTGCTGATCCAGCTGCGCTGGACCGCAGTGGTCGGCCAGATCGTGACCATCGGCGGCGTGCATGTCTGGCTCGGCATTCCCCTGCCCCTCACCCGGATGGGCGCAGTGATCGGCGCCCTGATATTTCTCAACATCTCCAGCCTGGTCTGGGTGCGCCATCGCGCCGCGATCACCAACAACGAGCTGCTGGTCGCCCTCATGCTGGACGTCGCCGCGCTGACCGCGCAGCTTTACCTCAGCGGCGGCGCCACCAATCCCTTCACCTCGCTTTTCCTGCTTCAGGTGACGCTGGGCGCGGTGCTGCTCGATGGCCGCTCGACCTGGTCGCTGGTCGCGCTGACCTGCGCGAGCTTCGTCTGGCTGACCGTCGCCTACAGGCCGCTCGATCTGCCGCCGAACCCGCTGAGCGAGACCTACACGCTCACGGTTGCCGGCATGCTGCTGGGCTTCGTACTCAACGCCGTGCTGCTGGTGGTGTTCGTCACCCGCATCAACAGGAATTTGCGCGAGCGCGACGCGCATCTGGCGGCGCTGCGCCAGCATGCCGCCGAGCAGGATCATATCGTGCGCATGGGCCTGCTCGCCTCCGGCGCGGCGCACGAGCTCGGCACGCCGCTCGCCTCGCTCTCGGTCATCCTCGGCGACTGGCGCCGCATGCCCGACCTCGCCGCCGATCAGGAGCTGGCCGAGGACCTCGCGGAGATGGAGACCTCGCTGCAGCGCTGCAAGTCGATCGTGACAGGCATCCTGGTCTCAGCGGGCGAAGCCCGCGGCGAGGGATCGTCGCCGACGACGGTGGCGGCTTTCGTCACTGCACTCGTGGATGAGTGGCGCGACGCGCGCTCGGCGCGCACGCTGTATTTCGTCAACACCTTCGGCGAGGACGTCGCGATCGTCTCGGACGTCGCGCTGAAGCAGGTGATCTTCAACGTGCTCGACAACGCCTACGAGGTCTCGCGCGACTGGGTCGAGCTCGTTGCCGGGCGCGAGGGCGATTATCTCGTGCTGTCGATCAGCGATCGCGGCCCCGGCTTTGCGCCGGAGATGCTGGCACAGCTCGGAAAGCCCTACCAGTCGAGTAAGGGCCGCGCCGGCGGCGGGCTCGGCCTGTTCCTGGTGGTGAACGTGGTACGCAAGCTAGGGGGCAGCGTGACCGCCGAGAACCACAGGAAGCGCGGCGCTACGGTCCGCCTCACGCTGCCGCTCGCAACGCTGGCGATCGGAGGCAGCTTTTGACGCCTGATCGTTCGCTCATCGTCGTCGAGGACGATGCCGGCTTCGCGCGCACCCTGAAGCGTTCGTTCGAGCGCCGCGACTACGAGGTCGTGCTCGCCGCCTCAATCGAGGAGGTGCGGAAAGTCCTGGAGGAGCGATCGTTCGGCTATGCCGTCGTCGACCTCAAGCTCGGCGGCGCTTCGGGACTGGCCTGCGTCGAGCTTTTGCACACGCACGATCCGGAGATGTTGATCGTGGTGCTGACGGGCTTTGCCAGCATCTCCACCGCGGTCGAGGCCATCAAGCTCGGCGCATGCCACTATTTGGCCAAGCCGTCGAACACCGACGACATCGAGGCCGCCTTCAACAAGGCTGCAGGCAATGCCGAGGTCGCACTCGACGCCCGGCCGACATCGATCAAAACGCTGGAATGGGAACGCATCCACCAGACGCTGATCGAGACCGACTTCAACATCTCGGAGGCGGCGAGGCGGCTCGGGATGCACCGGCGTACGCTGGCAAGGAAGCTCGAGAAGCGGCCGGTGAAGTAGGGAGGAGCGAATCGAAGCCGCTCCTCCTCTCCACTGGTTAGGCTTGCTTGCCATATTGCGCGATGACGTCGGCCAGCGCGATATGGCCTGCACACGATCCTGCTCCCGGATCATTGCTCCCGCTCTCCACGGCGGTGGCGTAGATGACCGCGGGATCGGCCTCGAGTTGTTGGCGCAGCGCCGCCAGCTTTGGCCAGCGGCTCCTCTCCGCGACGGCGTGGAAGTCGAGCCAGCGCGCCACACCTGCCAGCAAGGCGTCGGCAAGGGTCGGCCGGTCGGCCAGCAGGAATCTTGCCGGCTCGATCATGCCTTCGAGCTTGTCGTGGCGTTCGATCACCTTTCTCCTTCCGAACTCCCGCAAGGCCGAGCGCATGGCGTCGTCCATCGCCACGCCTTCCATTGCGACCCAAAGCGGCGCGAAGGCGCCGGTAAAGCCGGTATTCACGAACGCCATCAGCTGATGCATGCGATCGGCTTTCGGCGACAACGGATCAAAGCTGATGCGCCGTTCGGGATCCCTGGCTTCGAGCCAAGCTGCGATCGCCATGGTTTCCGTCAGTACATCACCCTGGTCCGTGATGAGTGCAGGCGTCTCGTGTCGCGGATTGATCTTGGCGTATGACGGGCTCAGCATCTCGCCCAGCATGTCGGCGCGACACAGGCGATATGGTCTGCCAAGCCATTCAAGAGCTGCAACGAGTCCCATGGAGCTTCCCATCGGGAAGCCGTAGAGTAGGATTGGATCCATCGATCTATTCTCCGTGATTTCTGATGATCACGCTGCGCAGCGGTCCCGAACCCTAGTCGCTCGCTCCATCAAGTAAATTGCGAACATTTTTGTAACCTGGAGTCCGCCGATGAAAGACCTCGTTTCGAGATGTCCCATCGAGGAAGTGATGCAGATCCTGAGCGGCCGGTGGCCTACGCTTCTGATCTACTATTTGGAGCAGGGCACCAAACGGTTCAGCGACTTGCGTCGGGACAATCCGACCATCTCGCACAGGATGCTCGCCCTCGAGCTTCGCAAACTGGAGGACGCCGGTATCGTGACCCGCACCGAATTCGACGGATACCCGTTGAGGGTCGAGTACGATCTGACCGCCGCCGGCCACACCTTGGTGCCGTTGATCGATGCGTTGGGCGCCTGGTCGTCGACGGTTGCGACTGACGCGGGCGGAGACGGCCGCGAGACCGGGCGCGGCGCTTCGGGAAGCGCATCGCGGGTTTGATGCCGTTCAGGACCGCATAGGCTCAGAAGCAATTCGGCCCGCTGACCGTCCCTCCGAAACAAAAAGCCCGGCCAAACGGCCGGGCTTTTGATTTGTTGCGATGAATACGCGAGACGCTTACGCGGCCTCGTCGGCGACCGTAGCGCCGCCATCGGTCTCGTCGCTATCGCCCTCGGCGTCCGCATCGCCTTCGCCTTCGGCGGCTTCGGACTTGGCGCCGGTGCGGCGCGGGCTCTTGGCGAGCTGGGCCTCGATCTCCTTGACCGCTTCGGTCTCAGTCGAGTGCTGCACCACCGCAATCTCGCGGGAGAGACGGTCGAGCGCGGCTTCATAGAGCTGGCGTTCGCTGTAGGACTGCTCCGGCTGCGACTCGGAGCGATAGAGGTCGCGCACGACTTCCGCGATCGCGACGATGTCGCCCGAATTGATCTTCGCTTCGTATTCCTGGGCGCGGCGCGACCACATGGTGCGCTTGACGCGGGCACGGCCCTTGAGGGTCTCGAGCGCACGCTTCACCAGCGCGGGGTCCGACAGCTTGCGCATGCCCACATTGGCGACCTTGGCGGTCGGCACGCGCAACGTCATCTTGTCCTTGATGAAGTTGATGACGAACAGCTCGAGCTTCGCGCCGGCGATCTCCTGCTCCTCGATCGCCAGAATCTGGCCGACACCGTGAGCAGGATAGACGACGAATTCGTTGGCCTTGAAGCCCTGACGCTGGGTCACGACCTTCTTTTCTTCGACCTTCGGCGCGACAGCCGCGGGCTTCACGGCCGGCTTGGCGGCAGCGACAGGGGCCTTGGCAGGAGCAGCAGCAACGGGAGCCTTCGGCGCGGCGGGCTTGGCAGCGGGAGCCTTGGCAGCGGGCGTCTTTGCAACAGCGGGCTTGGCGGCAGGCTTGGCGGCAACAGGCTTGGCAACGGTCGCTTTCGCGGCCGGCTTGGCAGTCTTGTTAGGCATTGCGCTTCTTTTGTTCTTCGAGGACTTTGCAGCCGGCGCCTTAGTCGCGGTCCGACCCTTGGATGCGCTACGGCTGGCCGCGGCGACTTTCTTGGCATCCTTATGGGAAGCCTTCGCTGAAGTACTCTTTTTACGCGTTTTCTGTGACACAGCCTGCGCGCGGAAACTGCCACGCCCCTGTTCGACATTTGGTTTCACGGGAACCCAACGGGGCCGACGGGGCTAACCAGGGTTCGGCTCAATGTGCCCAATATAGCACATTTCCCGCAAAAATCAATGATTTAGGGGTCTTAAGGGCTGGTTTTCAGCGATAACGCCGCTAATAGGGTTAAGTTTGACCCGAATTAGTCGCCGGAGCCGGGGTTCGAGGAGAAATACTTGTCGAACTTGCCCTCCATGCCGTCGAAATCCTTGGCGTCGGCAGGTGATTCTTTCTTCTGGGTGATGTTCGGCCAGCTCTTGGCGTAGTCGGCGTTGACCGTGAGCCACTTTTCCAGGCCCGGTTCCGTGTCCGGCTTGATGGCATCGGCGGGGCATTCGGGCTCGCACACGCCGCAGTCGATGCACTCGTCAGGATGGATGACGAGCATGTTCTCGCCCTCGTAGAAACAGTCGACCGGGCAGACCTCGACGCAGTCGGTGTACTTGCACTTGATGCACGCTTCAGTGACGACGTAAGTCATCCAACGCTCCGAAAAGCTCTTTTAAAAGTCGCGGCTTGCGTAGCGCGGATGGCCCGGCGCCGCAAGCTCAGGAACGGCCGATCATGACGGCTTTATGCGCTTGATCGACCAAGAAATGAATTCAAAGCGCAATTAATTGCGCTGAGAATTCGGATGGCCTTCGCTGAGCTCTTCGTAGAGCACACGGGCCGAGGCGGCATCGCCGCGGCGCTCGTTGAAGGCGATGACTTTCAGGACGCGCACGGTGCGATCGAGCGCGACGGTGAGCACGTCGCCGATCTTGATCGCATGCCCCGGCGATTTCTCGCGTGCGCCGTTGACGCGAACATGGCCGGACTCGACAAGCTCGGCAGCGGAGGTGCGCGCCTTCACCACCCGCGCGTGCCATAGCCATTTGTCGATGCGCTGCCGCTCGGTCGTGGGCTCACTCCTTACGCCCTGACAGCTGCTCCTTTAGCGCAGCGAGTTTTGCAAACGGCGAGTTCGGATCGACCGGGCGATCGCGCTCGCGCGGGGTGGCGCTCGATGCGTAGGGACGCAGCGACGGCCCGCCCTGGCGGTCGCGGCCCTTGTCGCGGTCGCGGCCACGGTTGTCGCGGCCCTTGTCGCGATCGCCGCCGAACTTGCCTTTGTTGCGATCCTTGTTGTCGCGGTCCTTGTTGCCGCCATTCTTGCCCTCGAACCGGCGGTTCTTGTCCTCAGGACGCGGCGCGGCTTCGGCGCCACCTTCGCGCGGCTTGCGGAAATCCCTGCCGCCATCGCGACCAGAATCGCGACGATGACCGCCGCCATGGCGATGACGCTCACCGCGCTTCTCGCCGTCGGCGGCAGGCTGGGCTTCGCCTTCGGCAGGCGCAGCGCCGGCTTCAGCAGCTGCCTGCGGACGCGGCTGGTGACGCGGGTTGCGATGGCGCTCGTGGCGCGGCTTGCGATCGTCGTGACGGCCGGCGGGACGCCAGACCTCGATGAGCTCGGGCTCGGCGGACGTCGCCGCGGCCTCCACGGGTGCTGCCGCATCGGCCGACGCAGCGGCTTCGGTTGCAACAGTCTCTGCAGGCGCGGTTTCGGCAGACGCGGTTTCAGCGGGCACGGTTTCAGCAGCTTCAACGGCTGCCGCAGCATCTTCCGCAGGTGGCGCGATGCCGGGAGCGTCTTCGGGCGTGACGGAAGCCTCAAGCGCCGGCTCTTCAGGCGCGGGCTCGTCGTGCTGCTCCATGCCGGGCGCGTCTTCGACGGTCACAGGCTCGGCGGCGGCTTCGATCGCGGTGTCCGCGGGCGCGGCGGCGTCCTCGACCGGCGCTTCGGTTGCGGGTGTCTCTTCGCTGGAGGCTTCAGCAACAGGGGTCTCGGCAACAGCCGCAGCGGGCTTCGCCGGCAGCGGCGGACGCTTGTCCATGCGATAGCCGAGCGCACGCAGCACCGACGCAAAATCCTCGCCGGCCGAACCGGTGAGCGAGGTCATCGCCTGCGTCACGACAAAGCTGCGGCCGTCGAACGCACCGGCGGGCTTTTCGCCGGACGCGTTCTCGCGCCAGGCCAGCGCCGGACGGATCAGGTCGGCCAGGCGCTCGAGGATATCGACGCGCACGGCGCGCTCGCCGGCCTGCTTGTAGCCGAGCACGCGATAGGCATCGCGCGGCAGCTGCTTGTCGACCGGGAACGAGGTGCGGCCCGAGCTTGCCAGATGCTGCGCGCCCGACAGCGCAGAGGGATCGACATTGTCCTGCTTCAGCGCCCAGAGCAGCGCGGCCAGCGCACGCCCGGCCGGCTTGAGCAGACCGGGGAAATAGAGGTGATAGGCGCCGAAGCGGACGCCGTATTTGCGCAAGGTCGCGCGCGAGGGCTGGTCGAGGTCCTTCAGCTCGTTGGCGATCTTCGGGCGCTCCAGCACGCCGAGCGCCTCGACGAGCTGATAGGCGATACCGCGGGCGATGCCGGTGACGTCCTCGGCCTTGCTGAGCTCGAACAGCGGTCCGAGCAGCTTTTCGATATGGGTCTTGAGCCAGAGGTCGAGCCGGGCCTGCACCTTGTCGCGGGGGGCGCCCGTGAGGCGTTCGTCGGAGATGATGCGGATGCGCGGATGCAGCGCGTCCTCTGCGGCAGACAGCCGCGCAACGGCGTCGCCGGTCCAGCGGATGATGCCTTCCGAGGTCAGCACGAACTGCTCGTCCGGCGCATTGCCCAGTTTTTCGGCGCGCGCGTTGATCTCGCCGGCGAGCACGGCCTGCGCTGCAGCCTGCAACGCTTTCGCATCGGAGCCGGCTTCCGCCGCATCCGGTGCAAAGGTGAAGCCATCGAGGCGGCCGATGACATGGCCTTCGACGATGACTTCGCCGGTCTTGCCGATTTCCGTATTCAAGCTCGTGTTCTCCCGCAGGCGGCGCATCAATACACTGGTCCGGCGATCAACGAAACGCTCAGTCAAGCGTTCATGGAGCGCATCCGATAATTTATTTTCGACCTCGCGGGCGATTCCCTGCCAGCGTTCTGGGTCTTTCAGCCAGTCGGGGCGGTTGGCGACGAAGGTCCAGGTGCGAATCTGTGCGATCCGGGCCGACAGCGTGTCGATATCGCCGTCAACGCGGTCGGCCTGGTCGATCTGGGTCCTGAACCAGGCGTCGGGGATGCATCCCTTCCGCATCAGGAAGCCGTACAGCGTCGTGACCAGCTCGGCATGGGCGGCCGGCGACAGCTTTCGATAATCCGGGACCTGACAGGCCTCCCACAGCCGTTCCACCGCGTCCTTGCCATGCGCGACATCGCGCACCTCGGCGTCGCGGGCGGCGTGATCGAGCACGCGCATGTCCTCGGCGATGGGCGCGCGCGTCAGCGCCTCATGGCCGGGGGCCAGGTTCAGCGAGACCTGAAGCGCGCCGAGGGACGCGAAATCCAGCTTCGAATTGCGCCATTGCAAAACCTTCACGGGATCGAAGGTGTGGTTCTGCAGCGCATTGACGAGCTCGGGCTCGAACGGTGCGCAGCGACCGGTGGTGCCGAAGGTGCCGTTGCGGGTGGCGCGGCCGGCGCGGCCGGCGATCTGGCCGAATTCGGACGGCGTCAGGCGGCGGAACTGGTAGCCGTCGAACTTGCGGTCGGAGGCAAAGGCGACGTGGTCGACGTCGAGATTGAGGCCCATGCCGACGGCGTCGGTGGCGACGAGGTAATCGACCTCGCCGTCCTGGAACATCGCGACCTGCGCGTTGCGGGTGCGCGGCGACAGCGAGCCCAGCACCACGGCGGCGCCGCCATGCTGGCGACGGATCAGCTCGGCGATGGCGTAGACCTCGTCGGCCGAGAAGGCGACGATGGCGGTGCGGCGCGGCTGCCGCGTGATCTTGCGGTCGCCGGCGAATTCCAGCTGCGACAGGCGCGGCCGCGTGATCATGGAGACGCCCGGCAGCAGCCGCTCGATGATCGGACGCATCGTGGCGGCGCCGAGCAGCAGCGTCTCGTCGCGGCCACGGCGGTTGAGGATGCGGTCGGTGAAGACGTGGCCGCGCTCCAGATCAGATGCGATCTGCACCTCGTCCACGGCAAGGAACGAGACGTCGAGATCCCGCGGCATCGCCTCGACGGTCGAGACCCAGTAGCGCGGCGCTTTCGGCTTGATCTTCTCCTCGCCGGTCACGAGCGCGACGGCATCGGGGCCGACCCGCGCGGCGATCTTGTTGTAGACCTCGCGCGCGAGCAGGCGCAGCGGCAGCCCGATCATGCCGGAGGGATGCGCGAGCATCCGCTCGATGGCGAGATGGGTCTTGCCGGTGTTGGTGGGACCAAGCACCGCAGTGACGCCGGCGCCGGGGAGTCGCTCGGAAGCGAAAGGGGAGGAGGAAAAAGGCATCTGGGGGATTAGGTAATGGCGATTGGGGCGAATGTCAGTGCTGTTTTGGGGCGGTGGCGCGAAGCGCCTGGAAGTCACCCGGCTTCGGCTTCTCCGCTGTCATGCCCCGGCTTGACCGGGGCATCCAGTACGCCGCGGCTTCTCGGCTCAATCACAGACGCCTCGGCGTACTGGATCGCCCGGTCAAGCCGGGCGATGACACCGAGAGTGTGGGAGCATTCTCCCCGAACCTCGCGCAACTGTCTCACTTTGCGACGCTTTTCCCGTTGGCTTTAAGCTTCGGAACGAGTTGAGAACGAATCGCGGCCGAATCGCAGACTCCCCCGTGAGTCCTGTTCCGTTCACGCAACATGTCGCGGGAGGCTTATTGGGTTCGCACTAGATGGAGTTTTGCCCCGCCGCACAAGCGACGTTTCGATGGCAGATTCGTTAAAGCTGGGGACGGCGCGGAGTCGAATCAGAATCGGGGAGGAGTCAAATGGATTCCCGCTCCCCGACCCCCTCCAAACAAAAGTGCGAAAACAACCCCATGCACAGTAGGCATGTCGTTGAAATCATTCGTGTTTATTTTCGCCAGAAAGCGAGGTTCAGGGCGGGACGCCCGGCCTACTGCGTCTTCGCGACCTTGGGCGGCTGGGCGCTGGTGACGAAGGACGTCGCTTCCAGCATGGCCGGCCCGAGCGGGGTCGGCACTTTCAGCCAGAACGGGACGAGGATGCGGGTGCCGGCGATCGGCGCGAACGCGACCTCGATGTTGCGCTGGGCGGCGAGATATTTGATCACGGGACGGTCGGGGATGTAGCCGGCGATGGGCACGAAATACAGCGAGCAGACCACGACCTGGCCGTGATAGCCCTTCTCCGCCTTGACGTTTTCCATGCGCTTGAAATCGAGCTTGAGCTCGTAGCGCATGCGGCCGTCGAACACGGCGGCGCTGCCGTGGCAGGCGTCCGCCGACAGCACGTCACCGGTGCCGGATACGCGCACCAGCGAGGCCGTCATCGGGTCCCAGACGCCGCGGCGATGCGCGTCGGTGACGACGATGCGGTCGGGATCGACCGGAGGCTCCGGCACGATGGCAAAATCCTTCACATTGCCCTTGTCGAGCGTGATGCGGATCTCTTCGGTCTTCTTCGAGGTGGTGGTGGAGGCCTGGTAGCCGGTCGCGACCAGCGCGCCGTTGACCACGCGGCCCTGCGAGGCGCCGGTGCCCGACCCGCCCGCGAAGGATTTCAGCAGCCCCGAGGTGCCGCCGGAGGCCGCAGCCGCGAACACGTCGTCCTGGATGTCGATGTTCCAGGCGCCCTTGCCGACGGGAATGCCCGCCAGCGTCGCCTCATATTGCGCCTCGAGCTTGCCTTGCGCCGCCGCGGGCTCCGCCGCCCACGCCAAAACCAGCCCGCCAAGGGCCGCCATGACCCAGCGTCGGGCACAGCGCGGATGACTTGCGTGCGGATTCCTTGCGCGCCGCTCCGCTGAGCGCAGCTCTTTTGGGCGCAGCTCATTTGGACGCAGACTTGGCGCGAGATGAGGCGTTGTGAGCACGAAACAATCCAATCGGGGCGCGAACGGTTGTTACTTAAGCCAAAAACCGCGCCAAGCAATGCGTCCGGGCCCATCCGCGTCCGGAACTCCACTGGACTCTTCGGGCGCGAATACGCCCTTTATGTGATGGTAAGGCGCGATAATCATTGCCGTTTTGGTGATCCAGACGGGTCAGAAGCGCGCACCTCACCCCGCCACCTCCACCGCTGTCATGCCCCGACTTGACCGGGGCATCCAGTACGCCGCGGCCCCACTGGTCAGCGGCACCGGCGCGGAGTACTGGATCGCCCGCCCCGGCGCGCGAGTGCGCAAGGCGGGCGACGACACCGAGTGCCGGGCGCGAAACTGGCGTCCCAGCCGCCCCAAAACCTTGACGTCCCGCCGCTTCCCCCCTATACGTCCGCCCGCTCCCTGCAAGGACAGAGAATTTGCCCGTGGCGCCCCGAATGGCGGCCGCACATCGTTGGGAAAGATTGAGGATTTTACCATGTCTCGCCGCTGCGAATTGACGGCCAAGGGCCCCCAGGTCGGCCACACGGTCAGCCACTCCAACATCAAGACCAAGCGCCGCTTCCTGCCGAACCTGGTCAACGTGACCTTCATCAGCGAAGCGCTGGGCCGCAACGTGCGCCTGCGCGTCTCCACCAACGCGATCAAGAGCGTCGACCACAATGGCGGCCTCGATCCCTATTTGCTCAAGGTCAAGGCCGACCTGCTGTCGCCGCGCGCCCTCGAGCTGAAGCGCGCCATCCAGAAGAAGGTCGGCCCGACGCCCGCGCCGGCGAAGAAGGCCAGCTAAGAGTTATCGGAATGGGCGGAGGCTTGCGTCGCGAGGCGTAGGCTGAGCTGGATAGGTTTGCATTGCGGCCGGATCGGAAGATCCGGCCGTTTTGTTTTGGGGCATTGAAGAACGCTCAAGAAACGCAGCAAGCAAAAACAAGCTCTAGTTGATGCGCGCAGCTATCGTTAAGCTTCCGCTTTTCGATCATATGAGTTTGCTCGCATGCGAATTACCTCGTTCGAACTGGTCGATGTGGGTCCGCTGAAGCGAATCTCCGTCCGTGACATGGCTGACATCGTCGTGTTCGCCGGTCCCAACGGAGTCGGAAAGACGCACATTAGCTCTGCACTGATTCGGTTCGGTCAAAATCCGGGCGCGTCTCCAAATGTACGCATGACAATTGAGGCTACATGTGATGACGAGCGCGCCCGATGGGGGAAGTCAACGCTTGATCCTCAAAATGGCAACGATGCAGGGCTCCTACGAACCACCTTGCAGAGAACTCAAAGGCGAAATCAGTACAAGAGCTCATTCCTAAATTTTGACAGCGATCGGGCTATCCGAAACGTGGCGAGCTATATATTCGGATGGGACATCGGCGATCCGCTATTAGAAGAAGTGAGCTGGGACGCGGCGTTAGTCCCATTGTCCAGCCGTCACGACGAAGTTCGCCACTCCCTGTTCAGGATGGTCGAAGGCCAGAAGAGACAAATTGCGGAGGAAGCACTTGCTCGTCAGTGCGCAGGTGAAGCCTCCATGCCCTTGGCAATCCCAGATATTCTTCAGCCATTCAAGGACGCTTTCTGGCATCTGTTGGCGCCTAAGAAGCTCATTGAGGTGAGCACGCGGGATCAACAAATCTACTTCGAAACGGAAGGAGTAAAGCTTCCTATCGAGAGCCTAAGTTCGGGCGAACGCGAAGTAATCAATATTGTATTTGATTTCATTCTACGAGGGCCGGAAGATTGCGTAATCGTTTTCGATGAGCCTGAATTACATCTGCACCCAGAGCTCAGCTACAAACTTCTGCAAACATTAGCTTCTGCAGGCAAACGGAACCAATTTTTATTCTCTACTCATTCACCGGAGATAATATCCGCCTCGCTTGAAAATACTGTCGTGTTTGTTCGACAACCTCAAACGGACATAGACAACCAGGCTCTGGTTGTTAATCGGGACGATCAAACCCACCACGCGCTGCAGGCACTGGGTCAATCGATAGGAGTCATATCTCTCGGGAAGAAGCTTGTATTGATCGAGGGCGAGGAGGCAAGTCTAGACAAGCTGACCTACAGCGCCGTCCTCAAGAACCGTTTCCCAGAATTTGTTCTCGTGCCCGCGGGCGGCAAGGACTCCATCAGATCGTTTGCGGACGCGTATTCGAACATCGTTAGCAGGACGATATGGGGCGTTCGCTTCTATCTTTTATGTGATCGAGATGCTGCAAACATTATCGGCTCGAGCGCAGTCATGAAGAATGAATTGAATCGAATAACTGTTCTACCTAGGTACCACTTGGAGAACTACTTCTTGGATGAACAGACCTACGCGGCCTGCTTCCAGCAGATCGAAGCCCCAGACTCGTGGCTTCGGAACGCCGTAGAGATAAAGAAACGCTTACTGAAAATTGCCGCGGAGGCCGTCCCTTATGCAGTAGCGTTGAACGTTACCGCTGCGATAAGAGCGAAGGTTGGAAACGTAAGCGTGATGCCGAGAGGGGCCGTAGAGGCAAAATCGCCGGCAGCCTTGTGTCAATTAATGGAAGCGAAATTGGAAAATGAGTTGGCTCGCGTCCAAGTTGGGTTGGACAGGAAACTAGTGAATCACTTGGTAACCTCAGAGTTCGAGCGGCTTTCAAAAGCGGTCGAAGAGGACAATCCGATATGGAGGGCTGACCTTCCGGGAAGATTCATACTTAACAAGTTCGCGTCAGAAGCGGACATATCAGTTGGTCGCCTCAAACAACTATATCTGAACAACGCCGAACCGGAGGCGGCATTCCAAGATATCATTGCTGTCTTCGAACGATTTAGGAGCGCCTCTTAATCGCTCAACCTCTGAGCAGAGAGTATCGAGACTAGCTTGACATGAAAAATTTAGTCATCTGCTGCGACTGGATAAACAGCGAACGCGGCGACAGCATCTCTAATGTTTTGAAATTCTATCATTGCTTGCGCAAGAAGGATAACGAGACGGTACAGCAACTCGTCTATTACGATCCTGGTGTAGGGACACCGGGTCCAGCAGCGACTTCTTGGCACAGATTAAAAGACAACATCAATTCGGTTGTTAGGATCGCAACAGGCTACGGATTCGACAATAACATACTATCGGCCTACGACTTCCTGATACGCAACTATCAAGACGGAGATCATATCTATCTTTTTGGGTTCTCCTGCGAAGCGTATTCGGTACGCGTATTAGCCGGCTTAATACATGCGGTAGGATTGCTTTCTCCAGAACAGGCTAATTTTACGTCAAGCAGGCTGGCTGCGTACAAACAATCCTCAGATTTCGCGCAGCTAAATTCTTCTCACTCTGCAAACCTACAAAATAAAGTGGCGACCGAAACCGTCGGCTATGACAATCTAGTTTACTTGACAACGTTCTGGGCAACTCGCTGGCCGACTATCCGCTTGGTTGGTGTTTTGGACACAATTGCGAATGCTGTGACACCTCGTTCCGACCGCTTTCTTTACACTCCAAGCCTTGAGGAACTGGTCTTCACGCGAAATAACCCCAGCGTTCAAGCGTTCCGTCAAGCGATCTCGATTGATGAGCGACGTTGCATGATCCGTCTCAAACCGTGGGATGACTCGCAAGATTTCGTGCGCGATCGCTTTGCTCAAGTGCGCAAGACAGAGCCGCAAGACAGCTTGCAGGTTTGGTTTGCCGGCGTCCACGCAGATATAGGCGGCGGGTATCCGGAGGCTGAAAGTGCGCTATCGAAATATCCCCTTCTCTGGCTGATCGAGGAAGCTGCAAAATGCGGTCTCAAGTTTGATCAGCAAATTGTAAACCAGCTTGCTTGGGGAATGCCTACGCAGGGTAAGCCGTTTAAGCATATGGCTCCCGACTTCGCGGGCGTCCAACATGATTCAATGACGGGCACTTGGCGGGTGCTTGAATATCTTCCCAAGAGCGCGAAGTACAAAGAATGGCCAGAGCGAAAATCGATCCTCGGCTTCTACGTTCCCGATTGCGAACCCCGCGTTATCCCCGAAGGCGCGATAGTTCACGAATCTGTTGTTAAGCGCATGAGTGGACTTTCGAGTTATCGGCCAATCAATATGCCGCAGACTTATGGCACCTTTCCACTATCGGTCCCTCCGCGCTAAACCGCTTCACTAACCTAACGATGGCTCTCCACTGGCTATGTTGAACAGCTAGGTAACGTTCGCGGCTCAATAAAGCCCCCCGCCCTTCCCCCGAAAATCAATGCTCCGCCGCACGATCGCCGGCGGGGTGCCCTTGAACTCCGTCGCCTGATATTTGCGTCCGGTGCAGACTTCGATGCGCTCGCGCAAGCGCATGAACTGGACTTCGCAGTCGTTGGGCCGAGCGCGCGGGCCGCGCTCGAGGTTGTCCATGGCGGAGGTCGAAATCGTGCAGGCGCCACGAAACGGACTGCCACCCCGTAGTGTTACTAGCTAAGCCAAGGTCTTATTGATCTCCCGCACTGGTTGCGCTTTTGTGCAACTTTCCGGGGGGATTCTTCTAATGCGTAATTTGGGCGTGGTGGTCCTTGCGGCCGCACTTGCTGGCTGCGCGTCGTCTTCATCTGACATATCGGCGGCTTACGTCTCACCGGTGCAGTATCAACAGTACAACTGCCAGCAGCTCGCGCTTGAGGCGCAGTCGGTATCCACTAGAGCTGCGACCCTCTCCGGCGTTCAAGATAGCCAGCGCACCAAAGATCAGGTCGTAACGGGCGTTGCCGTCGTTGTGTTCTGGCCCGCGGCGTTCCTGGTTGGCGGCGACAAACAGGCTGCGGCCGAACTGGCGCAAATGAAGGGACAATTGATCGCCGTCGAACAGGCCTCGATCGCAAAGAAGTGCAACATTCAATTCCAGGGCAAACCCCAGGAACCGCCGAAGTAGGCGTCCTCGCGCACCTTACCCCCGAAAATCAATGCTCCGCAGTACGATGCCCGGCGGGGTGCCTTCGAACTCCGTCGCCTGATATTTGCGTCCGGTGCAGGCTTCGATGCGTTCGCGCAGGCGCGTGAACTGCTCTTCGCGCTCGCTCGGCCTGGCACGCGGGCCGCGCTCGAGGTCGTCCATGGCGGAGGTCGAGATCGCGCAGGCGATTTCCTTCGCGCCGTCCTGCATCGAGAACTGGACGATGCCGCGGTCCTGGTCGTGGGCGATGAAGCGGCTGGTGGTGAGTGTCATGGGGTACTCCTTTTGCGTCCGCGCGTCGTGCCGGCCTTGTGCGCAATTGCGCACGGGGGACGCCGGTCGGCGTGATCGAAGCACGCTGTGGGCACAAGCGTGCACAACAATACACTTCGGTGGTTATGGGTCCTGGCTTTCGCCAGGACGACGGGCGTGTTTGCGAGCATGGCGCGATGGTGACGCGCGTTGGCTTGCCTTCAGCCGTCGCCGTTCAGCCTTGCGAAATCGTCGAACAGCGCGGTCACCAGCGCGCGGTGGCGGGTGTCCTCGGCAGGGAGGCCCGCGGCGTAGAGGTTGAGCAGATGGCGCGCCTTCACGGCGGCCTCCGGCCAGGAGGCGGCCGGCACCGACATCATGCGGTTTTCGAGATCGGCCTCTCGCTCGCGCAGCTCCCTGACCTGGGCCTCGACATCGGCCAGCGCGCGGCGCAGATCGGTTGCCTTCTGGGCGGCCATGCCGCGGTGGCTGTCGAGATCGACCGGGATGTCAGTCATTTCAGGCACTCGCGTCGATACGTTGGGCATCCGCCAGGTCGACCGAGCCGATCGACAGCATCTCCGTCGCACCGCGCACGCCTTCGGAGGGCACCGTGATCATGGTGGCGACGCGGCGATAGGACGCGAACGACAGGCCCTCGATCATCTCCTCGTCGGTGATGACCTCATAGGCGCCGGCCGGCAATTCGCGATCGAGGCCGCGGATGTGGAATGGATGCTTGAAGGTGATGGTTTCTCGCCGCGAGCGGATGGTCATGCGCGCCTGCCTTTCGCAAAGAAGGGGGCCCCGAACCGACGCCAGCTGTGGCGAAGCATGCGCTTCTTGCGCGGCAATAGCCAGCATTATGTCAGCGCGGGCCGGGACTTAAGGCGCAATCGCGGCGCTCGCGCGCGGCGTTTTAGTCCTCGCAATCGGCATGGCGCGGGCGTACGCTGGACCACGTCAGCGCAGCTCACGCAATTGCCGCGCGTCGATGTTGCGCTGCATCTTTCGCGCCTCGTGTGCGCGGCGGCGATCTTCAATGGCTCGGCGGACGCATCTTACAGCCCCGCCAGCGACCATTGCAGCGCCGATCTCGCACGCGGACGAACTCGAAACCCAGGAGGAGACGACGTCATGGCCAAGGGACAGCAACGCAGCAACCGCGAGACCAAGAAGCCGAAGAAGGACAAGATCAAGACCAGCGCCGCAGCGCCGAGCCGCAAGGATGCGGCGTGGCAGCCGGAGATCGGTCAGAAGAAGAAGTAGCGGGCGCTGTTTTCCCTTCTCCCCTTGCGGGAGAAGGTGGCGTAGGCGGTCTTCGGCCGCCGTTCTTGAAAACGCCGATGCTTCGCATCGGCTATGGCGCCGGATGAGGGGTCTGTCTCCGGGAGTTCTGACGCGGGAGATTCGCGCGCGGAGAGAGACCCCTCACCCGTCTCGCCGCTTCGCGGCGATCCACCCTCTCCCGCAAGGGAAGAGGGGAAGAACCACCATCTCCTTATCCTCACCCTTTTCCGCTATACTCGCCCGGGTAGCATCACCGGGAGGGGCATACCGTGGAGCACGAACGCAACGCCGACCACACATCCGAGCCGAAGAACCTCGTCATCTGCTGTGACGGCACCGGCAACGAGATCTCGGAGAACATCTCCAACGTCCTGAAGCTCTATCGCTGCCTGCGCAAGACCGACAAGACGAAGCCGCGGCAGTTGGTGTTCTACGATCCCGGCGTCGGCACCGTGACGGAGCCGTCGACGTGGCACCGCTGGAAAGCCAACATCAATCTGGTGCTGGGACTCGCCACCGGCTACGGGCTCGATGACAACACGCTGTCGGCCTATTGCTTCCTGGTCCAGCATTACGCACCGGGCGACAGGATCTATTTGTTCGGTTTTTCGCGCGGCGCCTATACCGTGCGGGTGCTGGCGGGGCTGATCCACAAGATCGGCCTGATCTCGCCGGAGCAGGCCAACCTCGCGGGCTCCGGCCTCGTCGCCTACAAGCAATATTCCGGCACCGGGCGCGGCAACGATGTCGAGGACCTCAAGGACATCGCTGTCGACGAACAGGGACCGCTGCCGAAAGACCAATTCGACCTCGCCGCGCAGTTCGCGCGGATCACCTCGACGCGCTGGCCGACCATCCACTTCATCGGCGTCTGGGACACGGTGGCGAGCGTGATCGTGCCGCGGCGCGACGTCTTCTTCCTCGTCTTCAGCCTGGAGGAGCTCGCCTTCACGCTGCGCAATCCGAGCGTCAACATCTTTCGCCAGGCGATCGCGATCGACGAGCAGCGCCGCATGTTCCGCCTCAAGGCCTATGAGGAGCCGCAGGATTATTGGCGCAACCGCTATGTGCCCGACGAGAAGAAGGAGCCGCAGGATATCCTGCAGGTGTGGTTCGCCGGCGTGCATTGCGACGTCGGTGGCGGTTATCCGGAAGCCGAGAGCGGCGAGTCCAAATATCCGCTGCTCTGGATGATCGAGGAGGCGACCAAGGCCGGGCTGAACTTCAACCCGCGCACGGTGAACCAGCTCGCCTGGGGCATCCAGCGCACGAACTCGCCGTTCCAATACGTGCCGCCGGCTTACACCGGCAAGACGGGCGAGCTGCACAATTCGATGACGGCGGTGTGGCGCGTGCTGGAGTATCTGCCGAAGAGCGCGACCTACAAGGAATGGCCGGAACGGAAAGTGTTTCTCGGGCTCTACATCCCCGATTGCGAACCGCGCCCCATCCCCGAAGGCGCGCATGTGCATGAGAGCGTGGTGAAGCGGATGGCGGTGGAGCCGGGCTATCGGCCGGTGAATCTGCCGAAGGATTATGTGACGGTGCCGATGCCGGTGCCGCCCCATGTGGGCATGGCGGCCGAGGCGGGGGAGATCGTGGTGGGGTGAGCCCACTCGTCATTGCGAGCGCAGCGAAGCAATCCAGAATCTTTCCGCAGAGGCAGTCTGGATTGCTTCGCTGCGCTCGCAATGACGATGGTTGAGGCAGCGTCGCACGACACCATCCCTGTCGTGCCTGCGAAGCAGGCCCCGCCCCACCCCACCAGGCTACCACCAATATTCATTAAAATTATCGCCCCCGCTTTAGCCGGATCGAATCACCTCTCGTTCATCATGGTGCCCTGACCACCCGCGCCATCCGCGGAAATTGGAGGAGAGTGCCAATGCATCCGCGACGACATGCCCGCGTCAAACCCGCAGGCCTGGTGTCCCGCCAGGCCAAGATCATCACCGACCCGCGCGCGCCGGTGATCCCCTGCACGCTGATCGACTATTCGCCCGGCGGCGCCTGCGTCGATCTCGGCGGCCAGGTGAAGATTCCGGACCGCTTCGAGTTGCTGCACGTCAACACCAAGAAGCGCTGCCGCGTCGCGTGGAAGCGCGGCACGAAGGTGGGCGTAGTGTTTTAAGACGGGCGCCGCTACTTCCGCATCCGCGCCTTCGCGCCCGCGACGATCTGCATCGCCACGCCGGCGATCCAGCCGAACAGGGCGAACCAGCTCCACACGATGTGCGGTTCGAGGCGGAGCACGATGATGGCGACGGAGGCGAGTGCGGTGAGCGTGGCGCAGAGCGTGCCGGCGGAGCTCAAAAGCTCCGCGGCGTCGATGTCGCCGTGGGCCTCGTCGAAAGGCAATTGCGGCGTGTCGATGCCGAGATAGAAGCCGACGAAGCCCAGCACCATCATCAGCAGCAGGAAGCCCTCGGTGGTGAGCGCGGGTATAGCAGATCCCACATAAGCGCCGACGAACAGCCCGCACGCCGCGCCCGCCATCGCAAGCCCCACGCGCTCGATGACGTGGGCAGCCTTTCGAACACCAAACCGCATGGCGGGCCTCCGCGAGGAGTTGGACGCGCGCGAGGTTAGGCCAGATTTGGCGGGGGTGGAAGCTGAGAGGGTTTACGGATGCGTGAGGCGGGGTGTTGCTCCCTCTCCCCGTCGTCCCGGCCTAGTGCGCAATTGCGCACTAGGCCGGGACGACACCGTAATTGGGGCCGCGAATTCGCCCCCTCACCGCGCCCCGAACGTCGTCTTGCCGAACAGCGCCTTCTGGGTCGAGGGCTGCGAGCGCCAGTATTGCGGCGGCGCTTCGACCTCGCCGCCGAGTTCGGCTGCGGCGTGCCAGGCCCAGCGCGGGTCGTAGAGCAAGCCGCGGGCGAGCGCGACCATGTCGGCCTTGCCGGATGCGACGATGTCTTCGGCCTGCTTTGGCTCGGTGATCAGGCCGACGGCGATGGTGGGCAAACCCGTCTCGCGCTTGATGGCTTCGGCAAACTGCACCTGGTAGCCGGGGCCGAGCGCGATCTTCTGCAGCGGCGAGACGCCGCCGGAGGAGGCATCGATCCAGTCGACACCGCGCGCCTTCAGCGCCTTGGCGAACTCAATCGTCTGCGCCAGATCCCAGCCGCCGTCGACCCAGTCGGTCGACGACACCCGCATGCCGACCGGCTTGTCGTGCGGGAACACCGCGCGGACCGCGTCGTAGACCTCCAGCGGGAAGCGCATGCGGTTCTCGAGCGAGCCGCCATATTCGTCGGTGCGCTTGTTCGAGATCGGCGACAGGAACTGATGCAGGAGGTAGCCGTGCGCGCCGTGCAGCTCGATGGCGTCGATGCCGATGCGATCGGCGCGTTTCGCCGCATCGACGAAGGCATCGCGGATGCGCTTGAGGCCTGCGGCATCGAGCGCCAGCGACGCGGCTTCGCCCTCCTTGTGCGGCAGCGCCGACGGCGCCACGGTCTGCCAGCCGCCCTGGTCCTGGGGGATCAGCTGGCCGCCGTCCCATGGTCGCCCGCTGCTCGCCTTCCGGCCCGCATGCGCGAGCTGCATCGCGATTGCTGTGGAGGAATGTTTCCGCACCGAGGTGAGGATCTGCTTCAGCGCGGCCTCGGCGGCATCGCTGTAGAGCCCGAGGCAGCCCGGCGTGATGCGGCCGATCGCCTCGACATGGGTCGCCTCGATGCAGAACATCGCCGCGCCCGACAGGCTGAGATTGTTGATGTGGGTGAAGTGCCAGTCGGTGGGAACGCCGTCCTCGGCCGAATATTGGCACATCGGCGACACCACGACGCGGTTCTTCAAAGTCAGGCCGCGCAGCTTGATCGGGGAAAACAGGGCGCTCATGCGGGGGAGTTCCGAAAGGGAGGGAGGGCGATGCAGGGGAGTGTAGTGAGGGAAACGCGGATTGCCAGCCGCGCGGAGGGAATGGCGGCCCGTAGCGTCATGCATTGCGGCCGCGCCGCCCTACTCCACCAGCGCGAACTGCAGCAGCAGTGTGCGCTGGAGCATCGAGAAATTGTCGTCGGACACCAGCGTCAGCACGGTCTCGCCGTCGGCCGTGACGTGGGCGTCGATGCCTTCCATGTTGTCGATCTCATGGCCGAGATCGGCCTTGAACAGCACGGGGCCGTCGACCAATGCGCCCGGCGCCATCGATTTCAGGGGGATCGCGCGGATGCGGATATCGACGCCGGTGAACCAGGAAAATTTGCGTTCGAGGATCAGGAGATCGCCCGAGGGCAGCAGCACGGCGTCGCTGATGAGCTGCTGGTCGGTGCGGCGAATGCTGAACTGGCCCGGCGTCGGGCCGCCGATCAAGAAGCCGATCAGATTGCCGTCGGCATCGAAGCCGCCTTCCGACAGCGCGATCAAGGTCCCCGCGAGCGGCTGCCCCTTTGGTATGTCCTTGGGGACAAACACCAGCGCCTCGAGCCCTTTGTTGTAGGGCAGCTTGCGCACCGCCGGCGGCGTCGGCAGCACCTCGCCGCGGGCGCTTGTGCCGCCCTTCGAAAAATCGAACCGCATGATCTGGTTGACGCGCTCGAGCCCGACATAGACGAGGTCGCCGTCGCGCGCGAGCGCTTCGGTGTCGTACCACAGCCGCTTCTCCGTGATCGGCCGCCCCTCCGCATTGAGCACCGGCGCGGCCACGACGTCGTCGAGACCGGTCATGCTCCGCCCGGAATAGCGGATGCGACCGGTGAACCAGGTGCCCTGGTCGGAGACCGCGAGGAAGCGCTCGCCTTTGGTGTCGAGGAAGCGGAAGCCGGACAGGCCGCCGAAGCCGCGATGCGGCGAGGTCAGCACCAGGCCGCCGCGATAGTCCAGCGAACCGAAGCGCGTGCGCGCGCGGTCGCGCGGCTCGAAATTGGGGATCGGCCGCGCGTTGACCTCGATGCCAACGGGCGCTGCGACGGCGTGCTCGATCAGCGCCGGCTTCGGCGCAGGCTGCGCCTGCGCCAGGCGAGACAGTGCGAGAGTGGAAAATCCCGCCGCCGCGTGGCCGATAAAGCTGCGGCGGGATCGATGATTGCTCACGAATGCAGTTTGCGCCGCGGGCGGTTGGCCGGCTGTGTGGGCGCGGTGTTGGTCTCGCTGAACAGTTCGGCGAGCTTTTCAGTGATGGCGCCGCCGAGCTCTTCGGCGTCCACGATCGTCACCGCGCGGCGATAATAGCGCGTCACGTCGTGGCCGATGCCGATCGCGATCAGCTCGACCGGCGAGCGGGTCTCGATCTCCTCGATGATGTGGCGCAGGTGCCGCTCGAGGTAGTTGCCGGGATTGACCGACAGCGTGGAATCGTCGACCGGCGCACCGTCCGAGATCATCATCAGGATCTTGCGCTGCTCGGGCCGGCCGAGCAGGCGCTTGTGCGCCCAGTCCAGCGCCTCGCCGTCGATGTTCTCCTTCAACAACCCCTCGCGCATCATCAGGCCGAGATTTTTTCGCGCACGGCGCCACGGGGCGTCCGCCGACTTGTAGATGATGTGGCGGAGATCGTTGAGACGGCCCGGACTGGCCGGCTTGCCGGCGGCAAGCCACGCCTCGCGCGATTGCCCGCCCTTCCAGGCACGCGTGGTGAAGCCGAGAATCTCGACCTTGACGCCGCAGCGCTCCAGCGTGCGGGCGAGGATGTCGGCGCAGGTCGCCGCGACCGTGATCGGGCGCCCGCGCATCGAGCCGGAATTGTCTAAGAGCAGCGTCACCACGGTGTCGCGGAACGTCGCCTCCTTCTCGTGCATGAAGGAAAGCGGGTGATAGGGATCGGTCACCACGCGCGACAGCCGCGCCGGATCGAGAATGCCCTCTTCGAGATCGAACTCCCAGGCGCGGTTCTGCTGCGCCATCAAGCGCCTCTGGAGGCGGTTGGCGAGACGGGCGACGATGCCCTGCAGATGCGCGAGCTGCTTGTCGAGATAGGCACGCAGCCGCTCCAGCTCGTCATGGTCGCAGAGGTCCTCGGCGGCGATGACCTCGTCGAACTTCGGCGCGAAGGCATGATATTCCGGCCCGCGCGGCTCGTTCTTGCCGTGCGAATTCGGCCGCGTCGCCTCACCCGGCGTCTCGTCGTCGCCGAGCTCGCCGTCGTCGAAGGTGTCGGAGGTCGAGGCCTGCGCGCTTTCCATCGCGCTCTCGCTCATCTCCTCGCTCGATGCCTGTGCCTGGTCGGCGCTCATCTCCTGCGCGGCGTCGGAATCGGGCGAGCCCTCGGCGCCGGACTGATCGTTGTCGCCGTCCTGGTTCTCGTCGTTCTCGTCATTGTCTTCGCTGTCGGCGCTGCGCTCGTCGCCGATTTCGAGCGCCGTCAGCAGATCATGCACGGCATCGCCGAACCTGGTCTGGTCCTCGACCACGGTATCGAGCCGGTCGAGCCGCCTGCCGATCTTGTCTTCCAGGATGGGACGCCAGAGATCGACCATCTTCTTGGCGGCCGTCGGCGGCGCCATGCCGGTCAGGCGCTCGCGCACCAGCATCGCCAGCGCGTCGGCGAGCGGCGCGTCGGCGCGATCGGTGATCTCGTCGAACTTGCCGCGATGGAAATGGTCGTCGAGCATCGCGGTGAGATTTTTCGCAACGCCCGCCATGCGCCGCGCGCCGATCGCCTCGACACGGGCCTGCTCCACCGCCTCGAACACGCCGCGCGCCTGCGGATTGCCCGGCATCAGCTTGCGATGCACCTTTGGATCATGACAGGCGAGCTTGAGCGCGATGGAATCGGCGTGGCCGCGCACGATCGCGGCATCACGCCTGGTCATCTTTCGCGCGGGTTCGGGCAGCCGCGCCTTGCCCGGCGCGAGCCCGGGGCGCTCGGCGGCGAAGCTGACATCGAGCTCGGGCGCCTTGGCGATCGCCTTCAGGCAGGAGGCCACCGAGCGCTTGAACGGCTCGGTCGGGGCTTCCTTGGTGTTGCGGAACTTGGAGTTGGAGGTGGTGCTCATCTCGATCTCACCGTCGTCCCGGCGAAGGCCGGGATCCATAGCCACCGACGGTTATTGCGTCAGGGAAAACTATCAGCGTCGCTTCACCGAGAGACCTCGCGGCATGGGTCCCGGCCCCCGTGCGCAATTGCGCACTCGGCCGGGACGACACACCGAGAGAGATCAGCTGAGCGCCACGTTCACCGCCGATTCCGGCAGCTCCGCGTTGAAGCAGCGCTGGTAGAACTCGGCGACGAGGGGACGTTCGAGCTCGTCGCATTTGTTGAGGAAGGTGACCCGGAACGCAAAACCAATGTCGCTGAAGATGTCGGCGTTCTCGGCCCAGGTGATCACCGTGCGCGGGCTCATCACCGTCGACAGATCGCCATTGGCGAAGGCGTTGCGGGTGAGATCGGCGAGGCGAACCATCTTGTTGACGATGTCGCGGCCCTCCGTGGTGCGATAGTGCTTGGCCTTGGCCAGCACGATCTCCACTTCCTCGTCATGGCTGAGATAGTTCAACGTGGTGACGATCGACCAGCGGTCCATCTGGCCCTGGTTGATCTGCTGGGTGCCGTGATAGAGGCCCGAGGTGTCACCGAGACCGACGGTGTTTGCGGTCGAGAACATGCGGAATGCCGGGTGCGGCTTGATCACCTTGTTCTGGTCGAGCAGCGTCAGCCGGCCGGAGACTTCCAGCACGCGCTGGATCACGAACATCACGTCCGGACGGCCGGCGTCGTATTCGTCGAACACCAGCGCGACATTATGCTGGAGCGCCCAGGGCAGGATGCCGTCGCGGAATTCAGTGACCTGCTTGCCGTCCCGGACCACGATCGAGTCCTTGCCGACGAGGTCGATACGGCTGATGTGGCTGTCGAGGTTGACGCGCACGCAGGGCCAGTTCAGCCGCGCGGCGACCTGTTCGATATGGGTGGATTTGCCGGTGCCGTGATAGCCCGTGACCATGACGCGGCGGTTGTGCGCGAAGCCGGCGAGAATGGCGAGCGTGGTGGCGCGATCGAAGCGGTAATCGGAATCGACTTCGGGGACGTGAGGATCGACTTCGGAATAAGCGGGGACTTCGAGATCGCTGTCGATCCCGAACACCTGGCGCACCGACACCTTCATGTCGGGCAAACCGGAAACTTCCTCAACTTTGGACATCGCGGCGGTCGTCATCAATCCTCCGAGGTCCCGGGCAATCCCGAGACCAGTTATTGCACGTTGGCTGCGGCTGGGTGCGATCGCGAACCTATCAGAGACAACGTGCGGGCAGAAGCCCGCCCCCCAATCAAAGTTCCGTTGTCTTTTCATTTAGATAGGCAAGGAACGCGATTTTTGGAAGGCTGCCCTGCGAATCACGCCTGAATTTCGTGCCAAGGGCGCGGTCCTGCCTACGCGGGTGGCACTTTTACCGCCGCTTGTTACTTATGTAGGGTCCGAATGCAGGGCCCGAACCCCGAGGCCCGATCTCACCACAGAGACGACGTGACGTCCTTTCTCGATCCCCTCATTTCCTTCGTCTCGGCCCATGCGTGGCTGGCCTATCTGACCCTGTTCCTGGCGGCCCTGCTGGAGGCGGTTCCGGTGGTGGGGTCTGTGATCCCCGGCTCGACCATCATCCTGGCGCTAAGCGCCCTGGTCCCGGGCGGCGAGCTTAGGCTGCAATGGGTGTTGCTGGCGGCAGCCCTCGGCGCAGTGCTCGGCGACGGTTCGGCCTACTGGATCGGCCACCGGCAGCAACGGGAGATCCTCAACACCTGGCCGTTGACCAATTATCCGCGCGTGGTCGAGCAGAGCGAGAATTTCTTCCACCGCTTCGGCACCTGGGCGGTGTTCTTCGCCCGCTTCGTGCCGCCGATCCGTGCCTTCGTCCCGGTCACCGCGGGTGCGCTGGGCATGCCCCCGGCCCGCTTCTATGCCATCAACATCCCGGCGATCCTGGTCTGGGCGCCGGCGCATGTGCTGCCGGGTGTTTTGGCGGTCTCTGTGCTGCACGAATATGCCGGGCTGCACCACCATGGACATGTCGGCAAGCACATCTGGATCCTGACCGTGATCGGCGTCGCGATCGTTCTGGGCCTGGCGGTCTGGATCTATCGCCGCCGGAATGGCGGCGGCGTCGCGGTGGCGAAGCCGCGAGGGTGATCTATCCAAGCACACCACCCTCATCCTGAGAGGACCTGCCAACGACGGGCGTCTCGAAGGATGGCCGCGGGCGACAGCGGGGCCTGCATGGTTCGAGACGCGCGTTCCGCGCTCCTCACCATGAGGTTTCTTGATCATCCTTTGGAATCCGCAACCCCCGCCCTCCGCCCCGGCGCAGGCCCGACATACCTTGCCCGCGGCCTGATCAGCTTGCCGTGCTGTAATTGCTCGCTCGCATGAGCGATCCAGCCGACGCTGCGGGCCATCGCGAACAAGGCGAGCTCGCTGCCTGCGGGCAGGCGCAGCGCGTGCACGAGCACCGCGAGCGCGTAGTCGATGTTGACGAGCTCGCCGGTCGCCTCCGCGATCCGCTCCGGCACCTCCTTGGTGAATTTGCGGGGTGCGCCGGCGCGGGCCAGGGCATTCAGGAGCGACTGCGCGCGCCGATCGCCCCGCTTGTAGACGCCGTGACCGAAGCCGGCAAAGCGTTCGCCGAGCGCGACGCGTTCGCGGACCATTGGCTCGACGTCACGATCCACCAGCGCCTTGACGAGCTGCGAGGCGAGCACGCCGGCGCCGCCGTGCTTCGGTCCCTTCAGCGCGGCGAGGCCGGCGATGACGGAATCATAAAGATTGAGGCCGGTGGAGGCCGCGCAGCGCGCGGTGAAGGTGGACGCGTTCAACTCATGCTCGGCGAGCAGAACCAGCGCGCGACGTATCAGATCGGCCGCGTGCTTGTTGTCGGGCGCCCAGGCCCTCGCGATCTGCTGATGCAGCGGCTCGGCGGACGGCTCCGTGTTGAGCATGGTCGCGACCAGGAGCCGGACGATGCGCGCACCGACCATCGCACGTCCATCATGCGCGCGGGTGAAGGCGCGCGGATCGGCGCTCGACGCGAGCGCCAGCACGGCAATGGCGCGATCGATCGGCGCGGCGCGACGCGCGGCCTGCGCGATCAGGCGCATCTCATCGGACATCGCAGGCTGATTATCCGGCGCGAACGGATCGACGCCGGAGACGTCCCACAGAAGCGTCGCCGTGTGCTCCAGCGTGTCGTTTTCGGCGAGATCGACGCAATTGACACCGCGATAGATCGCGCCGTCCTCGGTGATGGTGGAGATTTCCGTGTCCATGACCGGCAGATCGGCATCGAAGCTGCGCAGGCCGCGCGGCTCCGGCGACGGCACCCGGCGCTCCTTCAGCGCCCGGACGTCCTCGGCGCGATAGCGGTTCTTGCGCGAGTCCGGCGTCGGCTCGGAGCGGACCAGGCCGCGGCTGACATAGGCGTAGAGCGTGGCCGGCGAGATCGCGAGCTCGGCGGCGGCTTCCCGGGCGGAGAGGTAAAGCCCCTCGGAATTTTTCATATTGATTTATATAATCAAGATTGATCAATCTGTCGAGAGGTCCGACCTTTGGCTGGTGCAAAGGAGATTTGGGCCATGAACATCCACCTCACCAAGAGCCAGATCGGGCTGGACGGCGTTCCCGCGGCCGAAACCGTGCTGAGCCATGTCGACGGCGAGCGCGGCGAGTTGATCATCGCCGGCGAGCATGTCGGCCGATTGGCGAGTCAGTCGAGCTTTGAGGGCGTCACCGCCCGGCTCTGGAACGGCGCCAGCACGACCACGCTGAGCGAAGCCAATGTGCGCGCGAGCCTCGGCGCGGCACGCGAGCGCGCCTTCGCGCGGCTGGATGAACTGCTGCCGGCAACGCACGGCATGGGCGTCGTCGACGGGTTTCGCGCGGCGGTCGCGGGACTTCGCGCCGAGCACGGCCTAGCCCATGAGGCGACGATCGTAGGCGCATTCCCGGTAATTGCGGGCGCGCTCGTCCGCCGCGCTAGGGGTCTCGATCCCGTGGCGCCAGATCCGAACGCGAGCCACGCCGCCGATACGCTTCGCATGCTGCACGGACGCGCGCCCGAACCACGCGAGGTCACGGCGCTGGACGCCTATCTCGTCACCGCCAGCGACCACGGCATGAACGCCTCGACCTTCACCGCGCGCGTGGTGGCCTCGACGCAGGCTGACCTGTTTGCCGCCATCACCGCCGGCTATTGCGCGCTGACGGGTCCGCTGCATGGCGGCGCGCCGGAGCCGGTGCTGGAAATGCTCGACGCCATCGGCTCGCGCGAGCGCATCCAGCCCTGGGTGGATGCGGCACTCGCCCGCGGCGAGCGGATGATGGGTTTTGGTCACCGCGTCTATCGCGTGCGCGATCCGCGCGCCGATGTGCTCAAGACCGCGATCGAGGCGCTGGCCTCGGACGGCGCCGACCTGCCCTTTGCCGGCGAGGTGGAGGCCTACATCCGCAGCGCGCTGCGCAAGAAGAATCCGGACCGGCCGCTGGAGACCAATGTCGAGTTCTTCACCGCGATCCTGCTCGATGCGCTGGCGATCCCGAGGCAGGCCTTCACGCCGATCTTCGCGGTGGCGCGCGCCGCCGGCTGGACCGCGCATGCGCGCGAGCAGCAGCGGACGGGGCGGCTGATCCGGCCGAGCTCGTCATATGTGGGGGCGATGCCGGAGGCGTGATGAAACGTAGCATGGATGGAACGGCGTTCTTTCCCTCTCCCCTTGTGGGAGAGGGTGGCTCGCCGCGCAGCGGCGAGACGGGTGAGGGGTTCTCTCCCCGCACAATCCCTTGCATTGGAATTTGAGGAAGCAACCCCTCATCCGGCGCTTCGCGCCACCTTCTCCCACAAGGGGAGAAGGGAAGACAGTGGCGCGGCCTCAGGCCTCGCGCACCACGGTCTTCAGATAATTATACGCCTTGATGATCTCGATCAGGCGGTCCTCGGTGGAGCGGTCGCCGCCGTTGGCGTCGGGGTGGTGCTGCTTCACCAGCGCCTTGTACTTGGACTTGACGTCGGCGAGCGTGGACTCGGGGCCGAGGCCCATCACCTGGAGCGCCTTGCGCTCGGCGTTCATGATCTTGCGCGTCTCGGCTTTGGGCGCGGCCTGCGGGCCGGCGCGCCAGCCTGTGCGGCCGTTGAGCTCCTGGAACATGCTGAACGGATCGAAGGCGCCGTCGATCTCGGCCTCGGCGCCCTTCTTGACGCCGCCATTGGCGCCCATCTTCCAGGTCGGACGATGACCGGTCAGCGCATCTTTCTGATAGCGCGCGACAGCGTCGGCATTCATGCCGGAGAAGAAATTGTAGTTCTGGTTGTACTCGCGCACATGATTCAGGCAGAAGTGCCAGTACTCACGCTGATTGTCGCGACCCTTGGGCGCACGATGCGCGCCCTTGTTCTGACACCCGGTCCATTCGCAATTGACCACGGCGTCGCGCGGCTTCACTTCCGGCTGCTTGCCTTTCGGCTTGATCCGGATGGAGTCGAAGAACTTTGATGAATCGATCGGCATGGCTGACTTTGACTACGCAATGCAAAAACCTTCAAGTCTTGACATTGCAATTAGCTGAAAAGCATAGCCGAAACTATGCTGAGGCGTCCTTGAACGACCGCCAGAGGCGGCCTATGCAATACGAAGAGCGATCTCGCACCGTAATGACCCAGATGGCCATCAGAGACACTATCAGCAACAAGTTGCAGGAAGCTTTCACGCCGGAAAGCCTGCAAGTCGTCGACGAGTCACATTTGCATGAGGGCCACGCCGGCCATCGGCCGAGCGGCGAGACGCACTTCCGCGTTTATATTGTGTCTTCCGCCTTCAAAGGGAAGAGCCGGGTTGATCGGCACCGCATGATAAATTCGGCGCTCGCCGCGGAACTCTCCGGCAGCGTGCACGCACTGGCGATCCACGCGCAAGCGCCGGGAGAAGGCGGGAGCTAGCTCGCCGATACGGCTGTCATGCCCGCGAAGGCGGGCATCCAGTACTCCGAGGCGACGCGGCTAGAATCGAGCCGCTGCGGCGTACTGGATCGTCCGCCCCAGTGCGCAAGCGCGCACAAGGCGGACGATGACAGCTACCGCGTCAAAACGACGTCCCGGCCCGCCGGCGCTTGGCTTCCTCCATCTCCGTCTCGCGCGGCACCGGTGAAATACGGAGTGCGGTGATGCGGTTGCGTTCGCGGCGGAGGACGCGGAAGCGGAAGCCGTGAAAGGTGAAACTCTGGCCGCGGTCGGGAATCGAGCGCGCCTCGTGAATGACGAGGCCGGCGACCGTCGTTGCCTCTTCGTCAGGCAGGTGCCAGTCCATGGCGCGGTTGAGGTCGCGGATCGGCACCGAGCCGTCGACGACGACCGAGCCGTCCGGCTGGGCGCGCACGCCCGCGACCACGACGTCATGCTCGTCGGAGATGTCGCCGACGATCTCTTCCAGAATGTCCTCCAGCGTCACGAGACCTTCAACTTCGCCGTACTCGTCGACGACCAGGGCGAAATGGGTCTTGCGGCGGCGGAACGCCTTGAGTTGCTCGGAGACGGGCCGCATCTCCGGCACGAACCACGGCGGCAGCGCGATGGTGGAGACGTCGATGCGCGAGGTCTCGCCGTCGGCCGCGCGGATCGCGCGCAGCAAATCCTTGGCGTGGAGCACGCCGATGATGTTTTCCGGCTTCTCGCGCCATAGCGGGATGCGGGTGTATTCGGCCGCCAGCACCTCGCGCACCAGATCCTCCGGCGGCAGGTCGGCGTTGATCATCGTCATCTCGGTGCGATGGATCATGACATCGGAGACCTGGAGCTCGCGCAGATCGAGCAGCCCGCCGAGCATGTCGCGGTCGTGCTTCTCGAACTTGCCCTCATGGTGCAGCAGGTCGACCGCACCCCGCAGGCGCTCGGTCGGCGACAGGATCGCCTGGTGCTCGCCGGCAAGGCCAAACAGGCGCATCAACAGCCGCACGATGACTTCCACGATCCGCAGCAGCGGCCCCAGCACGTACATCGTCAGCCGCATCGGGCGTGCCACCGCCAGCGCCATGCGATCAGGCGCGTTGATCGCAATGGTCTTGGGCAGCACCTCGGCGAAGATCACGACCAGCGCGGTCATCAAGCCGGTGGCATAGAGCACGCCGACGTCGCCGAACCAGGCCGTGAAGATGCTGGTGGCGAGGGCGGATGCACTGATATTGGCGATGTTGTTGCCGAGCAGCAGCGCGCCGATCAGGCGCTCGCGCATGTCGAGCAGCTGCGAGACCACGTCGGCGTCGCGATTACCCTGCTTGGAGAGCCGCAGCATGCTGGCGCGCGAGGCGCCGGTCAACGCGGTCTCGCTCGCGGCGAAGAAGCCGGAGACGAGCAGGCAGAGAATGACGATGGTGAATCCGAGCCAATCCATGAACCACTCTGGTTTCTTGTTTTGACGCGTTTTCTTGACGCGAACCGGTACCCACTTCGCTCGAAAACGCTTTAGCGCCGTTCAACCGCGTGTCACGCCTTGTGGGCGAGCTTGTCCTTGAGGAAGTCGCGCACCGGAGCCGGTTCGACGTTCTTCGCGACGACGGCGCGTCCCACAGCCTCCAGCAGGATGAAGGTGAGCTTGCCGCGGACGACCTTCTTGTCCTGCGCCATCAGCGCCATCAGCGCGTCGGCATCGGCAAGCCCCTCCTGCGCGAAGCCCGCGATGTCCTGCAAGCGCGTCGGCAGGCCTGCCTCAACGAGGTGACGCTCGACGCGCGCGGCATCCGCTTCACCGATCATGCCGAGCTTCGCCGAAAACTGCGCCGCCAGCGTCATGCCGATCGAAACGCCCTCGCCGTGAAACAGGCGGTCGGAGAAGCCGGTCGCGGCTTCCAGCGCATGGCCGAACGTATGGCCGAGATTGAGCAGCGCGCGCTCCCCGGTCTCGCGCTCGTCGCGCGAGATCACGCCGGCCTTGGCGCGGCAGGAGGTCGCGATCGCATGCTCGCGCGCTGAACCGCCTTTGGAGATGTCGGAATGGTTCTTCTCGAGCCAGGCGAAGAAGGCCTCGTCGCCGAGCACGCCGTATTTGGCGACCTCGGCATAGCCGGCGCGGAATTGCCGCGGCGACAGCGTATCGAGCACGGCGGTGTCGGCAATCACCAGCACCGGCTGGTGGAAGGCGCCGAGCAAATTCTTGCCTTGCGGCGAGTTGATGCCGGTCTTGCCGCCGACGGAGGAATCGACCTGCGCCAGCAGCGAGGTCGGCACCTGCACGAAATCGACGCCGCGGCGCAGGATCGCCGCCGCAAAGCCGGCGAGATCGCCGACCACGCCGCCGCCCAGCGCAATGACGAGATCGTTGCGCTCGATCTTCGCGGCGATCAGGGCTTCGCTGACCTTTTCGAGACCGGCATAGGTCTTCGAGATCTCGCCTTCCTCGACGACGATGCGCGATGTCGCAATGCCGCTGGCTGCGAGCGAGGCCTCGGCGGGTTCGAGCCAGTATTTCGCGACGGTGCGATCCGTCACGATCGCGGTGCGCACGCCGGGGCGCAGGCGCGCGACGCGTTCGCCGAGCGAAGCCAGAACGCCGCGGCCGATGACGATGTCATAGGCGCGATTCTCCAGCGCGACCTCGACGTTGACAGGATCGGAATGTTTCAAAGGCGCGGTCATCGTGCGGCACTCGCGACGTCGGCTGATGGCGGGGACGCCCGTTCGCCGCAAAGATGCGCGCGTAGCGTCTCGATGGTCTCCTCAACGATCTTGTCGTGCGGCACGTCGCGCGAGGCGATGGTGAGATCGGCATGGCCGTAGACCGGCTCGCGCTCGGTGAGCAGGCGCGTCACCGTTCCTTCGGGATCGGCGGTCTGGAGCAGCGGACGGTCGGCGCGGCGGCGCACGCGGCGCATGATGACGTCATGATCGGCCTTGAGCCAGATCGAGATCGCCTTTGCCGCGATACGGCTCCGCGTCTCCTCGCGCATGAAGGCGCCGCCGCCGGTCGCCAGCACGATGGGGCCGCCGTCGAGCAGACGCGCGATCACGCGGGCCTCGCCGTCACGGAAATGCGGTTCGCCGTGGCGCTCGAAGATTTCCGGTATGGTCATGCCGGCCGCGGCCTCGATTTCGGTGTCGGCATCGACGAAGGGCAGCTTGAGCCTGAGAGCCATGCGGCGGCCGATGGTGGATTTGCCCACCCCCATCATGCCGACGAGCACGATCGAGCGCGTCCCCAGCGCCGACAGGATGTCGGCCTCGGGCGAAGCTTGGATCGGCAACGCGGCGTCGGGCATTTGTCTCGCTCGAATGGGTCTCGCTCGATCTGCCGCCAAAGGCGGCATCCTTTGGCCACCTATACGACCCCAAACGGGGCCTCGCCAGAGGACTCTTGCCACGAAACGGCGAACGTGTTGGATGATTTCATTGGTTAATTTGCCCGCCAAGCCGCCTGACCGAGACCCTCTCCGAGATCCTGCCGATGCCCAGCCTGTTCCGCTTCCTGACGGTCGTCGCCGTGATCGCCGGCATCGTCTATGGCGTGGTCTTCGCGCTGGCGAACTTCGTCAATCCCAAGCCGCGGGAAATGACCGTGACGATCCCGCCGGACAAGTTTCTCAAGAAATAGGAGGTAGCCTCCGGGGCATGCGTGCAAAGCCCTCAGACACAAAACTCACCGGCCTGTTCCTCGACATGCTCGCGGCGGAACAGGGCGCCGGCCCCAATACGCTCGATGCCTATCGCCGCGACCTCACCGACTTCTCCGAGTTTCTCGGCCGTGTCGGCCATGCATTCGCGGACGCGGAGACACAGACGCTGCGCGACTATCTCGCCGATCTCGACACGCGCGGCTTCAAGTCCACCAGCGTCGCGCGGCGGCTGTCGGCGATGCGGCATCTCTATCGCTTCCTCCTGAACGAACGCATCAGAACCGACGATCCCGCGGCGATCCTGTCCGGCCCCAAGCGCGGCCGCGGCCTTCCGAAGGTGCTGTCGATCGCCGATGTCGACCGCATGCTCCGCCGCGCCAAGGAATTGAGCGAGGCGGAGGATGCCTCGCCCTCGAAACGGCTGCGCGCCCTGAGACTCTATTGCCTGCTCGAGGTGCTCTACGCCACCGGCCTGCGCGTCTCCGAGCTGGTGGCGCTGCCGCGCACGGCCGCGAAGCGCGACGCCCGCATGATCGTGGTGCGCGGCAAGGGTAACAAGGAACGGCTGGTGCCGCTCAACGAGGCCTCGCGCCAGGCGATGGCTGATTATCTCGCGGCGACGGAGGCCGCCAAGGACAACAACAAGTCCGACAAGAAGAACAGCGTGGCGGCCTCGAAATGGCTGTTCCCCTCGTTCGGCGAGAGCGGACATCTGACGCGGCAGCATTTTGCCCGCGACTTGAAGGAGCTTGCGGTCGCTTCAGGGCTGCAGGCCCGGCTGGTCTCCCCCCACGTGCTGCGCCACGCCTTCGCCAGCCACCTGCTGCACAACGGGGCCGATTTGCGCATCGTGCAGACGCTGCTCGGCCATACCGACATCTCGACCACCCAGATCTACACCCACGTGGTCGAGGAGCGGCTGAAGAGCCTGGTCCGCGACCTGCACCCGCTGGCGGAGAAGTAGGTCTGGCGCGTCGCCCCGCTGCAGGCCAAGGCCGAAACCGCCTTGACTTCGGCCACATCTCCGCAGAAAGAGCCGGGGCCTCACGATGATTGGCCTGCGCTGGTTGCGAACACACAAGCCAACTCATTGACGGACCTACATTTCTTTCCACGACATCGAATCCGCTTCGCCGCCTCGCCCCGTCCTCCCTATATTGAGTTGATGCCAGACCAGATGCGCAGCTATCTCGATTTCGAAAAGCCCGTCGCCGAGCTCGATTCCAAGCTCGATGAATTGCGGACGCTTGCGGCCTCCGGCAGCGACATCGCCGAGGAGATCGGGCGGATCGAGGACAAGGCGGCGCAGGCGATGGCCGACCTCTATCTGAACCTGACGCCGTGGCAGAAGACGCTGGTCGCGCGGCATCCGCAGCGGCCGCATTTCAACGACTTCATCAAGGGCCTGATCACCGAGTTCACCCCGCTCGCCGGCGACCGCAAGTTCGGCGAGGACGAGGCGCTGGTAGCCGGCTTCGGCCGCTTCCGCGGCGAGGCCATCTGCGTGATGGGCCAGGAAAAGGGCGATTCCACCGAGAGCCGCATCAAGCATAATTTCGGCATGGCGCGGCCCGAGGGCTATCGCAAATGCGTGCGGCTGATGGAGATGGCCGAGCGGTTCGGCCTGCCGGTGCTGTCGCTCGCCGATTCCGCCGGCGCCTATCCCGGCATCGGTGCGGAAGAGCGCGGCCAGGCCGAGGCGATCGCGCGTTCGACCGATGCCTGCATGGCGCTGACCGTGCCGAACGTCGCCATCATCACCGGCGAGGGCATGTCGGGCGGCGCCATCGCCATCACCACCGCCAACAAGGTCCTGATGCTGGAGCACGCGATCTACAGCGTGATCTCGCCCGAGGCGGCGTCCTCGATCCTCTGGCGCGACGGCTCCAAGGCGCAGGAAGCCGCCAACAACATGAAGATCACGGCACAGGACATGCTCCGATTCGGCGTAATCGACAGCATCCTGAAGGAACCGGTCGGCGGCGCCCATCGCGACCCCGCCGCCATGATCGCCACCACGGGCGACGCCATCGCCAAGGCCTTCGACGAGCTCCGGGGCCTCGACGGCGACGCCATCCGCAAGCATCGGCGGCAGAAATTCCTCGATATCGGCCGGAAACTGGGCTGATTCGGGCGGTTTGGGACCCGTTGGACGCGTTACCCTCCGCCGTCGTCCAACCTTTCGCCAGGACGACGCTGGATTTGAGGCCGGCCAAGCCCCGCAGGCGTCCGGTAACCCCGCGTTAACCCTTTTTTTGCCCAAATCAGCGATCTCTGTACCGGTTTGGCCGCGAGGCCCAAGTTACGGCCCAGTTTAAGTCTTCGTTGACCACGCCTTTGGGCCAACGGGCTCGTGATCCCCGTTCGGGTTGCGACCACATGACCCAGAGGTTAGAATTTTAATCAATGGCTTCAGGGCATAAGCGCTGGAGCGTGATTGCGAAAAAGCCCGTCGCGACGGGTCCGGGTCTCCGGTCGGATCATGCTTCAAAATTGGGGTTTGCGCGCGCTGCCCTGGACGGTGTGGGGTCCATCTTGATTTCTCGTTCGCTTGCTCGCGCGTTTCTGGTTTCGGTGGCGCTTGCCGCCAGCTTCGTGCTGGCCGGCTGCGATACCGACCAGGTTTCGCTTGCGACCAATGCCAAGGCCAACCAGCCGGTGCCGCCAAAGCTTCTCGCCGCGATGGTCGAGAAGAACATGGATCTGCAATCACCGATTCTGGTGCGCCTGTTCAAGCAGGAGGCCGAGCTCGAGGTCTGGAAGCAGACCCGCAACGGCCAGTTCGCGCTGCTCAAGACCTATCCGATCTGTCGCTGGTCGGGTGACCTCGGCCCGAAGGTCCGCGAAGGCGACCGCCAGGCGCCGGAAGGATTCTACTCGATCAATCCGGGCCAGATGAATCCGCAGTCGGCGTATTATCTGTCGTTCAACACGGGCTATCCGAACGCGTTCGACAAGGCTTTGGGCCGCAGCGGCTCGCAGCTGATGGTGCATGGCGATTGTTCGTCGCGCGGCTGCTACGCGATGACGGACGAGCAGATCGCCGAGATCTATTCGCTCGGGCGCGAATCCTTCTTCGGCGGCCAGAAGGCGTTCCAGCTGCAAGCCTATCCGTTCAAGATGACCCCGGTGAACATGGCCAAGCACCGGAACAATCCGAACATGCCGTTCTGGAAGATGATCAAGGAAGGCTATGATCATTTCGAGGTGACGCGGCAGGAGCCGAAGGTCGATTTCTGCGAGAAGAAGTACGTGTTCGACGCGGCGAAGCCGGCCGACGCCAAGCGCGATCCGGTGTTCGACGCGTCCGCAAAATGTCCGGCCTATGTGATCCCCGAGGAGATCGCCAGCGCCGTGCGCGAGAAGGATGCGCGCGACCAGGCGGAGTACAACAAGCTGGTTTCGCGCGGCACGCCCGTTGCGCGCATGAACACCGGCATCGACGGCGGCATGAACAAGATCTTCGCCGCGAAGATTCCGGAAGGCTCCACCGGCCTGTCGGAGGGCGCTGAAGGCACCACC
Source organism: Bradyrhizobium sp. 134 (assembly GCF_023074155.1). Lineage (NCBI taxonomy): Bacteria > Pseudomonadati > Pseudomonadota > Alphaproteobacteria > Hyphomicrobiales > Nitrobacteraceae > Bradyrhizobium > Bradyrhizobium sp. 134. Next base: position 79,211 of record NZ_JADPKX010000046.1, on the reverse strand, counting down.
TTGCAGATGCTGGCGATGGCGAAGGCGCCGGGCACGATCCCTGGACACGTCAATCCGCCGAAGCCGAATCTCGATGCAGCCGCGCCCTCGCCGCAGGAAGAGCCGGTCGTCGCCGTCAGCGCGCCCGCCGCCAACGCCCGCGTCGCCACCGCAGCTGCGCCTGAGAAATCCGGCTTCTTCTCCAACCTCGGCCGCAAGATGGGCATGGGCAACGCCGACGCCACGGCAACCACGCCGCCGCCGCAGGCCACGGCATCCGTCGCCCCGACCACGACGACCACGACGCCGCCCACCGCAGCGTCCCGGCTGAAGGCCGCGGTGACCCGGTTCGTGCCGGGTCGCGACACGTCCAAGGATGCAGCGAAGGATGCGCCGAAGCCGGCTGTTGCCGCAGCCAAGCCCGCCGAACCTGCGAAGCCCGACACCCGCCTCGCCGCGACCCGCCCGACGCTGAAGCCGTCGGTATCAGATGGCGCGGGTGAAGCGACCCAGATCATGGGCGCCGCGCCGGTGGTGCAGTCGAACTCGTTCGACAGCCGGTTTGGGGCGGTGAAGTAGACGGGCGCTCCGCTTAATCTCTTCGATCCATCCCAGCCTGACGCCGTCATTCCCCGCGATGGCGGGGAATCCAGTATTCCAGAGGCACCCCTTATCGATCCAGAAGCTGCGGCGTACGGGATGCCCGCCTCCGCAGGGCATGACAGCCGAGTTCGGTGTGAGAGCGACGCGCTTCACGCGCGCTCTCCTACGGCGCCAGATACCGCAGCAGCTCCGGATTGCCCCTCACCTCGCCTGCCTCGCCTTGTAGTGCGACGCGGCCGCGGTCGAGCACGTAGGCGTAATCGGCGACGCGGAGCGCGAGGTCGAGGTGCTGCTCGACGATGATGACGGCGATGGTTTTCGCGAGTTCGATCAGGCGCTCGGTGATCTCCTCGATCACGCCGATCCAGACGCCTTCGGTCGGCTCGTCGAGCAGAAGCAGTTTTGGATCGCCCAGCATGGCGCGGCCGATGGCGAGCATCTTGCGCTCGCCGCCAGACAGCGTGCCGGCGGGCTGGTCGAGGCGCTGACCGAGCTTTGGGAAGATGGTCAGCACGTGGTCGACCGCGTCGGCCTTCCTGCTCGCGAGCGAGCCGACCGCAAGATTGTCGCGCACCGACAGGCGCGCGAACACCGAATGCTCCTGCGGCACGTAGCCGATGCCGGCGCGCACGCGCTCCTGGGTCGCGCGGCGGCTGATGTCGCGCCCGTCGAAGGCGACCTCGCCCTTCCACGCCGGCAGCTCGCCGACGATGGTCTTCATCAGCGTGGTCTTGCCGGCGCCGTTGCGGCCCAGCACGGCGACGCCGCCGCGCCAGGGAATGCCGAGGTTGACGTCGAACAGGACCTGGCTGCGGCCATAGCCGGCGTCGAGATGCTTGATGTCCAACAATTCAGGCACGGCGCAAATAGATCTCCTGAACGGCCTTGTTAGCCTGGATCTCCGACACCGTGCCTGACGCCAGCACCTTGCCCTGGTCGAGCACGGTGAGACGATCGCAGATGTCGCGGATGAAATCGAGGTCGTGCTCGACGATCACCAGCGAGCAATGTTCTTTGATCGGCTGCAACAGTTCGCCGGTAACGCGGCGCTCCTCCAGGCTCATGCCGCCGGTGGGCTCGTCCAGCAGCAGAAGCTTCGGCTTGCAGGCAAGCGCCATCGCGATCTCCAGCCATTGCTGCTGGCCGTGCGACAGCGCCGCCGCCGCATCGAAGGCGCGGTCGGCAAGGCGAAATTGCGTCAGCATGGTCATGACCTGATCGTGCAGCGCCACGCGGGTGCGCGAGAATACGAGATCGAACAGCGAGGATTGCGCCTGCAGCGCGAGCAGGATGTTGTCGTAGAGCGTCAGCGTCGGCAGTACGCTGGTGATCTGGAATTTCAGGCTCATGCCGGCGCGGGCACGCTCGGTCGGCGTGAATGCCGTGATGTCGGTGTTGACGAAGGAGACCTTGCCTTGGGTAGGCACCTCGGCACCGGCAATGCACTTCATCAGCGTGCTCTTGCCGGAGCCGTTCGGGCCGATCAGGCCGTGAAACTCGTTCTCGCCGACGGTCAGCGCGGCGCCATCGAGCGCAGTGAGCTTACCGAAGATCTTCTTGACGCCGGTGGCTTCAAGGAGCGGCATCGCGCTTCTCCTTCCCGGTCTTCCTGGATTTCCCACCAAAGCTGCCGACCCGCTCGCGCTCGCCGAGCACGAAACTGATCAGGCCGAGCGGCCGGAACAGGATCACGAGCAGGAGCAGCACGCCAAGGATGATCGGCCAGACCTCGCGGTAATTGTCCGAGAGCCAGAAGCTGACGCCCTCGACGATGACGGCACCGATGACGGCGCCGATCAGCGTCCCGGAACCGCCGAACAGCACATAGAGCACGACTTGCGTCGAGACCACGACGCCGACCATGTTGGGCCAGACGAAACCTTCGTGGAAGGCATAGAGACTGCCGGCAAGACCCGCCACCGCGCCGCCGATCGCGAAGATGATCGCCTTCAGGTGCTGCGCCTTGTAGCCGAAGAAGGCGATGCGCTGCTCGTTCTCGCGCAATCCCGCCAGCGCCAACCCGAACTGCGAGCGCACCAGAAAACGGCAAAGGAGATAGACAACGACACAAAGGCCAAGCACGAGATAATAGAACGGCGGCCCTTCCGAGAATTCGTAACTGCCGAGTGTCATCGACGAGATCGAGGGGATACCGTTCTGGCCACCGAGATAGTACCAGCCGCGCGCCAGCCGGTCGGCGGCGTAGGATCCGGTCAGCGTGCCCAGCGAGACGAAGATCACGCTGGAGGGATGCCGTCCCAGCAGCAGGAAGCCGCCCAGCAGCAGCGCAAAGGTGAGGCCGATGATGGTGCCCGCAGGCAGCACCAGGAAGATGTTGGTGATGTCGAGGTCGCGCGCGAGCAACGCGACGCCATAGCCGGCCGAGCCGAAGAACAGCGCCTGGCCAAAGCTCATGATGCCGGCGTAGCCCCACACCAAATCGAACGACAGCGCGAACAGCGCGAGGATGATCACCCGCGTCGCGAACACCGTGAGGTAGTCCTGCAGCACCAGCGGGGCGAGCAGCGCCGCGGCGAGCACGACGCCCTCCACGATCGGCAAGACCTTTTGGCCCGAAGCGGCTTGCTTCGTTGGTCCGTGCTCAGTCATGGCGACGTCCGCCTCCCCGCCGATCTCGGCGGGGATCGCCTGTTTCACTGCGCCCATCGACTTCAGCATTCCGGCTTAACACTCCTTGGGGTCGACGAGCCCGTCGCTGCGTCCGACGATCTCGTAATTCCCGCCCTTGGCGACCGCGGTGTACATCTTCATCTTGCAGTGCCGCTTGCCCGGGACCATCTCGGCCGGTCCACCCGGGCCCTCGGCGATCTTGGCGTGGTCGAGCGTAGCCGCGACCGACTCGCGGTCGATCTTGCCGGCTTCCTTGACGGCGGCTTCCCACAGCTTCAGCCCGCGATAGGTGCCGGTGGCGGCGCTGCCGGCGGCGAACAGGAAGTTGCCCGGGAAATCCTTCTCGTAGGCGGCCTGGATTTTTGCGTCGAACGGGTTCTCCTTGGTCAGCACCTTGAAATAGTCGAGACAGCTGGCGAGACCCTCGATCTCGGCGGCCTGATTGATGTTGAGCGTGTTCTCGTCATAGTAGACGCAAGCCAGCCGTCCGCCGTTCTTGAGGAAGCCGGCTTCATAAAGCTGCTTGAAGAACGGGCCGACGCCCGGCGGGATGACGGTGTTGAAGACGACGTCGACCTTGTTGGAGATGATGCGGTTGACGGTCGAGGAGAAGTCGACCTGGTCGAGCGGATAGTATTCCTCGAACACGACCTCGCCGCCATTGGCCTCGATCACCTTACGGGCGTAGACGTTGAGCGTGTGCGGCCAGACGTAGTTGGCGCTCGGCAGCGCGAACTTCTTGCCGCCGTTCTTGATCAGCCAGGGAATGAACTCGTCGCACTGCTGCGCCGGCGTCGGTCCGGTGCAGAACAGATAGGGCGTGCACTCCTTGCCTTCGTAGAGCTGCGGATAGATGTAGAGCGTCTTGCCGCGCGCGACGATCGGGTCCTTGATCGCGTTGCGCATCGACGAGGTGATGCCGCCGAGCACCATGTCGACCTTGTCGCGCTGGATCAGCTTGCGGACGTTGCCGACCGCGACGGATTCGTTCGAGGCGGTGTCCTCGATGTAGAGCTCTAGCGGGCGGCCGAGCAGACCGCCGCCGGCGTTGATCTCCTTGATCACCATCTTGGCGACGTTGGCGTCGGCATTGCCGGCATAGGCGATCGGCCCCGTGAGGTCGGTGGCGATACCGACCTTGATCGGGGCTTCGGCCGCATTGGCCCAGGGCGCCGGGATCACCCAGCTGCCGACGCCGGTTGCGACCGCTCCGGACGCAAAGGCGAAATTCGAGAGGAAGCGACGACGGGAGAGCTGAGTACGATGGGACATGTGACTAAACCCCTTTTCCAGCAATGAGGCCCTGCGGCCGGAATTTGATGAAGACGATGGCGAGAACGAAGACGAGGACATCGGCCACGACGGGCGCCATCACCCAGGGCAGCGCGGCACTGAGCGTGCCGATGACGCCGGCGCCCGCGACCGGCCCGATGAAGGAACCGACGCCGCCAACCATAACCGCGACGAAGCCCTGGATCAGGAAGCGCAGGCCCAGATCGGCGAACAGGCTGAACACGGGGACGATCAGCGCGCCGGCAAGGCCGGCAAGCGCCGCGCCGAACGCAAAGGTGGCGCCGTAGATCAGCGGCGTGGAGATTCCGGAGGCGCGTGCCAGCGACGGATTTTCCAGCGTAGCGCGTACGCGCAGGCCGAAGCTGGTGCGCGCCAGCAGCAGATAGCAGCCGCCCATCACCAGCGCCGTGATGACGATGATGGTGAAGCGCCAGGCCGAGATATGCATGGCGCCGATGTCGATCGAGCCGCCGATCGGCTCCGGCACGGTGAGATAGAAGCCGCCGATCAGGCCGCGCACGGATTCGCGAATGATCAGGCCGAGCGCATAGGTGCCGAGCATGGCGACAATGGGGGCTGCGTAGAAGCGTCGGATGATCAGCGCCTCCAGCACGAAGCCGAGTGCGCCGACGAGGAAGGGCGCGGCGACCATGCCGGCCCAGATCGGCAGGCCCTTGGCGTAGGCAAGATAAGTGATGTAGGCCCCGAGCAGGACGAACTCGCCCTGCGCGAAGTTGAAGATGCCCATCATGCTGGCGATGATCCCGAGCCCCAGCACGATCAGGACGATGATCGCGCCGAAGCTCAGGATCTCGAACGCCGCGACGAACGCGTTAGCCATGCGCCGGAGCCTTTCCCGTTCCGATGGAATCGGAACGGGGCTCAGGCTTGTTGTCTTGACACGTTTTCCTGGCGCGAACCGGTATCCACGTCGCGCGGAAACGCTTCCCTGTTCCGTTGGCCCGCATCAATGCCTCGCTCACATCTTCTTCCAGTCGCCGATCTGCTCGAAGGCGTGGGCGGCGCGGTAGATGGTGGATTCCTCGAACATGCGGCCGACCAGCATCAGGCCGACGGGCAGACCGTCGACCATGCCGCAGGGCAGCGACATCGCGGGATGATGGGTGATGTCGAACGGCGCAGTGTTGGAGATCATCTCCAGCGCACGTGCGACATAGTCCTCGCGGCTGGCCGTGGGCTCCGGCAGCTTCGTCGCCTTCATCGGCGTGGTCGGCAGCAGCAGCAAATCGTAGTCTTTGAAGGCCTTGTCGTAGGCCGCGGTCAGGCGTCGCGAGATGTTGAGCGCCTTGCCGTAATAGCGCGGACCAAAAGTGTTGTTGATGTAGGTGCCGAGCAGCAGGAACAGCTTTGTGGTCTCGGACAGGGAATCCGCCTGCCGGCGCCAGCCGCGATGGAAGTCCATCAACGTGGTCGAATAAAGATCCGAGCGGGACAGGCCATAACCGTCGCCATACATCATGGTCTGGGTCATGCCCTCGGTGCCGATCGGCGTCCAGATCGCGGGACCCATGAGATGCATCGGGATCGAAACGGTCTCGACCGTGGCGCCGAGATCCCTGAAACGCTTTGCGGCCTCCCGCACGCTTTCGTTCACGGCGGCTTCGGCCGTCGCCTGCTCAAAGCCTTCCTTGAGGATGCCGATCTTCATGCCCTTGGCGCCCTGGCCGAGCGCCTTGGTGTACTCCTCGACCTTGGGCGCCTTGATGCGGGGATCGTAGCCGTCGTCGCCGGCCAGCACCTCCAGCAGCAGCGCGTTGTCGGCGACGGTCGCCGTCATCGGGCCGGTGTGATCGACGAACACCTCGATCGGCATGATGCCGGTGTAGGGCACGAGGCCCCAGGTCGGCTTCATGCCGTAGGTGCCGCAGAACGAGGACGGCATGCGGATCGAACCACCCTGGTCGCCGCCGATTGCCATGTCGACCTCGCCGAGCGCGACGACGACGCCTGAGCCTGACGACGAGCCGCCGGCCGAATAGCCCATCTTGTGCGGATTGTGGACGGCGCCGACCGCGTTGGTGTGGCTGCCGCCGGACATGCAGAAGGATTCGCAATGGACTTTTCCGGCGATCTCGGCGCCGGCATCGAGCATGCGGGTGACGATGGTGGCGTCGAAATCGGGGACGTAACCTTCGAGCGTCGCCGAGCCGTTCATCATGGGCACGCCGGCTAGCATGATGTTGTCCTTCAGGGCGACCGTCTTGCCCTTGAGCTTGCCGCTCGCCGCACCCTTCACGGTCGACTTGCGATACCAGGCGTTGCGCGGGTTCTCTTCCGGCGAGGGCCGATAGCCCGGCGTGCGCGGATATTTGACCTCCGGCACCTCGTCCGGCATGGCGCCGACGAGATTGTAGGCTTCGATCGAGCCCTGCATCAGGCCGCGGAACGAGGCGACGTCGTCGTCGGTCAGCGAAAGGCCGCACTGGTCGGCGACGCTGCGCAATTGGGCTGGCGTGGGAAGGACAACTGTCACGGCGCTCTCCTGAAGTTTCTTGATCCCTGGCATTGGACGGAAGCCGTCCTGCGCCGGCATGGCGCCGCTCGGGCGGCTTCGCCCCGATATTACAGACGGAAATATTTTCCTTTTCAAGTATTATTTTGGATTTCCGCCTGTGCGCGTCACTGCACCGGCATCAGATCGGTTTGATCAGCTTGAAGTCGAGGCCATCCGCCCCGGCGAGATACATTTGCATCCGGGTGTGACCATTCCTGACCGTGACGGGGCCGCGCGCGCCGCCATAGACGATGTTGCGGCCGGCCGCGAGCATCGGCCCCATCGCCAACGTGCCCGCCTTGTTCGCCACGGCTTCGAGGAAGCGCAGTCCCTCATAGCTGGATTGACCGAGCGACCCGATCGGGGGCCCGTTCGGCCCGAACATCGCGCGATAGCGGCTCTGGAAGTCGTCATTGGCCCGCGATCCGACGCCGGGGAAATAGCCGGAGGCGCAGAAAAGGTTCTCGCTGTTGTCGGCGCCGATTCCGAGCAGCACGGTCTCGTCCATCGCCCCGGCCAGCCGCAGCGTCGTGGCGCCGAGGCCGCATTCGCCGAACGCACGATTGAACGTGATGCTGTCGGTGCCGATCAACGAGATCAGGACGACGTCCGGCCTCGCGGCACGGATGCGCTCCAGATGCGGCTCGTGGTTGTCTTCGCCGAGGGGAACGAACTCTTCGCCGACGACATGGCCACCGGCCTCCTTGATGTAGCGCTTCACCGCGCGGTGCGACTGCCAAGGCCAGACATAGTCGCTGCCGATCAGGTACCAGCGCGCCGCCTTCTTGACATCGGCAAGCCAGTGGATCGAGGGGCGGCTCTGCCAGCGCGGCGTCTCGCCGATCGCCATGACGCCCGGCGTCTGCTCGCCGCCCTCGTAAACGGGCGTGTAGATGTAGGGGATGCGGTGGCGGGTGGTGACCTTGCGCAGCGCCACGCGCACCGCGCTGGTATGCAGTCCGACGATGAGATCGATCTCATCGGACGCGATCGCCTGCTCGGCGCGGCTCAGAATCCCGTCGAGCGGGCCGCCCGCGTCATAGATCGAAAGCTCGATCTCGCGCCCGAGAATGCCGCCGCGCTTGTTGATCTCGGCGACCGCGAGCTGCGCGCTGCTTGTCGCGCACGGGCCCCAAACGCCGGGCGAGCCGGTGCAGCACATGAAGCCCCCGATGCGGAGCTTGTTGTGTGCGCCGCGGCGCTTCATGAAATGCGCGTCAGTCGGCGACAGGTCGAAATCCGCTGCCGCGGACGACAGATTCCTGAACAGCAAGGACGGCGGTAACGCCGGACCGCCGTGAGCCGGGAAGTTTACCGTCGCGCGCACGCCAACTCCTGTCTGAGACCAGACTTGAAAGCTCATTCGAGAGGCGGCCGCGGCACCCGCCCTATTGTTGGGCAATATCCTATTTTGAAAATATTGAATATTCAAGAATTGAAGTGCATATAGATGCAGCATCGATTGCAAGACATTCACTCATTTGGGTCAAGACAAAGTCTTAGCCGTGGCAAAACCGAACACCCCGATCACCGAACACCTCGCCTACCTGCTCGCGCAAGCCAACCGGGAGATCAACCGGCAGCTCGAACTGCGGTTGAGCAAGGAAGGCGTGCCCGTCGAGCAGTGGCGCATCCTGAAAGTCCTGTCGGATGGCAACGGCCATTCGATGGGCGAACTCGCGGACGCCGTGCTGCTCAACCATCCGACACTGACGAAGATGATCGACCGCATGGTCTCCGACACGCTGGTCTACCGCGTGCAGGACCCGAACGATCGCCGCAAGGTTCTGATGTTCATCTCCGATCGCGGCAAGGTGCTGAGCAAGAAGCTCAACTCGCTCGCGGTCGACCAGGAGGAGCACATCCTGGAGAGCTATGGCGACAAGTCGACGAGCGAGTTGAAGCGGCTGCTGGAGAGCTTGATCGACAGCTCGAATTGAGTGGTGCGTTTAGCTAGCTCTCTCGACACGGTCGTCCCGACGATGGAGATGGAGCTGCGCGCCACATACTCGCTGTCATCGCCCGATTTAATCGGGCGATCCAGTATTCCAGAGACTGATGTGATTTGAACCGAGAAGCCGCGGCGTACTGGGTCGCCCGGCTAAACCGGGCGACGACAGCGGAGAGTGAGGCGCCGACATCGGCGCCTCACATTCAAACCTTAGGCATACCGCCCGTGGCAGTGCTTGTACTTCTTGCCTGAGCCGCAGGGGCAATCCTCGTTGCGGCCGATCTTGCCCCAGCTTGCCGGGTTCTTGGGATCGCGCAACGCGGCGTCGGTGGCCTGCGCTCCGAGTGTGACGCTGGCGAGCGCCATTTCATCCTCGCCGGTGTTCGGGTCGAACTTGTGCGCTTCCATCGGCGGCAGCACCGGGGCTTCCTGCTCCGGCGGCACGATCTCGACCCGCATCAGCTGCGCCGTGACGGCCTCGCGCAGATGCGCGCTCATCTCCTGGAAGAGGTTGAACGCTTCGGTCTTGTACTCCTGCAACGGATCGCGCTGGCCGTAGCCGCGCAGGCCGATGACCTGGCGCAGATGGTCGAGCATGATCAGATGCTCGCGCCAGAGATGGTCGAGCGTCTGCAGCAGAATGGTCTTCTCGACGTAACGCATCACGTCGGGGCCCCATTGCCCGACCTTGGCCGCCATGTGCTCGTCGGCCCGGGTCTCGATGCGCGTGAGCAGCTCCTCGTCGGCGATGCCCTCTTCCTTGGCCCAGTCCTCGACCGGCAGGTCGAGATCAAGCACGCGCTTGAGCTCTTCCTTCAGGCCCGCGACGTCCCACTGCTCGGCATAGGCATGCTCGGGCACGTGCTTGGCGACGAGGTCGTCGATGAAGGCGTGGCGCATGTCGGCGACGGTCTCGGCGACGCTGTCGTCCTTCATCAGGTCGACGCGCTGGTCGAAGATCACCTTGCGCTGGTCGTTCTGGACGTTGTCGAACTTGAGCAGGTTCTTGCGGATGTCGAAGTTGCGGGCCTCGACCTTCTGCTGCGCCTTTTCGAGCGCCTTGTTGATCCAGGGATGGATGATCGCCTCGCCCTCCTGCAGGCCGAGACGCTGCAGCATGCTGTCGAGGCGATCCGAGCCGAAGATGCGCATCAGATCGTCTTCCAGCGACAGGAAGAATTTGGAGCGGCCGGGGTCGCCCTGACGGCCGGAACGGCCGCGGAGCTGGTTGTCGATGCGGCGGGATTCGTGGCGTTCGGAGCCCATGATGTAGAGGCCACCGGGCTTCTTCACGGTCTTGGCCGGCTTCGAACCCTTCGCCGGCTCGATCTCGACCTCTTCCTCGGCCTTCAGCACGATCTCGCGGAAGTGCTCGATGTCGGCCTTGATCTGTTCGATCTTCAAGGCCTTCTCGGCCTCGTCCTCGATCGAAGCGGCCTCCTGCTGGATGCGCATTTCCAGCGAGCCGCCGAGCTTGATGTCGGTGCCGCGGCCGGCCATGTTGGTCGCGATCGTGATCGCGCCGGGGACGCCGGCTTCCGCGACGATGTAGGCTTCCTGCTCGTGGAAGCGCGCGTTCAGCACCGCGAACAGCTTTGCCGGTTTGCCGGCGCGGGCCGCGGCGTACAGCTTCTGCATCGAATTTTCGTTGCCGAAATCGATTTGCCGATAGCCGTGCTTCTTGAGATATTCGGCGATCACTTCCGATTTTTCGATCGAGGCGGTGCCGACCAGCACGGGCTGCAGCCGCGCATTGGCGCGCTCGATCTCGGCCAGGATCGCGGCGTATTTCTCGTTCTGGGTGCGATAGACCTCGTCGTCCTCGTCGAGACGGGCGACCGGCAAATTGGTCGGGATCTCCACGACCTCGAGCTTGTAGATGTCGAACAGTTCGTCGGCTTCGGTCAGCGCCGTGCCGGTCATGCCGGCGAGCTTTTCGTACATCCGGAAATAGTTCTGGAAGGTGATCGAGGCCAGCGTCTGGTTCTCGGGCTGGACCTGCACGTGCTCCTTGGCTTCCAGCGCCTGATGCAGGCCTTCGGAATAGCGGCGGCCCTGCATCATGCGGCCGGTGAACTCGTCGATGATGACGACCTCGTCGTCGCGGACGATGTAGTCCTTGTCGCGCGTGAACAGCGTGTGGGCGCGCAGCGCCTGGTTGATGTGGTGCACGACGGAGACGTTCTCGACGTCGTAGAGCGACTCGCCCTTGAGCTGTCCGGCATCGCGCAGCAGCGTTTCGATCTTCTCCATGCCGGCTTCGGTCAGCGTCACCGTGCGCTGCTTCTCGTCGACGTCGTAGTCGGACTTGTCGAGCTTGGGCAGGAAGCCGTCGATGGTGTTGTAGAAGTCGGAGCGGTCGTCGAGCGGGCCGGAGATGATCAGCGGCGTGCGCGCTTCGTCGATCAGGATGGAGTCGACTTCGTCGACGATCGCATAGAAGTGCGGCCGCTGGACCATGTCCTCGAGCCGGTACTTCATGTTGTCGCGCAGATAGTCGAAGCCGTATTCGTTGTTGGTGCCGTAGGTGATGTCGCAGGCATAGGCCATCTTGCGTTCGGAATCGTCGAGGCCGTGCACGATCACGCCGGTGGTCAAGCCGAGGAAGCCGTAGATCTGGCCCATCCAGTCGGAGTCGCGGCGGGCGAGGTAGTCGTTGACGGTGACGACGTGGACGCCCTTGCCGGCGAGCGCGTTGAGATAGACCGCGAGCGTTGCAACCAGGGTCTTGCCTTCGCCGGTCTTCATCTCGGCGATGTCGCCCTCGTGCAGCACCATGCCGCCGATCAGCTGGACATCGAAATGGCGCTGGCCGAGCGTGCGCTTGGCGGCTTCGCGGACCGTGGCGAAAGCGGGGACCAGGAGGTCGTCCAGCGTCTTGCCCTCGGCGAGCTGCTTCCTGAACTCGGCGGTGCGGGCCTTGAGGGCCTCGTCGGAGAGTTTCGAGACCTCGGGCTCCAGCGCGTTGATCGCGTTGACGCGGGACTGATATCCCTTCACCCGCCGGTCGTTGGCGGAGCCGAAAAACTTGCGGGCGAGCGCGCCGATCATGCTTAGTTCCTGTGTTCGCGATTCAACCGCGTTCGCGTTGCAGCCAAGAGGTTGTCACCCGCCTGCCTATCAACTCACCGTGACGCCTGCTGGGCGCCGGAGCCCGGACTGCGGGGGGTCCATCCGCCATATGGGTGGGAGTTGGGCAAGTCTGGGTTCAACGGCCAAAAACGCAGCAAAATAAACGCCATCGCATGGACGCGACCGGGCAGAGATATGGCCCGGTCAGGGCCTTGTCAACGGCGGGTGCATTGCGGCTAATTCATCATTTTGACAGACTTTTCGCGTTGCCAAGGCCCCCTGAATTGGGCGAGTGTCCGCCCCGCTCGAGCAGCCCCCTGCTTCAACAAAAGGATTTTCCATGACCACCTCGTTCCCGGTAACCAAAACCGGCCTGCGCTTCGGCCTCGCCACCGCCCTCGTGGGCTGCCTTGCGCTGGCGCTGATCGCGGGTCCCGGCCGGGCCGCCGACGATCCGGTGCTGGCGAAGGTCAATGGCGCTGAAATCAAGAAGAGCGACGTCGCCATGGCCGAGGAGGAACTCGGGCCGAGCCTCGCCCAGATGGACCCGGCGACCAAGGACGAGAACGTCCTGTCCTTCCTGATCGACATGAAGATCGTCGGCAAGGCCGCCGAGGACAAGAAGCTCGCTGACGGCGAGGAGTTCAAGAAGCGGCTCGCGTTCGCCCGCAACCGCCTGCTGATGGACAGCCTGCTCGCCGGCGAGGGCAAGGCCGCCACCACCCCGGATGCCATGAAGAAGGTCTATGAGGAGGCCTCCAAGCAGATCACCGGCGAGCAGGAAGTGCACGCCCGCCACATCCTGGTCGAGACCGAGGACGAGGCCAAGGCGGTGAAGGCCGAGCTCGACAAGGGGGCCGATTTCGCCGAACTCGCCAAGAAGAAGTCCAAGGATCCCGGCTCGGCCGACGGCGGCGACCTCGGCTTCTTCACCAAGGAGCAGATGGTGCCGGAATTCTCGGCAATCGCCTTCGCGCTCGAGCCGGGCAAGATCTCCGACCCCGTGAAGTCGCAGTTCGGCTGGCACGTCATCAAGGTCGAGGAAAAGCGCAGCCGCAAGGCACCTGATTTCGAGCAGGTCAAGGCGCAGATCGAGCAGTATGTCACCCGCAAGGCCCAGGCCGACTATGTCGCCAAGCTGCGCGCGGAAGCCAAGGTCGAGCGGCTGGACCAGCCGGCGGATGCGGCCAAGGACGCCAAGCCGGCTGATGCGGCCAAGCCTGCCGATGCCAAGCCTGCCGATGCGAAGCCGTCCGACAGCAAGATGGCGCCGCCCGCGAAGAAGTAAGAATTCGCTGTCACTTCGGTGACGTGAAGAGTATCTAAGCCTTTGTGATGCCCGGCCCCCGCGCCGGGCATCTGCATATCCAGATCCCATCAAGGCGCCCGCGATGTCCTCCTCCGTCTCTCCCCTCGCCCCGAAGAATGTTCCGAACATGCCCGTGATCGCGGGGGTCCGTCTCGCGACGGCCGAGGCCGGCATCCGCTACAAGAACCGCACCGACGTGCTGCTCGCGGTGATGGACAAGGGCACCGCGGTCGCAGGCGTCTTCACCAAGTCGAAATGCCCCTCCGCGCCGGTGGAATGGTGCCGCGCCAAGCTCAAGGGCGGCAAGGCGCGCGCGCTGGTGGTCAATTCCGGCAACGCCAATGCCTTCACCGGCAAAACCGGCCGCAGCTCCACCGCACTGACCGCCAAGATCGCGGCCAAGGCCGTCGGCTGCATCGAGGGAGAAATCTTCCTGGCCTCGACCGGCGTGATCGGCGAGCCCCTGGACGCGACCAAGTTCGACGGCGTGCTTGGTCGGCTCGCGGAGACCGCCGAGGCCGGCGATTATCTCGCCGCCGCCAAGGCGATCATGACCACCGACACATTCCCGAAGGTCGCGACAGCGACCGTGAAGCTCGGCAAGGCCAAGGTCACGATCAACGGCATGGCCAAGGGCGCCGGCATGATCGCGCCCGATATGGCGACGATGCTGTCCTTCATCTTCACCGACGCACCGATCGCGCCTGCCGCGCTGCAGGCGCTGCTCAAGAGTGGCGTCGAAGACACGTTCAATGCGGTCACGATCGACGGCGACACCTCGACCTCGGACACGCTGCTGGCCTTTGCCACCGGTGCTGCTGCAGAACACGGCGCGCCGAAGATCAGCCGGGCCAGCGACCCGCGCCTGAAAGCCTTCGTCAAGGCCTTCAACCAGGTGCTCGCCAATCTTTCCGAGCAGGTGGCCCGCGACGGCGAAGGCGCGCGCAAGCTGGTCGAGATCACCGTCGAGGGAGCCAAGACCAAGGTTTCGGCGCGCAAGATCGCGATGTCGATCGCGAACTCGCCGCTGGTGAAGACCGCTATCGCCGGCGAGGACGCCAATTGGGGCCGCGTGGTGATGGCGGTCGGCAAGGCCGGCGAGCCGGCCGACCGCGACAAGCTCTCGATCTCCTTCAACGGCATCCGCGTCGCCAAGAACGGCGCGCGCGATCCGTCCTATGACGAGGCGCAGGTGTCGGAAGCCATGAAGGCGCCGGAGATCGCGATCAAGGTCTCGCTCGGCCTCGGCAAGGGCCGCGATCGCGTGCTGACCTGCGACCTCACCAAGGAGTATGTCGCGATCAACGGGGATTACAGGTCGTAGAGTCTACGGCTGTCTCACCCTGCAATCCGCGCGTCGGCGACCGCCTTCTTGAACAGCGCGTTCATCGCGGCCGAAATGCCCTGGGTGGGGCTAACCTCGAAATAGAATCCCGGCGAAGCGCAGCTCTCCATGTTCTGCGCGATCTTGCTGTTCGGAGACGGCCCCCACGGCCCGGAATTAAAGGGCGATATCCATGTGTTGTACCAGCCGTCAGTAGGCGGTTGGTATGTCGTGTACAGCACCGCGATCTTGATGCCCCGGTTCTTGATGGTCGTGCAGAGCGCCGGATTGATCGGCGACTGACAGCGGTTCGATGACGCGAGAGGATACGAAGAAGACGAGACACTACACATCGTCGTGCCCGAGTTGGCTTCGTCAGCGACCCCATCGGATACAAAAAACAGATATTTCAGCGGTGACGCGGACGTACCTGCTCCAGGCGAGGCGATTGCGCTATTGATTGCGGGAAAAATAGTGGTGAGGGGAGTATCTTTGTCGATAGTGTACACGTCATTCTGACCGGCAACCGCCATCAGGTCGATGTTTCCCGCCGCCGTCTTGGCGGAGGTCAGGATCGACGAGAGCGCGAACAGATTTCTCAATCCGATCGTCGCCGACGAAGCGCCGAAATCGTAGATCGCCATTCTGAACTGGTTCGCGTAGGTCTGCGTGCTCTGGGCCGTGTCCATCAAGTTCGCGCTCGCCTGGCGCACCACGTCAATTCGGGTCGTGATGCCATTTGCTTTGGCGATGTCGTAGTTGCTTGTGCCGGCCGCCTTGGTGGTGTCGTGACAGGCAAATGCACATCCACCCGTCTTCGCCTGCAAATTCGTGATGTCGGTCGGCGTCGCTGCGACACCCATCGACGGAGAATTGTCCAGCAGGAGATAGAAGTCGACATAGAGCGGCATATTGACCGTCGACGCCGACGTGCCGCTCATGGTCAGCGTGGTCTTGCCCATCAAACCGAGAAACATGGTGTTGATGGAGGCGGTGAACGAGACGGTCGAGTTGATGGTCGAGCCGGTCTTGACGACGGTCTGGGTGACGCTGTTGAGCGTATAGCCGGTCAGGTTGGCGCGATTGGCATCGAAGATTTTCTGGGCGTCGGTGACGCCGACCGCGATCGAGCCGTCCGTGGTCATCGAGCCCGCGGCGGCAAACCCCGGCGAGGCTTTGGCGATGGCACCGACGCTGGCCGCGTCGGCCGCGCCCTGAAGTTTCGCCCGGACCTGCGTCGCGCGGGAGTAGTCGATCGCACTGCCGACGAACGTGATCAGAGGCACGCAGCAGATTGCGAAGATCACCGCCACATTGCCGCGCCGGTCGCGGAGGAACCGGCGGAAGATGGTACGACACTCAGCGCGCATGGATCTGGCCCGGATTGATTTCGGCGTTTCCACTCTAGGAACCGTGGATTAAATATGACTTATGGAGACCTCGGAAATACGGGCCTTAACAGGGTTAACGAACTGTTGCGAATGACCTTCAGCGAGCGACATTCCAGGCATGGCTGATCTCAAACTGACGCTGGTGGTGGCCTGCGCGCTGGTCGACGCCGACAGCCGCGTCCTGATCGCGCAGCGCCCCGAGGGCAAGACGCTGGCCGGCCTCTGGGAATTTCCCGGCGGCAAGTGTGAGCCCGGCGAGCGGCCGGAGCAGAGCCTGATCCGCGAACTCCACGAGGAGCTGGGCATCACCGTCGCGGAGCCCTGCCTGGCGCCGCTGACATTCGCAAGCTACGGCTACGAGACCTTTCACCTCCTGATGCCGCTCTACATCTGCCGGCGCTGGGAGGGACAGGTCATGCCACGCGAAGCCCAGACCCTGGCCTGGGTCCGCGCCAACAAGCTGCGCGACTATCCCATGCCGCCCGCGGACATTCCGCTGATCCCGCATTTGATTGATCTGCTGATGTGAGCTCAGACCTCATCCTGAGGAGACCGCGCAGCGGTCGTCTCGAAGGATGGCTGCGGATGAGAGCCGGGCCTGCATGGTTCGAGACGGCGCTGACGCGCTTCCTCACCATGAGGATTACTCTTTCCCCGCCTTCTTCACCGCCTCCGCCAGACTCGCCTTCGCTGAGCCGGGCTTGAGCGCCTGCTGCTGGCTCGCATGCGGGGCCCAGCCGGAGAGCCAGATGATATCGAATGTCGCACGGATGCGGCCGTCGGCATCGGCAAAGCGTTCCGCGTAAATTTCCGCCATCCGCAGCAGCGTCGATCGCCGGCTCGGCGTGCGCCGCCGTTCGATCAGCACATTGGCGGCGCCCATGCGCCTGATATCCTGCATCAGCGCGAACGCGTTGGCGTAGCGCACCACGACGCGGTCGACGTCGGTGACCGGCAGCGCAAACCCCGCCCGCTGCAACAGCGCGCCAACGTCGCGCAGATCGGCAAACGGTGCGACGCGCGGCGACACGCCGCCCTCGCATTCGGCCTCGGCGGCGGCAAAAGCCTGGCGCAGCTCGGTCAGGCTGTCGCCGCCGATCATCGCCGCCAGCAGCAGCCCGTCCGGCCTCAGCGCGCGACGGATTTGCGCAAGTACCCCCGGCAGATCGTTGACGAATTGCAGCGCCAGCGCCGAGAGCACGAGGTCGAGGCTTTCGGGCGCAAAGGGCAGCTTCTCCGCACCCGACGCATCGAGATTAATGCGCTCGATCGAGGGCAGTCGCGCGCGCAGCACCGCCAGACCCTCGCCGGGCGTCCAGAGATCGACCGCGGTATGAAACTCCCGCATCACCGCGGCCAGCCGATCGGACATGTCCTCGGCGACCCGATCCAGCAGGAAGCTCACGGCACCTTGCGCCTGCGCGCGGCGCTGTCGCGCATGCAGCAAAGCACGATCGAACAAAGCGGGCGGGGTTTGCGGATCTTGAGCCATGCCGCTGGTTACGCCGATCGCGACGGTTCTGGCAATCCGGTGCGTGGGGCGCTAGCTTTCGGCCATGGCATCCGACGCCGCCCCTTCTCGTTCCATCGCCGCCCCCTTGCGTGCCGCATGGACGGCTGGCCGGCACGTGCTGTCACGTGCGGCACGGCTTGCGCTCGACATCGCGCTGCCGACGCTATGCGTGTCCTGCCGCGAGCCGGTTGACGGCGAGGGCGTGTGCGCGGCGTGCTGGGCGCGGCTGTCGTTCATCGAACGGCCCTACTGCCCGCGGCTCGGCATTCCTTTTGTGTACGATCCCGGCCCCGACATGCTGTCGATGGAGGCGATCGCGAGCCCGCCCGCCTACCAGCGTGCGCGCGCTGCGGTGCGTTATGACGACGTCGCGCGCACCCTGGTGCATGCGCTGAAATACCAGGACCGCACGGATCTGGCGCCTGCCATGGGCCGCTGGATGGCGCGCGCGGGCGGCGAGTTGCTCGCCGAGGCCGACATGCTGGTGCCCGTTCCCCTGCATTGGCGAAGGGCCTGGCGCCGCCGTTACAACCAATCCGGGGCGCTGGCGCGGATCATCGAGCGGCAAAGCGGGGTGAAAGCGAAGGCTGAGGTGCTGCGCCGGGTACGCGCGACCGAGCAGCAGATCGGCCTGTCGCGAGCCCAGCGCGCCACCAATGTGCAGGGCGCATTCCAGGTATCCCCCCGTCAGGCGGAGGTTCAGGGTCGGCGCATTGTCCTCATCGACGACGTCCTGACGTCCGGTGCGACACTGGGTGCCTGTGCGCGGGCCCTGCTCCGGGCCAAGGCGGCGCAAGTGGACGTGCTGGTGTTTGCCCGGGTTGTCGAGAGCCGGTGAAGTCCCATATAATTCAATGAATTCATGACATGAGAGCGCCAGACAAGATGACCGCTGCTGTCGAGATCTACACGAGGCCGGGCTGCGGCTATTGTTCCGCCGCCAGGTCGCTGCTGACCCGCAAGAAAGCGACCTTCACGGAGTTCGATATCGCCAAGAACCCGTCCTGGCGCCAGGAGATGTACGATCGCGCCGGCGAGGGCTCGACCTTCCCGCAGATCTGGATCGGCGGAACCCATGTCGGAGGCTGCGACGAGCTCTACGCGCTCGATCGCGAAGGCAAGCTCGACGCCATGCTCGAAAGCGTCAAGGCGGAGTCATGAGCGACACCAGGACCTTCACGGCGGCGATGGTGCAGATGCGCACCGGCCTGATGCCCGAGCCGAGCCTCGCGCAGGCCATCCGGCTGATCCGCCAGGCTGCGGCCAATGGCGCCGACTACGTGCAGACGCCCGAAGTCAGCAACATGATGCAGCTCAACCGCAAGGCACTGTTCGAGCACCTCCAGAGCCAAGACGACGACAACTCGCTGAGGGCCTACCGGGCGCTCGCGGCCGAACTGAAGATCCACATCCATGTCGGCTCGCTGGCGCTGCGCTTTTCGGACGAAAAGGCGGTCAACCGCTCCTTCCTGATCGGGCCCGAGGGCAATGTGCTCGCGAGCTACGACAAGATCCACATGTTCGACATCGAGCTGCCGGACGGCGAGAGCTATCGCGAATCCGCCAATTACCAGCCGGGCGAGACGGCCGTGATCTCCGACCTGCCCTGGGGCCGCGTTGGCCTGACGATCTGTTATGACGTGCGCTTCCCCGCGCTCTACCGCGCGCTGGCCGAAAGCGGCGCGTACTTCATCACGGTGCCCTCGGCCTTCACCCGCAAGACCGGCGAGGCGCATTGGCACGTGCTGTTGCGTGCGCGCGCGATCGAGACCGGGTGCTTCATCTTCGCCGCGGCGCAGGCAGGCCTGCATGAGAACAAGCGCGAGACCTATGGCCATTCGCTGATCATCGATCCCTGGGGCGAGATCCTCGCCGAAGGCGACGTCGAGCCCGGCATCATCATGGCAAAAATCGACCCGGCCAAGGTCGAGACCGCGCGCCGCGCGATCCCCTCGCTCCAGCACGGCCGCCGCTTCGGCGTCGCCGACCCCAAGGCGGGGCCGGACCATCTGCACCTGGTGCGGGGATCGGCATGATCCGCTACGCGCTCCGCTGCGACCGGAGCCACGACTTCGAGAGTTGGTTCCAGAGCTCGGCCGCGTACGATTCTCAGGTGAAGCGCAAGCTCGTGACCTGCCCGATCTGCGGCTCGGCCAAGGTCGAAAAGGCGATCATGGCGCCGCGCGTCGTCGGCAAGAAGGGCCGCGGACGCGCCACGCCGCCGCCTGAGCCCACCGCCACGACGCCCGCGCCCGCGCCCGAGGCTGCGCAATCCGCACCGACCTCGCTGTTGATGGCGCAGGAGCGCGAGCTGCGCGCCAAGCTCAAAGAGCTGCGCGATCACATCGTGAAGAACGCCGACAATGTCGGTGAGCGATTCGCCACCGAAGCCCGCGCGATGCATTACGGCGACAAGGAGCACCGTCCGATCTACGGCGAGGCCTCACCCGACGAGGCCAAGTCGCTGATCGACGAAGGCATCGAGGTGTCGCCGCTGCCGACGCTGCCGGAAGATCGGAATTAGGCTCCCACCAGCACCGCCACGCCGAGCACGATCAGCGCGATGCCAATGATCTCGCGCGGCGCGATCGGCTGCTTGAACGAATAGTATGCCACACCTTGCGCAAACAGTACCTCGATCAAGGCGAGCGTGCGGACATTGGCGGCGGCCGTCAGCGCAAAGGCGAGGAACCAGAACTGCGAGGCGAAGGCGCCGGTGAAGCCGGCCAGCATCGAGGGTCGCCACATCGAGAGGATGCCCTGAAGCACTTTTGGCGCGCGCCAGAGCAGGTAGATCGTCAGGATCAGCGTCTGCACGAACAGGCCGAGCACCAGGGTGAACGATGCCGCCGTCACGAACGAGACATCAGGCACGTTGATGATGGCGCCGCGGAAACCGACCGCTGACAACGCGAACGCTGCCGCCGCGACGAGGCCGGTGATGGTCGGCTTCAATTCGGCAAAGCTCTTCTCGCCGCCGGGCCGCACCGCGGTGATGACGACGCCGATGGTCGCGATCACGATCGCAAGCACCTTCAGCCATGTCAGATGATCGCCGAGGAAGACGAAGCCGAAGATGGCGGTCTGGATCGCCTCGGTTTTCAAATAGGCCGTCGTCACCACGAAGGAACGGTCGTTCATGGCGAGCAGCATCAGGCCGGTCGCGACGATCTGGCTGAGGGCGCCGAGCAGGAGCCACGGCCAGAACACGCCGGGCGGCATGCCGAGATGATCGCCGGTGGCGACCAGCACCACCGCGAGAAACAGCAGCGAGAACGGAAAGCCGAACAGGAAGCGGATATTGGTTGCGCCCCAAGTCCCCAGCGGCTTCGTCAGCGACCGCTGCATCGCATTGCGCGCAACCTGGCCGAGCGCGGCAATGACGGTGAAGGGAATCCAGAGGCTGGCGATGGTGAACATGGGGGATGGGGTGCGGGGGGCCAGAGATCGCGGCCAACCTGCCGCTAGCTGTTCAATGGGTCAACCACACGAACGTCATGGGTGCGATGCTATCGCCACAAACTCAGTGTCGTCCCGGCGAAGGCCGGGACCCATAACCACAGGGAGTGATTTGGCGAAGATTCGTGGTTGCCTGCTTCGCGCCGCAACTTCTTCCTGAGGGTATGGGTCCCGGCCTTCGCCGGGACGACACCTATATTTGCGGAGACAGCTAGGCCGCCACGAGCGGCGCGGCCTCACACCATGCCTTCCGCCACCACCATGTAGTTCACGTCCATGTCTGACGAGAGGGTCCATCTGTCGGCGAAGGGGCTGTAGACGACGCCGGTCTGCTCGGTGATGACCAGGCGGTTGTCGAGCAGGTATTTCGTCAGCTCGTCGGGGGTGACGAACTTGTTCCACTCGTGGGTGCCGCGCGGCAGCCAGCGCAGGACGTATTCGGCGCCGACGATGGCGAGCGCAAAGCTCTTCCAGTTCCTGTTCAGCGTCGAGACCACCATCAACCCGTTCGGCTTCAGCATTGCGGCGCAGCGCTTCAGGAAAACGCCGACGTCGACGACGTGCTCGACCACCTCCATCGCCAGCACGATGTCGAAGCGCTCGCGCGGGTCGATCTCCTCAACCGTGGTGCAGCGATAGTCGATCGCAAGATGCGCCTTGTCGGCATGCAGCT
This sequence comes from Bradyrhizobium sp. 134, assembly GCF_023074155.1. NCBI lineage: Bacteria > Pseudomonadati > Pseudomonadota > Alphaproteobacteria > Hyphomicrobiales > Nitrobacteraceae > Bradyrhizobium > Bradyrhizobium sp. 134. Next base: position 57,498 of record NZ_JADPKX010000046.1, on the reverse strand, counting down.
TCGCGGCCGCGATGTTGCTGACCGACGGATCGACGCCGATGACCTGCGCACCCAAGCGCGACAGCGGCTCGCAGAGCAGGCCGGCGCCGCAGCCGATATCGAGCACGCGCAGACCGCCGAGGCAGTTGAGGCTGCGCACATTGCGCTCGAACTTGCGGCAGGCGGCGTCGCGGATGTAGCCGAGCCGCAGCGGGTTGATCCGGTGCAGCGGCGCCATCTTGCCGTTGGGGTCCCACCACTCGGCCGAAAGTTTTGAGAATTTCGCGATCTCGGCGGCGTCGACGGTCGAGCCCGGCGGGGTGGTTGCGGTTGCGGAAGTATCTTGCTGCATGCTCATGGTTACGCGCGGTCCTACCGCGTGGTGATCGAACTGCGGAAGGCGAGCGGCGAGGCGATGGTCCGGATGGTTTCGCGACCTTCCCCCACGCCGTTGATGGTCACGTCGCCATAGTTGAGAATACGTCCAAGAATGGTCTGATTCACATCGACGCTCTCGACCTTGTCCAGCGCCATCTCGAAAGTGCGGCGCTTGATGAAGCCGGTCTTGTGCACGACCCGCAAATTGGTCACGTCGGTCTCGGTGGTAAAGCGATGGAACCAGCCCTTCACGGTCCAGTACAGCGCCGCCAGAGCCACCACGCCGGCCGCGACGAGACAGAGCAGGACAAGCCCCTCGACGATGGTTTGCCGGGACAGGACGAACAGGACCAGCGCCACGATCCAGGCCAGGATCGCCGGAAAATAGAAGATCCAGTGCGCATTGGTCGAATACAGCACCTTCTCGCCAGGCTGCAGGATCTCGTCGATATAGCGCGCCATGATTCTCGGTTAACCCACTACCCCGCACCCTGCCCCGCAGGAACCCGCTTGCCCCCGGCCCCGCCGCTATGTATACGCGCGGTCGGTGTCCGCGAGGCCCGTCCAGTGCGGGCCACCATACTGATCCTTATGAAGGAATGCACGCGTCGTCATGAGCCGCCTCGTGATGAAATTCGGCGGCACGTCCGTCGCCAACATCGAACGTATCCGCAACGTCGCACGCCATGTGAAGCGTGAGGTCGACGCCGGCCATGAAGTGGCCGTGGTCGTCTCGGCGATGTCCGGTAAAACCAACGAGCTGGTGGCCTGGTGCACCGAGGCCTCGCCGATGCACGACGCGCGCGAATATGACGCCGTGGTCGCCTCGGGCGAACAGGTGACCTCCGGCCTGCTTGCCATCGTGCTTCAGGGCATGGGTATCCAGGCCCGCTCCTGGCAGGGCTGGCAGATCCCGATCGCGACCAGCAACGCCCATGCTTCGGCCCGGATCGAGGGCATCGACGGCAGCGAGATCATCAAGCGCTTCAAGGAGCGCAAGGAAGTCGCCGTGATCGCCGGCTTCCAGGGCATCAACCCGGAGACCAACCGCATCACCACGCTCGGCCGCGGCGGCTCCGACACCTCGGCCGTGGCAATCGCCGCCGCCGTCAAGGCGGACCGCTGCGACATCTACACCGACGTCGACGGTGTCTACACCACCGATCCGCGAATCGTGCCGAAGGCCAAGAGGCTCGACAAGATCGCGTTCGAAGACATGCTGGAGCTGGCCTCCCAGGGCGCCAAGGTGCTCCAGGTCCGCTCCGTGGAACTCGGTATGGTCCACAACATGCCGATTTTCGTGCGCTCGAGCTTCGACAAGCCCGAGGATATCGATCCGCATGCCAACCAGCCGCCCGGCACGCTGATCTGCAGCGAGGAGGAGATCATGGAAAGCCACGTCGTCACCGGCATCGCCTTTTCGAAGGACGAGGCCCAGATCTCGGTACGCCAGATCGAGGACAAGCCCGGCGTGGCGGCGTCGATCTTCGGCCCGCTCGCGGAGGCCAACATCAACGTCGACATGATCGTGCAGAACGTCTCCGAGGACGGCAAGACCACCGACCTCACCTTCACGGTTCCGGCCGCCGACTACACCAGGGCCAAGGAGACGATCACCGCGGCCAAGGGCCAGATCAATTATGCCCGGCTCGACACCGCGACCGACGTCGCCAAGATCTCGGTGATCGGCAGCGGCATGCGCAGCCATGCCGGCGTTGCCGCCCAAGCGTTCTCGGCCCTCGCAGGACGGAATATCAACATCCGGGCCATTACAACCTCCGAGATCAAATTCTCGGTCCTGATCGACACCGCCTATACCGAGCTTGCGGTGCGCACCTTGCACACGCTCTACGGTCTCGATCAGGCTTAGGCTAATTTTCTCTTAGCGGTCGCAGCAAACGCGAAGTGTCCACACTTTCGCGTTTGGCAGGCGTTTTGCTTGGCAAAACAAACCCCAATTCGCTATACGGCGAACAGGGTGGGCTGCCGGAAACTGTGCCCCAGTTGAGGCGGTGCTGATTCGGCCCAGGCAACCGCCGGGGCCGGTGCCGGACGAGCAAATTTGTTGTTTTTCTGGATTTCTGGGCGAGCCGCCGCGGGCCCTTTCGGCCCCGGCAGACGGAGGAGATTGACGGTTCATGCGGAGCGCGTCGGGAGGTCCCCGCGTCTTGTTGAGACGGCTCCGCGAAACCATGGCGGAGCAGGTCTCGGCCCAGGAGCGGCTGGACAAGATCGTGGTGCTGATCGCCGCCAACATGGTGGCCGAGGTGTGCTCGGTCTATGTGCTGCGCGTCGACAACACGCTCGAGCTCTATGCCACCGAAGGCCTCAATCGCGAGGCGGTGCACCACACCGTGCTCACCGCCCATGAGGGTCTTGTCGGACTGGTCGCCAGCGAGGCAACGCCTCTCAACCTGAGCGATGCGCAGAGCCATCCGGCCTTCTCGTTCCGCCCGGAGACCGGCGAAGAGATCTACCACTCCTTCCTCGGCGTGCCGATCCTGCGGGCCGGCAACACCCTCGGCGTGCTGGTGGTGCAGAACCGCGCCAAGCGCAACTATGTCGAGGAGGAACTCGAGGCGCTTCAGACCACCGCGATGGTGCTGGCGGAGCTGATCGCCTCCGGCGAGCTGTCTGCGCTGGCCCAGCCGGGCCATGAGCCCGCGGCGCGCCATTCGTCGCAGAAGGTCGGCGCCATCCTGTCGGAAGGCATCGCGCTCGGCCATGTCGTGCTGCACGAGCCGCGAGTCGTCATCAAGGACTACATCGCCGAGGACCTGCCGAAGGAGATCAAGCGGCTCGACACCGCGCTCGCCAAGTTGCGCGCCGATCTCGACCGCATGCTGGAGCGCGGCGACGTCGCGGAAGGCGGCGAGCATCGCGAGGTGCTGGAAGCCTACCGCATGTTCGCCAACGACCAGGGCTGGTCGCACAAGCTGCACGAGGCGGTCGCCACCGGCCTCACGGCGGAAGCCGCCGTCGAGCGCGTGCAATCCGACACCCGCGCGCGCATGCTGCGCTCGACCGATCCCTATTTGCGTGACCGGCTGCATGATCTCGAGGATCTCGGCTATCGCCTGATGCGGCAGCTGGTCGGCCAGGATCACGCGCCGTCACGCGAACAATTGCCCGACAATGCCATCGTCATCGCGCGCGCGATGGGCCCGGCGGCGCTGCTCGACTATGACCGCAAGCGCCTGCGCGGCATCATCTTGGAGGAAGGCACCGCCAATTCCCACGTCTCGATCGTGGCGCGCGCGCTCGGCATTCCCGCGGTCGGCGAAGTGCCGAACGCGCCTGGCATCGCCGATCCCGGCGACGCCGTCATCGTCGACGGCACCTCCGGCATGATCTATGTGCGCCCGTCGCAGGAGGTCGAAGCGGCCTTCGCAGAGCGCGTGCGCTTCCGCGCCCGCCGCCAGGCGCAGTATCTGGCGCTGCGCGACCTGCCCTGCGTCACCAAAGACGGCCAGAAGGTCGAGCTGATGATCAATGCGGGTCTCGCGATCGACCTGCCGCATATCGAAGACACCGGCAGCGCCGGCATCGGCCTGTTCCGCACCGAGCTGCAATTCATGGTCGGCCAGAGCCTGCCGCGCACCAGCGACCAGCTCGCGCTCTATCGCACCGTGCTGGATGCCGCCGGCACGAAGCCCGTCACCTTCCGCACCCTCGACATCGGCGGCGACAAGGCGCTGCCTTATATGGAAGCAGTGATCGAGGAGAATCCCGCGCTCGGATGGCGCGCGATCCGGCTCGGGCTCGACCGTCCCGGCCTGTTGCGCGGCCAGATCCGCGCACTGCTGCGCGCCGGAGGTGGCCGCGCGCTGCGCATCATGTTCCCGATGATCTCGGAGGTCGCCGAATTCGATTCGGCGAAGGCGCTGGTCGAGCGCGAGCTGACCTATCTGCGCCAGCACGGCCACACGCTGCCGGAAAGAATCGACATCGGCACCATGGTCGAGGTGCCGGCGCTGCTCTATCAGCTCGACGAACTCCTCAAGAAGGTCGACTTCATCTCAGTCGGCTCCAACGATCTGTTCCAGTTCCTGTTCGCGGTCGACCGCGGCAACGCAAAAGTCTCCGAGCGCTTCGACACCATGTCGGCGCCGATCCTGCGCGCGCTTCGCGACATCGCACGCAAGACGCAGGCCGCGAAGAAATCGCTGTCGCTCTGCGGCGAGATGGCGTCGAAGCCGATCGGCGCGCTGGCGCTGATCGCGATGGGCTATCACTCGCTGTCGCTCTCCGCCACCGCGCTTGGCCCGGTCAAGGCGATGGTGATCGATCTCGACGCCAAGAAGGCCGAAGCGATGCTCGGCCCGTTGCTGGACGCGCCCGCCGGCAGCGTCTCGATCCGGCAGAAGCTGACGGAATTTGCCGAGGCCGAAGGCCTGGCGTTGTAGCGGGCCTGTCGCCGCTTCCTGCCGCCTCGCCCTTTTCCGCATTTTGAGACTGAACCGATGTCGTCACTCCCCGAAGCCAAACTGGACGTCCTGCTCGCGCATCACGCCTCGCTGGAGGCCGAATCGCTCGGTCAGCTCGCTTCCGAACGCTATGTGCAGATCACACGTGAGCTCGCCGAGCTCACGCCATTGACCGAAGCGGTCAAGACCTATCGATCGGCCGTCAAGGAGCTCGCCGACACCGAGGCACTGATCGCCGACCCCGCGACCGATGCCGAGATGCGCGCCATGGCGGAAGCCGAGCGCGGCGAGCTGACGCCGAGGATCGAGGAGCTGGTCCAGAAGATCCGCGTCGCGCTGCTGCCGAAGGACGCGATGGATGACCGCAACGTGGTGCTGGAAATCCGCGCCGGCACCGGCGGCGACGAGGCTTCGCTGTTCGCCGGAGACCTGTTCCGGATGTACGAGCGCTTCGCGGCCCTACAGGGCTGGAAGGTCGAGGTGATCTCGGCCAGCGAAGGCAGCGTCGGCGGCTATAAGGAAATCATCGCGGAGGTGCAGGGCCGCGGCGCGTTCTCGAAGCTGAAGTTCGAATCCGGCGTGCACCGCGTACAGCGCGTGCCGGACACCGAGACGCAGGGGCGCATCCACACATCCGCCGCCACCGTCGCCGTGATGCCCGAGGTCGAGGAGGTCGATGTCGAGATCCGGAACGATGATTTGCGTATCGAGACGATGCGCGCCGGAGGCGCCGGCGGCCAGCACGTCAACAAGACCGAATCGGCGATCCGCATCACCCACATCCCGACCGGCATCGTGGTGATGATGCAGGACAGCCGCTCGCAGCACAAAAATCGCGCTTCCGCCATGAACATCCTGCGTTCGCGCATCTACGACGCCGAGCAGCAACGCCTCGACGCGGCGCGCTCGGCCGAGCGCAAGGAGAAGGTCGGCTCCGGCGACCGCAGCGAGCGCATCCGCACTTACAATTTTCCGCAAGGACGCGTCACCGATCACCGCATCAATTTGACGCTCTACAAGCTGCCGCAGGTGATCGCGGGCGAAGCGCTGGGCGAACTGACCGACGCGCTGACCACCGAGCACCAGGCCGCGCAGCTCGCCGCCCAGGGCGCGGCGGCGTAAAGCTCGCGGCTTCGCGCTTTCTTCAGCGTGTCCTCAGCGTCTCTTTGCTCGAAACGCTCGCAGGATCTTGCCCAAACCGGGCGCGGCGGCGCTGAGCTCGTCCAGATGGATGCGCGAGAGGGATCGCAGCTTCCGCTCGCCCTTCGCTGTCAGCTTGACCAAGACGCGCCGCGCATCATCGGGGTCGGCTTCCCGGCCAATCAGCTTCAGTTTCGCCATGCGATCCACCAGCTCCACCGCGGTGTGGTGCCGGATCAGCAGGAAGCGCGCGATGTCGCCGACGCTGGCGCCATCAGGGGCAGCCAATCCCTTGATCGCCAGCAGCGCCTGGTGCTGCTGCGGCGTCAACCCGGCGCTCTGAGCCGCGGCTTCGCTGAAGGCCAGGAAGGTTCGGAGCTGATAGCGAAACTGCGCAAGCGCGGCGTAGTCGGCCTCGCGCATCGCGCCACTCTTTGTGGGCACAGCACGCGCCGGGCGTGTCGTCTTCCGCTTCGATGGGGCCATTCCCTGCCTGCGACGTCGAGCCAGCCGGTGCAACGGGCGGCCTCACCGAGACTAGCAAGGAAGGTCAGGCCGAACCAACCGACCGGCGCCCCGGATGCACAAATATCGCCACCTATTCGAAGCTGGACAGCAGGATCTTCACCAGGATGACCTGTAACGCGATCGGGATGCGGACGCTCTTCCGCCGGATCGAGCGCTGCAGCGCGCCGGCAATCTCGGAGCTGGTCAAGGTACCGGCGGATGCATTGGTAATCATCTCCGCCCACATCTGCGACAGCGAGCCGCCGGGTGGGATCACCGGCTTGATGGTCACGCCGCAGCCCTGCGCCCAGTCGATGATCTCCCTCATCGTGTGAGGGCCGCAATTGCGCGCGGTGGCGAGGCGTTCAGCCGTCAGAGCAAGCAGCAATTCGCGCGAGGGCGACCAATTCCCCTTCGGCGGCTGCTCGGCAGTGAGCTCGACCGCGAGCTCCTTGAGGACGTTCTGGGCGCGCACGCTCAGCTTCTGCATCGGACCGGGTGCGCGCTTCGCCTGAACGGGGCCGACGGCGGGCCCGCGCCGGCCGGCCGGCCAGTTGCGCGGATCGGGCATGCGCGAGGCATCGCCGGACTGCGGTGTCGCTCGCTGTCCGTTCGCCTCTTCCACTGGCCACCCCGCCTCCTGCCGCTCCGCACCTTGCGGCCAAGACCGTCGCTTCCGGGTACCCGCCACCGTCGTCTGCCGCGCCATTTCTCTCGCCGAACCCGCCAGCCTCGTACTCACAAAGACTAATATATATCGTGATGCGATATGTTTTCACGAGATAATTTTCGGCGTTCGACCAAAGACGAAATTGACAGAAGGCGTTCACAAGCAATGCTTGCGTCCAAGGGCTACACGCGGATGTGACGTGCCCGGCGCGGGCAGGCCCTCGAGGCCGGCTGCCGCCGGACAGGTCGTGCTTTGCCTGCAAACAAGAACGATGTTCGGAGGAAACGATCATGACTGACAATCTCATCCGCCGCGGCCTCTCGCGCCGTGGCCTGCTTCAGACCACCGCGGGCCTCATCGGCGGCGCGGTTCTGCCCGGGATGCCGGCGTTTGCCGAGGACAAGCTGGCGATCGGCTCCTACCCCGCCGGGGTCTCGGGCTCCACCGCCTTCATCGGCATCTCCGTGCCGCGCACCGGCACCTATGCCGTACAGGGTGAAGACGAGCTCAAGGGCTATCAGCTCGCGATCGAGCACATCAACAGCGGGCACGACCTGATCAAGAAGATATCGCCGAAGACCAGCAAGGGCGTGCTCGGTAAGGAGCTGAAGTTCGGCGTCGCCGATTCCGCGGCCAAGCCGAACGAGGCGGTGCAGGCGCAGCAGCGCTTCATCAGCGAGAACAAGGCGATCATGATCACCGGCGGCACGTCGAGCGCCGTTGCGGTGGCGCTGAACAAACTCGCCCAGCGCGAGCACGTCATTTTCGTGTGCGGCATTTCCGGCTCGAACGATACCACCGGCAAGGATTGCGTCCGCTACGGCTTTCGCCAGAACTTCTACGGCCAGACTGCGGCTGCAGCGATCGGCCCGGTGATGGTACGTGAGTTCGGCAAGGGCAAGAAGGCCGCGTATCTCACGCCTGATTACACCTACGGCCACACCGTCACCAAATCCATGCAGGATTTCCTCGCAACAGCGGGCTGGACGACGACCACCAACCAGGTGGCGCCCCTCGGCGCACCCGACTACTCCTCCTATCTGCTGAACGTCGCGAATTCAGGCGCCGATGTGCTCATCAACGTCAATTGGGGACACGACGCCGTGCTGTCGACACAACAGGCCAAGCAGTTCGGCGTGCTCGACAAGATGAAGCTGGTCGTCCCCTACCAGGTGCCTTTCATCGCGCGCGAGACCGGCGGCCTGATGCAGGGCGTCTACGCCGCCACCGATTATTGGTGGACCATCGAAGACAAATTCCCGCTCGCCAAGATGTTCAACGAAGCATTCGAGAAGAAGTACGGCTACAAGCCCGAATGGGGCGCGGAGAACGCCTATGTCAGCTTCGCGCATTGGGCGCACATGTGCGAGCAGGCCGGCAGCTTCAGCCCGCCCGACGTGATCAAGGCCTACGAGAAGGGCGAGACGATCCCCTCCCTGGTGGGCGAAGTGCATTACCGTCCCGAGGACCATCAGTGCGTCCGGCCGGTGATCATCGTCAAGGGCAAGCAGCAAAAGGACATGAAGAACAAGGAAGACTGGTACGACGTCGTCGAGATCGTCCCGGGGGAAAGCCTGATGCAGAAGCCGGACGCCTTCGGCTGCCATCTCGGCGACTACAGCTGAGACCTCGCTAACCCCTGTGACGCCGCGGACTGCACTCCGGTCCTGCGGCGTCACCCTTTTTTGGACGCGCACCATCGCGCGCCACAACAGCGATTGTCGCATGATAAGTTGGCCCAACCTCGTTTCGCAGCTTTTCAACGGGCTCGCGCTCGGCGCCCTGCTCGCGCTGATCAGCTCCGGCCTGACCATCATCTACGGCACGCTCGGCGTGCTCAACCTCGCGCACGGCGCGATGTTCATGATCGGCGGCTATGCCGGCTTCGTCGCCTACCAGTACACGGAGTCGTTCATCCTCGCCGTGATCGCGGGCTCGCTGTTCGTGATGCTGCTCGGCGTTCTCATGGAACGCGTCATCATCCGCCATTTCTATCACCGCCCGCACGAGGATCAGCTGCTCGTGACCTTCGGGCTAGGCATCTGTTTCGTCGAGCTCGTGCGCCTGATCTTCTCGAGCCAGTCGCAGCTGGTGCCGCCGCCGGCCCTGTTCCGGGGCATCACCAATCTCGGCTTCATGTTCTATCCGACCTACCGCCTCGCCGTCGTCGGCATCGTCGCGGTCGCCCTCGGCGCACTGTTCATCGTCCTCTACCGGACCCGGCTGGGCATGATTGTGCGCGCCGGCATCGAGGATTCGGTGATGGTCGATTCGCTCGGCATCAATGTCTATCGCGTCTTCATGGTGGTGTTCGGCATCGGCGCAATGGCCGCCGGCTTTGCCGGCATCGTCAACGCGCCGGTGGTGTCGCTGACACCGGGCATCGGTGACGACATCCTGGTCCAGACCTTCGTGGTGGTGGTGATCGGCGGCGTCGGCTCGTTCCCCGGCGCAATTCTGGGCGGCCTGATCGCCGGCGAGATCATCAGCGTCACCTCCATGTTCAACCCCGGCTACGCCTATGTGATGCTGTTTGCGGCGATGACGCTCGTGCTCGTGGTACGACCGCATGGCCTGCTCGGCGTCCAAGGCCGCGAGTAAGCGATCTCCTGATGCTCAAGCAACGCCCCTTCCTGATCGAAGCCCTGACCGCGATCGGCTTGATCGCAGCCCCCTTCGTGCTGCCTCATCTCGGCTTCGCGCCGAACACCGTGAACAGGATCCTGGTCTGGGGCCTGTTCGGCCTCGGCTTCGACATCCTGTTCGGCTTCACCGGCCTGCTCTCGTTCGGCCAATCCGCCTTCTACGGCACCGGCGGCTTCGTCGCCGCCTACCTGCTGACCCGCGCGGGCTTCGGCAACGTGCTGGGCGCGCTGATCATCGGCATGATCGCGGCGGCCGCGACCGGCTACCTGATCGGCCTGATCGCATTGCGCCGCACCGGCATCTATTTCGCGATGATCACCGTGGCGATCGCGGAGGTGTTCTTCTTCGTCGAGTTCAATCCACTTTCCGATTTCACCGGCGGCGAGAACGGCCTGCCGGGGGTACCGACGCCGAGCTTCGATCTCGGCTTCACCTCCATCCACTTCACCAATGGCTGGTCGCTCTATCAGTTCATCGCGCTGTGCTACTTCGTCGGCGTCGTCATCGCCCTCAGGATCGTGCGCTCGCCGGTCGGCGCAATTCTGAGTGCGATCCGCGACAATCCGCTGCGCGCCACGGCCGTCGGACACAACATCCATGGCTACAAGCTGACCGCCTTCGTGATCGCAGCCGCTTACGCGGGCTTCGCCGGCGGACTGCTCGGCGTGCTCCAGGCCTTCATGCCGCCCGACGCCTTCACCTTCGACACCTCGGGCCAGCTCGTGATGCAGACGGCCATCGGCGGCAGGGGCACGCTGTTCGGACCGCTGGTCGGCGCAACCGTTTGGCTCTTCCTTCAGGACTTCCTCCAGTCCGCGCTGGGCCTCGGCGCAGCCTGGAAGCTGGTGCTGGGTGTCGTCTTCGTGCTGCTGGTCTGCTTCCTGCGCGGCGGCATCATCGGCGGTCTTGCCGATCTCTACCGCCTCGTCTCGGGCAAGCGAAAGCGAACGGATGCGGAGATGGAGCAGGAGGCCGCTGACGCCGAGGCCACACTGCAACCCCCACCGGCGCCGATGCAGGCCAAGGAGGTCGCGCATCCCGCATATTCCGGGCCGATCCTGAAAGCCACCGGCCTGACCAAACGCTATGGCGGTCTCGTCGCCAACAGCGACATCGATTTCAGCGTCAATCAGGGCGAGCTGCGCGGGATCATCGGCCCCAACGGCGCCGGCAAATCGACCTTCTTCAAGATGCTGACCTGCGAGATCGCGCCGAGCTCCGGCCAGATCGTATTCGAGGGGCGAGACATCACGGGATTGAAGGTGACCGAGGTCTGCCAGCTCGGCCTCACCAAGAGCTATCAGGTCAACCAGCTCTTCACCGGGTTGACGGTGCGGCAGAACCTGACGATCGCCGCGCTGGCCGAGCTGCGTGGAAAATTCCGGCTCGACCTGTTCCGCAAGCTCTCCAGCGTCAAGGGCCTGACCGAGCAGGTGGAGCACACGCTTGCCCTCGTCAATTTGAGCCGCCGGGCCGATACGCCGGTATCCGAGCTCGCCTATGGCGAGAAGCGCAGGCTCGAAATCGGCCTCGCGCTCGCCACCTCGCCGCGCCTGCTGCTGCTCGACGAACCGCTTGCGGGCATGAGCCCACGGGAGCGGGTCGAGACCGTCAAGCTGCTCAAATCGATCGCGCGAGGGCGCACCATGATCATCATCGACCACGACATGGATTCGCTGTTCGAGCTGGTCGAACGCGTAACGGTGCTCCAGGAAGGCAAGGTTCTGCTCGACGGCACGCCGGAGGAAATTAAGGCCAACGCCGCCGTGCAGGAAGCCTATCTCGGCGGAGTTCACGGGGAGATCGCCGCATGAGCCTGATCGAGGTCAACGGCCTGAACAGCTATTACGGTGACTCCCACATCCTGTTCGACGTCGCCATGCACGTCGCGCGTCACGAAGTGGTGGCGCTGCTCGGTCGCAACGGCGCCGGCAAGAGCACCACGCTGAAGAGCCTGATGGGTGTCGTGACGCCGCGTAGCGGCAGCGTGAAGTTCGACGGCATTGATATCGCCGGGCGAAAGAGCCACAGAATCGCCCAGGCCGGCATGCAGCTCGTGCACGAGGAACGCCGCATCTTCGGCAGCCTGTCGGTGGAGGAAAACATCGTCCTCGCCGGCATCACTGCGCCGAAACGCTGGCCGCTCGATCGGATCTACGAAATGTTTCCGCGGCTGAAGGAGCGGCGCAACAACCGCGGCACCGAGCTCTCCGGCGGCGAGCAGCAGATGCTCGCGATCGCACGGGCGTTGGTGCGCGACCCCAAGATCGTGCTGCTGGACGAGCCGTTCGAGGGGCTCGCGCCCGTCATCGTTCACGATCTCGTCAAGGCCTGCCGCGAGCTCGCCGCCGCCGGCCAGACCATCGTGCTGGTCGAGCAGAATTTGGCGGCGACACTGGCGCTGGCGAGCCGGATCTACATCATCAACAACGGACACATCGTGCACGAGGGGCCGGCGCGGGAGCTCAAGGCCCAGCCGGAGCTGCTCCAGCGCTATCTCGGCGTCTAGAGAGCGGCGATCATTCGCCTGGCGTGAGCGGCGAGCACCGTCATGTCCTCCTTGCGCGTCTGCGCCGGCAGCAGCTCGATTCCGGCCCTGACCGGCATGACGTGCATGTGCAGGTGAAAGACCACCTGGCCGCTGGCCGGCTCGCTGAACTGCTGAAGGATGATGCCCTCGGCGTCGAACGCCTTCATCGCGGCAATCGCGATCCGCTTGGCGGTTCGGGCGACCGCGGCGAGGTCGTCATCCGCGATGTCGAGGATGCCGCGTGCCGGCGCCCGGGGAACGACCAGCGTGTGCCCGGGCGAGCGCGGCATGATATCGAGGAAGGCGAGGCTACGGTCGTCCCTGAAAACCTCGAAGCAGGGGATCTCGCCGCGCAGGATTTTTGCGAAGACGTTCTGATCGTCGTAGCGCGTCATGGATCCCTCCGTCGGTGCGAGGCGCGATCTGACGCGCTCCTTTCCGTTGACGCAAGCAAGCCAGCCGGCCTATCCACGATGCCAGGCAGGATGGCTCCATTGGCGACAGATTTCGATCCCGGACACAGCATCGAGAGTGCGCGGCGCGCGCTTGCGGCACGGCTGCAATCGGCCGGCATCGAGCAGCCCGCTCTCGATGCGCGCCTGCTCGTAGGGGCTGCGCTGAGGCTTGATCTGACCGGCATGGTCACGCAGGCGGCCCGGCAACTCGCACCCGAAGAGGCTGCGCGGCTGGAAGCATACGCGCGGCGCCGGCTCGCGCATGAGCCGGTCGCCCGCATTCTCGGCGCTCGGGAATTCTGGGGCCTGCCATTCCAGCTATCCGAGGCGACCCTGGTGCCGCGTCCCGATACCGAGACGGTGGTCGAACTCGCGCTCGAGATCTTTCGTGGGCTCACGATATCGGAACAGCGCCCGCGCATCGCCGATATCGGCACCGGATCCGGCGCCATCCTGCTCGCGCTGCTGCACGAAATTCCCGGCGCTTTCGGCGTCGGCACCGATCTCAGTCTGACCGCGCTCAACACCGCCAGAGAAAACGCCGCGGCTCTGGGCCTCGCCGACCGCGCCAGCTTCGTCGCCTGCTCCTACGCAGCGGCGCTCCGCGGCCCGTTCGACCTGGTCGTGTCGAACCCGCCCTACATCCCGTCGGCAGAAATTCCGAAACTGAGCATCGAGGTGCGCGAGCATGATCCGCATCTGGCGCTCGACGGCGGCAATGACGGTTACGACGCCTATCGCGCCCTGATCCCGCAGGCGGCTGAACGTCTCGCCCCCGGCGGAGCACTGATCGTCGAGGCCGGACAGGGCCAGGCCCGAAATATTGAAACCTTGCTGACGGCTGCCGCGTTGGTCGTGGACAGGCCGCCCAAGGCCGATCTGGCGGGCATCCCGCGGGCGGTTTCGGCCCGGAAAATGCCCCCATAAAAGCCGGATTGGGCTGCAAAAAACCTCTTGGAATATCCCTTGGGAACGACTACCTTCCGATCAACACATCGGTGCCGGCCCCGTAGACTTACGGGCGAAAGCCGGGCTCTCGGGCGAGAGCTTACTGATAAAGGTTCCAAGCCGCAGGTCCTGTTGAGCGCGATGGCCATTTGAGCTGCGCTGCTTACCGACCGCAACGTGAACGAAAGCCTGATATTGCGCTTGAAGACTTACGCAACAAAGCAGGGCTTGTTTCGGCAGGCGATATGAATGGGTTCGCTGGCGATGGATGCTGGCGGTGGGGAACGCGTCTTTTGTTGAACGCGACGGTCGACGAACATCGGCAAGGATCAATCCGCTCTTGCGTGCGGTTGCGCGCAAGCGATGTGAACCGCTGTCATCAGGTCACTCTCGGCAATCAGTAATGCGTGCAACCTTTAGGGCTGGAATTAAAGGCAGGACATGAGAAACGGTCAGAACAAGCAGCGGATGCGCAACCGCAACAATAATAATAACAATAACAACAATAATAACCGGCGCGGCCAGAACCCGATGACCCGGGTCTACGAGTCCAACGGGCCCGACATCAAGATCCGCGGCACGGCTTCGCATATTGCTGAAAAATATCTCCAGCTCGCGCGCGACGCGCGCTCCTCCGGAGACCCCGTTGCGGCCGAGAACTACTACCAGCATGCCGAGCATTATTTTCGCCTGATCGCGACGGCTCAGGAGCAGTTCCGGCAGAACCAGCAGCCGCGCGGCGATGAGCCCATCAGCAACAGCAGCGGCGACGACGGCGAGGACGACGGCGAGAATTTCTCGAATTTCGGCCAGGAGCCGGGGTTTGTCCCACAGCCGCCACCGCCGCCCTTCACGCGCGACCGCGACGGCCCGCGCGATCATCAGCCGCGTGATCATCAGCCCCGCGACAACCACTATCAGCGCGACAATCAGCAGCCGCGCGAGCATCGCGAACGCGACCATCGTCCGCAGCCGCAATATCAGCCCCAGCCGCAACCGCTGCCGCTGAACCAGCCCCAGCCCGTCGTCGCCGACGCGGTCAGCGTCGATCGTCTGCCGTCCTTCATCACCGGCCCACAGCCGCAGGTGAACAGTGGCGCGCCCGGCCAGGCCGGCTTCGAAGGTGCTGGTGGTGGCGAGCGCTTTCCACGGCGCCGCCGCCGCCCGAATGGCCCGCGCCCCGAGCGCGAAGCCGCTCCGGCCGCCTCGAGCGACGAAGTGGCCCCCGGCGAGTAAGCTTTTCGCCGGACATCCTGCGCCAGATTCCCTGACCTGAATCGTTCCGGCATGTCCGGGACGATTTGTTTTTAGCTGCGCGTCGCCGTCGTCGAGGACGGCACCAGCACCGGCTTCGCCAGCGAGGGAATCAACCGCGCCCGCTCGCGCTTGGCGGGGATCGCGCGGTAGACCTGCTTGGTCGCCTCGACGATGTGCACGCCGGCAAAGGGCAGCGACAGCGCCGCGCCGGCCCGCTCCCACATCTGTGCGGATTTCAGCACCCAACCGCCGGCATAGGGCGGCATGAACAGCGCCTCGCCCCAAGCGGTCGGGGTGAACCAGGTCTGGCGCAACAGGTCGGTGATCTGCGAGCGCGAATAGGGCCGGCCGTGACCGAACGGCGTGCTGTCGGTACGGGTCCAGACCCCGCGCCGGTTCGGGATCACCGCAATCACGCGACCGGACGGCGACAGCACGCGCCACGCCTCGCGCAGCAGCGCGGCCGGATCGTCCGACATTTCCAGTGCGTGGACCAGCAGGATGCGATCCACCGCGGCGTCGGGAAGCGGCAGCGAGAACTCGTCCACCAGCGAGGCGAGCGCCGGCCGTCCCGTCGGCCATTTCAGGACGCCCTGGGCCGACGGCATGAAGGCGATGCAGCGCTCCGCGTCCTCGCGGAACAACCCGAGATAGGGCGTGGGATAGCCGAAGCCGAGCACCCGCTGGCCATCGACGCGCGGCCAGCGCTCGCGAATGCCGCGATTGATCATTTGCCGCGCCACAATCCCGAGGCGACGAGAGTAGAACTCGCGGAGGTCGACGACATCAATGGTCATGATCGCAATGTAACATGCACGAGGCGGCCCCCGCGCGCGGAATATTGCATTGCCTGCGCAACGTTAACGCCATATTTGTCTGACGGAGCTGAGCGCGATCGGAGATGACATGGCCGCCGAAATTCGTACTTTCACCTGTTTAAACGACAATTTCGGTTACCTGATCCACGATGTGGAAACCAAGGCGACGGCGTCGATCGACGCGCCGGAGGCCGGCCCCATCCTGAAGGCGCTCGAGCGCGAGGGCTGGCAGCTCACCGACATCCTGATCACCCATCATCATGGCGATCATGTCGGCGGGGTCGCCGAACTCAAGCAGAAATACAATTGCCGCGTCGTCGCGCCGCATGACAAGACCACTGAGATCGCAGACGTCGACCTGCGCGTCGCCAACGCCGAAATCGTCAAGGTCGGCAGCTTGTTGGGGCGCGTGCTGGAGACGCCCGGCCACACGCTCGACCACATCTCCTACGTGTTCGACACCGAGAAAGCGCTGTTCGCCGCCGACACGCTATTCTCGATCGGCTGCGGCCGCGTGTTCGAGGGCACCTATCCGATGATGTGGGATTCGCTTCTGAAGCTGCGTGCCCTGCCCGACGACTTCAAGCTCTATTGCGGCCATGAATACACGGCGTCCAACGTCAAGTTCGCGCTGACCGTCGACCCCGACAATGCGGCGCTGCAGGCGCGCGCGGCCGAGGTGGCGAGGCTGCGGGCCGAGAACAAGCCGACCATTCCCTCGCTGCTTGGTGATGAAAAGCGGACAAACGTATTCCTGCGCGCTGATGAACCCTCGATCGCAGCCAGGCTGCACATGAAGGGCGCGGATGCCACCGCGGTGTTCGGCGAGCTGCGCGAGCGCAAGAACAAATCTTGAGGAACAAGTCCTGAAGATCAAATCCTGACGGGAATCGATGCCGACCGCAGCCGAGATCATCGCGCGCCTTGAACTCCGACCGCATCCCGAAGGCGGGCACTATCGCGAGACGTTTCGCGATCAGACCACCGACACCAACGGCCGCGCGCGCTCGACGCTGATCTACTTCCTGCTGGCGCGCGGCGAGCGTTCGCACTGGCACCGCATCGATGCGGTCGAGAGCTGGCACTATTACGCCGGCAGCCCGCTGACGCTGCGCATCGCCCATGACGGCTGCTCTCAGCACGAGGTGCGGCTCGGCGCGGACCTGTTGAACGGCGAGCGGCCACAGGCGATCGTGCCGGCGGATGCCTGGCAGACGGCGGAGACCACCGGCGAGTGGACCCTGGTCGGCTGCACTGTGGCGCCGGCCTTCGAGTTCGCGAAGTTCGAGCTCGCGCCCAAGGGCTGGGAACCCTAAGGCCCCGTCGCTTCGGCTTGCGCCGGCAATGACGCTACCGCTTTCGCAGCACCATGTCCTTCGCGGCTATCAGGCCGCCGCCGGCGATCAGGATCGCCGCGATGGTGATGTTGGCGCTGGCATTGGCGAATCCGGCGGCGATGAGGAAGCCGGTCGAGAGTAGCGGCGTCGCGTAGGACGCGGCGCCGAGCACGCGGATGTCGCCGCGCTTCATGCCGATGTCCCAGGCGTAGAACGCAGCACCGACCGGACCGATGCCGAGCGCGATCACGGAGAGCCATTGCAAGGTCGTGTCCGGCCACACCGTGGTTTCGAGCAGTCCATGCATCAGCGCGGCGAGCACCGCGGTGGCGAGGCAAAATCCCGCGACCGCATCGGTCGGCACCGCCTTCAATCGCCGCGACAACACCGAATAGGTCGCCCACACGAACGCTGCGATGAAGGCCGCGGCCAATCCCGGCAATTGACCCTGCGTGAAGCCGGAGGTGTTCCCGGCGAACAGCAGCACGGTGCCGACGAGGCCGAGCACGGCGCCCACGACGTGATGCACGGCAAGCCGCTCGCCCGGCAGGAACGACGAGAACAGCACGATCAGGAGCGGCCACAGATAATTCAGCAGGCCGGCTTCAGCCGGCGGCGCAAAGCGCAGCGCGAGGAAATACAGCGCGTGATAGCCGAACAGTCCGCCGACACCGACGGTCCACACGGCAAGCGGCTGACGCAGACTTTTCGCCGCCTCGCCGCGGCCGATCCAGGTGAGCAGGCCGACGAGACCGCCGATCGCGAACGTCATCGCGGCCAGCTGGAACGCCGGGATCTTTCCGGTCGCCACCGTCATCACCGACAGCAGCGACCACATCAGGATCGCGGTCAATCCGATCAGCGTTGCCGTGCGGGGAGTCATCGATCAAAGGCTCTGAGGACGTTTATGCCCGGCACGAGGCCGGGCATTTTCGTCTTCACTATCGCCTTGTCGCGCCTGAAGCTACAGGCATTTGGCTCAGCGACGTCCAGCGGAGAGAATTGGCGTCATCAGGCCTGGTATTGGCCGCCATTGATGGTCAGCGTCGAGCCGGTGATGAAGCCGGCCTCGTCGGCCGCCAGGAACACGACCGCGCGCGCGATCTCTTCCGGTTCGCCGAGCCGGTTGACCGGGATCTGTGGGATCACGTTCTTTTCCAGGACGTCCTTCGGCACGGCCTGCACCATTTCGGTGTTGATGTAGCCGGGGCAGATCGCGTTGACGGTGATGCCGCCCTTGGCGTTCTCGAGCGCGAGTGCCTTGGTGAAGCCGATGTCACCGGCCTTTGCCGCGGAATAGTTGACCTGGCCGAACTGTCCCTTTTGGCCGTTGATCGACGAGATCGAGATGATGCGACCGAACTTGCGCGCACGCATGCCTTCAATGACTGGACGCGTCATGTTGAACAGCGAACCGAGGTTGGTATTGATGACGGCGTTCCACTGCTCGAGCGTCATCTTGTGAAAGGCGGTGTCGCGGGTAATGCCGGCATTGTTGACGAGCACGTCGATCGGGCCGATCTCGGCCTCGACCTTCTTCACGCCCTCGGCGCAAGCATCGAAACTGCTGACGTCCCATTTGTAGACGGCGATGCCGGTCTCGGCCTTGAACTTCTCCGCCGCGGTGTCGTTGCCGGCATAGCTCGCCGCCACCTTGTAGCCGGCCGCCTTCAGCGCCTTGCTGATCGCAGCTCCGATGCCCCGCGTACCACCCGTCACCAATGCAACACGTGCCATATCGTATTTCCTTCCCTTGGACTCTTCGGACGTTTCTGAGTGATCGTTTTTAAGCGCGGATTATGGGGCACGTTTGACGGACATCAAGAACAAAACGCCCGGCGTCGAGCCGGGCGTTTCTCTTTAGTCGAGGCTTGTACCGTTGCGAAGAATATTTGATTTGCAACCGCCGCCTTTTTAATCGCGTGCAACGCACTCAGTCACGTGTGCAGCGCACGCGCAAATGACGCGGCAACTATCTTCAGTCGCGCGCCACACACATCGCGATACCCATGCCGCCGCCGATGCACAGCGTGGCGAGACCCTTCTTTGAATCCCGCTTCTGCATTTCGTGGAGCAGCGTCACCAGAACGCGCGCGCCGGAGGCACCGACCGGATGGCCGATCGCGATCGCGCCGCCGTTGACGTTGACCTTGGAGGTATCCCAGCCGAGATCCTTGTTGACGGCACAGGCCTGCGCCGCGAAGGCTTCGTTGGCCTCGATCAGGTCGAGATCGCCGACATTCCAGCCGGCCTTCTTCAGCGCGGCACGCGAGGCCGGGATCGGGCCCGAGCCCATGATCTTCGGATCGACGCCGGCCTGCGCCCAGGACACGATGCGCGCGAGCGGCTTCTTGCCTTCCTTGGCAGCCTGCTTGGCGGTCATCAGCACCACGACCGCAGCGCCGTCATTGATACCCGACGCAGAGCCCGCGGTGACCGTGCCGTCCTTCTCGAAGGCCGGACGGAGCTTCGCCATCGCGTCGACCGTTGCGCCATGGCGCGGATATTCGTCGGCGCTGACGACGACATCGCCCTTGCGTCCCTTGATGGTGACGGGAACGATTTCGTCGTTGAATCTACCGGCCTTCTGCGCGGCTTCGGCCTTCTGCTGCGAGGCGACCGCGAACTCGTCCTGCTGGGCGCGGGTGATCTGCCACTGCCGCGCGACGTTCTCGGCGGTGTTGCCCATGTGATAGCCGTTGAAGGCGTCCCACAGACCGTCCTTGATCATGGTGTCGATGAATTCGACTGCACCCATCTTGACGCCGCCACGCAGGTACTGGGCGTGCGGAGCCATGCTCATGGATTCCTGGCCGCCGGCGACCACGATCTCGGAATCGCCGTTGAGCAGCGCCTGATAGCCGAGCGCAACGGTGCGCAGGCCCGAGCCGCAGAGCTGGTTGACGCCCCAGGCCGGGCTCTCGACCGGAATGCCGGCATTGATCGAGGCCTGGCGGGCCGGGTTCTGACCCTGGGCGGCGGTCAGGATCTGGCCCATGATGACTTCGGAGACCCGGCCGGGCTCGATGCCGCCGCGCTCCAGCGCGGCCTTGATGGCGATGGCGCCGAGATCATGGGCGGGAAGGGTTGCGAACGCTCCGTTGAAGCTTCCGACCGGGGTGCGGGCGGCGCTGACGATGACGACATCGTCTGACATGGGCATCTCCTGGGTTGAATGGGGGCAGACGGGGCTGGGGAAACGGCTCGCCAGTCTCGGACGGCATCCTGTTAACGTCGTTGAGGCATGTCAATCGGCCGACGGCCGAATTCATCCCGCAGCGCATTCAAAATAGCGTTCTTGGCGCTTTCGCAAGCACGTTTTTGCTGCCCGATTAACCGTGGCGCACAAAACGGTAGCGTGACCCCTTTGAAAATGCTTATTTTGTTGCGTTGCGTACTCTTCCCGCCCTGCGGCATAGCCCGTCAGGTTCCCGTTCTCCGCGCTTGCAAGTGAGAGCCCATGGCGAAATCAGACCAACCCACCACCATCAAGAAATACGCGAACCGCCGGCTCTATAACACCGGGACGAGCACTTACGTGACGCTGGAAGACCTCGCCTCCATGGTCAAGGACGGCGAAGATTTCCTGGTCTACGACGCCAAGACCGGCGACGACATCACCCGCTCCGTACTTGCCCAGATCATCTTCGAGCAGGAGAACAAGGCCGGCCAGAACCTGCTCCCGACCACTTTCCTGCGCCAGCTCATCCGCTTCTATGGCGACAGCATGCAGATGGTGGTGCCGAAATATCTGGAGCAGGCCATCGCGTCGCTCACGCAGGAGCAGGAGAAGTTCCGCAAGCAGATCGCCACCTCGCTGTCCGGGACCCCGTTTGCGCCGCTGGAGGAACAGGTCCGCCGCAACATGGAGCTGTTCCAGCAGACCTTCTCGATGTTCAAGCCTTTCGCGCCCGGCGCAGGCCGCCCCGCCGGCTCCGCGGAGCCGGCGCCGGAGCCGACCGCAGAAGCCCCGAAGGACAGCAATATCGACGATCTGCGCCAGCAGATGAAGGACATGCAGGAACGCCTCGAGCGGATGTCGAAGAAGGACGAGTAGGTCCTCTCGTTCGCGCTCGCGTCGCGAGCGCCGCGGCCCGCTGATTTCCTCAGCAGTCCCCCACCTCGTCATTGCGAGCGCAGCGAAGCAATCCAGAATCCCTCCGCGGAGGCAGCCTGGATTGCTTCGCTTTGCTCGCAATGACGGGGAAACTGCGGAAGCTATGCCGCCAGCTTCACCGCGTGGGCAAAGTCCCAATAGAGCTTGCGCGCGCGGGTGTAGAGCGGGCCCGGCTGCAGCTCGCGATCGTCGATGCGGATCACCGGCGCGACTTTCGCGAAATTGCCCGTGGAAAAGATCTCGTCGGCGGCGAGGAAGTCGGCATAGCGCAGCGTCTTCTCGACCACGGTGACGCCGTCGGCGCGAAGCAGGCTGATGACGCGCTGGCGGGTGATGCCGTTGAGGAAGGTGCCGTTCGGCACCGGCGTGTAGACCACGCCGTCCTTGGCCATGAACACGTTGGAATTGCCGAACTCCGCGACGTTGCCGAGCATGTCGAGCATCAGCGCGTTCTGGAAGCCGCGCGAGGCGGCTTCGGCAAGCGCGCGCGAATTGTTCGGATAGAGACAGGCGGCCTTGGCGTCGACCGGGGCGCATTCAGCGGTGGGCCTGCGGAACGGCGACAGCGTGATCGCGTTGCCGACCGGCTTTGGCATTGGCGCCTCGTAGATGCACAGGCACCAATCGGTGGTCTCGGGATCGAACAGCACGCCGCCGCCCGAGCCGTTCCGCGCCCAGTACATCGGACGGACGTAGAGCTCGGCATTCGGCGCGAAGCGTGCGATGCCCTCGTTTGCGAGTATCAGCCAGGTCCCGGTATCGACCAGCGGCTTCAGGCCAAAGCTGATCGCGGACTGATTGGCGCGGGCGACGTGACGGTCGAGATCGGGCGCGACGCCTTCGAACGCCCGCGCACCGTCGAACACGACGGAGCCGAGCCAGGCCGCATGCGTGCGCGGACCCATGATCGGCACATTGCCGTCATGCCATTTGCCCTCAAAGAAGGTCCAGCTCGGCGAATATGCGATGGGTTTTTTGATCTCGGCCATGACCGGCCTCCCCTTGGCGTGGCGCCGCATTATAGCGCCACTATTGGGCGCAATTTCTAAATGATTCCCTGCGGGAAAATGGTGAGTTACCCTCCCGGAAGGGGAAAGGAAGCACCATGCCGCTCGATCCGCTCGCAAAGCGTTTGTTGACCATGATGGCTGCGGCTGCGCCGCAGGCACGGAGCCGGCCCAGCGTGGAGGCACGGCGGCAATCATTGGCAAAGCTGATGCAGTTTGCGCGCGCCGATGCGCCTGACGTGACGACGTCCGACGGAATGCTGCCTGGTCCCGGCGGCGCGCTGCCCTATCGCCTCTATTCACCCGCAGGCGCCGACGATCGCGCGCCCGGCTTTGTGTTCTTTCACGGCGGCGGGCTCGTTGCCGGCAGCATCGCCACGCATGACCGCATCGCGGCGGCGCTGGCACATGCGACCGGCTGCCGTCTCGTCTCGGTCGATTACCGGCTGGCACCCGAGCACAAATTCCCCGCTGCCGTGGACGATGCGATCGCCGCCACCGAATGGGTGGCGCGCGAGGCCGCATCGCTCGGCATCGACGCCGGGCGTCTGGTGCTCGGCGGCGATTCCGCCGGTGCAACGCTCGCTGCGATCGTGTGCCAGGAGGCGGCGCAGGCCGCGGGCCTTTCCATCGTCGCGCAATGCCTGATCTGCCCGGTGCTGGATTTCGAGGAGGCCTCGCCTTCGCGCGAGGCATTCGCCGAGGGCCACCTGATCGACCGCGTCACGATCGAAGCCGATCTCGCCGATTATCTGCCCGAGGACCTGGATGCCGCCGATCCGCGCATCTCGCCCTTGCGCGCGACACGGCTTGCGGACCTGCCGACCGCCATCATCCACACCGCCGAGTACGACCCGATGCGCGACGAGGGCAATGCCTATGCGCGCAAGCTGCTCGCCGCGGGCGTCACGGTCGAGCACGTCTGCCACGAGGGCATGGTTCACAATTTCCACGCCATGGGCGCCATCCTGCCGCAGGCGCAGCTCGTGCTGTCGCAGATCGGTGAGCAGGTAAGGCGGGCGGTGGGGACGTGAAACACCTCGTGTTGCCGTCTCCCGCAACGGGAGAGGAAAGAGAATGCCTCACGCTCTCGCCGCGATGACGGAACGCGCCGCCGCGACGTAGTTTGGCCAATGCGCGTCCGCATAACGCTCGGCCTGTCGCACGCAGGTGACGTCGGGCGCATGCGCAGCTGCGATCATGCGCGCAAAGCGCTCTTCGGCGACCGTCACGTCATCGGCCGCGATCGAGGGCGCGGCTCCAGCGGCGGTCGGCGCAACGGCGAATCCCGCCAGTCCGGCGAGCAGGATGCGGCGTGACGTGTCCATGGCTATCGTTCTCCATTGTCCGGCCTGCACTCTGGCGCGGATTGTGTCCGTGCGGTCACGGCAACGTACCTGCGTGCATTCGCACCGTCCACCGATTGCGGACACCGCTTGACCACGCGGGCGATCACATTCCATCCAACAGGCAGTTCCGCCATCAGGGCAAACGCGTGACGTTGCGGACGCCGCTCTACGCGGTGCGCGGCTGACTGCGGACCGTAGTGGATTTTCCGTAAAGCGGAGCGTCCGCATTTTCACGCATATCGGAGCAAGGCCGCTCCCGCTCATCGTTGATGATGAAGGGCTTTTCGCGTTCTCCGCTGACGTAAACGACGCCGGATGCGTGAACCAATTGTTAGCCCTCTCGCGCAATCGCCCACCGCCTTACCTTTCGGCAAATAAGCTTGCGGCAAACTGAGCCAATTCCGCTTGGGAGGTTGGGAATGCCCCGCTTGGTATCGGAACGAACGTTCCTCGCCGGCCAGATCTTCTTCAACTTCGGTCAGTCGACGATCGATTGCGTCGTGCGCCGGATGTCCGAAGACGGCGCGACGCTGGAGATGCAGAGCAGCCTCGGCGTGCCCGATCGGTTCCAGCTCCGGCTCGCAGGCCAGGAGATCCTCTCCTGCCGTGTGCTCTGGCGGTCGGACCGTCAGGTCGGGGTTGCGCTCGGAGCGGAAGATCATGTCGATCCGAAGGCCGTGGACGAGCAGGAGCGGGGGACCGATTCGCTGATACGCGGACAGATGCTGGCGCTTCGCGCGGCACTCGATTTCGTCCCACTGGGAATCGTGCTGCTGGATGCCAATCTCCGCGCGCAATTGATCAATCGGGCGTTCCGGCAGATGTGGCTGTTGCCGGATGAAGTCGCCAACAGCAACCCGTCATTTGTGACGCTGATGCATCATGGCCGCGATACGCTCGCCTACGAGATTCCGCCGGCCGAGCTGGAGGCTTATGTCGCCGAGCGCGTCCGTCAAATACAGGTAGGCGATGCGTCGCCGCGCGACCTGCGCCGTACCAGCGGCGACGTCGTTCGGATGCAATGCACGCCTCTGCCCAACGGCGGGCGGATGCTGACCTATACGCCGGTCACCGACATCGTGCGCTACTCCGACGAGCTGAAATTGCTGCGCGACGCCCTCGAGAACGTCGAGGACGGCGTGCTGCTGCTCGACCGCGATCTCAACGCCAGCTTCATGAACCGGCGCATGCGGCGGTTCTGGGAGGTGAGCGAACAGGAAGCCGCCGCCCGCCCGACCTATGCATCGTTGGTGAGCCGGGTGCACCGTGCGAGCGCGCCCGATCTGCCGGCGAACGAACTGGCGAAATTTCCCGTCAAGCGCGTCGCCGAAGTCAAGGCGGGCGATCATGTGCGCGACCTCCAGACGCCGGATGCGCGGCGGATCAGGGCCCACTGCACCACGATGTCGAACGGCGGCCGCATGCTGACCTATGTCGATATTACCGATCTCACCAACAAGGCCAACATGCTGGAGCGCCTGGCCACCACCGACCGCTCACGGGTCTCTATAACCGCCGCCATTTGCTGGGCTCGCTCGAGGCCGAATGGAGCCGCTTCCAGCGCTACTACCGCTCCGTTTCGGTCCTGATGCTCGACATCGACCATTTCAAGTCGCTCAACGACCGCTATGGCCACGCGGTCGGAGACGAAGCGATCAAGGCCGTGGCGGCCGCATGCCTCGACGGCAAGCGCAAATCGGACGTCGTCGGCCGCTTCGGCGGCGAGGAGTTCGCGATTCTGTTGCCCGAAACCAGCCTGTCGCGTGCAAGAATCGTCGCCGAGAGAATCCGCAAACGCGTGATGAGCGCACAGATCGCCGCCGACCAAATTCAGTTCGGCGTCACCGTGAGCATCGGCATTGCGGAAGCAAGTGTCAGCATGTCCGGCATCGACGCCTTGATGAGCGCGGCCGATCACGCGCTCTACCAGGCGAAGGCCGAAGGTCGCAATCGCTGTATTGCCTGGACGCCTCCGCCGCCCATGAACAAGGCGGCGGAGTGATCGCACCGCAGATCTAGTCCGGCACCGGCACGTCGAACGTGTTCAGCGTGACCGACACCATGCAGTAAACGCCGACGAGATAGGACAGTTCGGCCGCACCGTGCTCGCCGAATTCCTTGACCGCGGCCCGATAAGTCAGTTCCGGCAGCACGCCGCCGCTGACCAATGCGGACGCCACGTCGTAGGCGACGGCCTCCTGCTTGGTGAGATCGACCGGCCGCTGTCCGGCGACGATGGTCGCGAGCTTCTCGTCGGAGAGGCCGCGCTGCTCGGCGACCAGCACATGCGCATAGAGTTCGTAGCCGGAGCGGAAATGCGAGCCGGTGACGAGGATCGCGACCTCACGCACCGGCGCCGGCAGCAGCGGGTTCGCCGCGATCGCCTTGACCAGCTCCCACACCGGCTTGCCGAAGCGCGGCTCGCGGATCCAGGGATTCCAGGGCCCGAGCAGCGCGCCATCGTCGCGCATGTTCACAAAGCCCTTGAAGTGATCCTTGATGCCCGCTCGCATGTCGTCATAGAGCGGCTTCTGTTCGGCACTCAGGTCTTTCAGGTCGAGAATGGGAAGGCGCACGGCAGGTCTCCTCGTTGAGAAGCCGCGAAACTCGCCCGCAGGCGCGCGCAAGGCAAGTGAAGTTGCCGTGACGGCCGTGCAATCTTGCAATGGCAGGGAGGCGCCAGCTATCAGGCCTCAGGATTTCGCAAGTTCTGCGGATTCGTTACGTCTTCGAACTCAAGCGCCAGTGGCTGCGCTGTATCGAGGAACGACGACAAGGCCGCCTCGAACGGCGCTGGATCGAGTCCGCGCGCTTTCAGCCAGGCGGGCTCATAATAGGTCTGCCGGTAGCGCTCGCCGGAATCGCAGATCAGCGTCACCAGCGATCCCGTCTGATTCGCCTTTCGCATGTCCGAGGCGAGCCTGCACAGCGCCAGGAAATTGGTGCCGGTCGAGCCCCCCACCGCGCGGCGCAGCCGGCGCGATAGCACGTTCATCGCCGCGATCGTCGCCGCATCCGGGATCTTCATCATGCGATCGACCACGCCCGGCACGAAGGAGGGTTCGCAGCGCGGCCGGCCGACACCTTCGATCAGCGAGGGGCGGTCGCAGACATGGGAGCGGTCCTGCGAGCTGAAGCAGTCGAAGAAAGCGGAATGCTCGACATCGGCGACGCATAGCCGTGTCGGATATTGGCGATAGCGCAAATAGCGTCCGATGGTGGCCGAGGTGCCGCCGGTGCCCGCGCCCATCACGATCCAGTTCGGCAGTGGGCGCGGCTCGCCCTGCAATTGCGTGAAGATGGATTCGGCGATGTTGTTGTTGCCGCGCCAGTCGGTGGCGCGCTCCGCGAAGGTGAACTGGTCCATGTAGTGGCCGCCCAGCCGTGCGGCCAGCGCACCGGCCTCCGCATACAGCGCGCGGCCGTCGTCGATCAGATGGCAGTTACCGCCGTAATGCTCGATCGCGGCGATCTTCTCCGCCGAGGTCGTGCGCGGCATCACGGCATAGAAGGACACGCCGATCATCTGCGCGAAATAGGCTTCCGACACCGCGGTCGATCCCGACGAGGCCTCGACGACAGGCGTGCCTTCGCGGATGTGGCCGTTGCAGAGCGCGTAAAGGAAGAGCGAGCGCGCGAGCCGGTGCTTCAGGCTACCGGTCGGATGCGTCGACTCATCTTTCAGATAGATGTCGATGCCAGCGAGCGCCGGCACGATCAGCCGGATCAGATGCGTGTCGGCCGTGCGGCACTGGTCGGCCTCGATCGCGGCGACCGCCTCGTCGACCCAACCGCGCCGATAGGCCGGTCCGGCCGGATTGAGGTGGCGGAAGGGGAATGGCTGCATCACCTGAATCTCTCATGATGCCGATCGCGCATCAATAGCTTCGGCTCAAAACTCCAGCGGCGCGTTGTCGACGACTTCCTTCATCACGAAGAAGGTGCGGGTCTGGCGCACGCCGGGCAGCGCGATCAGCTGCTCGCCGTGGATGCGGTTGAAGTCCTCCATGTCGCCGACGCGGATCTTGAGGAAATAGTCGAAGTCGCCGGCGACGAGGTGACAGTCGAGCACGAATTTCAGCCTGGTGATCGCCTGCTCGAAGATCGCAAAGCTCTCCGGCGTCGAACGGTCGAGCACGACCCCGACCATCACCAGCGTGCCCTTTGCCACCTTCTTCGGCGCGACCATGGCGCGGACGGCGGCGATGAAGCCGTGCTCGAACAGGCGCTGGGTGCGGCGATGGCAGGTGGCGGGACTGACGGCGACGGTTTCGGCCAGCTCCGCGTTGCTGAGCCGACCGTTATTCTGCAGTAATCTCAACATCTTAAGGTCGATACGGTCAAGACGAGCGGACATGGAAGAATCTTCCGTACTTGGCACCAATTCCGAAAGGAATACCGCGTGTTTGATCCACTATCGCAAGATCATGCGCAATAGAGGCACAATATTTGAAAGCACCTTTTTGCAGAGCGATGCTACCATTTTTGGAGACATTAACGCCAATCGGGATGACCTGACGATGCTCGAAAAATTCGCGCGCTATCCGCTGACCTTTGGTCCGACGCCCATCGAGAAGCTGGAGCGGCTGTCAAAGCATCTCGGCGGCAACGTCGAGGTCTACGCCAAGCGCGAGGACTGCAATTCCGGGCTCGCTTATGGCGGCAACAAGCTGCGCAAGCTCGAATACATCATCCCCGACGCGATCGCCTCGAACGCCGACACGCTGGTCTCGATCGGCGGCGTGCAGTCCAACCACACCCGCATGATCGCGGCGGTCGCGGCCAAGATCGGCATGAAGTGCCGCCTGGTGCAGGAGGCCTGGGTGCCGCACGAGGATGCCGTCTATGACCGCGTCGGCAACATCATGCTGTCGCGCATCATGGGTGCCGACGTGCGCCTGGTCGACGACGGCTTCGACATCGGTATCCGCAAGAGCTGGGAGGAGGCGATCAAGGAGGTGAAGGCGGCGGGCGGCAAGCCCTATGCGATTCCCGCCGGCGCCTCCGTGCATAAATTCGGCGGCCTCGGCTATGTCGGCTTCGCCGAGGAAGTGCGCAAGCAGGAAACCGAACTTGGCTTCAAGTTCGACTACATCGTGGTCTGCACCGTCACCGGCTCCACCCATGCCGGCATGCTGGTCGGCTTCGCCGCCGATGGCCGCGCGCGAAAGGTGATCGGCATCGACGCGTCCTTCACCCCGGCGCAGACCAAGGCGCAGGTACTCTCGATCGCGCAGAACACGGCCAAGCTCGTCGAGCTCGGCCAGGATCTCGTCGCCGACGACGTCGTGCTGATCGAGGATTATGCTTATCCCGCCTATGGCGTGCCGTCGGAAGAGACCAAGGAGGCGATCCGCCTCACCGCGCGTCTCGAAGCCATGATCACCGATCCCGTCTACGAGGGCAAGTCGATGCAGGGCCTGATCGATCTCACGCAGAAGGGCTATTTCGAGAAGGGCGCGAAGATCCTCTACGCCCATCTCGGCGGCGCGCCGGCGCTGAACGGCTACGGGTATGCGTTCCGGAACGGCTGAGGTCGGTAGCCCGGATGGAGCGCAGCGCAATCCGGGGTACGAACCGAGCCCCTACCGCGTCCTGACAATCTGCAGCAGCTCTTCGCCGTAGTGCTCGAGCTTCTTGTCGCCGATGCCGGGCACATTGCGCAGCTCGTCCATCGTGGTCGGCCATGCGCGAACGATGCCGTCGATGGTGGCGTCGTGCAGCACCACGTAGGCCGGCACGCCACGTTCGCGGGCAATGTCGGAGCGCCAAGCTCTTAGCCGCGTGCGCAATTCAGGATCGACATCGCCCTGCGGCGCACCGGCCGCCGGCGCCAGATCACCGCGGCGGGACTTGGCGCGGCTCGAACGGATCCGGGTGCCGGGCGCTTCCTCGCGCAGCCACACTTCCGTTTCGCCCCGCAGCACGCCGCGCGACGAATCCGTCAGCTTCAGCGCGCCGAACGCTTCGCTGTCACTCAGCAGATGTCCCATCGCCACGAGCTGCCGCAGCACCGTGCGCCACTGCTTCTCGTTGAGCTCGCGTCCGATGCCGAACACCGTCAGCTTGTCGTGGCCGAACTGCGTCACCTTCTCGGTCAGGCGTCCGATCAGCACGTCGATGAGGTGCATCGCGCCGAAGCGCTGCCCGGTGCGATAGACGCAGGACAGAAGCTTTTGCGCCAGCACCTTGCCGTCGCGCATTTTCGGCGGCGTCAGGCAATTGTCGCAATTGCCGCAGCCCTCGCCCATCACGATCTCGCCGAAATAGGCGAGCAGCCGCCGACGCCGGCAGTGCGGCGTTTCGGCAAGGCCAACGAGCGCATCGAGCTTGCCGATCGAGACCCGCTTGAATTCCTCGGAGCCGCTCGACTCGTCGATCATGCGGCGCTGCTGCACGATGTCCGAGAGACCGTAGGCCATCCAGGCCGCCGACGGCTTGCCGTCACGGCCGGCGCGCCCTGTCTCCTGGTAATAAGCCTCGATGCTCTTGGGCAGATCGAGATGCGCGACGAAGCGCACGTCGGGCTTGTCGATGCCCATGCCGAAGGCAATGGTCGCGACGATGACGATGCCGTCCTCGTTGAGGAAGCGGTCCTGGTTGCGCGAGCGCACGCTGCTGTCGAGCCCGGCGTGATAGGGCAACGCCGCAATGCCGGCGTCGTCGAGCGCGGCGGCGACCTCCTCGACCCGTTTGCGGGACAGGCAATAGACGACGCCCGCATCGCCTGCGTGACGCTCCCGGATGAAATCCTTGAGCTGCGACACCGCGTTGCGCTTGTCGACGATCTCGTAACGGATGTTGGGACGATCGAAGCTGGAGACGAAGTGCGGACTGTCTGCAAGCTGAAGCCGCTCGACGATTTCCTTGCGGGTCAACTCGTCGGCGGTCGCGGTCAGCGCGATGCGCGGCACGTCGGGAAAACGCTCGGCGATGATGGACAGGCCGACATATTCGGGGCGGAAATCATGGCCCCATTGCGAGACGCAATGCGCCTCGTCGATCGCGAACAGCGCCACCTTCGCCCGCGCCAGCAGCGCCAGGCAGCGCGGCGTCACCAGCCGTTCCGGCGCGACATAGAGCAGGTCGAGATCACCCGCGATCAGGCGCCGCTCGATGTCGGAGGCTTCCTGCGGGGTCAGCGACGAGTTCAGCGCGGCGGCGTTGACGCCTGCTTCGAGCATGGCGGCGACCTGGTCGCGCATCAGCGCAATCAAGGGCGACACCACGACACCGCAGCCTTCGCGCAGCAGCGCCGGCAATTGATAGCACAGCGACTTGCCGCCGCCGGTCGGCATCAACACCAGGCAATTGCCGCCGTCCGTGACGTGCCGGATGATCTCGTCCTGCGCGCCGCGGAACCCGGGCAGGCCGAACACCGAACGCAGCACCGACAGCGCATCGCGGCCCTGGGCCGGCGCAGGCAGCGGAGCGGTGGAAGGAGAGGACATGGGCATGTCGGGGTGAGGCCGTGAGATTCGTCACAAGGCCAGTCGCATGACCGCGCAGGCGTGGCAAGACTGTTTGCGGAGCGAGACGCCGCCTTCCCCCACCCTTTGTGGGAAGAAAAATTTCTTACGCCCCGATCCTTCGCAGCGCTTCCGCGACCGTCACGATCGGCATGTCGCGCTTCCCGGCCGCTTGCAGCGCATGGCGCATCAGGTCCGGCGTGCAACCATATGGGCTCGGCGCGTCGGCGACGTCGTGACCGTAGAAGATCAGCCATCCGCCGCTCTCGACCGCCTCGTCGAAATAGCGATCGACGCCCGTCGTATTGATCTCGCGATCGACCAGGGGCGAGGCGCGCAGGAACTGGAGGTCGATGACGTCGCGATTGACGCCGGGAAGGATCCCGCGCGCCGAGCGGAAGGTCTTGGCGAGCTGCGGCTTGCGCCACACCGACGCGATGCCATAGGGGTAAGCGAAATTTTCCAGCGTGATCGAGGAATCGATGTCGCGAAAATGGCTGCGGTTTCGCTCGATCTCGCGGGCCATGGCGGCCTCGTCGAGATTGACCGCACTCAGGTGCGAGAAAGTATGGCAGGCAATCTCGTGTCCGGCCCGGTGAAGCCGCACGATCGCGTCGTTCGACAGGCCGTGCCAATGGTCCGAGGGACGATCGACCAGGCTGCCCGCGAGATAGTAGGTACCGCGGCCGCCATGCTGCTCCAGAAGTCCGGCGCCCTCGCCTGCGGCGCTATCGGGGGCATCGTCGAAGGTGAAGCTCACCATGGGCGCACGCGCGGGCAGCCGGTGCGGCGCGGCGCGGAAATGCCGGGCCAGCCGATTGCTCACGCGTCCCTGGAGTGCCGACCACACGACTCGCATTTCCTGTCTGCCCCGCCCCTCACTGAAGCATTCGTGCGCGGCTCGAGGCAAGCTTCACACTTCGTTAGTCCTAACGTCGACCCCGTCGTCCCGCCCTAACGTGCAAGCACCGAAGCGTCGGTCCCCGCGCCGAGATATTGCAGCCAGTTCCGGAACAATGCCGCCGCCGCGCTGCCGGCGGCGATATCGGCACGCAAAGTCAGCGCCGGCAGTTCGTTGCTGAGCGCGGGGTGGCGCTGATGCCTTGCCTGTTTCTCGAAGCGGACCAGCTTCTCTTCCGTCGCAGCGTCAAAATAGCTCACCGGCAAATTCGGATAATTGTCGCGCTCACGCGCAAGATAACGACCGATGTCGCGCAGATATTCACGCTGAAGCGACAGCGCGTCGTATTCCGGATGACCCTGGAAGAACAAGAAGCGGCTGGCATATTGCCGGACGAAAATGTCGACGCCGGCCCTTGCCGAACGCGTCAGCACCTGGTAGCCGGCCTGCGCGAGATCGCTCTCGGCGATTTCGTTGAGGCGCGAATGCGAGACCTTGAGCGGCGCCGGCGCGGCCCGCGTCAGCGGATCGCTGGTCACGGCCTCGCAGTCGAAAATACCATGACATTTGGCCGCGAGCGGCCGCCGTTCGATGCGGTCGAGATGCAGCACCGCGGCATGCGCAGCGAGGCACGACCAGATCGTCGAGCGTGTGTTGACCTTGGCCCAGTCGATCAGCTCGGTGAGATCGCGCCAGTACGGTTCCTGGTCGAGCTCGGGCGCGATCGGCTCGGCGCCGGTCACGATCAGGCCGTCGAACTTGTGCCGCCTGAGCTCGGTGACGTCCGAATATTCGCTCTCGACATGCCATCTCGCTTCAGGCGAGCGCTTGACCGAGGGTAGCGAGAAGCAGTGAAAGCGGATGCGGCGCGGACCTGCCGCGGCTTGCAGCAGCTTCATGAACTGCCGCTCGGTCGCTTTCAGCGCCGGATCCGGCATGTTGTTGATCAACCCGATGGTGAGCTCGGTGCCGCCGGGCTCGCGCGCCAGATCGCCCGCTCCCGGCACCAGCGCCGGGCTCGATATGGATTGATCCCTATCGATCAGGATCGTCATCGGTGCGGCCGCCTACTCCGCGGCCTGGAGGCGCGCGGACGGGCAGGCCTTTTCCAATGCCTGGTCGAGGTCCTCGATGATGTCCTGGCAATGCTCGATACCGATCGACAAGCGGATCG
This sequence comes from Bradyrhizobium sp. 134, assembly GCF_023074155.1. Lineage (NCBI taxonomy): Bacteria > Pseudomonadati > Pseudomonadota > Alphaproteobacteria > Hyphomicrobiales > Nitrobacteraceae > Bradyrhizobium > Bradyrhizobium sp. 134. Next base: position 24,389 of record NZ_JADPKX010000046.1, on the reverse strand, counting down.
TTTCCGGCAGCACGCCGGCGACCCGCTGCTGCTCCGCCGACATCTGCCGGTGCGTGGTCGAGGCCGGATGGCAGGCCAGCGACTTGGCATCGCCGATATTGACGAGGCGCGTGATCAGCTTCAGCGCATCGTAGAACGACTTGCCGGCTTCCATCCCGCCCTTGATGCCGAAGGTGAACAGCGACGAGGCGTTGCCGTCGAGATATTTCTGCACCAGCGGGTAATAGGGGCTGTCCGGGAAACCGGTGTAATTGACCCAGGCCACGCGCGGATCCTTGCGCAGGAATTCGGCGACCTTGCGGGCGTTCTCGCAGTGGCGCTCCATGCGCAGCGCGACGGTCTCGATGCCCTGGAGCAGCAGGAAGGCGTTGAACGGCGACAGCACCGAACCCATGGTGCGCTGATAGATGCTGCGCGCGCGCTCGATATAGGCCGTCTTGCCGAAGCGCTCGGCATAGACGAGGCCGTGATAGGAGGCATCCGGCTTGTTATAGCCCGGGAAGCGATCGGCGTGCTTGGCCCAGGGGAAATTTCCGGAGTCGACGATGGCGCCGCCGAGCGTGGTGCCGTGGCCGCCCAGAAACTTCGTCAGCGAATGCACGGCGATGTCGGCGCCGTAGTCGAACGGCTTGAGCAGGATGGGCGTTGCAACGGTATTGTCGACGATCAGCGGCACGCCATGCGCATGCGCGATCTTCGCCAGTGCCTCGATGTCGCAGACATTGCCGGCGGGATTGCCGATGGTTTCGGCGAACACGGCGCGGGTGTTCTCGTCGATCAGCTTTTCGATCGCCTCGGGCTTGTCGCTCTCGGCGAAGCGGCCGGTGATACCCTGCCGCGGCAGGATGTGCGAGAGCAGCGTATGCGTGGTGCCGTAGAGCTGCGGCACGGAAACGATGTTGCCGCCGTGATCGGCGACGTTGACGAAGGCGAAATGCAGCGCAGCCTGTCCGGTCGCGACCGCAAGCGCGCCGACGCCGCCCTCGAGCTCGGCGATACGCTTCTCCAGTACCGCGCTGGTCGGATTGGCGATGCGGCTGTAGCGATAGCCTTCGGTCTCGAGATTGAAGAGCGCCGCGCCGTGATCGGCGCTGTCGAAGGCGTAGGCCGCGGTCTGGTAGATCGGCACGGCAACCGCGTGCGTGGTGGCTTCGGGCTCGTAGCCGGCGTGAATAGCGATCGTCTCGTTGCGCATCGTGCCACCTCCGCGTGGAGCGGGCCGCACTTATTGGCCTGTATGAGGCATGTGCGTTGTCCGCCGTCCCTCTGTTAGAGGCGGGTGGTAAAGCGGACAATAATTCGTCTAGAGATCGAGGAAGTAACCCTAACGGTTGTTGGGGAATTGGCTAAAATTCGAGTTAAATTGGATTAATGAAGTTTTGCGGTTGGCGGCAGCGACCACGCTGCACTCCCTTCTCCCCTTGTGGGAGAAGGTGGCGCGAAGCGCCGGATGAGGGGTCTCTATCCATACGACCAAGCTTGCGTTAGCGGAGAGAGACCCCTCACCCGTCTCGCCGCTGCGCGGCGAGCCACCCTCTCCCACAAGGGGAGAGGGAAACACCCTCCGCGCCCTATCAGTCCATCTGTTCCCAGAGTCGATGGGCGAGCACGCCGGCGCGCTTCTCGATCGCGGCCGCCGCATCGAGCGCGAGGTCCTCACGATAGCGCCCGGCGATGAGCTGCACGCCGATCGGCTTGCCATCGTGCAGCGCCACCGGCACCACGGCGCCGGGCAGGCCCAGCACGTTGATCGCGGAGATGAAGCGGATCTCGCCCCAGAAGATCTCGCGCACGCGCTCGGCGCTGACGGTGTCCTCGCGCGGGCCCGGAATCGGCTTCACCGTGGTCGGCGCCAGCACCACCGGATACTCCTCGAAGAACAATTGCCAGGCGCGGATGTGGCCGTTGCGCGCGGCGGTCGCCTGCATCCAGGCCTTGAGGTCGAGCAAATTGGCCTTGGCTTTCATGCCGCCCCACGCCTTGTGGAAGTCTTCGGAGGTCACCTTCAGCATGCCGGCCTCCTGCATCACCATCGTCTCGTTGGTGATGATGTCGCACCAAGTCTGCCAGACGCCGTCGATGTCGGGCACATCGACCTCGCTGACCCGATAGCCGGAACGCTCCAGATGATCGGCGGCCTGGCGCAGCGCCGCCGCGACGTGCGGATCGGCGTCCATGTCCTCAGGAATCCTGGCGAGCGCGACCTTGATCGGCCCCTTCGGCTTCGGCCCGACCAGCGGCGCCGGCACCCACCAGGGATCGCGCGGATCGCGCTGGCTCATCACCTCCAGCGCGAGCCTGACGTCGGCGACGTGGCGGGCAAGCGGCCCCTGCGCCGACATCAGATGCGCCAGCATCGGCCGCTCGGCCGTTGAGCTCGCGTTGAAAGCGGGAATACGCCCCTGCGTCGGCTTGATGGTCGCAACGCCGTTGCAATGCGCCGGCCAGCGCAGCGAGCCGCCGATGTCGTTGCCGTGCGCGATGGTGCCGATGCCGGCGGCGACGGCCGACCCCGCACCGCCCGAGGAGCCACCGCAGGTGATATCCGGATCCCAGGGATTGAGCGTCAGCCCGTGCAAGGGGTTGTCGGTGAAGCCGCGGAAGGAGAATTCCGGCGTGTTGGTGAGGCCGAGGACGATCGCGCCGGCCTTCTTCAGGTTGCGCACCACGGGCGAGTCCGACGGCGCGACGAGGTCCTTGTTGGCGGGAACGCCATTGAAATTCGGACGGCCTTCGTAGTCGACATTCTCCTTGATCGTGATCGGTACGCCATGCAAAAGGCCGAGCTCGCCGCCCTTCGCGCGCCGCTTGTCGACCGCATGGGCCGCAGCCAGCGCCTCTTCCGAGAGATCGACGACAACGGCGTTCAGCCTCGGGTTGACCGCACGCATCCGGTCGAGATGCGCCTCCACGGTCTCGACTGCGGAGATGGCGCCGGAGCGGATTGCGGCTGCGGTCTCGACCGCCGACCATTGCCAGGCCGGGCCCTTGGGGCGGCGCGGTGCGGACGATTTTCGCGCGGCGGCCTTCTTGACCGGCTTGGTTGCAGCCTTCGCGACCTTGCCCTTGCGAACGGCGTTTTTCTTGCCGGAGGTCTGCGCTGCTTTCTTCGCAGCAGTTTTCTTCCTGGTCACCGTCTTCTTCGCCACGTCGCATCCCCTCAAATTGCGCCGCGGAAGTTATGGAGGTTCCATGACCGTGTACAGGCGCGTTTCTGCATGCCGCGCTGTCGCGACGCGTTGTCGCGGTCGACGGCGCGGGAGAGACGCTCATGCACCTTTGGGTCTTCCCATGACCCACATTTTGATTGAATTGACGTAGCGAACTAGCGCCGAGATTTCCGCATCGCGACTAGCTTTTGACGCGGCTATTTGGACAGCGACAAACTAGAGCATCTGCCTGCAGCCGCATCGCCACGGCGGCAGCGACCACCGATGGAAGGGTGTCGCGGACGGGCGCGAGGGACGGGAGGTATAGATGGCCGGAGCGGGGCTGATGGCGGAGAGAGTGTCCTTACCGATAGAGTCCGAGGAAGTTCATCAATCTCCATTTACAGCATTGTAATCCGTCAGTTAGGCCAACCTGTAGTCCAAGGGAGCCCAATCCAATCCTGTAAAATCCAAGAAATGTTGTGGTATGGATTGTGGTATGGAAGCCCGCCGCAAGCATCCCCAAAAAGCCCTTACTCAGGTCCGGATCAACAGCCTGTCTAAACCGGGCCGCTATGGGGACGGGAATGGACTCTACCTCGTGGTTGATGAGTCCGGCGCAAAGCGTTGGGTGTTACGGACGGTTGTCCACGGGAAGCGAAGGGACATGGGTCTTGGTAGCCTTCGTCTCGTCACCCTCGCCGAGGCTCGGATCAAAGCGGTCGAGTATCGGAAGCTAGCGCGAGATGGAGGCGACCCTATCGCCGCCAACCGTTCGGCCAAAGTCGGAGTGCCCACGTTCGCAGATGCCGCGCGCAGCACACTTGAACAACGGCGAGCGGGCTGGAAGGATGGGAAAAGTGCCTCCCAATGGCTCAAGAGCTTGTCCGCCTACGTTTTTCCGGTCATGGGCGACAAACGGGTTGACCGGATCGAGACGTCCGACGTGCTTCGTGCCCTCTCACCGATATGGCTCTCCAAGCCCGAAACATCGCGCCGTATTCGTCAACGGATAGCTATCGTTCTAGACTGGGCCAAAGCGGCCGGTCATCGGAGCGGCGACAATCCGGTTGAGGGCGTTGGAAAGGGGCTACCTCGCCAGAACGAACGCCGCGGTCATTTTAACGCGATTCCCTACGCCGACGTACCCGAGTTCGTGAGGAAGCTTCCGGAATTCCCTACTAACGACTTTGCTCGGCTCGCGTTAGAGTTCTTGATCCTGACTGCGGCTCGAACAAATGAAGTTCTGAGAGCCGAATGGTCTGAAGTGGATTTTGAGCGATCCGTCTGGACCATTCCAGGAGCCAGGATGAAGGTCGGAAGAGATCATCGTGTGCCCCTAGCTTCTCGATCCGTTTCATTGCTGCAGTCTGCCCGTGAGAAGACTAACGGATCACAGCTGATCTTTCCCGGTCGAACGACCGGAATGCCGATGTCCAACATGGTGTTCTTAATGATGCTTCGTCGAATGGGGGCTAGCTTCACTGCACATGGCTTCCGCTCCGCATTTCGAGATTGGGCGGCCGAGTGCACAAATTTCCCAAGGGAGGTCTGCGAGATGGCGCTGGCGCACTCAATCAAAGATAAGACGGAAGCGGCTTATCGGCGTGGCGACCTCTTCGTCAAACGCGTGGAACTTATGCGAGAGTGGGCCGAATATGCGGGAGGGCACACTTGACCGACAAGACATTCAAGCAACGCGTTATGGAGGAGGCCGAGTCCTTCGCGCAGATCTATGAATACTTCCGCGAGGACCTTGAGGCTTGGCAGGCAGAAAAAGGACTGATGGACAATGACTGGGCTCATCTGTTCGCTGTTCCCCTCCATGGTAGCGAAGCCAATGAACCAGAGGAGCGAAAGAAAGCTCGGCGCGAATGGAAAGTACTGCATAAACACGATGCTGCACGAGAGGCCGTCCAACAACTAGGAGAAGCAACGCGCGTCGGTCAGATTGTGATCAAGGATACCCGAGTTTCTACGGCGCTTGAGATGGGATACTTAACTCCTAACGATATTACACCAACCCCACTGGAGGGCTTTGGTGGCGCGGAGCGCTTAGCGAAACGCTTAAAGCCGGAGCACGACGATCCTATATTCTGGCGAACGCTTCTGGAAGTGTTCTGCAGGGCTTTCACGGCGGCGCGCGGCCGATCGCCGTGGCCTTTGAGTAGGATGATCGAACTCGCTTTTGATCTGAACGATATTAGAAATGGCGATCCGGATAAAAGGTGGACAGTCCACGATTTTTGCGAAGTCCTGAGGAAGGACAAAGAGTATGTCAGAGTTTACGGCAATCACTCCTCGGCAGCGGGGCAATCCGGCGTCGGAGAGGATCGTGTGAAGCAAATCCTTAAGCTCATCGGCCCTATGGATGATGGCGCACTTCGTCGATTGAGAGACCTGTTCCCAGATGAATTCTACAAGGGGTCCGATCGGCATCTACGTCGCAAGATACTCAAGGGCAGCGAGGACCATCTCCGAACAGTGTTGAATATGGCGGAAGACGTGAACGAGGTGCTCGACAAGTCTCGCACAAGCAGCACGTCAGATCAGGAGGGGCAATAGGCCCCTTTTTAGTCCCCAGCTCTAGTCTCTAATTGTCCACTCCATCGCAGCACAGACCGATGGAGTACGGCAGTGAAGACGACCACGACGGCGGGCCTTAGAAGGCTGGCCACTATTATCAAGCCCAACGGGCCCATCCCCGTGGGGAAATCGACCTGGTGGGCCGGCGTGAAGTCTGGTCGGTTCCCCGCTCCCGTTAAGCTCGGACCGAGGATCACCGCTTGGCGGGATTCTGACATTCAGCAACTAATTCAGGAAGGCATCCCGCGAGTAGCCATCGCCCCCAGGAATGGGGGCGCATTATGATCCTCGCGCCAAACGAAGCAGATGAACGAAGTCAGCACCCTACTGGCCTCGATGCGCAGACCGCCGACAAAGCCCAAACTTCGCACGAACTCTGCGCCACAGCAACGGATGCCGAGGCGGCGGCTGACAAGGTCGCCGATCATTGGATCCGAGCCGCCAACTTCCTGATTCTAGGCTGCAAGAAATTGGTTGCGGCACTGCAAGACTTCGAACACGAACCTGAAAAGATCCAGGCCTTCCTGCGCCGCCTCGTTGCCAGGGGGATGCTCTCGGAGAATGACGTGCTGGCGCGGCTCAAAGCAAATGGGAAACTGGCGATGCTGTCGAAGATCGGCAAGCACGCTGACGTTCTTCTGCAGCAACCGTTTCGTCGGGTGCTGGCCTTGAGGGGTTACTCCGTCGTCTATCAAGTCTGTCTGCTGATCGAGGAGGCCGGTGTGGTGCGAGCGCTGGCCGAATTGTCCAATCATCCGGAGGTCACCCGCGACGATGTGGTCAGAATCCGCGCAACACTGAGGTCGCCCAAAGGCGTGTCCCACGAGAAAGAACAGGATCCGTTGGATGGCGCGGCGCAGTTGATTGCCATGCGGTTGACCGGGCGTGATGCGCGTCTTTTCGTCACCGAATACGCGCAATCCGACACCCTCGCCAATTGCCTTCGGTGCCCTCTGCCCGCAGATGATGCCGGCCTCGTGGCAGTCGTTCCCATTGCCATACTGGGCGCTTTCGAGCGCAATTTGATGCCCTTGTTGGGCTTCGGTTCGATCGATGGGCTATTTCTCGAAAGCGACCCGCACCACCCCGAAATTACAGATTTCGACGTCATTGTGGTCGCCAGGCGCGGGAGCTTTCGCGCGCAAGCACTGACCGAGTTTCGAAACGCAGAGGATGTGCCCGACCTAGCAGAATTCTTCTTTCCCGGTTGCGCCGCTAAGCACCAGCTGTTTGCAGACCGGCGCGCCGACGGCTGGACCTGCTCGATTGGGGACGAGAACTGGACGGAAAGGCCGACCATCCGATGAGCGACGATCTTCGCACTATTCTTCGCGCCGAAGTAGCGGCACGGAGTTCCTGCAGCCAAGTCGCTCTCCTATTGTCTGGCGGTGCCGACAGCCTCGTCGTTGGTTACGTCTGTGAGGAGGTCGGTAAAAACGTCGTCGCCTACACCTATGAGCTTGATGGTATCCCTTCGGTTGAGCGGCCGGCCGCAGAAGCGATAGCCCGCCGCATGGGCTGGCCACTTCGGATCGTTCGCGTGCCGACTGGGGGATTGAGAGCGGCGTTCCTGCGGTTAGCGATCCAACACGGTTGCTCGAAGAAGACCCAGTTCGAGGTCACATACCCGATCGCTCACGTCATCCCCGTAGTGGCGGAATGCGACATCTTCACGGGCTGGAACTTTGACGATCACTACGGCAACACGCGGGAGGACCTTATGGAGATGGCCCGGCTCAAGCGGGCCGGGCTCTCCTGCGCTGAGTTGCAAGTGCATTTCGACGGCTTGAGAGCCTCAAAGTATGCGAAATCGGACGCGGCCGACTCCCCCGATACGTTCTGGTTCGCTACCAGGATCGCTTCGGCACTTGGCAAACGGCTCGTCGACCCTTCCACGGCCGAACCGGTGCGCCGGTTCTTTCGCCAGTTTTCCCACGACGAGCTGTCGCGGCTTGACAAGCCCATCATCAGAAAGATCTTTGCCGACGTCTTTCGCCACCTTCCTCACGGTCTGGTCGCCAAGGGCGTCAAGCTGCAGAAGGGCGGCGGCGTCCACGAGCTTTTTAGGACTTTGGTGGACGATCCGATTATCAATCGGTTCGAGACGAAGTACGCGACCTTAAGCGCGCTCTGCAAGCGCTGGGCGTCGGAGGTGCGCGCGAATCCGGACCAATACCTCAATGAACTGGCCGCGGCGCCCCCGCTTCGCAAGGGGACCATGATCCAGGCTCGGGGCGCCAACGTCGGTCGCCCGACCATGACCGAGGTGCATGCTGCGTCGTTGCGCAAGCGCTTCACGGTCGTTTCGCTATTTGCGGGCGGCGGCGGGTCCTCGATGGGGTACAGACTGGCCGGTGGAGACGTCCGGGCAATCAACGAATTCGTCGCGGAGGCCGCTCGCACCTACTCACGTAACTTCCCGAGCACCGTCATAGACGCTAGGGACATCCGCGACATCGTTCGCGATCCGGCGAACGTCATCGGATTCCTGATGATGGTCGGCCTGATGGTGGGTGAGCTGGACCTGCTCGACGGGTCTCCGCCGTGCTCCGAGTTCAGCACAGCCGGAAACGGCCCAACGGAGCCGGGCGTGCTGAAAGCGTACTCGGACCGGACCCAAAAGGACATCTCGATGCTGCCCTTCGAGTTCGCGAGGTTCGCCCTGATCGCGCGCCCGAAGGTCGTCGTAATGGAGAACGTGCCCGCGCTTGCCTCCCGGGGGGAGGCAATATTCAAAGCCTTGGTCAAGATGCTGAGCTCCGAATTCGTCGTGACATGGCGCGTCTTATCCGCGAACGACTTCGGCGTTCCGCAGAGCCGGCGTCGGCTGTTCGTCCTGGGCGTTCGTAAGGACGTCGCCGAAGCCGTCGGGATCACGAGCGAGTTCGCGGCGTCGTTGCTGTTTCCCAACCCGACACATACGGGCACCACCGTTCGAGATGCGTTCGCTGATCTGAACCAGTCACACGAAGACGTTCGGCTGTGGATCGCCTCGGCGCGGACGACCACGATCGCGACGGCCGCCGCCAGGTTGCCGAAGAACCCGCCCCGGCTGTTGCGGCCCAACCACGTCGGCCTTCAGGTCACCGGCAATTATACGCTCACCCGGTGCTCTTACGACTTGCCCGCGCCGACGCTGACGGTCACGGGGCAGCAACCGAGCGGATTGGCCGGCGCCATCCATCCCGAGCACGACCGCAAGTTCACTATCCCCGAACTGAAGCGCCTGACCGGCCTTCCCGACGATTACGCGCTTACCGGCACGCTCGGGCAAGCGGCGGAAAGGATATGCCGGATGGTCACTCCCTTCGTCGCCGAGGCGATCGCCGAGAGCATCCACCGGAAGATCTTGAAGCCCTACAGAGAGACCCTGAAATGAGCAGGTACCGTACCAAGAAAGACTTCACTTTCGGAGACTACGCCGAAACCTTCGACGCTCATATCCAGGCGTCGATACCCGGCTTTCAGCATCTGATCGACTACACTGTCGACCGGTCGGTCACGTACGTCCAGCGGGGGACTACCGTCGTCGACGTCGGCTGCTCGACGGGGCGGACACTGGCAGCTATTCGGCGCGTGAACCAGGCGGCGCGACCGGACGTGGACTACCTTGGTATCGACGCCGAGCCGCGATTTCGTTCCTGTTGGGAGAAGCATTCGTTCGTGAACTTCCGCTGCGAGATCGGCGACGCGCTGACGCACGCGTTCGGCAATGTCTCGCTGGCATGCTGCCTCATGACGTTGCTGTTCCTGCGGCCCTCAGACAAGCTTCTCCTATTGAAGCGCATCCGCAGCTCGATGGTCGAAGGGGGCGCGCTCCTCGTCGCGGAGAAGATGCTCGCTGAGACGTCGCGTCAGGAAAGCGACGCAGAGGCAGCTTACATGGACTTCAAGCGCAGGCAGGGCTTCAGCGCGGAAGAGATCCTGGAAAAGCAGAGCAACCTTCGAGGTCAAATGACCAAGATGACTGAGCGCGAGCTACGAATGGCCCTTGAGTCGGCGGGCTTCCGCGACATCGAGCCGTACTGGAGAGGTCATATGTTCGTGGCCCTCGTAGCCCTCACCTAGCACCGCGCGGGGGCGACCCTTTTTACCGAGTAAAACCGCTTCACCGCGCATCGATCACTGATTTGCGATACGGGATAGCCGATTCTTCTGCTACCCCATTGAAGCACAAACCGGGATACAGCAATGACACGGACAGCAGCATTCGGTCGCTACGGCATTCGTCTCCGCAACGTCATGAGCCGGTGGTCCGGGGTATCTGCTGACGGGCCGACCGTCGCCGTCAGCCTCTGGAGGCACGAGTTCGGCGGACCGGCGGGAGAGATGGTCTATGACAAGGCAGACAGCAGCGACTGGAAGCACGGAATAGCGAAGAGCGAATTCTTTGCGCACCTGCAATGGGCCGTCGATCACTGCGAAGGCATCGTCAGGGTTGTCATAGTCGTTCGGGACCCGTCCGACCCCTCCCGCACGATCGATTGCTACCCGGCGCCGAACGTAATCATGCGAGTCATTGCACTGGACGCCGTGGGGTCGACGTTTCGGCTTGAGCAGGTGCGACCCGCAGCAGAACTGATGTCGGCGGCGTGACGAGTGGCACGAGGGCGAGGCTTTTTAACACCGGCTTGTTCGTCAGCTTCGGTGGGTGCCGCCGTAGCAGTTTACAGGGGAAGACTGATTCGTCAGCCGGGCGAGAGGTTGTCGCAGCCAGCCGCCTCAATGGAGCTCGCCACTGGCTCGGGGGAGTACAAGCAGGCTATCGTCATAGGAAATTCGCCCGCGGAGAACCGACTTGAACACGTAGTCCGCCACGCATTCCGGCGTGGCCGTTATCGGCTGGACATGGATGCGAGCCACCAGCTTCCTCGGCCCAGCATACAAGTTCGCCTGGTTCTTGAAGTGCTCGGTTACGGGCTCCTTCAGCCGGGTGGTTGGTGGGACCAATAACACCGCATGGAAATGCAGGCCGCCATTGCACGAGGTCGGCTCGTTCGAGGGGGCGGACTTAGCAACCGGAAGGTCCGCCACCGCGATCAAGACGGGAAGCTGGTCGGGTGGGACGGCCCTCGGCTTACGGTGTGTCCTGGTCACAAAGGTCGAGTAAATTCGTAGGATCTCGTCTCGCATTTGACCAAGGACAGATGCACGTGGACCGCGGAGATGATCAAATACGAACGTCACCAGGTATGCCGACCACTCGTCTTCCATTCGGTCGGATACCAGCCGCGCGTACCCGGCGATTACCAATTGAAGGGATCGGCTAGCCGGGAAGCGTTGCTTGAACGGGATGGAAGACGCATGGACGGATTGGATAAGATCAATGTCCCGTTCATGCTCCGTTTGATGAATTGGATATTCGAACTTGGTCTGTATTTTGATAATAGAAGACCATATGCCGTCCGTGATCGGTGGCATCTGTAGACTCCGGGTCGCAGGGATGCTCAGGTGGCCATCCAACAAGACGCAAAGGCCTGCGCGTTATTTAGCTACTTGGGACCCGCCGAAAGCATCGGTTCGGAAACTTTTTCGGCTACTCTAGGTAGCCATTTTGGACTACGGCTACGCAGGGCGCTGGCGCGCAGTCGAGCATACATTTCTGGGAAACACTGCATATCCATCCGCAAGGATGCAAAGCGTCTGTGTGGCAAGCATCAGCAACGAAGCTTCTCACTGAAGTTCGTATCCGGGGGGAATGGCCAAGAAGCGTAAATGACCGTTGAAGTCGGCCTGGCACGAGCCACGCTCGCGAAGCGACATGAGGAACGATCAGGTGCACTTCTATTTCAACCGCGCTGGCCGCTTGATCAGCTGCGGTCGTCCTGCCCAGATCAAGGAATAACAGCTAGGGGCATAGGGGAACGACCTCCGTTAAGGTGCCGTGTACTTTCGGGATGTTGGTGAGACTCGGCAGATCAAGCCAGGGGAAATGAGGGCGCACATTGAGGCGTGAGAGGCTCGCACGGTCGCCGAATTCAGCAGGAGAATGAGTCGCGTAGCATCCGGCGCAGCGCTACTATCGATCTCGATACCGGCGAGGCATCTGGGAGAATAGGAAGTTTCGTCATAGACAGAGAACTGCTTCCTTCGATACAATTCAAACCGCGAGGGTGGATGAGTTCTACTGCGAGGCTTGTACGGCTCAAAACAGATCGATGTCTCCAACCAAGAGATTGCGGTACAGCATGGGAATTTGTCGGCCTGACGTTATCGCGCTCACATCTGATTTCAAGCCACGATAAAGCTCACCGATACTGATCCACCCATTGTGGTCAAGATCGTACTCTGACCGCCCCACACTTATAACCCGCTCAAAGGTTTTCGAGAAGAGACCGCCGCCGACGTCGCTTCTCTCCTCGCTCAACTGCGATCCTCTTGATGCTGAAAGCACGATCATTGAGGCGCCATTTTTCGTCAAGAATTCGCGAGCGGCTTCTTCGCTAGTGGCCGCTCCCAAATGTCCAGCAAGACCCGCGTGGCAGACATCGAGCAACACAACGACCCTGGCTTTTGATTGACGCAATCGTTCAGCAACAGCATCGAACCGTAGCGAGGTGCGCTCCATCGCGAATTTGTCCGGGACTGTGGAGCTCAAAAGTATTAGCAACTTTTCTCCAGAAATCACGGCGTGCCCAGAAATCGAAATAAGAACAGTATCTCGGGGACCTACGTTAATCAGAATCCGTTCGAGTTGCCGCAATATGCTGTCAGATTTTGCCTCTCCATCTAGGAGAGTCTGAACTTCAATCGCCTTATACTTTGCGCTCGTTTTGAGGACTTTGGCGATGCTGCGTGCATCACTTGCCGCATTTTTCAAGTTGCACGATTGACGACCGTCGTTGCCGCAGATTGCAGGCAAGAACGGATACTGATCGATACCGATGCTTAAGGCGTAGAGCGTGCTCTCGGATTGAGAGCGCGGCTTTTGCGCGACGTTTAGCGGGGCGCTCGCGATGCCAGTTTGATCCACCAAAGAAACGGTTACTACTCCAACACCGTCCGGAACAGCCGGCAGGTCGAAGACAGCTGAGTGGCCGCTCAATGGAAGTTTCGTTCCCGGCCTCCCATCTTCATAGGACTGGACGTAAGCGAGTCCCACTTCACTGGAAGCGCTCATTCGGTTCATTGACGCAGACGATTCGAGCCGAAGCACTGGTGGACGATGAAGGCCCTGCGGTGGATCCAGTTTAGCCCCCTGTAGTACGTCTTTAGCCAGATTTTTTCGCTTCAACACCGACGAAAATTGCGACAACAGATGACGCCCAGGCACACCAGGGACCCTTACCTCGACATACGAGCCCGCGTCCTCGGAGCAGTCGAAATAGCCGTTCTCATCCATGAGTATAATTTCGTCTTGCAGGACGGCTCCGGTTAATACCTCACGCCGATCGCTGCACCGATAAATGTGTATGGATCCGTCCTGATTGATCTGCGTGAGATGTTGAGTCGGATTATGAAGGAGCAGTGATTTGGTGTTGGCCCCGTCTTTCGGTTTCGAGATGCCACACACGATCTTCCAAGACGCTAAGTCAAAAACGATTGCTGTCGCGATCGGGCGAGTCAAAAGGACTAGGTATCGACCATCGGCCAAACTGACCTGCGACGATTGGCCAAAGCCCCCCTCTGGATTGGTGCGAAGGTCCCCTAACTCAAACCGCTCGAATTCGCCTTCCCTCGTATCGTCAGAGGACGCTTTTACTGCCTCAGGATGCGATGCATCATTAGCGTCCGAAATCAGATCAGAATATCGGGTTACATTCCCGAGGCCCTTAGCCACCATCGAGAATTCGAAGTTATGGCCGCTGCGGCCGGTAGTAACTGTCTGAGTAAGCCAGTAAGTAGCGTTGGCATTTTGCCAGTACCATAAGTCACGGCCAGGTTCAGTAAGGTCGATTTGAGCGACCTGGCCATCGTTGTCAGGCCGTCCAGTCGGATCAGGGAGAGGTTGAGTACCTCCTTGATTAAATGAATGTCGGCCAAACTTCGCGATTTTTGGAGAGTAAAGCTTCGCGAGCTGCTTTTGCAGACCACCCAACGCATTCGAATCGCGGGGGGCTCGCAAGGCTCGAATTGAAACAGCATCCAACAGCTGAATCGACCCGTTGGAGCGAACCGTACCCGCGAAGTCAGGAATTTCGGGGGATCGACGACGCACTACTTGGGTGCCGGACTCTTTTCCACCTGATGAGTTTGGTAGAGCAGCCAAGGTGCCTGTCGTCAGCATGCGCTGGCGCATGTCGATTTCGACCTCATCGTTCAGGAGGCGCCCCGCCGTCAATGCACTGCGCAGACGTTCTCCAACATTCCAGCCATCGAGTATGGGAACGACATGGCCAAATTCATTCCCAAGTTCGAGCAATCCCTGCTCGTTGCCGCCGAATTTTTTGCGATTGTTTTTCCCACCTAGATCATAGACTAAGTCCTGCGGGTCGCTCCAACGCCCCCTAACCACTACAATACCCTGATCGAGAGATAAAAACAGGCGCGCATCATCGCGGGCTTGGCAATACAAGCACGAACTGCTGGAGATATCCATGCTATCAGGCTGTGGCTTCGCGTCGTAATCTTGATCTTCAGCGGCTCGCCCCACTTCATTTGACGGAAGCGGTTCGTCTGGATCAGATCCGGTCCCGTGCAACGTCTTTACTAGGGTCAGCAATCCAGCTCGCGAACCCTGAACAAATAGAAACGAATCGCCGTGGCTCCAAAGGAGCTCCGATGCGGTGTAGCTACCAAGCGATCTATTCGCGACAAGGTCGAACACGTAGTAGGTCTCGCGTTCAGCAGAATCTACAATGAGGAAGCGACCAGTAGGTGAGAACGTCGGATTATCGCCCTGCCGCCGCAGAACAAGTGCCCTGCTCTCGGCCTCTACCACTTCAAACCATCCTCGATATTGCCGAAGCTCGAAGGGACCTTGCGAGGGACGGATCAGTTTGCCGCCAATCCGTTGTGAAAACTCGTCGTTGATCACGAGCCTTGGCGCACCAGGCCGGATCTGCACGCCATCGAGTGAGCCGCTGGCGACTAGAGTTTGGCATGCGCCGCCGTTTACTACTGCCCACCGGATCGGAAACGATCCCGCCATGTATGGAATGATGTCCATCCGACCAGACCGCGAACTGAACGCAGTGTGGAGCGGGACTATTAAACGTGTCTGATCGTGCCCGAATTGAACTCCGGTAGGATTCAGTTTGGCCTTCGAACTTAGAGCGAAGAAGCCGGCGCCCTTCACGCGAACTGCGTCTGGTAGGACGACGATCAGGTAACTCGGGGGCTTCGTAACGAGTTTATCCAGTTCCCAAGTCAACGTGAGTGCCTCTCCCACCGCTCCTGCCTGCGTACTCAATGTGAGAGAAATCGAAGGAGTTACAGCTGGCCGCGAAAACCCTTCGCAGGGCTTAGCGTCAAATACCTCGTCGTTGGGAAATGGAACGAAGGTGCTCATCACCCGCGTTACCGTCGGCCAAAGTTTGGCGTC
This sequence comes from Bradyrhizobium sp. 134, assembly GCF_023074155.1. Taxonomy (NCBI): domain Bacteria; kingdom Pseudomonadati; phylum Pseudomonadota; class Alphaproteobacteria; order Hyphomicrobiales; family Nitrobacteraceae; genus Bradyrhizobium; species Bradyrhizobium sp. 134. Next base: position 9,170 of record NZ_JADPKX010000046.1, on the reverse strand, counting down.
CGCGTAGGATATCGAGAAGCCTCTTATTGTCGTTCCGCGCTTATGAAATTCGACGTGAAACAAAGTGCCATCGCGGTCAAAACCATGAAGCGCGAACATATCTCGGTCGAGTGGCACAGTGTAATTTTGATCTAGAACACGACCCGGAACGGCAACAAGGCGCTTATGTAAAGCCTCAAGGCCTTCGGCGTCTGTAAAGTCCAATGTTTCGATCTGCAAAGCTCTATCAGCTGAAGACCACAACGAACCTCGCTTTGTGCGCTGACGAGACCCTACGATGATCTTTGGAATTCCGATCTCGATGGATGTCGGGTCATCAAGAACAATCTGAAAATCAGCCGGCTTGATATCTGCGAACACTTTCGCAGCTTGTGCAGTAATCCGCGAAGTACTCGATGGAGCAGGGACCGGGGGGATAACCTTTGCGTCACGCGCCGCGCGAGCACCGTTGGAAGGCTGACGAGATTCTAATGCGTTGGCCGCAGAAGCGATTGTCAGCCCAAGCCCGATTGCAAATATACGAAATAGCTGATCTCGTCGCATGCGAACCCCTCTGCGACTTACTTGGTTAGAGCTCCGCTCGCCTCTAAGTCTTGAAATGTAGATATGTCCCACCGGTTAGCACTTGTAAGCCAGTATAGGGCATAGCGCTTGCCGAGACTGATCGGCGTGACACGGTTCGAAGAACCATCGTTGAAGGCGAGGGAAATGCTTTCGCGACAATCCGCACAGCTTACCGCAACTGTCTCACCCGGAGCGATACGAAACTGCCGCCATTTAGACTTTCCATCCGATGCCGAGAACGCGAGCGTCGCGTCCCCAAAATTACTCACGGTTACAGCGTTGACGGGGATAGCAGCGGGATTTGCCAAACCTGCCGGGTATTGGCGAGCACGTGCTCCGGGTTCAAGGGGTTCACGAGGAAGGCGATCAGACTGGCCAATACCTTCACTAACGAGTGGAAATATCGATACGACGGCAATGAAAACCGTGAGAGCTGCTTCTCTAAGCTTGAGGATCAACATTTCCGTTTGCTCCTGGCTTGACTCCCAATCGGCCCAATACATAGCCAACGATGGTCCCTAATAGCCCAAAAGCTGGTGCAATTTGATCGTTGCTGTAACCGGCGGTTACCAAAATTAGCGCTGCTGATACGACGAACACGACTATCACGTGCCGGGCCATCTCTTCGGGCCGATTGTTTCCCCGGCGCCCAAACCAAAGAAGCATTGCAATCACCACCAAGCCAAACAGCATTATTAGCGTTGTTAGCCAGAACTCGTACGGTGTTCTGCCTTTGAAAAATTCCGAAAGCGAGCCAACCTGATTCATCCCACTTGAGGGATTGCGGGGAAGATCCGGCGGAGGCTCCTCGGCATAGACAAAAGACATCCCTTCGCAGAGCAATACTAGAACAAGCCCCAACCGGGAAAACTCACGGGCCACAAGCTCACCGACAATCCGCATCTTGGCTAGGCCTCCAAAAGCTCGGATTGAAGCCAATTCGCCGAAGTCAGTCAACCTGTACTTGTGCCCTCTTTCGGCAGCGGGTCCGAAAGAAAGGCATTTCCGACGCTAGGGTTTCGACTCTCGTCGGGCTGGTAGCGGCTCACATCGAGTGAGCGACCTCAGAACGGAGCAAATACATTACTTCGGAAAATACTCAAAGCTGCTGAACGAGCCTTCTCTGCGCGTCTGCGTTCTCTTCGATGTATCGCTGCGTTGTTCGCAAGTTTGAGTGTCCGGCCAGGGCCTGGACGTCTCTGAGCGATCCGCCAACTGTGGAGATCTTCCGGGCCGCTCCCGTGATGAAGGTTCTTCGGCCGCTGTGGCTTGAGCAACCGACTAAGCCTAGGTGACGGTACCATCGCTGGAACATGTTCACGATGACCTGCGGTGACGTACAGGCCAGCCGCTCGGTACCAATCACGAATTCTGCCGACGATCTGGCCTCGGTCTGCCGGTATGCGATGAGCGCGGCTCTCACCTCAGAATGCATCGGTATCACTCGACCAGACTTACCCTTGCTCGCCGAGTTGGAGAGGTGGATCGCTTGACCAACCTGCCCAGCGGAGTCGCACACCATCCGCCATGTTAGCCGAGCTATCTCCTTCGCTCTGAGCCCGGCTTTGGCCGAGAGTAGGAAGATCAATCTGTTTCGCTCCGGGTATCTGGTGGTCGACAGGTAGGCGAGCGTGGCCTCGGCTTGCCCCTTGCTCAACGTCTTAGCCTGCTTTCCCAAGCCCATTTCGTCCTCCCGACGCAAGATCGACGGCTAACAGGACGCTGGACTGTAATCATTCGGGATCATTCGTACATGCTGTTGCCAAGACAGGGGCGCGGAGCCTCTGACCGTGTCTTGAGCTGAATAGTTCTCTCCGCAAGCCAATGTAGGCTGACGATTTATGAATGGATCATACGCGCTTTCGAGTGCATTGCCGTAAGCGTACGCAGCCTTTGCTCTGACCCGGCTGTGATACCCAATCGGACTAACACCGTGCCGTGGCGACAGAGCATTTTTTCGCAACGCGCAGGTTGCGCGGGCGAAATTTTCGTGTTCGGAGCCAAGCTGCGCTGCTATCATGTCCGAGTACTTTGGGTGGATATCTGGAGTGGGAAAATGGGAAAGGCTCCAATTGATAAGAGCAGCGCACCCGAGCATATTATTGGACGTACAGCCTGGGATGTCGCTTCAGAAACAATCGGTATCGTGAAGCTACAAGCCTCTCTGGTCGCCCTTGTCGTGGTCCTTGTCGCTTTGTCGGCGGTCGCAATCTATTTTTTTTATTCCAAAATCGCTGAACAGCAACAAGAGACCATTCGAAGAATCCACGAGTCTGGAGCGCTTTTGAATCAGACAGCGGATGCGATGAGGAACCTCCGGTCGGCTCAGATTAGTGACCTCGAGAAATTATTTGAGGTAACTCGCAAAGCCACAGCTACCTATCAGGACGAGCAGGCGAAGGCTAATGAGGCCAAGGAAAAAGCGGCGGCTGCTGAAGCCAAGGAAAAAGAAGCGCTCGGGAAAGTGAAGGACGCAGAGGCGAAGGCGGCGGAGGCGGCAACGAAAGCGAAGATTGCAGCGGATTCTCAAGAGAAGCAGGCGACTACCCTTTCGTTGACAAAAAGCAAGCTGGACCAAGTGAAAGGGAGCGTTCTGGACCTCGCAAATTCTATTCGAGAGCAAAACTGGGCTAAGGCGGCCAGTAATCTCGATGCTCTCTTTCTGACAGCTGATTCATCATTCGATCAGCGGATCGAACAGGCGCTCGGAAAACTTAAGAGTATGGAGATGTCGCGATCCTCTTCGAATTCACAATCGGGAGTGGACGCTTCGCTGTTCGCTAACCCGATCGCGCCGCCGGCCATCGAGAGGCTGCTGTCACCGACGCTTATAGCGCAAATTCAACGTGTATTATGTGTCGACGTCGATGGCGTGGTTGGTGGCGAGGACTCCGCTACCCGATCTGCGCTATCGCAGTTCTTCGAGGGTTATGAAAACGCGCCCCTTCTTGACCAGCCACGTAGCCAACGAGACCCACGAGGAGCAAGAAAGCCCATCGTATCACCGCCCTTGCTGCCGACATCCTCACCCAAGCAGTCGTCGTATATTCTTGATACACCGCAACGGATGAAGGCAATAACAGCTGCGGTCGACAAGTACGAGAGTTGCGACAAGCATGGTTTCGTGGACGCGTTCGAGGTTGGACTGTTCACGCGCTTCGAGAACAAGCGGATCAACAGCACTTTTCTCCAAGCAGCGTCGTTGGCTAAGGTTTCTGTCCCAAAACCCGGTAAGGAGTGGACGAACGAGGATCTGAGATCGGTAGTGAAAGGCCTGAAAGATAAATACGGCCTTAACAGTGAAGATAGCGAGGAGCAAGCCGGCGTAATAAGCTCTGAACTTCTGGGCATATTGCGTGACGTGGCTCAAGGGCGGCCCTACGAGGCTTATTTGGCGAACTATGATCCCAAGGTACACGCCAATGCCTATATTGAAAGCGCGTTGCGAGCTCTCTGTGTACCGGAGGCACAATACAGCTCTCACCGAATGGTGCCAGCCTTGATCGACGCCTACGAATCTGGAGAAGGCGGTGCGGTAAGGCCAGACGGAGTTCTTGATGAGAACGAGCTGAGTTCGCTAGTGGCAATGGGGCCATGTCCAGAAGGTTACCGCAACGCTTTTGAAAGAAAGGCCTTTCCCGCTGGCACAGTACCAGAAGATGTCACTAAGCTGCTTAACAGGTTGTCTCTCGGAGGCGACGTTCCTGAAAATGCATCGCTCAAGGATTTGCGCGACCAAGTTAAAGTTGCAAACCATCTGACGGGTATGAGGTACTTGATTGTGCCTGATCAAATTACCAAACCCCTCCTCGACAAGTTGAGGAAGCTGGTCGGCCGTTAAACTCGTTTGGGACTTGGTGGGGGCTAGCCAAATTGGGCGGTTGACCGGGGCGGCGGGTCGGTAGGTTTTGGGCGATACCTTTAATCGGTGCAAGGGATGAAGCCACACCAAAACCAGCGGCTTACAGATCGGAATGTCGGCAGCTGATGTGCTCAACGCTCAAAACGCTTCGTTGCGGACGGCTTTCGTCTAAGGCCCGCTTTTTCTCTTAGCCGACGCTGTTTATGTCTCTGCTGAGGCAAGAATGTTCTTCGCCATGGGTCGACTTAGATCAGGAGCGTGTCGTCGCACCAAGTGGAGCGTCGCTCGTCCAGAGCCCGCCCAACTTCATCAACGAATTGATGCGTAGCGGCTTCCGCTTCAGCATGCGAACTCGCCTCGGCGTAGCGCACCGCCCGCCTGGCATCATAAGCTGTCGCACTAGCGGTGAGTTATGCGACTCGTCGACTTTCGGAGCTCCGGAGTCGGCGGCGCGCGGCGAAATACCGTCCGTCCGAGGTCACTGGGTACTTCACGCTGACTTACGCTGCGACCTGGCCGGCTTCTTTGCCGCGGCTTCTTGCACCGACTTCTTGCCTTCGATCGGCATAAGCATTTCCTTCTGGCCGGCCGCCCCCTTCTTCGCTTTCTTGGCCGGCTTCTTCGCAGCCTTGGTCCCCGCCCGTGCGCCACCGACGCTCTTGCGCAGCGCGTCCATCAGATCAACGACGTTCTCACCGCGGGGCCGTTCCTTTGGCGTGATCGTCTTGCCGGCGCGCTTTTGGTTGATGAGTTCGATCAGCGCGCTTTCGTACTGATCTTCGAACTTCTCCGGCTCGAAGCGGGCCGCCTTCTGATTGACGATGTGCCTCGCGAGGTCGAGCATGTCCTTGGTGACTTTGACGTCCTGGATCTCGTCAAAGTATTCCTGTTCGCTGCGCACCTCGTACGGATACCGAAGCAGCGTTCCGACCAGACCCTTGTCCATGGTTCAAGCGCGATGATGTGCTCGCGACTGGTCAGCACGACCCGCCCGATCGCGACCTTGTTCATCCCTCGGATGGTCTCCCGGATCACGGCGAAGGCGTCGTGACCGACCTTGCCATCGGGGCGAAGGTAGTAGGGCCGGATAAGGTAACGCGGATCGATGTCGGATTTGTCCACGAATTCATCGATCTCGATGGTGCGCGTGGATTCCAGCGCGACCTCCTCGAGTTCTTCTTTGGTGACCTCGATGAACTGGTCCTTCTCGATCTGGTAGCCCCTGACGATGTCCTCGTTCGGGACCTCGTCACCGGTGTCCACGTCCACCTTCAGGTACTTGATTCGGTGGCCGGTCTGCCGGTTGAGCTGGTTGAACGAGATCTTCTCGCTCTCGGATGTGGCGGGGTAAAGCGCCACCGGGCAGGTAAACCAGAGACAATCGCAGGAAGCCTTTCCAGTTAGCGCGCGGTGCCATTACGCAGAACTCCTATTTCGGGACGCACAGACTCAGGACGAACGATCGCGCCCGGTTCGCGACCGAGTTGGTGCGGTAGCGCGATATGTCGCGCTAGGTCAGAAGCTGACATCGGTGATCATAGCCCATAGCCTTTCGGTGCTTCCTAGTAGGAAGATGGAGCTCGCGCCAACTGCAGCGCGGCCTCAACGCCGCCTTCCAGGATCTGCTCCGCCTGGACAGTGTCGGGGACGGCCCGCGCGAACTGGAGGGTGCCCACCATGAGGCCGAAGATGGCGGTCGCGCGGCGCCGGCTCGCTGCAGAATCGGCATCCGGAAGTAGTGCGGCCAGCGACGAAACGTAGCTTCGCAGCGCTTTCTCGTAGTCCTGCCGAGTGGACAGGGGCTGGCGGGCGATCTCCGGGAGCAACGCCGCCGAAGGGCACCCTTCCGCCGGGTCTTCGAGGTGAGCGCGGTTGAGGTATCTCCGGATCGCCCCCTCGAGGGCCAGGCCCCTCCGCTGATCCTCATCGAGGCGATGTTGTTGGTCGCTGAGCGCGCTCGCCAGCGCCTCGCGAACGAGCGCGTCTTTGGACTCGAAGTGCGGAGAGAATGCGCCTTTGGTCAGGCCGGCCTCGCCCATGATCCCGGCGATCCCAGCGGCGGAGATGCCGTCTCGGCGCACGCACTTCGACGCCACATCGATGATGTGCCGTCGCGTCGCTGCTTTATGACCTTTCTCAAAACGCATCTTCTCTCCACTCCACCAATATCCCGCAGCCGTTAGGCTGCAGCCGCTTCCAACAGGGCTTGGAGGTCGCGATCAAGCTGCTGGGCTACTGCATCGACATTATCGCTGCCAAACTGACCGAAAACGGATGCTGGTCGATCATATTCAAACGCGACACCGCGATCGTCATCCTCCCGCAATAGGACGCGAATGGGCGCATATAGCCCCGCCGACAGTTGATGGCGGGTCATCTTGGATGCGGTGAGCGGATTTCCAATATCAAACTGGATGGATCGGCGCGTCAGCCCAGCAATAGCCAGGAGTGCCCCATGGTCACGCTGACCGAAAATGGTGAGCGGCGGACCGGCCTCCAACTCTCGCAGCGCGCGCGTGCCTTCACCGTATCGCAGGAGAGTGAAGATCCCGTCATCGATGCGGGGTGCCAAGGTCGCGAGCTTGGCACGAACGTCCTCGAAAGGCTTTGTTGAGCGGATGGTGACGTGCTCGACCGGAATGGCACGCGTTGAGTGCAGTGCATTGGCCATCTGTTGATCCTCTAATCGGTTGTCGTTGTTTGCATGCGGCCCCTTCGCCACGCGAAGCGGCCACTTCGTTAGATCGCACTCGACTTGCCGCCCAAGATGCCTTCGATGCCGTGGGCAAGGTTTAGAAGCTCCCGGTCGCGCCCTAAGGGAGCATCCAGCTCGAGCCCAATCGGCAGCCCCGCGCGAGACAAGCCAACAGGAAGGCTGATAGCGGGCAGCCCCACGCTGCTTGCCGACACGGTGTGGTTGGCCAAAGCGAGGTAGCTGACTTCCTGCCCCGCGATATGGACGGTCGCCCGCTCCTCGATCAGAGGCGCCGTGCAGGGCGTGGTCGGTTGCAGAATGACCAGCGCCCCATGAGAGACGAACGCCGTGTTGAGCCGTCGCTGGATTTCCGGCCGGCTCACATCGAGTGCCGTCCGATAGGCCTCTGCCGAAGTGGCACCTGCACCACCCGGCACTACGATGTGCCCCCACGCCTGCCGAAGTTGGGGCTTAAGGCCCTCGTAAATGGCCTCGAACGTGGTCGGAATGTCATGGCGGCGAAGAAATTCCGAAACTGCGCCCATCGTCTCATGAGCGAAGATGCCCCACGTCGCAGTTTGGACGAGGGCATTGAAGTCTTCGCCAAGGTCTACTTCAACGACCTCGGCGCCGGCCTCCTGCAGCCGCTGAACCACCGCGCGGAAGCGGGTCTCGACTTCGGAGTCCACCAGATCCAGGAACTGTCGCGGCGCGAAGGCCAGCCGGGCTCCCTTCAGGCCGTAGCCGCCGTGGGAGAACTCCGCAGCCTCTTCACCAGTCACAACCTGATCCACCAGAATGCAGTCCTCAACGCTTCGGGCAAATACGCCCGTCGTGTCGAGCGTATGGGAGATCGGCGCAACGCCGTAGCGCGGCCAACGCCCGGTCGTTGGCTTGAAGCCCACGACGCCACAGAACGATGCGGGTACCCGGATGGACCCAACGGTGTCACCGCCCAAGGACGCGGGAACGAGCCCAGCGGCCACGGATGCGGCGGAGCCGCTCGACGAGCCGCCCGACACGCGATCTCGTGCGTGCGGATTCTTCACCTGGCCGTAACGTGCGTTGTGACCGGTCAAGCCGTACGACATCTCGACGAGGTTGTTCTTGCCGAAGACCAAAGCCCCCGCACCCTTAATGGCCCGGACAGCGTCGGCATCTTCGCGCGGCACGAAATGAGAGAGGCCTTCGACGCCCAGGCTAGTAGGCAGTCCTTTCGTCAAATAGCTGTCCTTCACCCCGAGGGGCACGCCAAGGAGCGTGGCCGCCGAGCCGGCCGCACGCGCCTTGTCCGCGTCCCTCGCTGCCTCGAGCACAGCGACCTCGTCGATGGTGATGAAGGCGTTCAGCTCGGCAAGCGCTCGGGCGCGCTGCAGAAGCGCAGTGGTGTAGACTTCCGACGTGATGTCGCCGTTGCCAACCGCTGCTGCAGCGGCTGCGAGCCCAAGCGAGGTGAGATCTGTGATGTCTCGCGATGCAAACTGGCGTGCAGTGGCGATCATGTGTTCCATGAGATCCTCGCAAAGAAGGTAATTGGTGGCATTCCCGCTTCCGCTAAAAAGACCACTCAGCTCAATGCCATTACGGTTATAATATAAAATTACGATCGTACTTCAATAGTGATTTTCCGTGGAAGGCGGACCCGCCGGACACATGTACGTGAGGGCCCAGGTGCCGAATGATGGAAGGATACTTCAACAGTTCGAAGAACGGCCGTCCGGGAGCAAAGAGTTCTGGACACGTCCTTCATTTGGTCGGGCAATCTGGCCGGCGCGATTGCAGACCCTACGTCACAGCGACGGTGAGCGGCGTTCGTCGGCCGAGCACGATTGGTTTCGGCGGGGAATGTCGGTTGGTTGATGTCCGCTTCTGCCCGCGAGTCGCCGAACAAGGACCCGGGCTGCCGACAAGCTACCATGACTTTGGTATCGTGCTGTTGATGTCAGCTTGTGATGCTGTGGACGGCTCCTCCCCGGGCACGAGAGTGCCAAAGACTGGGCGCCGTTTAAGGCTCCCACGATTCGGAGGAGCAGCCTATGCAGTCAATTT
>NZ_JADPKX010000052.1:0-836 GCF_023074155.1 Bradyrhizobium sp. 134 | reverse complement strand
TGCCCGCACATCGTGCTCCCGGTGCCTCTGTCCCGATGGTCGCACCATACGCCACGACGCAGAACACCGCAGCGGAACGTTGGCACCGAGAAATCTCATACCGGTTACCAACCCCATCGAAAGCACCTTCGCCACCGTGCGTCATCGCACGATCCGATCGAAGGGCTGTCTATCCAACAAGACCGCGCTCGCGATGGTCTTCAAACTGGTCGAGGGCGCCCAGAAAAATTGGCGTCGTCTCGATGGCCACAACCAGTTGCCAAAACTCGTTCTCGGTGTGACATTCAACAACGGGATCGAGGTCATCGCCAAGCCGACCGACGGTCAGCCCGCAACCGCCGCCGCCTGACCGGCTCCGGCCGTCACCAAAAATTGGCGATAGCTCCGGGTCGATCTCGGCATCCTTCTAACGGCGGCAAGGCCGCAACGATAGAAGCAGATTGTGATGATGTGCTGTTGTGCCTCGATGGGCAATTAGCGCTGGCGGCCATCGAGGCCGCTTCGACCTCTATTAGCATTACAGTTGCTTTGTTTGCGGGCTTCTGAATCCATGGGCAACCATGATTCGAATGTCGTGGACGCGGGCCGCGTCGGTTGAGGAGACGCTTGCGTTGTGGGCGGCGTCGCTTCGAGAGGTCAAGCAGCGGATACGTCCGTTGTTCACGCAAGAGCGTGTGGCGACGAATGCAGGCCTGTTCCTGGAAGGTCTGCTCGGAGATGAGCAGCGCAAGACCGGTTGGATGCGCGCGGAGGCGGCTGGCGATCCCGGCCCATGGCGGCAGCAGGCGATCCTGGGTCGCGGGGATTGGGACGCTGATGCCCTGCGCGACATCGTC
>NZ_JADPKX010000031.1:0-4171 GCF_023074155.1 Bradyrhizobium sp. 134 | reverse complement strand
GACACCCCGGCCGCCTTCGTCGGAACAGGTGGCCGCCTTCGATCGGAATGCATGGTCGCGTTCAATCGGAATCTCTGGCCGCAATCCCCGGAATCCGCACACACCGTTGGCAAGTGGCGTCGCCGGTTTCTGAAGGATCGCTGTGATGGCCTGCTCGACGAGGCCCGTCCTGGCCGCCCTCGAACCATCAACGACGATCAGGTTGCTGCCGTGATTGAGCGGACGTTGCGGACGACGCGACGCACTGGTCGATCCGCTCGATGGCTGCGGAGACCGGCTTTTCCCCCACCACGATCCGCCGAATGTGGGCGGCGTTCGGCTTGCAGCCGCACCGTAGCCAGACATTCAAACTATCGAGCGATCCGCTGTTCGTCGACAAGGTACGCGACATCGTCGGCCTTTACCTGTCCCCGCCGAACCGAGCCCTTGTCCTCAGCATCGATGAGAAAAGCCAGATCCAGGCCCTCGATCGCGAGCAGCCGGTCTTTCCAAGGATGCCCGGCATACCGGAGCATCGTACGCACAGCTATGTGCGACCACGCTATTTGCCGCGCTCGATGTCGCCTCGGGGTTCGTCATCGGCAAATGCTACAAGCGCCACCGGGCAGTCGAGTTCTTGAAGTTTTTCAAAGAGATATCGATGCTCAAGTTCCTGAAGGCCTCGATGTCCATATCGTCATGGACAACTACGCCACCCACGAGACACCCAGGATCAAAGCGTGGCTCGCCCGTCGGCCACATTATCACGTCCACTTCACGCCGACTTCCGCGTCATGGATCAATCAGGTCGAACGCTGGTTCCCTGAGCTCACCCGAAAGCAGATCCAGCGAGGTGTTCACACTTCCGTCAGGCAGCTCGAGGCCGACATCCGTACCTTCATCGACCTGCACAACAAAAACTCCCAAGCCCTTCAAATGGACCAAGTCTGCTGACCAGATTCTGGCTTCCGTCAAACGCTTCTGCCACAAAGCCCAGCAAACCTTATGTGGCGAACTTTAGATTCACGTGACTGGGCAGTTCCATTCGATCCGCAATTCATTGTGTGGCCTGGATGATATCGTGACGCTGCTCCGGATGAGGTTGCCGCACTGAAAGAGGCCGCCGGGAGCCGAGCGCGCTTCCGCGATCGCGATCGAACTCGCAGTGGCTCGCGCGCGAGAGCGTCGGAAGCAGGTGCTGATCGCCCAGCAGAAGAGGCGGATCGCCAAGCCGAGCGTCAGATCAATGGCTTGCCGACAGAAGGTAGTTCTGGCGGCTTGAAAGATGACGAAGATCTCATTCGTTGATCCTGTGAGGGTGATCACGGCGGGAACCTTGCTCACTTGCACTGCCGCGACCTGGGGGCCTACCAGAGCAGGTGGTATCTCGACGATCGCTAATGGTGCACGATGAATTAAGCTATGATTTAGCTCATTATGACAAAAGGACACCAATGGCAGGCTCAATCGATCCGTTGCGCGTCTCACGGCTTCTTCAAGTATATGACGATGCGGCACTCGAAAGGGGCATCAAGCTTTCAATAGGTTCGGATTTTGATAAGTATGTCTCGATCACACGATCCACTCCTACAAAAGCTCCAACTTATCCAAACTTTCGACCAGATCGCTCGCCTATTAGGTCAGGCGAGGGATATTGGATCGTAGGTGTCGACAAGCATAATGAGGTCGTGCTCTTAGAAGCTGCTCGGCTGTATGATCTTTCGGACGGCAACTTTGCAGAACATCTTCAATCCCTGAAGGCGTTTTATGCCGACCCGAGCTTACATGCACACCCTCAAGATCGGTGCATTTGCGTAGCACCAAGCGCGAAGAAGATGGCCGGAAAGGTTGCCTATCACGGGGATCTTTGGGTGCGCAGAGACTTTAGGGGACAGGGTATCCCCAAAATAACATCAGGAATAGCGCGCGGCGTGTCTTTCGCCATGTGGGCTCCTGATTTCATATGTGCACTTGTACCGCGCTGGCGAGTGGCCAAAGGCGTTGTTGTGCAAAACGGATACGTGCATTACGAGCCCGGCGGATCCAAGTTACGGTTGGTAGAAGATGATATTGTCGACGATGATTGGCTCGTGTGGGTAACAGGGGAGGAGTTGAGGAGCGAAATTGATCGTCACGATAGAGCCGAGCTGCTCTTACCGCAAACATCGTTGACGAAGGAGGAAGCTGTGTTCTGCTGGGGGCGGCAGAAGCCTGACGTTTGAGGCAGTGAATTGCCAAAACTCTCGTCTTCGAAACGTCCCGCGCACGAGAGACAGTATCGTCACGGAGATCGCCAGAACTCAAGCGACTGCAAGTGCCGTGTGATGTTTATCGCAAATCCTGCAAGAGAACGTAACAATGTATGGCGAGCTGAGGCCGCATTTCGGGAGGTCTTCACGCACATAGCGGGATGCTTGGAGGAAGATTTTATGCCAGGTCAGGTTTACGTGCTGATGTCAACCTCGCCGAAATGCCCGCGTCTCGCGAGTGATTGGGGGGCATCAGGGGCAGAGGTCCAACCAATCCGGCACGTGATTGGAGGAGCAAGCTGAAGCTGATGATGAAGCATCTCTGTTATCGGCCGTAGGTCGAGAATCGGGGTGACAAGGGAATAATCAGTAAGCAGGAGGCCGAAGACGCCTCGATGAACTCAACGTAGAGCCTACCTTCAGGTGAGCCAGACCGCCGCGGTCGCGTTCGCGACCGCAATGCGTGCCAAGTCAACACTGTCTTCCAAGGAGTATGCATGAAAGCGATTGTAAGCAGATCGATTGGAGGCCCGGAAACACTGACGCTAGAAGACGTTGACGATCCCGTGGCTGGCCCTGGTCAGGTTGTCGTTCGTGTCAAGGCAAGCGGTGTAAATTTTCCGGACGCGCTGATCATAGAAGACAAGTATCAATTCAAACCAAAAAGGCCATTCTCACCTGGTGCCGAATTTTCTGGCGTTGTCGAAGCGACTGGGACTGGCGTATGCTCGCTTCGACCTGGTGATCGCGTCATGGGATTCTCTAGATGGGGGGCAATGGCGCAGAAGATTGTCATCGATACGAGCCGTTGTGTGGTGATGCCGGATACAATGCCGTTTGACGAAGCGGCCGCGTTCATTTTGACTTATGGTACGTCCTACTACGCATTGAAAGAGAGGGGCGCGCTGAAAAGTGGTGACACGCTCCTTGTGCTTGGAGCTTCTGGCGGTGTCGGCCTCGCGGCAACTGAAATTGGAAAAGCGATGGGCGCTCGCGTTGTGGCGGCAGTTTCTACCGCGGAGAAAGCACGATTAGTTCGAGCACACGGAGCAGACCGCTCAGTGATATATGGCGTTGCGCCGTTCGGCCCGGCTTCCCGTAGAGACGTCGTGCGCCTTCTCAAAGAGGCGTGCGAACCTGACGGCGCACATGTTGTATGCGATATCGTAGGAGGCGGATACTCTGAGGCGGCTTTGCGCGCGATAGCTTGGGACGGTCGCTTCCTCGTAGTAGGATTTACCGCGGGCATCCCGCAAATTCCGCTCAATCTTCCATTGCTAAAGTCTTGCCAAATTCTCGGCGTGTTCTGGGGGGCGTGGCTCGACCGGAGTGTTGACCACCTTAGTCGCAGCGTAGCTGAGTTACTAGGGTGGTATGAAAGTGGCAAGCTGCGACCATGCATAACTGCGCGCTTTCCGCTATCCGAGGCTAGCGATGCGATTGCCCAATTGACCACTCGAAAGGCCATGGGAAAGATCATCGTCAACATTGATTGAATTCAATAATTCAATGGCGTCGATCGCGCGATCTGCGTATGCCGATCTGCCCACGGCACGTTCTTTATTGTACAACGAGGTTTGAGAACGCCCACGGGCACCGTTTGCCGCGAGGTTCTGTACCGGCTTCACCCTTCGACAAGTCGCGATGAGTTTTGCCGCGCTGGTTCGGTGATGGATGATCTTCCCCCGAAAAAATGGACAGGGTTAGCATTACAGTTGCTTTTTTGATTTGAAGTGGGCGCGTTGAGCGGCAGCCTGGTGAGCTCTGCGCCAGAAGGACCATGCGATGATGTGTGCGGGTTGAATCCGCTTCCGCGCAAGTCTGATAGCAATGCGGCGGATTTCCTGGATTGACCAACGGATCAGTGGTGGGGTGGTTATGTTTTGGCTTTTGCCGGGGGGCGCCGTTTCGTTTTTTTGGGCGGTGGCGGATTAGCGCGATGT
>NZ_JADPKX010000059.1:0-4621 GCF_023074155.1 Bradyrhizobium sp. 134 | reverse complement strand
GACGAGACCGGCTTTCTCAAGCAGGGCAAGGCCTCGTGCGGAGTGGCACGGCAATACACTGGTTCGGCAGGGAAGATCACGAACTGCCAGATCGGCGTCCCGCGCCAATCCGCCACCGCCCAAAAAAACCAAACGCCGCCCCCCGGCAAAAGCCAAAGCATACCCACACCGCCACTGATCCGTTGGTCAATCCAGGAAATCCGCCGCATCGCCAGCAGGCTTGCTCGAAAGCGGATCCAACCCGCGCATGTCATCGCATGGTCATTCTGGCGCAGAGCTCACCAGGCTGCCGCTCAGCGCGCGCATCTCAAAGCAAAACGGCAACTGTAATGCTAGGCTGCCTTCTAGCTCCATCTCGATCGGACTGAGATATCCAATGGCCGAGTGGCTTCGCGTTCGATTGTAAAAGCCCTCACGTGTTGCATAATCTGGTGATGGACGAGTTCGGTTTTGAGCGTATGGAGAAGCTCTCCATCGGAGCGTTGTCATAGCAATCGACCCTGCGGCTCATCGAGGCGCGGAAGCCGGCGGACTGCATCATCTTGCGATACTCCGCCGAGGCGTATTGGGCGGATTCAAGCGGTCGTCGCAACACTCCGGATTTGGAGGTTGCAATGAGCATTCGAAAGCGGCGATCGGCACGGTCTGGACAAGCGCCACTACCAACGCCAGGACGACCGCCTGTGGCTGGGTGGGATGAACAGAGAAGTTTCTGCGAGCTATCGCCGCGGACAAAGCCGCGAAGATGGTGCGCTGGAAGCCGGGGTGTCACAGCCCGTAGGAACCAGATGGTTTCGAAAGGCGGGCGGCATGTCACCAGCGATGTTCAAGTCCTCAGCAAAGGCGCTCTCCGGGCGATACTTGTCATTGGTGGGTGCGAAGAGATTGCGCTTTTCAAGGTGCAGGGCCATTCCATCCGGGAGATTGGGCGCCGCGCGACTACGCGCACCATCATTATCATTACCTTGCCCCAAGAACTGCGCCCTTCGCTGACTTGGGATCAGGGAGCCGAAATGGTCCAGCATGATCGTCTCAAGGTCGATGCGGGGTGTCCAAGTCTACTTCTGCGACCCCGACGAGAACCCGATGGGCTCCTACGCCAGTACTTCCCGAAAGGCACATACCTGAGCATCCACAGCGCGGACGAAATCGCCGCTGTGGCAGCGGCCCTCAATGCTCGACCGAGAAAAAATCTGGGCTGGAAAACGCCGGCAGAGGCGCTTGACGAGTCGCTGCCATAAGTGAACATGGTCGGTGTTGCGACGACCGCCTGAATCCGCCCTATAAGGAACTCTTGATTAACGAACGCCGCCGCCCTGACTGCATCTTCATCGCAAGATACGCTCCGATCAACTACCAATACTGGTGATTGATCTCGACGACAGAGCATGATGAACGTTGGTCCAATACGCGTAAGCCGAAGTCTTCGAGTGTCGAGGTACGACCCACTCTCCATGCGACAATCCGTTCTCTCCTACCACTGCTGAACTGCGCTACGACAACAGGTTCCATTCACACAACAGCGCACGATCAAGGACCGCCGTCATGAAACCGCCCACCCTAGCCTGCACTGCACACGAATCAACGATTTGCCCCGAGACTTCGGACGTACGATGCGCGACAACTCTCACGCGGCCACCTGTGCATTAGTGCCATCTACCGACCCAATCTCCTTACTAAGTCAATGGTCGTCTAATCGTAGGCGAAGCCCTGGCAGCCTATCTCCTTTCGGGAAAGCGGCCTCAACGATGATTCGTCTCTTTGAATGATCGGGTCTTCGTTCTAAGGGAGTAACAACTCGCGCCACAGTCATGTGGATTGACGGAGAGCGCACATGTTAGCGCAACGGACAGCCTTGTTTAAATCGCTGGGTACCGACACGGCCTGGTCCGTGGCCAAAGCAGCTGCAGTGAGCGCCGACCAAATCATCGACTTGACGGCCAATGAGATCAGGGGTGACTTAGCGCCGATGGTTCGCGACGGCGCCATCGTGGCAATTAATCGCAATCTCAACCGCTACATCGACACCGTGGGCCCGACGGAGCTGGATCAAGCCCTTAGTCGCAAGATTTCCGCTGAGACCGCTCAGCACTGGTCGAGAGACGAAATTGCGGTGACGAGCGGCTCCAAGCAGGCGCTCTTCAATGCGGCCATGGTTCTTCTCAATCCCGGCGACGAAGTGCTGATACCCGCTCCCTATTGGACGACTTTCCCGGCACAAATCGTCCTGGCGGGTGGCACGCCGATCTTCATCGAAACTCGAAACAACAACTACGTGCCAGCGTTAACGGACTTAGCCGCGGCCATTACATCAAGAACTAAGGCGATCGTAGTCAACACGCCGAACAACCCAACAGGCACGATCTACAACCGCGAAACTCTTGCTGATATCGCCCAACTAGCCATCGAGCGGGATCTCTGGATCATCTTCGATGAATGCTATGGGGCCTTCTCTCATCTCCCGCATACTCACCTCCCTATCGTCTCAGTAGACCCTCGGGCCCGCGCCCGCACTTTGATCGTCAATTCGTTTTCCAAGTCCCTGGCCCTGATCGGTTGGCGCATCGGCTATCTCGCTGGCCCTGAAACGGTCATCAGGGCGGTAAAGGCACTACAAAGCCATACAACGTCTGATCCGAATATCATTGCACAGCATGCGCTACTCCATCACTTGGAGTCCGGCGATGCCGCTTTCCAGCAGAAATTGCAGCGTCAGGTTGGCGATGCGCGAACGCTGGGGCTCTCGATCCTGTCAACGCTGAAGTGGATCCCACAACCCACCGCCCAGGGCGGATTTCACTTCTATCTTGATCTCAGCGGATGGCAGCGGCGGGCCAAGCCTTGCGGCCGGGAATTCGATGCAGATGCCATCGCTAACGTGTTGCTGATGGATGCTGGTGTAGCAACAGTTTCGGGTACGGCATTTGGCGACCCCGCCGGGGTCCGACTGTCCTATGGCATCGATCTCGAATTACTCGACAAAGGCTTGCGGCGTCTGACCGCAACTCTGAACACGTGGAGCTGAAATCGTGTTTCGCAAGGCGCCCGCAAGTTTATATAAGTTCGTATCACGCCTGGCATTTCAAACCAGACCACCATCGTTGCCGGATCCAGCTGCCACCTGCAGCTTCTGATCGAGACGCAGCCTCATCAGCCATATGGCGAAATATCAACTGCACAGCAGACATGGTCTAATCAAGAGAACTTTTGCGCCGTCAGACATCAACCGCAAATCGCTGGCGTGATCATGATCAAGCAGCTCGCAAATCCGTACTCATTCATCTACAGGAAAGAGAGAGCGGCAATCAAAGCAAACACTTTGCGGCTCGCAAGGAGAGGACGGGTCGATACCGAGCTGTCGCCGAAAGTTGGTGACGGCGGGAATCGGAAAGGCGGCATATCGTGGGGGTGCTTGACGCCTCCACTTCTCCACCGAAGGAGCGATATGCCGTGTCCAACGATAACGTCATCCATCTGATTCAGCCAGGAATCTTCGACGATCAACTCACAGAAGTCTTGCGCAACG
Organism: Bradyrhizobium sp. 134; assembly: GCF_023074155.1. Lineage (NCBI taxonomy): Bacteria > Pseudomonadati > Pseudomonadota > Alphaproteobacteria > Hyphomicrobiales > Nitrobacteraceae > Bradyrhizobium > Bradyrhizobium sp. 134. Next base: position 1,095 of record NZ_JADPKX010000059.1, on the reverse strand, counting down.
GGGCACGTGCCCTTCTCGCCAAAGCGGTCGAGGCTGAGGTCGCGGACTTTCTCGGCCAGCATGCCGATTTGAAGACCCGGGACGGCCACCAGCGCGTCGTCCGCCACGGTCACCTGCCGGAGCGCGAGGTGATGACCGGCATCGGTCCGGTCGCCGTCCGCCAGCCGCGTGTACGCGATCGCGAAGCGGACGCCGCCGATCCTGGCCGCATCCGGTTCTCGCCGTCGATCCTGCCGCCCTACATGCGCCGGTCGAAGTCGATCGAGACGCTGCTGCCGATCCTATATCTGAATGGTATCTCGACCGGCGACTTCTCCGAGGCGCTGGCGGCGCTGCTTGGCAAGGATGCTGCCGGATTGTCGGCATCCGCCATCGGCCGACTGAAGGACGGCTGGCTCGACGAGCACGGCGCGTGGCAGAAGCGCGATCTGTCGGCCAAGCGCTACGTCTACATCTGGGCTGATGGCATCCATCTCGAAGCCCGGCTCGAAGACGAAAAGCAGTGCATCCTGGTGCTGATCGGCGCGACGCCGGAGGGCCGCAAGGAACTGGTCGGCTTCACCGATGGCGCCCGTGAGAGCGCGCACGATTGGCGCGATCTGCTGCTCGACCTGAAGCGGCGCGGGCTCGACGTGCCCCCGCAGCTCGTCATCGCCGATGGCGCGCTCGGGTTCTGGAAGGCGGCCGGTGAGGTCTGGCCGAAAACGCGCGAGCAGCGCTGCTGGGTGCACAAGACCGCCAACGTACTTGCCAAGCTGCCGAAGAGCCAGCAGCCGAAAGCCAAACGCGCGTTGCAGGAGATATGGATGGCCGAAACCAAGGCCACAGCCGAGCTGGCGTTCGACGCCTTCATCGAGAGCTACGCGCTGAAATACGAGAAGGCCGCCGATTGCCTGCGCAAGGATCGAGACACGCTGCGGGCTTTTCTACGACTTCCCGGCAGAGCATTGGAAACACCTGCGCACGACGGATGAGATGGACAAGTGATTTTTTCACGACCGAGATGACGATTGCAGAAATCGCGTACGTCCATTCTTTTGTTCGGCTGCGCCGCGGGCCATTCTTCCGTCCCGGCCATCGATCTCGCAGCCGCCG